>JAWOMO010000057.1:0-72624 GCA_033852435.1 Nitrospira sp.
TGCGCTTTGCGAGATGCTCATTGATTTCGGTGTGTCGAGGTATGGGCTGCGACACTTTCGTGACAGGATTATGATACCAATCGTGCTTGCCACCGTGGCGAACAAGGACACAACCACTTGTTTCAAGCTGCCGAATAAGGTCTTTGCGCTTCACCGCAGGGTTAGCTCAGCCAACCTGCGCACACCCGGTATTTCGCCACTGGTGAGATCGCGGAAGAGATCGCGAAGATTAGCCTCTAGGTCCTCGAGGGACTCACCCTGCGTCCAGTAGTCAGGATAGTCCTGAAGATAGCCAAGCCACTGGTCATTGTCCTGCCAGTAGATGTATTTTGTGGATTCCATAATTAGTATTATAGCCTCCCTCTCCTGCCTTGCAAAGAGATCAAGATTGGACTTTCGATTCCGCCAGAGGTGAAGCAAAGAGGAACCACTTGGGAATGACTGGCGAGATCAACAAAATGCACTACGAAAATTATATTAGCTTCCGGTTGTGGTTTTGGTTAAGGCTCGGTTCGAGTTTTGGTTCGAATTACCAGTTGGAGACAATCTTCATCAATCGTCATAGTGACGTCTAAAATAGTAATATTATCCAATTGCTTTGGCTCATAGTTCATCATTAATCTCACTTATTCTCAGGCCCCTTTTTGAGCTCTACGGATCTGCAGGCCGAGGCCGTCGCAATGGATTACGGTCCACAAAAGCGGAGGATTTTCGGTTACGGTTATGGTTACGGTTCGGTCACGGTTTTGGTCATGGTCACCAGTGTCCCAGAATCACAAACGGTAGCTACAGGATCGTATTTAAACGCTTGTTAGGTACAGTCTATTGGCACAACTATCCTTCTGTATCGCTGTCCGCCTTATGAATTTCAATAGAGGCTTCTAAGCTGAGGGTCGCTGGTTCGATTCCAGCCGGGCGCACCAAGTCTTTCAGCAACCTGACCAAGCTGTTTCTTCCCATGACTCAGAAGCCAGCGGCGATACCTAGGCCGAACGCTGAGACCTGTCCTAAACTTTGACCCCGAGCGGTGTCCGTATTCCGCACAGCTGCGCGATCTGCCGCTGCACGCCCGGACGTACCTTGGTGAAGGCAAGGCCGAATTCCTGAGAGCGGGTCCAGCGCACCGTTGCGCCTTCGATGATGAAGGGGTTGACGGCATCCTGCGAGAAGATACAACACTCCAACTCCTCTCCCACTGGGACGGCCACGGGACTTGTGAGGCGACAGCCCCCGGGGGAGAGGTCCTGCAGCTCTCCGTCCCCGGCCACGAGCCGACCCTTCGTTGAAAAATGACTGTGCATTCGTACGGCCACGCGGACATGTTGACGTTTCTCTCTCCTGCGGTCCCTTGGCGCCGGCTGACTGCATCGCGTCGATGTGAACTCCTGATGTCCACTCTGGTGGGTGACGTCTCGGAAACTGGGACTTTGTCTTCGGCCCCATCGAGTGGACCCCAGCCTGTCCGCATATTGGCCGAAGGATTTCCAGGCCTGTTCCAACAGACCCACCACATGAGGCGTAAGTTGCCGCCCAAGTCTGAACAGGTTTCCGACCATGGCCTGGTAGGCTGGTCGATGTTGGGGAAATGGGCCGCGTCGACCTGAGAGCAGATATTTAATCCGGTGCGCCACGTCTTGGAATCCGGGGTCCTCTTTTCTGGCCCAGCCATAGGCCTCCAGCGCTTCCGCATACCGGCCGAGTGACTCCAACGTCTGTCCAAGGAGATACAGAATGTGAGTTGTTTCTTGTGAAGAGAACGTGGCCAATTCCAGGGCGTGGCGGAATGCCGCAGCGGCTTCTTCGTAGCGCTCGGTGGCCTTCAAGCACAGGGCCTTCTGCACATGGGCCTTCCCGGCATACTGCGGGTCAGTGACCGCTTGTTGGAATTCTTCGATCGCCTGGTCGAACATTTTGGATTGCTTGAGCACACGACCGCGCTCATAGTGGTCGAGTGCAGACTTCAGTTGTTCCATGCTTAATCCTCCCGCTCATTTCGCCGGTCCAGGAGACAAATTATGGCCGATGGGGAGATGAGCAAGAATAACGCCCCGCTGGAGAACTAAGCTTGATCCGCAAATCAATCACTTACCTTGTCCAATCGCGGCTTGAGCGGGTGGAAGAGTCCAACAAGATGGCCGAGAAGGTACGCGACAGCGTAGGGAGCCTGTTCGCGGTGAAGGGGGGTGCTCAGCTCGACCGCCGTTTGGCGCACGAGAGCGATCCTGTCGGGTCGAGGGCGCGCTGGCGAAGTTTCTTCTTGTGCACACTACTTAAGTAGGCTTGAGGGCCACGTGCTGTGAAAGTATAGTGCGCGGGTCGTGCGTGGGGCGGGGCAGATCGGTCACATTCTGCCTTTCCTGCATCCCTAACGCTACGAACTTATTACTTTATGCTTGGCGGGGACGATCTTCTAAGCTGAGGGTCGGTGGTTCGATTCCAGCCGGGCGCACCATACGGCTTTAGGCATGCGTAAGCTCTTCCGCCCTCTCCCCCTTGCCGTCACAGCACTCGCCTGCCTGATTCTTTATACGCTCGTCGGATTCTTCCTCATTCCCTATGTCATCAAGGCGCATCTGTTGCCAGCTGTCTCGGAACAGCTCAAACGGCCGGTGGTAGTGAAGGAAGTCGAATTCAACCCGTTTGTCCTGGCCTTGCGGCTGACCGGGTTTGAGATCCAGGAAAAGGATGGCACTCCGTTGATCGGTTTCGAGGAGTTTTTCATCAACCTCCAAGCGGTATCGGTCATCAGGCGGGCCTACGTCTTTGATACCATTCGGTTCACGATGCCGTTCGTATCGGTGAAGGTGGCGAAAGACGGTCATGTGAACTTGACCGATCTGGTTCCGCCGGACGAATCGGTTGCGTCGTCACCGGCGAGTGATCTCAACAAGCCGAAGGGCGAAATTCCCGCCGTGCAGATCGCCCATTTTGAGATCGCTCAGGGCATCGTGGAATTTCGCGACGAATCGAAGCCAAAGCCGATTTCTATCGATATTGTCCCGATCGGTATCGTGCTAAAGAACTTTTATACGAAGCCGGGAGGCGACAACACCTACGCCTTTACGGCTGAGTTGGGGAAGGGTGAGACCTTGGCTTGGGAAGGAACAATCTCGTTGGAGCCGATCCGTTCGGAGGGGAAACTCGCCCTCTCAGGCGTGAAGCTTTCGACACTGTTTCAGTATATCCAGGACCAGTTCAATTTTGAGATTCCATCCGGAACGATCCAGGCAAGGGGGGAGTACAGATTTGATGCAGCTGGTACTCCGATTAACCTGGAGGTATCCAACACGTCGCTGCATTTGGCCGATATCAGCTTGGCTGAAAAGGGAGAGCCGGAGCCGGTAATCACCGTGCCGACGCTCGATATACACGGGATTCAATTTGATCTTCGCCAACGGACCGTCTCGATTGCGAGGTTTAGCATTGCCGACACCACGGCCCGCGCCTGGAGAAATTCTGATGGCTCACTCAATCTTCAAACCCTTTTTGTTCCGGTCAAAGCCGAATCCAACGTTCCGCAGCCTGTTTCCCCACCGACAAAAGCGGCCCCAACGCCGGCCGCCGGCAAGCAACCCTGGTCGGTCTCGCTCAAAGACATGCGTGTCACGAATCATACCGTTCATTTTGAAGATCGTTCGCTCGGGCTGCCAATGCGCGCAGATGTGACAGGGCTGTCGGTCAAAACCCACGACGTGGCCATTCCGATCAAAGGACCCCTGCCGCTGGAAGTTGAATTGACTCTGAACGAATCGGGCAAGATGAAAGTGGAGGGACAGGTCACAGTCGAGCCGTTTCAGACGGATGTGGCCATCGGATTAAAAGATATTGCGCTTCAACCTTTTCAGCCATATCTCGAACAGTTCGCGCGTATCGCCGTGGATTCGGGATCGATCGATCTGGATGGACAGCTCCATCTGGCATTGAAGCACCCCAAAGCTCCGCTGCTCACCTTTCACGGGAACGTTGGCGTGAAATCGCTGGCGATCGCCGATCGGGATCAAGGCGCGCCGGTGGCATCATGGAAACAGTTGCAATTTCGCCAGATCGCCTTGGCTCTGGATCCCACCACGGTGGTGATTGACGAAGTGGGCTTAGAACAACCGACAGTTCACCTGATCGTGCAACCGGACGGGCAGCTGAATCTCAAAAGCCTTTTGGTGCAGGCCGAAGCCGTTCCGCCTCAGCCGGTACCGGAAAAGCCGGCGCCAGCAACGAAGAAGGCCGCGCCCCCCACCGTGGCCGTCAGAACGGTGAAGTTACTCAAGGGCATGGCGACGTTTCGGGACGAATCAATCACACCGGCTGTCCAGGCAGGGCTGTTCGACCTGACGGGAATGGTGAAGGGGCTATCGTCGAAACAGCTGGCGAAAGCTGACGTCGATCTGTCCGGCAACATAGACAGGGTGGCTCCGTTGAAGGTCATGGGTACGATCAACCCACTCAGCGAGGAGGCGTCTACGGATCTTGCGATCAAATTCGACAATATCGATTTGACGACTGTGGCGCCCTATACCGGCAAGTACGTCGGCTATCCGATCAATAAGGGCAAACTTTTTCTCGACTTGAGCTACAAGGTGTCTCAGAAACAACTGGAAGCCGAGAACAAGGTGGCGATCGACCAGCTGACGTTCGGAGATAAGACCGATAGCCCTGATGCCACGTCGTTGCCTGTTCCGTTTGCGGTGGCTCTGTTGAAAGATCGCCAGGGGCGGATCGATATCGACTTGCCCATTCGCGGGGACCTCAACGATCCAGACTTCAAGTATGGGAGGGTGGTCCTGTCGACGCTCATGAATCTTCTCGCCAAGATGGTGGCATCACCCTTTACACTCGTGGCCAAGCTGATTCCCGATGGCGGGAATGCTGAAGAGTTGCAATTCATCGAATTCGAGCCGGGATCGGCTGCGATGCTTGAGGGAGAACTCAAGAAATGTGAGGCATTGTCGAAAGGGCTGGGGGAGCGGCCCGGCTTACGATTGGAAATCACTGGCACCGCCGATCCCAGCCGAGATCGCAAGGCGATCGGTCTCAAGAGACTCAACGCACAGCTGCTCGCCCAGTGGCAGCAAGGGAAGGGTGCAGCGAAGGAGGCTGATCTGCCGAAAGCCGAGGAGGAACGCTTGATCAAAGAATTATTCGAGCAACAGCACAGCCGGCAGCCGGAAACGCAGCCGACGCAGAAGTCGGATGTTGCTCCGAAACCACCGACATTTGATGAGATGAGGGAGGAAATCCTTGCGTCGATACCAGTTGAAGACGCAGCCCTCCGTACGCTGGCCCATGAACGAGCAAGTGAGACGCTTGCCCAACTGACCGGTGAAGGCAAGTTAGCCGTCGAGCGGGTCTTTTTGACGGAAGTCGATTTGACCGCATCGGACCACGAGAAGGTGCGAAGTCGATTAAATGTCACGGCTGGGCCGTAGGAATGGCTCCCACTTGAACTTGGGGTTGGAAGGACAGTATCGTAGTCCACTATTCGGTAGGCCGGACGAATGAGTTAACAAGGAGGTTGGTTATGGCACTTCGATTGGGAGATGAAGCACCAAATTTTACGGCGGAGACAACCGAGGGGACGATCAATTTCCACGAGTGGCTCGGCAACGGTTGGGGAATTCTGTTCTCGCATCCGAAAGACTATACACCGGTCTGTACGACTGAATTGGGTACTGTCGCGAAGATTACCCCTGAATTCAAAAAGCGGGGGGTCAAGGTGATCGCGATCAGCGTGGACCCATTGGATTCTCACAAAGGCTGGATCAGCGACATTAACGAAACGCAGCACACGACGATGAATTACCCCATCATCGCCGATCCAGACAAGAAGGTCGCCACGCTCTACGATATGATCCATCCCAACGCGCTGGATAACATGACGGTCCGCTCGGTCTTCATCATCGGGCCTGATAAGAAGGTCAAGTTAACCTTGACATATCCAGCTTCATGTGGTCGAAACTTTGACGAATTGCTTAGAGTCATCGATTCTCTTCAGCTGACGTCGAAGTTCAAGGTCGCTACACCTGCCAATTGGAAGGATGGAGAGGATTGCATCATTACCCCGGCCGTAAACAACGATGAAGCCAAGACATTATTCCCGAAGGGCTTCAAGATCGTGAAGCCTTATCTTCGCTATACGCCGCAGCCAAACAAGTAGGGAACGGATATCAGGAAACACGAAGGGCGGGAGTGGACTAGCCCACTCCCGCCCTTCGTGTTTCCGGCGCGAGTCATGCAAAGAACCTCACCGATTACTCAAACGAGCAGAAGTCCTGCCGATCGAATCCTTGACCAGGCTGGTGAAGCCATAAATGTGGCGAACTCCTTTCGGGATCCCGGAAATGTTGCGGCAGCTTGCCGAATGAGCGGGTAGGGAGCGGATCGGTTCAACCGAGGGCTGCTCTCCTCGATGAGCGCGGCCAGCCACTGCGCCTCCGTTTCCTTCAGGGCGAATGAAGGAGCGGAGGTTTTCCCCGGCAGTATAAAACGTCTCTGTTTTCCCGAACAGGTGTAAGCCGGTGCGTTGCCAAGCCACACGAATCGTCGTTCAATCCGTGGATTGTCTTTTCGATCTCTGTTCTTGAGCAACCGTTTCAACCACGTTGATGCGACCTGAGGTTTCGGCGCCGGGCAATCGAACCATTGCCGCACGTCCAAAGTCAGGCCCCGCCCTTCGAGAAAATTCAGCATCGACCGGCGGAGACCTTCGCCGAGCCAGTCCGGGGTCTGACCAACGCGATCCTCGTGGGACAAATCATTTTCAGCAAACCCTTCAAATGCCGGTCCGAGAATGCGGATACCGTGACGTGCCGGCTGGAGTCCGACCGGACTGTGGGCGGTGGCAGTAAAGCGATGCCAAAAGGCCGATTGAATCAGGCCTGCCGCAAACAATTGCCGCACTCGCTCGAGTGAATCGATGGTTTCCTGGATGGTCTCGGAAGGGCATCCATACATGAGGTAGGCATGAATCAAAATGCCGGCATCGTTGAAGGCTGCCGACACAAGCGCCGTATTGTCGACGGTGATGCCTTTCTTGATCTTCTCCAGGATTCTGTCGGAAGCGGCCTCCAGCCCGGCCGTGACGGCAATGCATCCTGAAGCAGCAAGGAGCCGGCACAGGTCCGGCGAAAAGGCTTCTTCGAACCGGATGTTGCCCCACCAAGTGATGTCGATCCCTCGCTCCAGCAAACCGAGCGCCAGTGCTTTCAAGGCTGCGGGCGGCGCAGCTTCGTCGACGAAATGGAATCCCCGCCGGCCGGTTTCGGCGATCAACTGCTCGATTTGTCGGATCAATCGATCAATCGGCGTCGTCTCATAGCGGCCGATGTAATCCAGCCCCACATCGCAGAACGTACATTGCTTCCAGTAGCAGCCGTGGGCCACAGTCAGTTTGTTCCAATGCCCTTCAGACCAGAGTCGATGCATGGGGTTGGTGCTGTCGAGGATCGTCAGATAGCGATTCAAGTCCAAGCCGCTGTAAGTAGGGCAGCCGACTTCGCCCATACTGAAATCCCTGTCGGACGTATCGTTTGTGTAGACCACGTGATCCTTCTCACGATGGAAGGTTCTGTTCAGCTTGGTTTTGGGTCTGGTTCCAGCCAGATGCTCGATTAAGGAAAGAATGGGCCGCTCGCCATCGTCGAGTGTGATGAAATCCACATAGTCGAATACGCGTTGGTCTGATACGCGCCGCAATTCTGTATTGGCGTAGCCCCCACCGAGCGCGACGACGATATCCGGTCGCTGAGCCTTGATGGCCTGGGCCAGTCGAAAGGCCCCGTACAGGTTGCCGGGGAAGGGAACGGTGAGGCCGATGAGAGATGGTTGTGTCCGCTCGATGTGTTGCCACAGCGCTTCGAGCATGAATCGATCCGTTAATGTCGGCTCGGCGTTCAGTGCATCCAGGATCCGGTCGAACGACGAGGCGGCTCGCGCGATGTGCTCGGCATAGCGGCTCAGGGCGAAATGGGGCGACACGACTGCTTGGACCAAGTCAGCCAAATCTTCGAGATAGAACGTTGCGAATTGTGTGGCGCGGTCCTGCTCCGACAGCTGTTTACGCGTGCGTCCATGGAAGCGCGGACCTCGGGGAAGAAAACCGGGAGAAACAATACGCGGCGCCAGCGCCGGGTCGCGTGATTGAAGATAGGCGATGACCATATCAATGGTAGACAGATAGGACTGTTCGGCCCTGAGCATCGCTCTGGCTTCGGGGGGCAGATCATCTCCGCGCGTCCGTACCTTGGCAAAGACGGAGGCAAGTCCCGAGCGACTGAACAGTTTGAGGACCATCTCAATGCCGATGTCCGCTTGCGAGACTGGTATGTGATGCTCGCGGAGAAAGCCTGTGAGATAGGCCGTGGCAGGGTACGGCGTATTCAGCTGGGTCAAGGGCGGCGTGAGGAGAAGAACGGTCGGCGTCGGCATGCGCTCACATAACATACCAGTTTGAGTGATTGCCAGGCTGGTTATGACATCGATAGCAGAAGACTATTGGAATATCTTCCGAGACCTGCGCTACCGTGATGCCTTGCGACGAAAGGGATTCTTATGAGTGATTCCTACATTCTTTACAGCGATTTCAACTGTCCGTTCTGTTATGCCTTGCATGAACGGCTGTACGACATGGATCTACTTGGGCATTGCGAATGGCGCGGCGTGCAACATGCGCCGCATCTGCCTCGGCCGATGAAGCTCTGGCAGGGATCGCTGGGCGCTGACTTGCGACAGGAGGTCGCAGTGGTGCAACAGCTGGTGCCAGGTCTTCCAATTGCGCGGCCACCGGGCAAGCCCAATACGAAACCGGCGATTGAACAGGCTGTCCAATGGCTGCGGCGGGATCGCAGTCAGGGGATGGAGTATGTTCGGCAGATCTATCGAGCGTTGTGGTGTGACGGACGAGACATCTCAGATCCCTCCGTGCTGATGCAGTTGATGATGGAGCACTCGGCCGACAAAGCCGATGAAGAAAGCTGCAGCATCGCCCGGGAATGGGAAGCGGCCTGGAATGCGACGGGCCAGACCGGGGTTCCCCTGATTGTTTCGCTGGCCGGCGATCTGCTCATTGGCTGTGTGCCGGTAGAAAAGATCCGGCGATTCTTTGTTTGAATTTCACGCTGTGCCTTAAAGTGGACGAAGACGATCTCGGCGTGTCGCCGTTTCGCCCGACGGGGCACTATCCCATTCGAACCTTAAACGTCAGTTCGGCGATGCCCGACTTGTCCAACTCGCCTTTCCCGGCTGCCACGACTCGCTTGTATTGGTCGAAGGTGGCCTGGGCGAGAGGCAATCGGAGCCCAGCGGATGTGGCGAGGGCGAGAGCGATGCCTGAGTCCTTGGCAGCATGAGCAGCGGAAAAGTAGCAGTCGTGGGCTCGCAGCTGCATATCTTCGCCGTCAGTCTCCAGTACGCGCGAGGCCGCGCCGGTTTGGCTGAAGACTTCACGCAGCATCGTAAGATCTAGCCCAAGCGCCTCGCCGAGGCCTAAACCTTCCGCAAGCGCCGCGGTGTTGCAATTCATCACCATGTTGACCAAGGCTTTCACTTTGGCTGCCTCACCGGTTTTGCCAACGTAACGTAGGCTACTGCTCAGAGAGTTAAGGAGCGGCTTGGCTCGATCGAACGCAGCCTGTTTCCCGCCGCACATCAGATAGAGTGTGCCTTGACGTGCCTGGGTGATGCTGCTCGCCATGCAGGCTTCGAGACTGGCGCCGCCATGTCGTTCTGCCAACGTTTCGACGTCGACGTGTATGTGAGGGCTTACCGTCGCGCAGTTGAGGAAGAGGCGGCCTTTCGCATGGGCCAGCAGGCTCGTGGCGCTTCCTTCTGCGTAGATGTCGCGCATCGCAGCGTCGTCCGTGACCACGGTGAGGACGATATCGGACAATTCAGCTACTCTCGCCGGCGTCTTTGCGGCTTCACACTGTAATTCGACTGCAAGACTCCTGGAAGCAGCGGCTTGCTGATCGAAGACGGCTGTGACGTGGTAACCCCTGTCTTTCAAGCGACGGGCCATGTTGGCGCCCATGCGACCGACACCGACGAAGCCGACGCGGATTTGTTTTCCCATGGGACTGTTCCTTCGCCGCTGTGGAATAGACGGGGACGGCTGAACAGTACAGTGCGTGCCTAAGGTGATAGGCCTGATAGGTTTCATCTCGTCAAGGGAGCTATCAGATTGGACCGAATTGTGCCGATTCGAGGACTCATGATAGGGTGTCGGCCGGCGGAAGGAGTCTGAACTCATGCAGGACAATGCAACTGCGACCATCGAAGAAATTCTCAGGACCTGTCGAACCATCGCTGTGGTAGGCGCATCATCCAATCCAGCGCGCCCTTCTTATCGAGTGGCCGGTTACATGAAGGCCCAGGGCTACCGGATGATTCCCGTCAATCCGAATGAACAGACCATTCTTGGCGAACAGGTCTATCCCTCGTTGACGTCGGTACCTGGCACAATAGATCTCGTGGACGTGTTTCGCAGGGCCGAGGATGTCTTGCCCATTGTTGAAGAGGCCATCACGAAAAGCGCGAAGGCTATTTGGTTGCAGGAGGGAATTGTGAACGAGGCCGCCGCCGCTCACGCCAAAGCAGCCGGTCTGCTGGTGGTCATGGATCGCTGCTGGTTGAAAGAGTACAGCCGTCGTCTGTAACGACGCCGAGTTACGCCGCCACAAACTTCAGGGCGGCTCCGTTGATGCAGTAACGCAGGCCAGTTGGCTTTGGCCCATCCTTAAAGAGGTGGCCCTGGTGGCCATCGCAGCGAGCGCAGTGGACTTCCGTGCGGGGGAAAATCAGTTTGTAATCGGTCGTGGATTCGATCACCTTGGGGTCGATCGGTTGCCAGAAACTCGGCCAGCCTGTGCCGCTGTCAAACTTGTGCTCGGATGAGAACAGGGGCAGGTCGCAGCCGGCGCAGTAATAGATGCCGGCTTTCTTGTTGTCATGCATGTTGTTGGTGAAGGGCCGTTCAGTATCTTCGTGCCGCAAGACCCGATAGGCCTCCGGGCTTAAGAGCTTCTTCCATTCTTCATCGGTTTTTACCACTTTGACAATCGAGCCAATGTTAATATTCTGTGGCATAGGTTTGCTCCTTTCCAGCGGGACTTCCCCAACGTCAGTCGGGAAGCTGGAGTCATCCTTACATACCGGTCGCCAGATGGGCAAGTCGAGGTGGACGAAAGAAGGGGAGGGACTCCGGAAGTTGAGTCCGGAGTCCCTGGATTTTAGGCTGACGCAGACAACGGCTGCTCAGGGGTCGAGGCTCCGTGAGCGGCGCGGTCGTGATCAAAGGCAGCGGGAAGAACTTCTTCGATCCGCTCAACCAGGATGAAGGTCATGTCGTCCCGCACTTCCTGCGGCACCTCCTTCAAATCCTTCTCGTTGGCTTTTGGCAGGATCACCCGCCTAATACCGGCACGATGAGCCGCCAGCATTTTCTCTTTGATCCCTCCGACCGGAAGGACCAACCCGCTCAGACTGATCTCCCCCGTCATCGCCGTATCGCTGCGGACGGGTCTTCCCTCATACGAGGAGGCCAGAGCAGTGGCCATCGTGATGCCGGCTGAGGGGCCGTCCTTCGGGATGGCACCGGACGGCACGTGGATATGCACTCCGTTACGTTTGAAGCGGGAGATATCGAGTCCCATGCCTTCGGCATGCGACCAGAGATAACTTCGCGCGGCGCGCGCAGACTCCTGCATCACATCGCCCAACTGGCCTGTGAGGGTCAGTTCATGGCTTCCCGGCAACAGAGTCGTTTCGATATAGAGGACATCTCCTCCAGTCGGAGTCCAGGCCAAACCGGTCGCAACGCCTGGCGGCAGGTGTTTACGTGCCTCTTCCGGCATGAACCGCTCTGAGCCAAGCCATTCCGACAACTGCGCCGGTTGAATGGTCACCGCGGTGCGTTCCCGCCCGTCTGGGAGTTCGGCGAACGCCAACGCCACCTTCCTCGTGAGCCGACCAAGCATCTGTTCCAGCTGGCGCACACCGGCTTCCCTGGTATAGCGGCTGATCACCAGGTTCAAGACCTCGTCCGAGAGTAGCGCTTGGCTGGCATCAAGACCCGCTTCTTTGAGCCGTCGTGGCCAAAGGTAGCGACGGGCAATCTCGGCTTTTTCCCGTTCGCTGTAACCTTGGACCCGGATGATCTCCATTCGATCAAGTAACGGTTGGCTGATCGTGTCCAGGGTGTTCGCGGTCGTAATGAAAAATACCTTCGACAGATCGAATGGGAGATCCAGATAATGATCACGGAATGTATGATTCTGCGCCGGATCCAGGATCTCCAATAACGCTGCCGCTGGATCGCCGCGAAAATCGCGCCCCAGCTTATCGACCTCGTCCAACATCAGCACGGGATTGTTCACATTGGCTCGACGCACGGCCTGAATGATCCGGCCGGGGAGCGCACCGACATAGGTCCGGCGATGCCCGCGCAACTCCGCCTCGTCGTGCACACCGCCCAGGCTGAACCGTTCGAATGTCCTTCCCATGGCTCTGGCAATCGATTGGCCCAGACTTGTTTTTCCCACGCCAGGCGGTCCCACCAAGCAGAGGATCGGTGCCTTCGCCGTCGGATTCAGTTTCAGAACGGCGAGATGCTCCACGATCCGTTCCTTCACCTCTTTGATCCCGAAATGGTCCTCTTCCAGCACCTGGCGAACCTTGGCGAGGTCGAGGTGCTCCTCGGAGGCTTTCTTCCATGGCAGTTCCAGAACCAATTCAAGATAGGTTCTGAGCACCTGGTGATCCGGCGATGAAGGCGGAACCTTTCCGAGACGCGTGATTTCTCGCTCGGCTTCTTTGCGCACGTGGTCGGGCAGGTCGGCTTCCTGAATCTGCTTCTTGAGGCGAGCGACCTCGTTCTCTTCGTCCTCGCCTTCGCCGAGCTCCTGCTGAATCGCCTTAAGTTGTTCGCGAAGGACATACTCACGTTGGTTCTTGCCGATATTGGCCTGCGCCTCGCTGGCAATCTTGTTACGGAGCTGAAGGATCTGAATCTCTTTCGAGAGCGCCGCATACAATGCCCGCAGAAGTTCCGTGGCAGAGGAATGTTCGAGCAGCTTTTGCTCCTCCTGAACGCCGAGATTGAGCAGAGAGGCGACGCGATAGGCCAGTGCGACAGGGTCGTCCTCATTGTTGAAGGCTGCCGCTGCTTCTTGAATGCCCGGTGCTTGAATCAACCGGGGAAGATCCGTGACCAGCTCCATGATGGCGCGGTGAAGAGCCTTGGCTTCCGTGTCCACATTCGTGGGAGGATCGAGCCGGCGAGCTTGAGCGAGAAAATAGGGCTTGGTGTGTTCCACCTTGAGCAACGCAACCCGTTCGAGCCCCTGAACGAACGCGTGGATATTGCCATCCTCTGAACGTCCCAACTGTTTGACGATGGCTTTCGTGCCAATGGTATAGAGATCGTTGAGCCCCGGTTCTTCGGTCAAGGGATCACGTTGGGCTACAACGAGAATGGTTTTGTCTTCCGTCTGCATCGCAGCATTCACTGCGGCGACCGAGCGTTCGCGGCCGACTGTGAGAGGCATCATGATGCCAGGAAAGAGCACGGTCCGTTTTATGGGCAGGACTGGTAATGTGAGGGTTCTTGTCTCGTTATTCATATCAGCATCCCTTCGCTCAGTCGTTGATCGATCAGTGCATGCGTGAGTCGTGAAGAAAGAGATAGGTTCGACGGAGATCAAGTCAAGGGGAGGAAGCTACGCGACCGGATTAACCGTTCCTAATCATGGAGATGTCTGACTGCGAGACGTCGTTCACCGATCGACAAATAATCCGCCCGTGGGGTACCGCAGTACGCGGTTATTGCCAGGCGATTCGTCGACTGGAACAGTCGAATTCTGCGGCAGAATGAAGGTGTCTTTTCCGTTGAGGTCAAAAAATGCGGCAAGGCCCTGTTCCGATGAGCGGCCCAATCCCGACTTGATCCTGTACTGATCGTTACCTCCTTCTTCAATGAAGAGGCCCCAGCCAGAAAGATCAGCGCCGCCCAGACCAGTCGAACGTTCAAGGTCGTACTGATCCTTCCCGTTGCCGCTCTCGAGGAAAAGACTTACCCCATGGTCCCAGGCCACGCCGCCGTTATAGAAAGGCCCGGTTGAGCCGTAGCGATCATCGCCATGTCGGTCAGTGAACAGCGCGACCCCGTAGTGTGCGGATGAACCTTGTCCATAACGAGCGGCGTGGTACTCGTCGTCACCGTCGAGATCAAGGAGCATGCCGGCTCCGAAGAAGTAGCCGTGGCCCTGCGAGAAATTGGCACTTTGATAGTCGTCGTGTCCCTCAATATCGAGTAGCAGCCCCCATCCTCCGGCGAGGCTGTGGACGAGCCCATCCGGTCGTTTGGTCAGCATACGCTTTCCTGAACCGGTGCCCAACCCGAAACAGTCGTACTGAAAGAGGGGGTCACCGGGCTTACCGTTCGGCGCATCTTCGGCATTGTAAGCGCTGGGGTACTTGTTGCCGCATTGGTAGTGATCGTCTCCTTGCACATCAATGACGGCACCGACTCCTAATGGGCCTCCAAAGCCGACGGAGAACCCATGGCTCGTGTACCGGTCGTTGCCGCCCCCCTCGAACAGGAGGCCGAGGCCGCCTAGCGCGGCGCCCTGCGTGAATCGACTTCCCATGTAGACATCATTGCCTTTGGCATCAAAGAGGATCCCGAGTCCTCCGAATCCTGCTCCTCCGGATCCCATGTCGAGTTGATAGACGTCGTCGCCTGACTGGTCGATGAGGAGTCCGACGCCGAGGCGTCCCGTGGCGAGCCCCAGGGCTGCGCCTTGGTACGTGTCGTTTCCGCTCACGTCAATCACCGTCGCATTGCCATGCTCGGGATCAGTGGAGGCGGCAATCATGCCCCGATAGAGATCGTCGCCTCCCACATCGATGACGAGTCCAAAGCGATTGTCCAACTCGTAGGTGTTGGGCCCCGGCCCGCCGATGACGATCAGGCCATAGGGAGTCTCTTCGGCATAGAGAATGTTGCCGGTGATTCCAGCAGGAGCTTGCACTGAAGGCACAGGCCGGGGAAACACGATGTTTACATACTGTTGCCACGGGACATTAGCCAATCTGGCTAGAACCTGCGCTGCGGCAATGAGATTCGCATAATCGACATGTTCCTCGATAAGTTCGGCAAATCGCGTATCGGCTTTGGCCCGCGCGATGGCCTGATCCGAGATGGTCGAGATCTGCGGAATAAACTGTTCGACGAGGTTTTTCCCGTGAAGAAACAGAAAGCGTCTCTCCTCTTCCGTGAGATTCTCCACGGCCTTTTCGCGATGCCGCGAAGCGAGCTCCAGTGTTTCCAACATGAAGGTGGCAAGCTCTTGAGTGGTGAGTTTGGATGGCAGAGGGATCGATTTATGAAACGCCGAGGTCCGGTCTACCCCCGCCTCGAGAATGTCGAGGAGACCGGGCAAACTTACCGCTCCTCCCTCTGCCAGTTCGGCCACGAGCAATCCTTGTTTTTCCAGAGAGGGTAAACCTTCCCATGGCTGCTTCAGCGAATCGACGACGAGGCGACGTTTGAATCGAGCCGAGACAGTTTCGACTGTTTCATGGGCTGCGACAAAAGCAGACTGAGCATCAGGGACGAGGCGATTGAGGTCATGCCGAACTGTCGGGGTCACACGCTCTAACGCCGATTCGCGCATGCGGCTGGTCGGCGTGGCAGTTGCCGGCGGACCAAGAAATGAAAAGAAACCTCGAACTATGCTGCAGCCGGGGAAGGAGACAAGGAGCAAAATTGTCACTGGCAGGAACCACCGGCTAGTCATGGCCATGGAGAATAGGGTGAACGGTTATGGATTGCCATGGACAGAAGAACGATGTTTCCGCATCGATCCCTGCACGATGGTGAACTCATAGAGTCGGCATTCCAGTGCTCCATTGAAAAGAGGCGTGCGTTTGGTGGGAGCCAGACCGATCAATTTGGGAACGCGAGCATCTCCCGTAAAAATGTGCACACGCCATCCTGCAAAACGTTGTTTGAGCCAATCACCGAGCCTGGGATAGAAAGATTCCAACTCATCCGGCTGACTCAGGCGGACGCCGTAAGGGGGGTTGATCAGCATGATGCCCTGTTCGGCAGGGGCTTCAAGAGCAAGGATATCGCTTTGACGGAGTCGAATGTCGATTGCCACTCCGGCTCCTTGAAAGTTTCGCTGGGCGATCTTGATGGCTGCGGGGTCTTGATCGGAGGCATAGATGGCGGCAGGAGTTTCGGGTTTTTGCTTGAGGCGAACAACCTCACGGAGGTTTCCCCAACGTTTGGCGTCATGAAGAAGTAACCGCTCGAACGCAAACGTCCGCGACAGCCCCGGCGCGATGTGGCGGGCCATTAACGCGGCCTCCAGCGGAATCGTGCCGCCTCCACACATGGGGTCAAGCAGCACGTCGGTGGGAGTCCAGCCGCTCAGCTTGATCAATCCAGCCGCGAGATTTTCGCGCAGCGGAGCGTCGACCGTCGCTATTCGATGTCCTCGCTTGAAGAGCGGTTCGCCGGAGGTATCGAGATAGAAAGTGACGGTGGTGGCATCGAGAAACGCGTCGATTTTGATATTGGGCCGTTGAGTATCCACCGGCGGACGTTTGTGGCGAACGGAGACGAATTTGTCGCACACCGCGTCCTTAATCCGGAGCGTCACGAAGTCCAAACTCTTGAGCGGGCAGTGACGGGCGCTGACCTTGACCTTAATGGTCTGCGACGGCATAAACCATTCCGGCCAGGCCAGCGAATACGCAGCACGATAGACATCCTCTTCCGACCGATAGGGGCTGTGGCCGACCTCCCAAAGCACGCGGCTGGCGATGCGACTGTTAAGATTGACCCAGTACATGCTGGACCACGGAGCATGAAACGCGATGCCGCCGTCGGTTTTGGTGGTGGCCGGGACACCAAGACCGTGGAGTTCGTCTTGCAGGACGCTCTCGAGGCCTCGCGGGCAGGGTGCAAAGAATCGATGTTTTGTGCTATCCATCCGTTGAGCCTGTGGTATTACTGGTGTGCGCTATGAATTATTGCAGCGAATGTGGGAAGCCGGTTTCGAAGAAGATTCCCCCGGGTGATAATCTGCCCCGGTTCGTCTGTAGCACCTGCCAATCTATTCATTATCACAATCCCAAGATCGTCGCGGGCTGCATTCCTGAATGGGAAGACCAGATCCTGCTCTGCCGACGCGCAATCGAGCCCAAGTCTGGGCTCTGGACGTTTCCGGCCGGCTTCATGGAAATCGGCGAGGGAATTGAACAGGCCGCTCGCCGGGAAACTATGGAAGAGGCCCAAGCGCAGGTCGCCGGCATCCGGTTACATTCCGTCCTGAGCCTGCCCCACATCGGCCAGGTATACATGACCTTTGTGGGGCCCTTACTCGCAAAGCAATACGGAGCAGGGTCGGAAAGCCTGGATGTGCAACTGTTTGAGCGAGCCAAGATTCCGTGGGGCGAGATCGCCTTTCCTGTCGTAAAAGAGGCGTTACGCCGCTATTTGGAAGATGTAGCTCACGGCCAATTTCGCCTCCACGTCGCTGACGTGCCCGATCGTTCAGTCTGACCAGTGTGCATCCGAACATAGATGAGCGGTCATGTCCGGAGCTGGTTTCGATGCACGATCGCGTGGATCTCAAGGAGATGTTCGACCCGATCGATCGCGTAAAAGAGCCGCCATTCGCCAACCGCGTACTTGTGTAAACCGGGTAAGGCTGCGTCGACGTTTTCGTGCCGGAGGTTCTCGACGTTGGACGCGATCCATTTCGTTTTATCGAAGAGACGTTGCGCCAAAGGTGATCCGATGGCGGCGAGATCCTGGACGACGGCGGGCTGAAACGTCAGGCGATACCAGGCCATCGAGCGTTACCAGCGAAGGCCGAGCTTCTCGGCGATCTCTTCTCCCGACAATCGCGCATTGTTAGCCAATGAGGACTTGAGTCTCGTTCGAAGCGCTTCCCCAAGCTCAAGGCCGAGGTCCGGGTCGCCGATCAATTCACGCAACCGATCATCAACGAGACCGCGCACCAATTCTTTGAGCTGTTCCGGCGAGAGGGAGACAAGGTCCATAAACAGCAAGGATACGGAGGGAAGGGATGAAAAGCAATGCGCTGAATCAGATCAGTTCGAGGATGCGGTTGCTTCGAGCCGTTTAATAAACCGGCCGAGCCGATCTTGTTCCGGCTGGGCCACGATCAGGAATTCGACGCCGATGCCCTGGGAGCCGCACCATCGGACCGCCGCATTTTCGATCATGATGGGATTGGGCTCGCCCGGCACGTGAAGGAGGAGCGTGACCTGCATGCCGGTGAACGGAGAAATCATGCTCTCGACGCGACAGCCTCGGGCAGAAATATCACGAATCGATCCCTTGTGGCGGAACTGATCTCGCTGGACCAAGGTGCTGGGCATGGTAACGGCAAAACGCCTATGCTTTCGAGTAACCATACTTCAATTGTTTCCTATGGGTTATGCGGCTGCGGCCTCCAGCCCCTCCAGAAACTTTGTGAGACGATCCCGTTCTAATTCTTCCATTCCGAGGAATTCCGCTCCGAACTCGTATTCCATCGTCCAACGTACCGTCGCCATTCGAATGGTAATGGCGAAGGTCTGTTCAGGAACTTTCAGGTAGATCGCCACCATTGCCCCGACCGGGGGGGAACAATCCGTGACGATCTTGCATCCTCCCATTCCGAGGTTGTATACGATCCCCACACCGGCACACTCACCGGCAAAGCTGGCCGGGAATTCGACTAGGTATCGGTCATGTTGCCGCTGATCCTTAACGGCCATATCACTGCTCCAGTGATTATGCGAGAAGGGCCAGCATGAAATGCGTAAGACGAACGACTGGTACTTCAGAGTGAAAGCCTACTGGTGAAGGGAAAATTTGTCAAAGAAATCATTGATTTTATAATGCAAATACAACCATTTGCGATCGGCGGCAGACTATGAAGCGATTAGAGGACAAGGTTGCCATTGTTACAGGCAGCAGCAGCGGGATTGGCAAGGCTATCGCACTTCGTTTTGGCGAAGAGGGGGCGAAGGTTGTGGTGGCGGCGAGGAGGAAATCGCTCTGTGAGCAAGTGGCCAGACAGATATGCCAAAAGGGCGGCGATGCCTTTGTCATTCAAACGGATGTCAGTCACGAACAGCAGGTCGATGCGCTATTCGAAAAGACCGTTCAGCAGTATGGTTGTGTCGATATCGTCGTCAACAACGCAGGGATTTTCGGGGGGAGGCGGATTGCGGAAACGACGACCAAGGCGTTTGACGATGTCATGAGCGTAAATCTCCGGGGAACCTTCTTCTGTTGTCGGGCCGCGTTCAAACACATGAAGAAGCAGGGCGGGGGAGTCATTCTCAACATGTCCAGTGTTGCTGGTGTGCAGGCCTGGGCCGGAACGGGCGCCTACAGCGCCTCGAAACACGGAGTCATGGCGCTGAGTCGATCGTTGGCTGAAGAAGGTCGGCCGTTTGGCATTCGGGTGAGCGCGATCTGCCCCGGGGGAGTTGCAAATGACTTGGTCGATGCGTCACAGGAAGAGATTTTGAGAAGTGAGAAGATCAGCCCGTTCGATATCGCAGAAACTGCAATCTATCTCGCCACTTTGGGGAAATATGCTGTCGTCCACCAGATCGTGGTGGACCGATGGGCGGCAGATTGGTGATATCGCCCCTCTCCGTTTCGCTTACCAGTGGCGACCCCAACGCCCGTGATAGCGGGGGCCCCAATACACGCGGCCGTAGAAATAAGGTGGCCCGTAGATCCAGGGGCTGCCCAGGTAGAGACCCAATCCAACTGGCGGATAGGCATAGGTGAAGGCGTAAGGCCCTGGCACGACCACCGTCGTTGGGCGTTGCGACAATTGTTGTTGTATGCCGGCCGACGCAGCGGCCTGTCGATCAATTTGGTCTTTCAGTTGTCCGACGGCTTCCTGTTGTGCATGCAATTGGCCTTCGAGTTTGCCGATCTGTTCTCGCTGTTGCTCAATGAAGGCATTGAGGCAGCGGGTTTGGGCTTCATCGCTGTAGTTGGAGCATTCCCAGGGAACCTGGGCGTTGTTGGCGAGGGTGGGAATTGCCGTCAACGCTGTAGCGCTCAGGCAAACTGCTGCAAGCAACCAATGGTGAAGAGATCGCAACGGTGAGGCCTCCATCCTTGTCGTGAGACGATTCATGGTACCCCTCCTTGCTGAATCTATCTACACGTTACCACGCGAATCGTGCTCTGAACAGACCCCGCCATCTCAAGTTAGAAGGCGTTGGCAACTGCCCACTGGCGGTTTGATTTTACGATGGTCGCTTCATACAATGCGGGATTAAGAATGCGTAGCGTATGACTCCACGACGCAACTCTCGTAAAAAGGCAGGCCGAAAAAGGAAGCCATTCCAAAGGCCGTTCATGCCGGAGACTGGCATGAAACGACGCTTTCAACGACGGTTGCTCGCCTGGTACGAGAAAAACGGCCGCGATTTGCCCTGGCGAAAGACGGCGGATCCCTATCACATCCTGGTTTCGGAAGTGATGCTGCAACAGACACAGGTGGATCGTGTCGTGCCGAAGTATCATGAATTTCTGGAACGCTACCCCAGCTTTGAGGACTTGGCTGACGCGCCTGTGACTGAAGTGAAGAAGACCTGGTACCCGTTAGGATACAACATCAGGCCTGAACGACTTCACGGTATCGCTTGTGAAACGGTTGCCCGGTACGGAGGAAAACTTCCCAGCGATCATGAAGAGCTGCTCTCGTTTAAAGGGATCGGGCGCTACACAGCTGGAGCGATCCGTTCCTTTGCCTTCAATGAAGACGCGCCGATTCTGGACACAAACGTCATGCGCGTGCTGCATCGCGTCTTTATTGCGAAGGGTGATCCAAAAACCCAGAAGACAGGTTTGTGGGAGCTTTCCGAAAATTTGATTCCACGAGGCAAGGGGTACGATTTTAATCAGGCCCTCATGGATTTCGGGGCAACCTGTTGCACGGCACGCAACCCAGCCTGTACCCGCTGCCCAATGAAGTCTTTCTGCAGGTCGTACCCATTTAATCCCAAGTCACGGGCTAGATCATGAAGGTTGTAGAAGTCGCTGCAGGATTGATCCGCCACGAAGGCCGTTATCTGATCGCCAAACGGAAACCGGGCGTGCATCTGGCCGGGTTTTGGGAATTTCCGGGGGGGAAACGGGAACCTGGAGAGACATTAGAAGAATGTTTGCAACGGGAATTGTTCGAAGAATTGAACATTCGTGTCGATACCCCCATTCCCTTTCGGATCATCCGGCATGACTATGCTGAAAAGGCGGTGGAGCTGCATTTCTTCCATTGCAGGATCGAAAAGGGTTTCGCGTCTCCGCTCGACTGTGCCGAGATCCGGTGGGTCTATCCGCATGAACTCGCCGGCTTTCAGTTTCCTCCCGCTGATCGACCGATCATCGATGCCTTGCAGCACGAAGGAGTGAATTCATGAAAGTCGTTCTCGATATTGAAACGATTCAGGCGCCGCGGGAGGAATGGGAAAGGCTTGTCGGCAAGCCTCAGGCGAAAGGTGACGCCGATCTAAGCGGAGAAGGGTTCGATCTTTTTGCCGCCGGGGCGGCGGAAGAAGAACGACGGGCTGAAGACGAGCAATATGCCAAGTCTGCATTCGACGGCACGTTCAGCTCGATCGTCTGCATCGGCCTGCTGGAATTTTCCGATCAGATGGAACCGCGGGGAGCGGTCGCATGGTACGGCGGCAACGAACGGGAGCTGCTTCGTCAATTTTGGAGTCGTCTCGCCCAAGACCGCCCGAGCCTCTTCATCACCCATAACGGATTAGGCTTCGATCTCCCATTTATAAAGAAGCGCTCGATCATCCAGCAGGTAAAGCCCAGTCTAGATATCAATCTGGCCAAGTTCAGAACCGAACCGGTTTACGACACGATGGCGATTTGGAGTAATTGGGATACGCGGGGCTGGGTCAAGCTGGACGTTCTGGCTCGCGCGTTGAACGTGGAGACCAAGTCAGGCAGTGGAGAACAGGTCGCGGCGATGTGGGAAAAGGGACAGGGGCTTGAGCTGGCGCGGTATTGTCTCCAAGACACCTATGTGACGTATGCGTGTTATTGCCGAATGAGTTTTCGGCTGCCCCTCTCCCGAGAAGTCGTGTTGCTACAGCCGGAACTTCTAGACGTCGGCTGAATGTTCTCAGCGCGTCGGTTGCGCCTCCGCGCGCTTTTTCTTCGGGGCCTGCTTGACGGAGGCTTTCAAAGCTTTGAGTTCCTCATCACGCTCCCGCAGTTCTCGTTTCATCCATTCAGACTCTTTGCGCAGCACGCTGATCTCGGTATCCTTCTTGGCAATTGTTTCCTTCGCCTTGCTGAGCTGATCGATCTCCCGTTGCTGGAACTGGCTCTCGTCGACGAGTGAAGCGGATGCCGTTGGAGTCTGCTGAGTCTTTGTCGAATCAGACGTCAGGATCGTCGCGGTTGTTGCGGTCTTTGGAGATGTTTTCGCCACAGGCATCGCCGCCGGCATAGGTGCCTTTGCCAAAGCTTGAAGGTCGATGACATGGGCGGTCACGCCAGCCATCCCTCCTGCTGCATAGGAGGGCGCATATTCCGTACGCGCGGCTGATTCCGGCGTGAACGTTGTCGAGCCGGCACCCTTTGAGATTGTGAGGTGGATCGACCCTTGCCGGACATAGATGCTGCCCGCGGTGGGCTCAGAGCCTGACCCTGCCGATGAGGATACGCGGAACCCGACGAGTTGTTCGGGCTTCGCTTTTGATAAGCCTTGTGCGAGCAGGGGAGCAAGAAACTCCGCATCCTCATCGCTGAACACTCTCATCGGCTTGCTGCCACCGGCGGACATTTTCGATGACCCGTCGCCGTAGACTCCCTTGACGACTTTCATGATCGTGAGTTGATCGATCACGGCTGGGTGACTTGCTTCAAAAGACCAGTCCGTGACTTCTTCCAGGTACACGCTCCCTTTGGCATTTTGGGCGATTTTCGATGTGCTCGAACAGCCGCTCATGACAAATGCGGCTCCGAGGCAGACATGCATCAGGAGAGTCTTTGTCGGAAACGAAGGGGTCGGCATGGGGGGTCTCCTTTTCCGAAATGAGGATTGGAACGATAACCAGCAGATGAATGTCACGTGTGATTTCGCTGAAGGTCTACCAAATTCCCAGACCCATAAGCGTCATGCTGAGTGCCAGCCAGCCGAAGAGGCCCATCGCAATGATGGTCTCAAGGCTGATTGAAGAGGAAGATTCCTTCTCTGCGTTCTGAGGCTGGTTTGAGGCTGAGTTCATGGCGACGCTCCGTGATGCTGAGGGTTAAGTTAGTATAAGTCCCTCTAAAGGCAAGCAAAGATTGTGCCCCTAAAGCTTACTTTTGATGGCCGGTGATGTCAGCGGGGAATGGGCTCAGAACAAGGAAGCAGAGTTAGTTTGAAGAAGGATCTCAAGCGGGAGAAGTAACTTGAAATATAACTCATAACTCATTGTTAATTCGTGGTCTACCTGGTGTTTCTCTAAAATGTTCAGTGGAATGCCAAGGTCGGCATCGAGATAAAACATGCAGGGCTATCGACGGGAAAAATGTTAGTGGAGGATAGGGGAAATATAAAGAAGACTGCTAGGGAGAGACGATTCTCGTGCAGCTCTGTTCGTTTTTGCATGCGGCAGGACGGAACGAGACACATCGGCTAGAGTTGCTTTGTCGCATCATGCCGGTCTTGCATAAAGCGTCGATGCCGAGGCGTCATAGACTTCGAGCGAGAGGATCTGACCGGGAATGCATGGCGCTGCAGCTTTTTCCCACACAACCGTGATGTTTCCGTCCGTTTTCCCCATTGCTTGCAGGTGAGACTTCTTGGCGTCGCCTTCGACCAATACGCGCAAGGTAGTCCCGAGGTATTCGCGGTTCCGTTCAGTGGAGATCCTCCGTTGGAGTTCCACGAGTGCCGTCACTCGCTTGGACTTTACCTGGTCCGGGATGTCATCGGCGAATTTTCTCGCCGCGATCGTGTTCTTCCGTTCCGAGTACAAGAATACGTACGCCGAGTGAAATCGGACTTCTTCGAGCAGTGCGTAGGTATCGGCAAACTCGTCATCGGTTTCCGAGCAGAAGCCTGCAATGATGTCCGTTGTCAGCGCGATATCGGAATTCATCGCCCGAATCTGAGCGACGAGGGCCAAATATTCCTTCCTCGTATAGGTGCGGTTCATCATCTCCAAAATACGATCATTCCCCGATTGCAGCGGCAAATGAATGTGTTTGCAAATGTGCGGATGTGTAGCCACAGCCTTCAGCAAGGCAGGAGGAAAATCTTTTGGGTGGGGAGAGGTAAAGCGCACGCGTTCGATTCCCGGCACATCGGCGACCGCTGTGAGCAATCGGGCAAAGTCCCATTCACCGAAACGATAAGAGTTGACGTTCTGGCCGAGGAGCGTGATTTGCTTGAATCCCTGAGCCGCTATCAGGCGCGCTTCTTCCACGATGCCCTTCGGGTCTCTCGAACGCTCTCGGCCTCTCGTATAAGGCACCACACAAAAACTGCAAAAGTTGTCGCATCCGCGCATCACGGCGATCCAGGCGTTCACACCGTCTTGGCGCTCCGGTATCACGTCGTCGTAGGTTTCATAATCGGATAAGTCAACGGCCAGACCTTTTAGTGCCTCGCCCTGTTCCTGGGATCGAACCGCGTGGTCGATCAAGTTAGGCAGTTGACGGTAGGCATCCGGACCGGCCAGCACATCCACCAGCGGCTCTTTTGCTGTCAGTTCTCCTTTGAGATTTTGCGCCATACATCCGAGAACCCCGACAACCAAGGGACGACTTTTCTTGAGCGCCTTGAGATCTGAGAGGTGGGTATAGACCTTCGTATGCGCATTTTCGCGGATGGCGCAGGTATTCATGAGAATGATATCGGCGCGTTCTCGGTCTTCCGTGAACACATAGCCCTCTCGCGTCAACAGCGAACGAACAAGTTCCGAGTCGTATTCGTTCATCTGACATCCGAACGTCTCGATATGAACCTGCCGGGGATGGCTTTGTCCGCTCATAGAAGGGGTGTTCTCCGTTCCACCTCATCAGACGCCTGCAACTGCCCCACGGCCCAACGATCCGATGCTCCGGTAATGCGCACTTGTCGGATTTGGTTGGTCAGGTCGATTTCTGATGCCACTGCAACCTTCAAGAAGTGCGGGGTGGTTCCCAGCTTGAGTCCTTCTGTTTCACCCGACTCGAAGAGGACCGGCACGGTGGTTCCGATCGCCTGCTCAGCAAAGGCCAGCCTCTTCTGGCGAGAGAGATCGGCCAAGATTTTTGCTCGTTGTCGAGCGATATGGACGGGAACTTCTCCGGAGAGCCTTGCTGCAGCAGTCCCTGGTCGCTTGGAGAAAGTGAAGACATGGAGGTATGAGAAGGGCGATCGTTGAGCGCGATCCACCGTCCGTGCAAACGCCGTTTCGGATTCGCCGGGAAATCCGACCATCAAGTCGGTCCCTAAACCAAGTCCGGGAACCGTCGCGGTCGCTCGTTCGATGAGCGAGCTAAATTGCGCCACACTGTAGGGACGATGCATGGCTGAAAGGATTTCATCATCTCCGCTTTGGAGCGGGATGTGGAGATAGGGGCAGAGTTTAGCGGAAGAAGCCATGTGATGGAGGAGGGCATCCGTGACCGTTGTCGGTTCGATGGACGAAATCCTGATTCGTTCAAGACCTTCGATGGCTTCAAGTCGGTCGATGAGTTCGACGAGGTCCACACCATTTTGATGAAATTGCCCGATGTTGACGCCGGTCAGAACGACTTCCCGGTAGCCGCCCTTGACGAGCAGTTTTGCCTCGAGCAGCACATCATCCACCAAACGGCTGCGTTCGTGGCCCCGCGCGAAGGGAATAAGGCAAAAGCTGCACATCACGTTGCAGCCGTCCTGGATCTTTAGCAATGCTCTCGTCGAGTCGGGTTCCCCGAAGTCGGGAAGTGTAAAATCCTCGCGATCGATCGTCTTCGTATGGAGGACCTCGGGGGCCGGCTGCTTTCTCAGTGCCTGCGGGGATGGCAAGAATGAGGGCAAGTCCCACTTGAATTGGTTACCGACAATGAGATCGATGCCGGGAATCGTCCTCAATTCATGCAACCCGGTTTGTGCGTAACAACCGGTGACTGCCACGAAGGCGTCGGGGGAATGGGTCAAGGTTTTACGAATGACATAGCGGCAGGTGCGCTCTGCCTCATCCGTGACCGAGCAAGTATTGACGACAAGCAGATCTGTAGGCTGACCGAACTCGACGACATGGTAGCCGTCTCGTCTGAGTCGAGACTCGAGCACAGCCGTTTCTGCCTGATTGAGGCGACAGCCCAACGTGTGAAGTGACGCGCGTTTCGTCATAAGCTGCTCATTATAGAGAGATGCTCGATCGCCGGGCAAGGTGCCTCTACCTTCCTAGCCTCTGGTTGAAGGCCTTCCCATAGCGTGGTAGCATGGGCTGCATTATTGCGTTCGCAGGGGAAGCCTATCGTGATAGTTCGCCGGGGCATCACCATTTTTTTCCTCTTCATGGCTCTGCTAGGTTCCGGCAGTGCCAGCTTGTCGAAAGAACTGCTTCCCATCGAACCGGATGTGAGCACGCGAGTCGATGAGCTGTACGACCACGAAGCTCGGTTATTCCTCATGCTCTTTTCCTTGAAGGGCAACGGAAAGATCGATTATGTCACGGGGCGATTGGTTCAGGAGTATGCGCGGAGCAACTTCGGCAATCCTGTGTACCAGACCGAGGCTTATCCTCTTTTCTATTGGTGGAACCACACCATGTGGAACGATCCGGAGCAGGACGGAGTCAACGGAAATGAACGTGTGTATCAAGAGAACGTCGAGTTCGACATTTCTCGCTATAAGCCCTGTTCCTTTAACGGCCAACCTTGCTAGGTCTCCAGTCTCTCCGACGGTTCATCCAGCCGTTTCATTGCCGCTCAGACGCATTTCGTGAATCTCCTGAGGCTGTGCTTCGGCTGATGTTATGCTAGCCGCACAGTTCAAGTGACTCACGTCCAATGGCTACGGGTTCTCTTAAACAACTTCTCGCCAACAAGCGCATCGGCATCATGTTGCCGCTGGGCTTCGCTTCAGGCCTGCCACTGGCTCTGACGGCCGGTACGTTACAGGCCTGGCTGGCCGTAGTCGGTGTCGACCTCAAGACGATCGGCATCTTCACGCTGGTTGGGCTGCCTTACACGTTGAAGTTTCTGTGGGCACCGCTGATGGATCGGATCGTGCCCCCTTGGTTGGGTCGGCGCCGTGGCTGGATGTTGCTCACGCAAATCGCCGTGGCCATCGGCCTGGCATTCATGGGGTTCACGGGTCCGGGTGATCATCCGGAGTGGTTGGGAATCATCGCGCTTGGCGTCGCGTTTATGTCCGCCTCACTCGACATTGTGTATGACGCCTATCGGACAGATCTGCTTTTGC
This sequence comes from Nitrospira sp., assembly GCA_033852435.1. Lineage (GTDB taxonomy): Bacteria > Nitrospirota > Nitrospiria > Nitrospirales > Nitrospiraceae > Nitrospira_C. The sequence continues at coordinate 27,459 of JAWOMO010000057.1, forward strand.
CCCATGAGCGGGGATTCGGTGCCGCTGTCTGGGTCAACGGCTATCGCCTTGCACTGTTGCTAGCCAGTGCCGGTGCCCTGATTTTGGCCGACTATATCGGATGGCAAGGCACATATCTGTTTCTGGCAGTGCTGATGGGAAGCGGAGTCGTGACAATTCTAGTCAGTCCTGAACCCGCGACGGTCGCTACAGCGCCGGCGAGCCTGGCGGAAGCGGTGGGACTTCCCCTTCAGGAATTGTTTGCCCGTCCCGGTATTTATGGATTGCTGAGCCTCATCGCGCTTTATAAGGTTGGTGATGCCATTGCAGGCTCATTGCAGACCGCCTTCTTCATCGGAGATTTAGGATTTTCTGCAAGCGATGTGGGCTACGTCAAAGGAATCGGAATCGCGGCCACGCTGTTGGGTGCACTGGCCGGTGGGCTTGCGATGGCGAAACTCGGCCTCGTGCGCTCATTGTTGCTGTTCGGCGCCCTTCAAGCCCTCTCCAATCTTTCGTTCATGATCCTGGCGTGGATCGGCAAGAGTTATGTCGGTCTGGCTGCCTCGATCGTCGTGGAGAATGTCACGGGCGGGATGGGCACCGCGGCCTTCGTCGCACTGGTGATGTCGCTCTGCGATCATCGTTTTACGGCGACGCAATTTGCGTTGTTATCTTCATTGGAAGCGTTAGGGAGAGTTTTCTCTGGGCGGCCCTCTGCCGAATTGGTGGCACTGGTAGGATGGGCGCAGTTTTTCTTCCTCTCCTTTCTGCTGGCTCTGCCCGGTGTCTGGTTAGTCTGGCAGTATCGAAACCAGCTTCCTCAGGAGGCAGAGGAGGGGAGCACGCGAGAAGCAAGCTTATGAAGTCGACGCTATACGACGCTGAAGAAATAATACAAACAAGAGGAGCGTCGGCAACGGCGCAAGGGCGAAGGGGACGAGCCAGATCCATACATTCTTCGCCCGCATGCGGGCCTGGTCAATCATCCAAACAAAAACCCAGATGATTAAACCGATGTAGTTGAGAGCCATCCACCTGGTCGTATGAATTTTCAGCCCGCTGGCACTGTCGGGAGCGCCGTGCACCAGAAAGACCCCCAGCATGAGCACGAATAGTCCCAAGAGAACTGCCACAAGACGTTTGCTCCAAACGAACATATGCCCTCCAGTGCGGTTGGTTGCACGACTGCACCCGTTCGATTTGACGTCGCATCATACGCTAGGCTAATGATGATACTGGATTTTGTCAAAGGGTGATCCGCGTGACTGTACTCCGCCTGATCCTGTTGGTGGCGTTCTTGAGCTTGTGCATCGGCCTCGCGCTCATGAATCCCACTATGGATGATTACTTAAGGTTTGTTGAAGCCGAATTGGGAAAAGCATTGGATCGAAGCGACCAGGCGGAAGGCAGCCGTGAAGGCTCTATGGTTAGATCAATCTATCGTTCACATAGTCATGAGTTGGTCACGAGCTTCGTTCGTCCTCGCACCGTTCGCCATAATTGGGGACTTGCGAGCTCGTATGAGAGCACATTATTCGACTCACAGATTCATGTTCTTGGGGTGGGGGGCCGGTTCATTCCTCTGAAGGGTAACGACGAGGCCATGCTTCGCCTTGGGAGGATGGCCTTCTAGTTTTCACGTTTCGGCGGGGTTTTGGTGGTGCGGTCAGACCCGTTTCCAACCTCAAAATCTGTGGATAAAACACCGTAAATCTTCCGAAATCAGCCACCGGTAAGATGTAGCAGTTATCCACAGGATTTCCTCACTATCCCCAATCAAACCACAATATTTGGTATTGACAATTATTTGGAATGGCTATATGTAGTCATTCCGCTGCTGGATCCCCGCAGGCTCAACAAGCAGCCGGCAGTCTTTGACACGATAATCTGAGGTAGCATGACCCGTCTCAGCGCCTCCGGTTTTCCGACTCAGTCCAAAGCCACCTAGAACGACCACATAACCCTTGGGGGGAGGAGAGATCGTGAGAATAGAACGACGATTTACACGGTCCGGACAAAGTCCCTATGACGGCTTGACGTTCGTGAAACGCTCGTCGGAGATCCGTAACCCCGATGGTTCGACCGTATTCAAGTTGGACCAAATCGATATTCCCGACTCCTGGTCCCAACTCGCCATCGACATTCTGGCGCAGAAATACTTTCGAAAGGCCGGAGTGCCTCAACGAGATGAAGCCGGCAATCCGATCATGGGACAAGACGGCAAGCCGGTTTTAGGGGGAGAGCGAGATGCCCGGCAGGTCTTCGAACGCTTGGCCGGTTGCTGGACGCACTGGGGAAAAGCCTACGGCTATTTCAAGACCATTGAAGACAGTGCCGCGTTTCACGACGAGCTGTGTTACATGCTGGCCCACCAGATGGCCGCACCCAATTCGCCCCAATGGTTCAATACGGGACTGCACTATGCCTATGGGTTGTCCGGTCCGGCACAAGGCCATTACTACGTCGATCCGAAGACCCGCGAGGTCGTGAAAGCGACCAACGCATTCGAACATCCGCAACCGCACGCCTGTTTCATCCAATCCGTCGATGACGATCTCGTCAACGAGAACGGCATCATGGATTTATGGGTGCGGGAAGCCCGCCTGTTCAAGTATGGCTCCGGCACCGGAACGAATTTTTCGAGGTTGCGCAGCGACGGTGAGTCGCTTTCAGGCGGCGGGCGTTCGTCAGGATTGATGTCGTTCCTGCGGATCGGCGATCGGGCGGCTGGCGCGATCAAGTCCGGCGGCACCACGAGGCGGGCGGCCAAGATGGTGTGCTTGGATTTGGACCATCCCGATATCGAGGAATTTATTGATTGGAAGGTGGTCGAAGAACAGAAAGTCGCCGCGATGGTGACCGGCTCGAAAATCTGCGCCCAACGCCTGAATGCCGTGCTCAAGGCCTGTCATGTCGTCGACGCAGATGGCACGCCGCGCATCTCGATCGACCCGAAGCAGAACCCGATTCTGAAGGAAGCGCTCACGGCGGCCCGGCGCGATGCCGTGCCCGAAGCCTACATTCAGCGGATGTATTCCTACGCGCAGCAAGGGTTCACGCATTTTGTATTTCACGAATACGATACGAATTGGGACGGCAAGGCGTATCAAACGGTATCCGGGCAAAACTCCAACAACAGCGTCCGTATTCCAAACGAGTTCTTTGCCGCCTTGGAGGTTGATGGCGATTGGCAACTGAGACGTCGGATCGACGGCAAGGTTTCTAAAACCGTCAAAGCGCGCGACTTGTGGGACCGCATCGCCTGGGCAGCCTGGATTTGCGCCGACCCGGGCACACAATACGATACGACCATCAATGAGTGGCACACCTGCCCGGAGGATGGACGTATCAATGCGTCGAATCCCTGCTCCGAATATATGTTCCTCGACGACACCGCTTGCAATCTGGCGTCATTGAACCTGGCCCAGTTCTTCACGGCCGACGGCCAATTCGAACTGGAACATTTCCGTCATGCCGTGCGCATTTGGACCGTCGTCCTTGAAATCAGCGTGCTCATGGCGTCGTTCCCCAGCCGGGCGATTGCCGAGAGAAGCTACCAGTTCCGGACTCTGGGCCTCGGATATGCGAATCTCGGTACGGTGCTCATGCGGCAGGGGATTCCTTACGACTCCCCCAATGCACTGGCGATTTGCGGCGCGTTAACCGCCATCATGACCGGTGAGGCATATAGTGCATCGGCGGAAATGGCCGCAGAACTATGGCCATTCCCGGGCTATGCCAAAAATCGTGAGGCGATGTTACGGGTCATCCGCAACCACCGTCGGGCGGCGTACAACGCGCCGAAGGAAGAGTATGAAGGGTTGACGATCAAGCCGATGGGCATTCAGGCGGAATATTGTCCTCCTGACTTGCTGATTGCCGCCCGGCGTGCATGGGATCGCGCGCTCGAATTGGGAACGGCCTATGGATATCGCAACGCACAGGTGACCGTCATCGCGCCGACCGGCACCATCGGTCTGGTCATGGATTGCGACACAACGGGAATTGAGCCGGACTTTGCTCTGGTGAAATTCAAAAAGCTGGCAGGCGGTGGCTACTTCAAGATCATCAACCAGAGCCTGCCGCCCGCTCTGACCAGCTTGGGTTACACGGAATCACAGGTGCAGGACATCGTCAGCTATTGTGTCGGCCGGCAAACATTGCAAGGCTCACCGTTCATCAATCATGAATCGCTCAAACAAAAAGGATTCGACGATGCGGCGCTGGCGCGAATGGAAAGCGGATTGGCGCAGGCCTTTGAAATCCAGTTCGCTTTCAATAAATATGTGCTCGGTGAAGATTTCTGCCGCGAGAAACTCGGATTGACCGACGTCCAGTTGACCGAGGCGAATTTCAATATGCTGAAGGCCCTGGGATTTACCCAGGAAGAAATCGCGGCGGCCAACGATTATTGCTGCGGGACTATGACGGTCGAGGGCGCACCGCATCTCAAGGCCGAACATCTGCCGATTTTCGATTGCGCCAATCGGTGCGGTCGAATCGGCCAGCGGTACATCGCGGTCGATGCGCATATCCGTATGATGGCGGCGGCGCAGCCGTTTATCAGCGGGGCGATCAGCAAGACGATCAACATGCCGGCCGACGCCACGCTGGACGAGGTCAAGGATGCCTATCTCTTTGCCTGGAAGAGCATGGTCAAGGCTGTAGCGCTCTATCGTGACGGTTCCAAGTTGAGTCAGCCATTGTCCGCATCGACGGACAGCGGAAAGACGGTTGAGGCCACTGCGGAAGTACTCACCATTGCGGAAAAAATTACCGAGCGAGTTCTTGTCCGGTACTTGGCCAAACGGCGACCACTTCCCGCCAGACGCAACGGGTACACGCAGAAAGCCGTTATCGGAGGGCATAAGCTGTATCTTCGGACCGGTGAATACGAAGACGGCACGGTCGGCGAAATTTTCCTCGACATGCATAAGGAGGGCGCGGCCTTCCGCAGTTTGATGAATTGTTTTGCCATCGCGATTTCTCTCGGTCTGCAGCACGGCGTTCCCTTGGAGGAATTTGTCGAAGCGTTCGTCTTTACGCGTTTCGAGCCGAATGGACCGGTCAAACTGAACGATCGCATCAAGATGTCGACGTCGATCATCGACTATATCTTCCGCGAACTCGCTGTGACGTATCTGGACCGGTACGATCTGGCGCAGGTCAAGGAAGAGGATTTGCGCATGGATTCCGTGAAGAAAGACGAGCAGGATCCGGAATGCTCCGACGAGGAAGCCAATCCGGAAACACTGGCCTCGGCATCGATCAGCACCGAAATGTTTCCCTCGCGTCGGGGTCTCACCCCGCGTCATGGCAGAAACGGACATGGGAACGGGAACGGCAGCGTGGCGCACAAAGTCGAATTGACCCGTGAAACGTTGACTCTCACGGCCGTGCAAGTGGCCCGTCAAAAAGGCTACGAAGGAGATCCGTGCATGGAGTGCAAGCAGTTCACGATGGTGCGCAACGGGACCTGCCTCAAGTGCGAAACCTGTGGAGCGACAAGCGGCTGTTCATAGCCGAGGACATCCGATGAGCTCGACACTTCGGGAACAGGGCATTGAGACGGTTCACGATCAGGTCGTCAGCCTGGTCGCTCAGCGTTGGGCCAAAGCCTTCGTCTGCAAAGTGACCATCCGCACGAGCTTGGAACAGAACCCCTGGGCCGACCCCCATCAGCAATCCGATATCGTCGGCTGGTTTGTGACCTCAGGTGGCAATACGATGGAATGGATGGCGGAAGTCGAGACTGAAGATTCGCTTGGCGATCCGCACATCGTCGACAAATGGAAAAAGACCGTGACGAGAGGCATTCCCTTTTATCTGCTCGTGCCGCGCGGCCTAAAAGAAGCGGCGCAGAAGCTGGTGAACGATGCGGCGCTGGTCTGTAGCTGTATCTATGAATACACGTTTGTGAACGGGGTTTGTCAGGTTCTGTAGGGTGCTGTCATGAGCTTGTTGGGATTAGTTCCTCCTCGCACAGTTGCTGCGATTGAGCCTTGAGGCGTTGAAGAATTCATTTCTGCCGAGCAGTTTGTCGAACGGCTTCACCTTCGTATTCAAGAGATGGAGCGGACGCTCGCGGATAACGAACAGCTCGAGATTGCGGCATTTCTTCCATCCGGGAAGGCGATCACCGTCGATAGCGTCGGGTATGAAAACCCCGCCCTGGTCATTCTGAACGGCCGGGAGCAGGATACCGGCAAGCCGCGAGTACGCTCCTGGCTCATCAATCCTCGGTTCAGCTCCTGGTCTCGGTCGAGTCGATTCAACCGGGAGAGAGCCGGCGGATATTGCTGTTCACCTATGAGAAATGATAGGAGTGATGCTGGTTCCCGATAACCAGGATACGGAGTCGTAGACATGCCCACTACCACGCAATTGGTCATCAGTGGACAAAGCCGGCCAGGCGTGATGGCCCAAGTGGCCTCCGTCTTAGGTTCAGCTGGCATCAACATCAAGGCATTTTCGGCGCCGGAAGTGACGGGGACCGGTAAGCTCCGATTACTGGTTGCGGATCTTGATGGTGCTCGCGCTGCGTTGAAAGCGGCAAAGATCAAGTTCGCCGAAGAAACGGCATTAGTGCTCAGCTTGGAAAATAAACCAGGCGCGTTGAACGAAGTCGCCGACCTCCTCACACGGGCCCGTATCAATATCAAATGCGGCTACTGCACCCCCTCTCGGGAAGGGAAGCGGGCAATTGTCGTCCTGACCGTGTCGAATACCGAGAAAGCCCTTTCCATTCTCCGGGATCAATCACTCGACGAGTTCTAGCCGTGTCAGGCGGACCTCTGGGCTTTGGGCTCCGCACCCTCCGCGCGTTGTGCGCGTGCATTGTGCTGTCCTCTCTTGTGGCCTGTGGCGGCCACGCTCCCAAGCCGACTTATTTTCCGGGATATCCTGTTGGCTATGTTGAACGCGGCATGGCCTCCTGGTATGGACCGGGGTTTCATGGAAACAAGACCGCGAATGGCGAGCGCTATGATATGCATCTGCTAACAGCCGCCCATCGCACACTGCCGCTCGGATCTATTGCCGTGGTTCGTTCCATGAGCACTGGCCGGAAGGTCACCGTACGAATCAATGATCGGGGCCCTTTCGCGAAGGGACGAGTCCTGGATCTGTCGCTTGCCGGGGCCAAGGCTATCGGGATGGTCGGGAACGGAACGGACCAGATCGAGCTGCGCGTCGTAGGGTACCAGGGGCGAACGGCTGATATGGGACCTCTCAGGATCCAGGTTGGTTCCTTTTCCGAGCAGCAGAATGCCGTTAATCTCTTTGAACGGATGAAGAGAACCTATCCGGGAGGGCGAATCCTGGTCGTCGACCTGCCGGAGGGGCGCCGCTATCGGGTCCAGGTCGGGGAGTTTAAGACCGAGTCCCAGGCCGAAGAAGCTGCAGGCCGCTTGGAGTCGGACTTGTCGACCCAGCCGTACGTGGTTCGTGACGACGGCTAGCGCGAACCATTAAAACCCTATAGTTCTCGCGGATATAAAATGCAAGCCTATGATTTCATGACTGGTTTTCATCATGTGCTTGCCCCTGACCCCCTCCTATGATAGATCTACTCACGATGAATACGATTCGCGTCGTAAGCCCCTTTCAGGTTCCCATAGATCGATCTGCTACCAGCCATCGCTCTGTTCATTTGGGTGGTGCTGTGCTGATTCCCGGTTATCACTGGTTAATCGGCTTCACCGGCCGTCCCTAATCCTACTCCCATGGATATTGCGATCTTATTGGGCCTTATTGTTCTTTCTGCCGTGATTTCGACGGCGGAGATCGGCTTCTTCGCCGTCAATGAGACCAAGCTGCGTGCTCTTGCCCAGAACAACAATAATCGGGCCAAGATGGCCCTCTATCTTCGAAGCGACCCGCAAAGGCTGCTGGCCACGATTCTCGTCGGAGACCGCCTGGTGGGCACGGCGATTCCGATGTATGCCACCTTCCTGACATTGAACAAGTTCGGGGCTGAACGAACGTTTTTCGACGATACCATTGCGGTAGTCGTGGGACTGCTGACGTTCGTCCTGCTCGTGTCGGTCGACGTCATCCCCAAGACGCTGGCAGCAAAGTTTTCCGTCCCCGTCACCTTGAACATGGCCTATCCCGTATATGGGGTGCAGATCTGTCTCAAGCCGATCCTGGCTATCATGGTCCCGTTCATCCATAAGCTCACGGGTGGGAAGGGGTTGACCCTTCCGCTCGTAACGGAAGAAGAACTCAAGATCATGCTGGATGAGGGTGGGAAAGCCGGGGCGATCGAGGTTGAGAAGGTCAAGATGATCAAGAACGTCTTCCAGCTGAAAGATATTACGGCGGAAGACGCGATGACCCCACGCTTGTACGTCTTTTCGCTGGACGGGAATCTTCGTCTTAAAGAAGCGCAGGAGCTGCTCTATAACTCCAAGTACTCTCGGATCCCGGTCTACGACGGCACGCTGGACAACATCACGGGCATTCTCTATAAGACCAGGGCTTTGACGGAGCTGGCGAAAGGGCAGTCTGACGCCAAGCTCAAAGAAATTGCCTATGCGCCGATCTTTGTTCCGGCTGGAAAGACGGCGGACGATCTCATGAAGCAGTTTCAGCAGGAGAAACGGCACATGGCGGTCGTCGTCAACGAATTCGGCGGTGTGATGGGGATCGTCACGCTCGAGGATCTCCTCGAAGAGGTCGTCGGAGAAATCATGGACGAAACGGATATCACGGAAGAATTGATCAAGCGCTTGGGGAAGAACCAAATCCTCGTTCACGGCCGGACGGAAGTCAGGAAGGTGAACGATTTCTTGAAGGTCGATCTCGGCGACGAAGCCGTGACCATCGGCGGGCTGATTCAGCAGGAACTCGGCAGGATACCCAAAGTCGGAGAAGAATTACGCATCGGAAACTGCCGTATCGTCATTCATGAAGCCGAGCCACGTTCGATCCGCAGCGTGCAGATATTCCGGGAGGAAAAACACCCGGTTCCCGTCGAAACGCCCAATCTCAACCTCGTGAGCTAGCGCGAGCGCGCACGGCTTCAGCGACATCCTTCCACCAGTTTGAGAAATTCCTGTTCGGTCAGGACCGTCACCCCCAGCTTATTGGCCTGGTCAAGCTTCGACCCCGGGTCTGCCCCCGCAACAACGTACGACGTCCGTTTGCTGACACTGGAAGAGACCTGGCCGCCTCGATCCTCGACTAATTGCTTGGCCTGTTCTCTGGTCAAGTGTGCCAGCCCGCCCGTGAAGACGAAGCTCTTGCCTGCCAAGGCCGCGTCGGCGGAAGCGACGGCTGTGCTCGTGGCAATCTGAAAGCCGGACTCGATCAGGTTCTGAATCACTTGTCGATTATGCGATTCGGAAAAATATGAGACGAGACTGGAGGCGATTTCAGGCCCTATTTCTTTCACTTGTTGAAACCGTTCGTGATCGGCTTCCATGATCCCGGACAGCGAGCCGAATTCCCGGGCCAGGACCTTTGCGACATGTTGCCCGACCTGCCTGATCCCCAGCCCCATCAGAAACCGGTCGAGTGAAACGGTTTTGCTCCGCTCGATCGATTCCAGCAAGAGACTCGCCGATCGATCGGCGAAGCCTTCCAATGCCAATAGCTGGGGTTTCGTCAGCTTGTAGAGATCGGCCAATGACAGGACCAGTCCTGCGTCGACCAACTGAGCCACGGTCTTCTTGCCCATCCCCTCAATGGTCAGCGCGCCCTTTGATGCGAAGTGCTCGATGGCACCTTTGATCTGCGCCATGCACATCGATTGCCCGGTGCAATAGTAGTAGGCGCCTTCGCGTGCGACCGTTGACTGGCAGACAGGGCAGGTATTCGGCATGCGAAACGGCTCGTGACGCCGTTCGCCGGGAACGGGAACCCGTTCGGCAATCGCCGGTATGACGTCGCCGGCCCGCTCGACCTTGACCGTATCGCCGATGCGGATATCCTTCCTCGCGACCTCATCGGCGTTGTGAAGCGTCGCGCGGCTGATGGTGACACCGCCCACTTCAACCGGGGTGAGGAGCGCGATGGGCGTCAAGGTACCGGTTCGCCCGACGGACACGGCGATGTCCTGCACGACCGTGATCTCTTTTCGCGGCGTGAATTTATATGCGATGGCCCAACGGGGACTTCTCGATTTGAAACCGAGCTGTTCCTGCCAGTCCCGCCGGTCTACCTTGACGACCACACCGTCGATCTCATACGTGAGGCTGTCGCGCATCGCTTCCGTTTCGTGGTGGTAGGCGATGACGTCGTCGATCGACGCGCAGCGCCGGCGATGGAGTGGAACCGGAAATCCCCATCTGGCTAAGGTATCGAGCTCATCCCAGTGCGACGTCAGCGCGGGGCCCGAGTGGGCCATCACTTCATAGCAGGTGACAACAAGCGGACGCTCCGCCGTGATCGCCGAGTCTAACTGCCGCAGCGATCCGGAGGCGGCGTTCCGAGGATTGGCAAAGGCTTCCTCCCCCCGTTCGGTAATCCGCTTGTTCAAGACCTGAAAATCATCCAATCTCATGTAAACCTCACCCCGTACCACCACGTGCGCGGGGTATCCTGACTGGGGGAGCAATTGAAGAGGTAACGAACGAATCGTTCTCAGATTGACCGTGACGTCTTCTCCCACTGTGCCATCGCCTCGCGTCGCTCCCCGTACAAACAACCCCTCTTGATAGAGCAACTCGACGGAGAGGCCGTCGAATTTCGGCTCGGCCGTGTACACGACGGAAGGGGTATCGAGCTCCCGCTTCATGCGTTGATCGAAGGCCAGGACATCGGCCTGGTCGAGGAGCGAATCGAGGCTCAACATGAGCTGTTCATGCCGGACCTTCTTCAGCTCGTCGAGGGGAGGGGCCCCCACTCGTTGAGTCGGGGAATCCTTCGTCACCAACTCCGGATGGGCTCGCTCGAGCTCGGTGAGCTCCCGGAACAGGCGGTCGTAGGCAGCATCGGAAATTTCCGGACGCGCCTTCACGTAATAGAGGTAATCGTGGCGACGGATCTCATCCCGCAGGGCAGACAGTCGATCCTGAACGTCGGTGGTAGCCATCGAAGTGGTTGAACAGAAGATATGGGGGTAGAAACCGTGACTCTATCGGGATCGGTCATGCTCGAAGCGATCAGACGGTAGCACAGCAAGAGGGAACCGGTCAAACCATGGAGCCACCCCAATCCCTTTGACTTTCGCAGCGTTAGCCACTATTCTATCCAATCCTGTTAGTCGGATTTTGTAGAGACAGGGACCAGAAAACAATTCCCCGCATCAGAAACGTGGAAGACTCAATTGCGATGGAGGAGGTGTACATGAAGGAGGTCTATCAAGTGAGAAAGTCGATGCTGAAACCTGCTGTCCGAGTCCTCATAGTGATCTGCGGCGGGCTCGTCCTCAGCGGCTGCGTTCTCACTGAAAAATACGAGGCGGAAAAAGCCCGCAGTCTGAACTTTCAGCGCCTCCTAGCTCAAGAAGAAAAACGGACCGGGGAATTGGACAATGAAGTGAAGCGGAGCAAGCGGGAATTGGCGGAATACGAAGCGAAAACCCGCGAATTGACCGCCCAGCTGCAGGCCGTCCGTGAACAAATGGCCCGCGTGCAGGAAGAGGCCGACGCCATGAAAGAAGCCGCTCTCCTTGAACGCAAAGCCAATGTAGATATGAAACGCACGGCACCGGCAAAATCCTCCCCGAAGGAATCCTCCCCGAAGGAATCCGTTCCGAGCATCAATGAACTGCTGGGAAGTACGCCCAGTTCGCAGGGCGAGGCGCTGGAAGGTCAGGCTCCAACGGAGGCGCTCGGGGAGAGCAAAACCGGTCCAAACGTTCACGTCGTAAAGCCCGGCGAAACGCTCTATCGCATCAGCCGGCGTTACGGGGTTAAAGTCGATACCCTGCGAAAATGGAACAAATTACCGGACGATATCATTGAAGTCGGGCAGAAGTTAATCGTCAGCCAGGAGCGATAGGACCATTGTCGTGCCAACGCCAGCGTATTCACTCAGTCTCGATCAATTCCGCCATTACGCCCGTGAGGGAAATCTAATCCCAATCTATCGGGAGATTCTGGCGGATTACGATACCCCTGTGTCGGCGTTTGCCAAAATCGACCATGGACCCACCGCCTATCTCTTGGAAAGTATTGAGGGAGGCGAGAAGTGGGCGCGTTATTCTTTTCTGGGAAGCGGTTCTTCCGTCGTCATTTATGAAGATCGCGGGGATCTGATCTATCTGCGGGGGAAGCGGAAGAAACGTATCCCCAGCCGGGGCAATCCTCTCGAACGTCTGCGCGAGCTGATGGGTGACTACCGTCCGGTAACGGTTCCCAACCTGCCGCGGTTTGTCGGAGGTGCTGTCGGCTATTTGAGTTATGACATCGTCCGGACGTTTGAGGAGTTGCCCGGCCGCAGAAAGGATCATCTCAATCTGCCGGACTTTGCCTTCCTGCTGACCGATACGCTCCTCATCTTCGATAATGTGGCGCAAAAAATTAAAGTCGTCGCCAATGCGCACGTGACATCCGGTCGCGATCGGGACATCAAGAAAGCCTATCGGGCTGCGACGGAGCGAATCGAGCGCATGATCGCGCGATTGAAGCGTCCGCTCCGGCACGCGCGCCCCCATCGCCGGCGTAAGCCGGTCGCTTTTACCTCAAACATGAGCAAGGCGGATTTCGAAAAGATGGTCGTGCGAACCAAGGAATATATCCGGGCCGGAGACATCGTGCAGGCCGTGTTGTCACAGCGATGGGAGACAAATATCCAGGCGCCGCCCCTGCAGCTGTACCGGGCCCTGCGCGTCGTGAATCCGTCGCCCTACATGTACTACTTGCGGGTGGCAGGCGTGGAACTGGTCGGCTCGTCTCCCGAAACGCTCGTGCGTTGCGAGGACGGAGTCATCTCCGTCAGGCCGATCGCCGGTACGCGCCGTCGCGGACTGTCGCCGGAAGAAGATCAGCAATTGGAACGGCGCCTCCTTGCAGACGAAAAAGAGCGGGCCGAGCATGTCATGCTCGTGGATTTGGGGCGCAATGACGTCGGACGCGTCGCGCGCCAAGGCTCTGTCATGGTCGATTCGTTGATGCACGTCGAACGCTATTCGCACGTCATGCACATCGTGTCGAATGTGACCGGCCGGCTCCATCCGTCCAAAACCTCCTATGATGTGTTGCGAGCCTGTTTCCCGGCAGGAACGGTTTCCGGAGCGCCGAAAATCCGCGCCATGGAAATTATCGATGAATTGGAGCCGACCAGACGAGGTCCCTACGCGGGAGCCGTCGGCTATTTCAGCTTTTCCGGCAACATGGACATGTGCATCAACATCCGCACGGTCGTCATCAAGAAACACCAGGCGTTTGTCCAGGCCGGTGCCGGCATCGTGGCGGATTCGAATCCCGAATATGAATACGAAGAAACCTGCAACAAAGCCCGTGCAATGATGAAAGCCATCGAACTGGCCGAACAGGGGCTGGAATGACCAGCGCGATCGGAGTGAGCGAGTAGATCGATGCTGTTGATGATCGACAACTACGACTCGTTTACTTATAACCTCGTCCAGTATTTCGGAGAGTTGGGCGAGGATGTCCGTGTCTTTCGCAACAACAAGATCGGGATCGAGCAGATCGAAGCGCTGAAACCGGACCGCATCGTCATCTCTCCAGGGCCCTGCACGCCGAACGAAGCAGGGATTTCCGTCGAAACCATTAGGCATTTTGCCGGCCGCGTTCCACTACTCGGAGTCTGCCTCGGACATCAATCCCTTGCGGTCGCCTTCGGCGGCGAAGTCGTTCGCGCCGAACGGTTGATGCACGGCAAGACGTCGATGATCAAACACGACGGCCGCACCATTTTTCGCCAGCTGCCGAACCCCTTCGAAGCCACCAGGTACCATTCGTTGATTGTCAAACGGTCGACGCTGCCGTCCTGTTTCGAGGTATCCGCGGAAACGGAGGAAGGGGAGATCATGGGCATGCGTCACAAAACACTTGGCGCCGAAGGGGTCCAATTTCATCCGGAATCGATTCTCACGGCCGCCGGAAAAGACCTGCTCCGTAATTTCCTCAAACTGTCGTAACCCACTTGTCCGCTCATGATTAGAGAAGCCATCGCACAATTGGCCGACCGGATCTCCCTCACCGAGAAGGAAGCGGAGACAGTGATGAATGAGATTATGGACGGAGCCGCCACGCCGGCTCAGATCGCCGCCTATCTCATGGGCCTGCGCATCAAAGGCGAAACCGTCGAGGAGATCGCCGGCTCGGTAAGGGCCATGCGCGACCGTGCCGTGAGAATTGCCATCGGTGATCCGCTGGTCGTCGATACGTGCGGAACGGGCGGAGATGGGCGGCATACCTTCAACATTTCGACCACCACCGCCTTTGTTGTGGCAGGCGCCGGCTTGACCGTCGCCAAACACGGCAACCGCTCCGTCTCATCCAAGTCCGGCAGCGCCGATGTCCTGGCCGCGCTCGGCGTGAAGATCGACCTCTCTCCCGATCGCGTTGCCGATTGCATCAACGAGGTCGGGATCGGGTTTCTCTTTGCCCCCCTGTACCATGGAGCCATGAAACATTGCGCCGGGCTTCGGCACGACATGGGCATTCGCACAATGCTCAACGTCTTGGGGCCGTTGACCAATCCGGCCGGAGCTACGATTCAAATCCTGGGTGTCTACGAGCCGCGATTGACGGACCTGCTCGGGAAGGTCCTCATGCATCTGGGATCGCAACATTGTTTCGTGGTTCACGGAATGGACGGACTCGACGAAATTACCTTAACGGACCGCACGATCGTGTCGGAAGCGAAGGGCGGAGTCCTATCAAATTATGTCGTCACTCCCGAAGAGTTCCACCTGACTCGCGTGTCACCGAAAGAACTGGCAGGCGGCTCTCCGGAGGACAACGCCAAGATCACCAAAGAGATTCTCCAAGGGCGCAAGGGTCCCAAGCGGGACATCGTCTGTCTGAATGCCGCACCGGCACTGGTCGCCGGTCGTAAGGCGAAGAACCTGCAGGAAGGTTTTCATCTAGCTTGCCGCACGATCGATTCCGGGGCCGCCGCCGACAAGTTGGCTCGCCTGGTGGCCTTCACGGCTAAAGGGTAGCGGCCCATGATCCTCTCCCGCATCCTTGAACACAAAAGAGCGGAAATACGGCACAAGCAGAGCCGCGGCTACCTCGCCGAACTGAAATCGAAAATACAGGATGCGCCGCGCCCCTTGGGGTTCGCCGTGGCGCTTGATGTCACCCGCACGAAACAAAGTCCGGCATTGATCGCCGAGGTCAAGAAGGCCTCGCCGAGTCTGGGGCTCCTTCGACCGGAGTTTCAGGACAAGTTCGACCATGTCGGCATCGCACGGGCCTACCAGGAATCCGGAGTGTCGGCCCTCTCGGTGCTGACGGATAAAGACTTCTTCCAGGGGAGCCTCGACTACCTCTACGAGATCAAGCAGGCGGTTCCCTTGCCGGCGCTCAACAAGGAATTCATGGTCGACGACATTCAATTTTTCGAAGCGAGGGCCTATGGTGCCGATGCGGTGTTGCTGATCGTCGCGGCGCTGGAACGCCGGCAGCTGACCGATTTTCATGCCTTGGCGAAGGAGCTGTCCCTCGACGTTTTAATCGAGACGCATCATGAACGGGAACTCGATACCGTCCTGGAATGGATTCCGGAGGCCCGCATCATCGGGATCAACAACCGGGACCTCAAGACATTCACGACGGATCTGACCGTCACCAAACGTCTGGCTCCCCGTATCCCGTCGGACAAAATAATCGTCAGCGAAAGCGGGATCCACGAGCGGGGGCATGTTGAACAGCTCCTGGAGATCGGCGTGCACGCCATGTTGATCGGCGAGTCTCTGATCAGAGCCGAGAATCTCGGCGCCAAGGTCCGTGAATTACGAGGAGTCGCAGCCTCGTCACCGGCATGAGCATGCTGAATCGTTGCAAAGTCAAAATCTGCGGGATCACTAATGAAGAGGATGCCGCCGTTGCGGTTGAAGCCGGTGCCGATGCCCTGGGGTTTATCTGCTATCGAAAGAGTCCGCGATACGTCGAGCCGGCCGTGGTGAAGCAGATCGTGGCGAGTCTGCCGCCGTTGGTCATGCCGGTCGGTGTCTTCGTCAACGAGGAATCAGCCACGGTTCGAACCATCATGGATAGCTGCAGTCTCGCATTGGCCCAGCTGCACGGCGACGAAACGGCCGCCTATTGCCAGGAGCTTGGCCGGCCGGTCATGAAAGCCCTTCGATTGAAAGATCGAGCGAGCTTCCTTGCCTTGGCCGAATTCCAGGGTCGGGCCGGAGTCCGTGGCTTCGTCCTCGATGCCTTTTCTGAGAAGATCTACGGGGGAACCGGTCAGGTCATCGACTGGGGACTGGCCGCTGAAGCCGCGAAAGCCGCTACGATACTCTTAGCCGGCGGATTAACGCCGGAGAACGTAGCCGAGGCGATCCGGGCCGTACGTCCCTACGGCGTCGATGTCAGCAGCGGTGTCGAATCCAGGCCAGGCAAGAAGGATCACGGCAAGGTGCGGGCATTTTTACAAGCAGTCAGGGTTGTCTCCTCGACCTGAGGCCGTTTATACTGCCGTCATTTCGATACCGAGAAGGATATGCATGGCAATCGTTCCTGACAATCGCGGCCGGTTCGGGGCATACGGCGGACGCTACGTCCCGGAGACGTTGATGCCTGCCTTGCTGGAATTGGAGCAGGAATACGCGAAGGCGAAGAAGGATCGACGGTTCCAGGCCGAATTGGCCTATTACCTCAAGCACTATGTCGGCCGGCCCACTCAGCTCTACTTTGCCGAACGGCTGACGAAGCGTCTCGGCGGAGCCAAAATTTATCTCAAGCGCGAAGATCTCTGTCACACCGGCGCTCATAAGATCAACAACGCCATCGGTCAGGGACTTCTGGCCAAGCGGATGAAGAAGCCGCGGATCATCGCCGAAACTGGCGCGGGCCAGCACGGCGTCGCGACGGCCACCGTCGCGGCCATGTTCGGCTTGCAATGTGAAATTTACATGGGTACCGAGGACATGCAGCGCCAGGCGCTCAACGTGTTCCGCATGCGCCTGCTCGGCTCGACCGTCACCGGTGTGGATGCCGGAAGCCGCACGCTCAAAGATGCCATCAGCGAAGCGATGCGAGATTGGACGACGAACATCCGCACCACCCACTATATTCTGGGGTCGGTGCTCGGCGCGCATCCCTATCCGATGATGATCCGCGATTTCCAGTCGATCATCGGCAAGGAAACACGCAAACAGATTCTGGCCGCCGAGGGCCGATTGCCGGATTGTCTCGTGGCCTGCGTGGGCGGAGGAAGCAACGCGATGGGCCTCTTCCATGCATTCATCGGGGATAAGAAAGTGAAGATGATCGGCGTCGAGGCAGGCGGCCTCGGCGTAGCCAGCGGGAAACATGCCGCGAGATTTTCAGGAGGCAATCCGGGCGTCCTGCAGGGAACGATGACCTATCTGCTGCAAGACGAAGACGGCCAGATCAATCTGACCCATTCCGTCTCCGCCGGATTGGACTATGCCGCAGTCGGCCCTGAACATAGCTATTTGCGAGAAACCGGGAGAGCCACCTACACCTCGGCCACCGACGACGAAGCGATGGCAGGCTTCGATCTACTAGCAAGAGAAGAGGGGATCGTGCCGGCGCTCGAAAGCGCCCATGCGATCGCCCATACGGTCAAGCTCGCGCCGACGATGAAGAAACACCAGATCCTGATCATCAACCTGTCCGGCCGTGGCGATAAAGACGTCCAGCAGGTCGCGCGCATGAGAGGGATCACGCTGTGACATCCCGTATCGACCAAACCTTTGCGCGCTTGCACGAACGGAAAGAAGCAGCGCTGATCGCCTATATCATGGCGGGCGATCCCACACTCGCGGAAACCGAACAACTCGTCCTTGAATTGGAACGGGCTGGGGCGGACATCATCGAGTTAGGCGTGCCCTTCTCCGATCCGATCGCCGACGGCCCGGTCATTCAGCAGGCAGCCGAACGAGCGCTCCGGAGCGGAACGTCTCTTCGCAAGATCCTTCCGATGGTGAAACAGTTGAGGACCAAGACGCAGATCCCGCTCGTGCTCATGGCCTACTACAACAACATCCATGCGTTTGGCCCGGAGCGGTTTTGCCGAGATGCGGTGGCAGCCGGCGTCGACGGGCTGATCGTGCCAGACATGCCGCCTGACGAAGCGGGTCCCCTCAAAGGACCGGCAGCGGAATCGGGACTTCAGCTGATTTTCCTGCTGGCTCCCACCAGCACGGCCGAACGGCGGACGTTCGTCGCTCGCCAGTCGCAAGGATTCGTCTACTATGTCTCCCTGACCGGGATCACCGGCGCGAAGCTCCACAACGTCGCCGAAGTCGGACGGAACGTGGAGAAGATCCGGAAAGTCTCGAAGACTCCCGTCGCAGTGGGATTTGGCGTTGCGACTCCTGAAGATGCCGCGAATGTGTCGGCCGTGGCCGATGGCGTTATCGTGGGCAGCGCGATCGTCAAACGCATCGCCAGGCACCAGCAGCAGCCCGGAATGGTCGCGCAGGTCGCGGGATTCGTTCGTTCCCTCAAGGCAGCTATGGCGTCCAGCCAGGTATCAGCCTGACAGTCTCGTCGCGAGTCTGATGCCCGAAACGCAATCGTGCTGGTCACTTCCAACAGGGAGAGAACGGACGGCTATGTCATGATGGGGGAGGGGGGCTAGCGTTTTCCCTGCGGAGGCATGAACGCGATCATTTCGTTGGCCAATTCGGTGGCGACATCCTTCAAGTTGGGCCTGTAAAACATATAGCTGCTGGCCTTTTCATGCCGCGCCTTCCAGACCGTCGTGCCGGTTGTAGCATCGATCAGCCGCAAGCTGAGTCCGACGCGGCCGACGTTATCGCCTTCCTTGCGCGCATATTCCCAGGCATTCACCCGAACGACGATGAATGAATCGACGTTCAAGGCTTTTCCCAGCTTGATGGCAGCTTCCTTGTCGGAATGGCCGGTCATTTCCAGGCGGGAGAAGTAGAACACGAGCGAATCGAACGCTTCTTTCGAGGCCTGGAACACATCCGTCACGGTTTCCGGGCTAATGACACGCTCGACATGGGCCACTTTGGTCAACGCTGCAGACAGGACATCCTGAATGTCTTCGCGAGCGCTGTCATACTGACTCGCCATCGGTGGGAGCACGGCGATCGCCTGCGGCCGAAACACCTTCGCGCTCGGACCTTCCCAGACCTCCTGTAAACCGCCACAGCCGGTGATCAGGAGAGAAAGAAGGCAGATAAAGATGCCCTGTCGCAACTGATGAAGCACAAACATGTGCTCAGTATACCATTTAAAATGTCCAGGCCAGCGCGCCGGAGGCCACCGCGCCGCCTTCGTTAAAGTCGTAGCCGCCGGCAATATCCAAACGGAATGAGTAGATTCTGATGCCGAGTCCGGCCGTCGGCGTAAAGATCGATCCCGCATCCTGCACGTTCTTGTATGTCCCGACCCGGAACGAGAGAAACTCCGACAGAATCGTTTGTTCCATCCCGAGACTCAAGACCTGACTCTTGAGACCGGGAGTAAGCGTGTGGTTGGAGGTGATATCCATGTCCGCGGTGATCGTCATGGTCGACCAGGGATTCACTGCCATTCCACCGCGCACCTGCGGTGTCATCTTGTATTCAAGGCCGCCTGGTGCGTCAAAAGTCGGTTGATTAAGATCTTTACCCACCACGCCGAATCTCAGCCAAGACGAAGGGCGATACATGGCGCCGACGTCGACGCCGTAGGAAGTGGAAATCGCAGCCTGTCCAAAATTGTTGAACGGACTTGGATTTGCCCCACCCTGAAGGCTGATCGTATTGTTGTAAGCTGCTCCTTGGATGATCTTACCTGTGACGCCAATGGCAAACGTTTTGTCCGCAAAGGCATAGGCATAGGAAAATGCAGCCTGCCGGGCTTCCAAACCCCGAAGTGCCATCGCCCCACTGATGGTGATCGGTCCGGTTCCTGGAGGTGTTTGATTCACTTGCACCGGGGAACTCACGAACCCTCCCGACGTGGCGACGTCCGATACGTTGAATCCGAACGCATGCTCGCCCAAGTGTCCTTTGACATAAAGGCCGCCGGAAGTAAGTCCGGAGACCGTCGCACCGGGCCGGTTAATTTGATTGGCGATGCTCTGGGCCTTTTCCAAGTTGGCGGCTGACGTATCATTCGGGTTGAAGTCATCGAGGTCGTGAAAGGCACTGGCGATCCCCGATCGAGCCGTCACTTCAGCGGTCCCCTGAATCCGAATGTCCGCGGATTTGACCATGGCCAGCCCAGCAGGATTCCAATATGTGGCGTACGCGTCGGTGGTCACGGCCACTCCGGCACCGCCCATGCCAGCTGCACGAGGACCGACAGTGACGAATTCCACGGCCATTGCCGGTGTCGTAACGAGAGACAGACAGAGATAGAGAAGGATCCGAATTGGTGCCGAAGTTCGCGTCATGCCGCTCGGTTCATGCAGATTCATAGAATTTACTGAGTGTATGTAAGGATTGAGGAGTCGTCAAGCGTTAGACGATCTGGCCGTCCTGCATATGAACGATGCGATCAGCCTGAGCCGACAGCTTATCGTTGTGGGTGACAATCACGAAGGTGGTGCCCCGCGTTTTATTCAACTCTCGCATGAGGCTGAACAGCGCATCGCCGGTGTGGGTGTCCAGATTGCCGGTCGGTTCATCGGCCAGCACAAGATCCGGTTTTTGGAGGAGCGCCCGGGCGACCGCCACGCGCTGCTGCTCACCGCCGGACAATTCACCCGGCTTGTGATGGAGGCGGGCTCCTAGTCCGACTTCCTCGAGAATCGCCACGGCTTCCTTCTCGATCTCGGCCGGCTCCCGTCGCTGAATCAAAGCCGGCATGCAGGCATTTTCCAGCGCCGTGAATTCCGGCAGGAGATGATGAAATTGAAAGACGAAGCCGATCCGGCGGTTGCGAAAATCCGCCTGGTCCGTTTCGGACAGCTGGAAGAGATCCCTCCCCTCATACAGCACGGTCCCTTTGGTCGGCTGGTCGAGCAACCCCAGGATATGCAGCATGGTGCTCTTGCCGGCTCCGGAGGCACCGACGATCGCAATCAGTTCCCCCCGTGCGATGGTGAGGTTGATGCCTTTGAGCACTTCAAGGTGGTGCTCACCGATGACAAACGACTTATGCAGGTCGGTGACGGTGATCATGTCATCGAGATGTGCTGGGTGTTGAGTGCTGAGGAGCAAGAATCGCGAATGGCCGGGCCGGTTCGTGGCGTCGTCCTCGATCCACAGTCCTGATGAGGGCTGGCCTATTCATAGCGTAACGCCGCCACCGGTTCGAGCTTCGCCGCTTGAAACGACGGATAGACGGTTGCCGCAAAGCTGATCAGGATGGCCGAGCCTGCCACCAGGAGCACGTCTTCAGCCAGCACATGAACGGGAATCTTCGAGATGTAATAGACGGTCGGATCGAACGTCCAGAAGGTCTCGATCAGCCAGAGAAAGGTGTAGCCCAATGGAATGCCGATCGCCGTGCCGGACAGCCCGATGATCAAGCCGTTCAACATGAAAATCCGGCGGATGCTCTTCTTGGTGGCGCCCATCGCTTTGAGAATCGCGATCTCTTTCTGCTTTTCCGTCACGATCATCGTCAGTGTGCTCACGATGTTGAACGAGGCTACGATCGTGATGAGAACGAGTAGAAGGAACATCATCGTTTTTTCCAGCTTGAGCGCCGAGAAGAGATTCCGGTTCATCTGCATCCAGTCTCTCGCCCCATAACTGAACCCGAGTGCCTGCTCCACCCGGCGGGCAATCTCGCCGGCACGAAACACATCGGTGACCTTGACCTCGATCCCTGTGACCGTGTCGCCCATATTGAAGAATTTCTGCGCTTCCGCGAGATCGATATAGGCCAGGGATGAATCGTACTCGTACATGCCGGACTGGAAAATCCCGGCGACGGCAAAGATGCGGATTTTCGGCACCATGCCCATCGCGCTGATCGGTCCGGCAGGGGAGACGACCGTGATCGTATCGCCGACGAAAGTGCCGAGCCGGAGCGCCAATTCCTTTCCCAGAATGATGCCGGGTTTTTCCGAAGCCTGCGGCGGGCCGGTCGGGTCATCCGGAGGAGGTAGGCTCACCGGTATGGGCTTGCTCAGGTCCGCCAGTTGCCCCGTTGCCAGGTTCTTCGCCAGTTCGGTCACCTTCCCTTCGCGCTGCGGATCAATGCCGCGAATCACCACACCTTGGGCACTGGTCTGAGTCGTCAGCATGACCTGCTTGAGGATGAAGGGCGTGGCTGCCACCACGTCCGGGACGGTTTCAACCTGCTGGGTCGTCGCATCATAGTTGCTCATGCCGTCTTTCATGCGGTCCTGCACGACAATATGGGCCGTCGTCCCCAGAATCTTGGCCTGAATATCCTCCTTGAATCCCGTCATGATCCCCACCGTGCCGATCAATGCCGCGACCCCGAGCGTAATGCCGGCCACCGACACGAACGTATTCAGGGAAATCGTCCGGTTGCGGCGCTTGGCGCGCAAGTAGCGCAGCCCGACGAAGATTTCATAGGGGAGTGCCACGGGTCGTTATTTCTCCGGCCGCAATTGGGGGAAGAGCACGACGTCGCGAATCGAGGCTTGATTAGTGAAGAGCATGATCAAGCGGTCGATGCCGATCCCCTCGCCGGCAGTCGGCGGCATGCCGAACTCCAGGGCGCGCAGGAAGTCCTCGTCGACCAGATGCGCTTCTTCATCACCCGCGGCTCGCTGCGCCGCCTGGCCTTCGAAGCGCTCGCGTTGATCGAGGGGATCGTTCAACTCGGAAAAGGCATTGGCGATTTCGCGCCCGGCGATGTAGAGCTCGAACCGGTCGGTGAGGGCGGGATTCGAATCCTTCCGTCTGGCCAGCGGCGAAATCTCGATGGGGTAGTCGGTGATGAAGGTCGGCTGGAAGAGATTGGGCTCGACCGTTTCCTCGAAAATTTCGTTCACGATGTTGAACAGCGGCCATTTCGGATCGACCGGGACGTTCAGGTGTTTGGCCGCCGCCGTCGCCTTGTCCTTATCGTGCAGCACCGACTCATCCAACTTGTTCACCTCAAGGATCGCCTGGTGGTAGGACCAGCGTCGCCAGGGAGGGGTCAGATTGATCTCTTTGCCCTGATACTCGATGACCGTCTTTCCCAGAATCTGTTGTGCCAGCGAGGTGATCAACTCTTCCGTCAGAATGATCAGATCGTGGTAGTCGGCATAGGAAACGTAGAACTCCAGCATCGTGAATTCCGGATTGTGGATCGTCGAGATCCCTTCGTTCCGGAAGTTGCGGTTGATCTCGAACACGCGGGGGAAGCCGCCGACGATTAGACGCTTCAAGTACAGTTCCGGGGCGATGCGCAAATATAGGTCCACCCCGAGCGCATTGTGATGCGTCACGAACGGCTTGGCCGCTGCGCCGCCGGGAATCGGATGCATCATCGGCGTTTCCACTTCGAGGAACCCCCGCTCGATCAAAAACGAACGAATCCGGGAGATGATTCTGCTCCGTGTCGCAAAGATGCCGTGCACGTCCGGATTGGCGATTAAGTCGACGTAGCGCTGGCGGTAACGGGTCTCCACGTCGGTCAGCCCATGCCACTTCTCGGGCAGGGGACGAAGCGCCTTGCTCAAGAACGTGAGCTGATGGACCTCGACGGTGAACTCGTTGGTTTTGGTGCGGAAGAGAGTGCCGCTCACCCCGATCCAGTCTCCCAGATCGAGTTGCTCGGCGACGGCATAGGCCTGCTCGGACAACCGATCCTTCTTCAAATAGGTCTGGAGGCGATCGGATCCGTCCTGCAACACGGCAAACGCCGCTTTTCCGAACCGGCGGAGCGCGACGACGCGCCCGGCGATTGTGCAGGGAATCTTTTCCTGCTCCAGGGTCTCTTTTCTCTTCTCGCCATGGAGCTTGATCAATTGACCCGCCCGATCCTTGACCTCGAAGCGGGTTCCGTACGGCGCCACACCGGCTTCGCGGAGATGATCGAGCTTCTTGATCCGTTGCTGTCGCTGTTCGTTCAGTTCTTCCATGATCAACTCTGTCCTGTTAATCCTCGTCGGCTGCGACTTTCGAGGGAGCCAATAAGCTGCCCGTGAGCTTCTTTTTCAAATATGCTTCGATGAATCCGTCCACGTCGCCGTCCATGACGGCCGACACTTGCCCGACTTCATAACCCGTCCGGTGGTCTTTCACCATTTGATAGGGCTGGAACACATACGACCGGATCTGGCTGCCCCAGGCGATATCTTTTTTCTCGCCGACGATGGCGTTGAACTCCGCCTCTTTCTTTTTCTGTTCCAGCTCAAAGAGTCGCGCCTTCAAGATCTTCATTGCGCCGTTGCGGTTCTGCAACTGCGAGCGCTCGTTCTGGCACTGCACCACGATCCCCGTCGGCAGGTGCGTGATCCGGATCGCTGTTTCCACTTTGTTGACGTTCTGCCCGCCCGCGCCGCCGGCCCGGAACGTATCGATTCGCAGGTCCTTGTCCTCGACCGCCACGTCGATATCCTCGTTGAGCTCGGGGTACACGAACACCGACGCGAACGACGTATGCCGCCGCTTGTTGGAGTCGAACGGAGAAATGCGCACCAATCGATGCACGCCGGCTTCCGCTTTCAAATAGCCATAGGCGTAGGGACCGGTGACGGAGATGGTCGCGCTCTTGATCCCGGCCTCGTCACCCCCTTGAAGGTCCAGCGTGTCGACTTTGAAGTTCTTGCTCTCCGCCCAGCGCACGTACATGCGCAGCAGCATTTGGGCCCAGTCCTGCGACTCCGTGCCACCGGCACCAGGATGAATCGCCACGATCGCGTTATTTTCATCGAGTTCACCGGAGAGGAGATGCTCCACGCGGAGGGCCGCCAGAAGCGGTTCAAATTGATCGAGCTCGGAGGCAAGCTCCCCTTCGAGCCCAGCGTCGCCGCTTTCCTGAGCCAGCTCGAGCAGGGTCGTCACATCGCTCAATTTGGATTCAATGTCGCGCCACTGTTGCAGCTCGCGCTCCAGCTTCACTTTCTTGCGGCTCACGCCGGCCGCCGCGCGCGCGTCATTCCAGAAATCCGGCTGCCCCATCTTGGCTTCGAGTTCTTCCAACTCGGCGGTCATGCGGGCGAGGTCAAAGATGCCCCCGAAGTTCGGCAACTTGCTCAGCGACGGAGCGCACACGGATACGAATCTCGTCCAACATCGAAGAATCCTTTCGACTTACACGGGGGTTGCTGCGACGGCATCTGGTTCAGGCCCCTTCGTACCGAAGAGACCGAACAGGGTCAACAGCAGGCAGATTATCATACAGCCGTAAGCAAAGACATCCCCGTATCGGGTATAGAACGTCGCGGGTTGCCGCACCGGGATGGTGGCCTGCAACGCCGCTTGGGTAAATATGGGTGTGGCCTCGATGATGCGCCCGAACGGATCGATGAATCCAGACACGCCCGTATTGGCCGCGCGGGCGAAGGCCAGGTGATTCTCGACCGAGCGGAACACCACCATCGAAAAATGCTGGGACGGCGCGGAGGAGTCGCCGAACCAGGCGTCGTTGGTGATCGTCACCAGAAATTCCGCACCGTTGGCCGCCATGCGCCGGACGAGATCGGGAAAAATCACTTCATAACAAATCGCCACACTGAACTTCACCGGACGCGAGGCGCTTCCTGTGCTCGAGCTCTTCGGTTGAAAGGAGAGGATCGTCGGCCCAGGCCCAGCCTGAAAATCGCCGATCCCTTCCACGAGTTTTTCGAGGAAAAAGAGCACCGAGGACTTCAGCGGAATGTATTCGCCGAACGGGACGAGATGCTGCTTGTCGTAGCGGCCCAACAGATGTCCATCGGGAGAAAGGAGGTAGGCACTGTTGAGCAGATAGGGTGTGCGATCGGCGTGGTACCGGACCGCTGGGCTTCCGAAGAGCAGCGGTGCCGACGCGCGATTGGCCAACGCAACGAGCTGGAGTTGATAGACCGGCTCCCGCTCATACACGAAGGGCGTCGCGGCTTCCGGCCAAATGACAAGATCTGCTCCATAGCCGAACGTTCCCGTGAGCTGCTCATAGCGCCGCAGAGTTTCCTCACGAAAGCCCTGGTCCCATTTGACTGACTGATCGATATTGGGCTGGACCACACCGATCTGCAACGTCGTCTTCGGCGGTGCAAACCCTTCGTGGACAATCAACGAGGTGCTGTAGGCCCAGGAAAGGCCCACCAGAATCGCCGACGTGCTCACCAGTTCCCAAGGAAGCCTTGCGGGACGGAATTTGCGGAACAGCGGCATCAACCACAGATACAACTCCGCCAGGGCCACGTTGGTAAGCACGATGAGGAAGGACACGCCGTAGACGCCCAGGTGATCGGCGATCTGAATGAGATCCAGCTGTCGATATTGCGAATAGCCGAGCAATGACCAGGGAAGCCCGCTGAAGAGATAGGTGCGGAGCAATTCCAGCGTTACCCAGAGGCAGGGCGCGACGAAGAGGCCATAGCGCGGGATGAGCGAGCGAAACCAGACCATTCCAGTGCTGTAGATGGCCACGAACAGTCCGAGATAGGCCGTGAGCAGCAGCAGGACACCGTAGCTGATCACGAGCGGCACCTTGCCATAGGTGTGCATCGCGGTCACTACCCAGGCCATGATCCCGGTAAACCCGATCACCCCGCAGAGCCAGCCCAGCCAAAAAGCCTGCCTCTTGCTCGTGCCATCTAAGGCGATATGCAGGGGGATCAACGCCACCCAGGCCAGCAGGCCCATATCGAATTTGGGAAAGCAGAAGGGAAGGAGAACTCCGGACACGACGGCAAGCACGATCTGGCGAACGGACCACTGAAGCATCCGGCTAACTTAGCGGAAGGTTCCCTGCGATGCAACCGCACGGGGCGGGCAACGTGACCCCACGCCACTGGATGGATGGTTCAACGGCCTGAATCAGTGGGTCAAGATGGAGAGCGGCCCCTGCTGGCGCTCAAAATCTTCCTCATCCAGTTCGCCGATTGTTCCGCAATCCGCTTCGTTCAATTCCACGCCGAATTGGTGTTCGTCGGCCCAACGGACCGTGGCTTTCTTGATCAGGAGCGCCCGCTGATCGGCAGGAATCAACAACACCATGAGTTCCATGCCGACGCGCACCGAATGGGTGCCGTGGAGACAGCCGCCGCTCGTGGTCAGATTTTCCGTGACACCGCTGGCGTGAAAGGCCCCGTCGGAATAATACGCCGCGCAGGCGACGGGCATCCGGCTGCTGCGGCGTTTGTCTGGTTGATACGTCATAATACTCGTGCTCCTTGCTCAGGCGGCCGGTCTCACCAGTCCGGTTTTGTCGGGGTGCTCAGCCGGCATCGCCCACCATAACATCAGGAGCGCTGCCATTCCGATTCCCACTACGTTGACGAAGACATCTCCGCTATCGACGACACGTCCGGGAACGAAGGCCTGACAGATTTCCATGAAGAGGCCGAACACGAAGGCCGCGGACATTCCGGTGGGGAGCGCATAGATTTGGGGCCACCCGCGCTGGAGCAGTCCGACGGTGAACAACCACGTCAGCAGTCCATAGGCTGGTGCATGCGACAATTCCGTCACGGACTGAGGGAGCATGACGACGAGGCCACCGAAAAATCCGACACCAGGCGAAATCATCGCGCCGCATCCAGGCAGCACCATGTAGAACAACAGAACAGCGATACCCATAAGGAAAACCGGCCTTCGAATTTCCGAACTATGATGGCAAGCTACAAGAACAGCATACCGAGAAGCTACCGCACATTAGTAGGGGAGGCCGGTCGACGTGGAGAATCCTGACTCATATCATGCGGAATGCTCGAGCCACTGATGCATATGAACCGACACGCACGTGAAGGGTAGATCGTCAACGAAGTGCCTTCCTGCTAAATCAATAGCTTAAAGTTGCTCTCTTGTTTTTCAGTTGAAGGTTCGCAGCATGAGACAGAGCCACCCGGGAGACAGAATGTTTCAGACACACATAAATAGGAAAGTCGGGGGTAGCGTTTCTTACATCTTTCGAGGGGCAAACGCGCTGGGCATCAAGCCTGATGATTTCTTCCGAGAGAAGAGGTATTCTTCCGCCCCAACAATCGTACTCGTTGACCATCAAATCGAAACAATACTAAATCGGAACAATACTTTGCTCAGAAGGGGATGACGGCACTATGAACGCACAGACGGTAATCGGAATCGCCTGCCTTGCCATCATGTCCAGCGGCTGCGTGATGAAAAGCACCTACGACACGGTGGTTCAAGAAACAGATTCCTACAAGGTGGAGCTCGAACGAGCCAAAGAGGAACAGAGACTGTACGCCAAGCAGGTGAAGGACCTGGAACAGAGCAACAAAGACACGATGCAGGATGCAGAAGCCACGCTCACGGCGACGATGAGAGCTCAGACTGACATGGAAGCGGAGCGTCGGCTCGCCGAAGAACAAGAAGCCAAGCTCAAGCAGAAGATCGGTCAACTGATCAAACAGCATCACGCTATGAAGGAAGAGCTCGCCGTCGCGAGAGAAAACGGTGCAGCGTTGCAGGAACTCGTCGAAGTCTATAAGAGGAAAGTAGCGGAATTGCCGAAAGACATTGTCGCATCATCCTCGCCAAACACCACGCCGTCTCCGAAACCGTTCGATCCCGCGTTACTCCCGCCTGTGCAGGATTTGCCCCCTCCAGCACCGTCAGTCGAACCATCCAAACCTGCCCCGGCACCGGTGCCAGCGCCGGCACCAGCGCGGCCCCCCGCGCCGGCCAAGCATAAACCGGAACCGGTCGAATCGGGCTGGCTGGCCACGATCACGGAGTGGGTAGTCTCGCTGTGGCGATCGATCTTCTCCTAAGCCGGATCATGAACCAGTCCGTGAGCGGTTCCGCCATGCCGTCGTCGTCAATCCTCGCGTGATTGCCGGGCCACCAAGATGATTTTCGAGTACAGACAAGGTATCCTGATCTGAGAAGAAACTCGCCGAATCTGAGCCATCATGTGAGAGGGAGACATCCAATGAAACGAGCATGGATTGCGGCGGGGTTGTGTCTGTCCATCGCCGCGGCCGGGTGCGGAGGCGGTGGAACGGCCGAGGTGAGGGAAGATCGCCTCACGGTCGGCAAGGTGCAAGGAGAGATCAAAGTCGGCCTGGCGGCCGCTCAGGTTGCGGAGCTGCTCGGCAGCCCGAACATCGTCACGACGGATGAGAAGCGTCGCGAAGTCTGGATCTACGACAAAGTCTCCACCGATCGGGTGGACATGGCCCATTCCTCCTTTGCCGGCATCATCCTCGTGATGGGCGGCACGTCAAGCGAGAGTTCCAGCGCCACAAGGCAGCGCACCCTCACCATCATCATCAAGTACGACGAAGAGAAGAAGGTTCGCGACTTTGCTTACAACTACACGCAGTTCTACCCGGAGCTGCGGTCGCGTGCTGTCGCGATGGCTCATCGCGACAATCTGCCTCCTCCTTTCGAGCCAACTCGCCGGGTGTGTGACGCAGAGCCAGCCGGAGGAACTCTTCCAACTGTCTCCGGAGAGTCCGAAGCATCGCGCCATGCAGACGCGCATGTTCGAAACATCGGACGAGAAGGAGCTACTCTCGGCCTCGGCCGCGACGCTGCAGGACCTGGGGTTTGAGATCGAAGAGAGCGTCTCGGACGTCGGCTTCCTCCGTGCCGCCAAAGAGCGAAGCGCCCGCGAGTGGGGCCAGCATATCAATCGGTTTATGACCGCGATTGTCACCAGTCCGCTGGCCATCATGGAGGCCGGCCCTGTCATCCTTCCTATCGATCTCCATCAGAGAATTGCGGCCTCACTGATCACTCGACCGCTCAACCCGGAGCGATCACGTTATGAAGTTCGAATCATGTTTTACCGGGTCGTATGGAAAGGGGAGGGTGCAGCCGGTCGGAGCTCCTTTCCACCGGGTGAGCAGCGTTCGGAAATGATTCGTGACCCGGTCCTCTACCAGCAATTCTTCGCCAGATTATCCAAGGCCGTGTTCCTGGAGGCGCACAAGATATGACGCGTCCATACCTGAACGCGAGGCGGACTTTCGGCGCGTGGCTGGTGCTCGCAGCGAGCCTGCAAGTCTACGGGTGCACCCCGCAACCCAGTGAGGACCTGTTCGCGCCGACGGAAGCGCAAATGAAGCTGCGCAGCTTCCAGACCCGCACCTTCGACGTGAGTGACCGCCAGGTGGCCCTGCGTGCAGTCATTGCCGTCCTGCAGGATTTGGGGTTCATCATCGAGCGCGCGAACGAACCGCTCGGCCTCGTCACTGCGGCGCGATTCTCCGAGCCCAACTAATTGGAAATCGTCGGCGTCACTGTCACCGTGCGACCGCAGGGGGATGGCCGCATGATGATTCGGGCCAACGCCATCCCTAACAACAAACCCATTGAAGACCCCAAGGTCTATCAGAACTTTTTCGCTTCGCTTGAGCGGTCCCTCTTCATCACCAAAGAATGACACGCTAACCGATGCGCGCCCGTGGAGACACAACGCATCCGACCATTTCAACGCCGGCTGTCCGTGGTCTGGCGATGGGGAGTGTCGTGGCCCTGAGCCTTTTCGCGCAGGGGTGCCTGTCCTACGAATGGGCGCAGGAAATTCAGTCGGACTCCCATGAACAAGTCCTCACATCAGAAGCGAGCCAGGTCAAGCTCCGGGCCGCGCAGACCCGCAGCTTCGATACAACCGATCGCACGCGGGTACTAAGAGCCGCGGTGTTCGCCCTTCAGGGCTTGGATTTTCAGATCGAGGTCCTCGACGAGGAACTTGGCATCCTCTCGGGGAAGAAATTCGTGGCCATTGAGCGGTCCAAGATGATCTATGACCCGAGCTACCACTTATATGATGATACAGGACTGCTGCTCTTCAACAGGCAGTACCGTGGCTGGGGGCCATTTTGGCATCGCAGCGACCTGGTTCGCATCACCGTGACCGTGCGCAAGCGCAATGAAGCCCAACTCATCGTCCGGGCCAGCGCCCAGTTCTACCTGCGACCCGTGGAAGAACCGGGCCCCTACCAAATGTTCTTCCGCACCCTGGAGCAATCCCTCTTTCTTGAAGGTCAGGTCGTCGAGTAATTGCGCCTAGGCTTCCTGCATCCGCACGAATTCCCTGGCGCGACGCAGATCGTCCCGCGTGCAGAGCTTCAGCTCCAGCAAGAGATGCTCCAACGCAGCGACCCGGGCCGTCACCTCCGGCAGCACGAGATCGATCTGCTCGCGCAATTCCACGAACCGGCGGTTCAACCCCCCATCCGCTCGCGAAGAGGCAGGCTTTCTTTTCTTCCGCGCGACCGGTCGGCGGCGCACTCGGTTCCGCGATCCAAACTTCTTCGTGGCCATAGTTCCCTCCTGATTGAGAAATCTTCTGTGCCCGGTTTCGTAGAGCCGGTCACGTACCATTCCAACTCAATGGTTCAATCCCATGTGTCTCGAACGCTCGGGGGATCGTGCGAACCTGGAGTGACGCAGGCCAAGCGTAGAAGAAATGGGAAATGGCGTCCAGAGCCAGTTTGTCCCCTCTTGACTCACCTGTCCGAAAGGTCCAGACTTTGTCAAATTCATCCGGCCACGCATTCCCGCTCCTCACCGCCCGACAGAAGGGGAACTCCCATGATTCAAACTATCCTGAGCGCTCCCAAAACACAAAGAACCGCAGTCCGCCCCACGACCATCAGCCCCTGCAGACACGGCCGTATGGTGGACGAAGTCCGTACCATAAACGGCGACAGAACGGGCCAGCTCATCTGCAAGGAATGCTTGGCCGTGTTTCCTGATCCGCTCGATCAGAAACTTGCCTCCTAGGATCAGGCGCTGGTTTCTCTGATTCGCCGAACACAACACACCAGACAAACGAGAGACATCATCCCTGCGTTCCGCTCCTCTGGTACAATCTGAAATCATCTCTCTCAGCCCTCAGCACTTCTCCGCACTCAGCAGTTCCCAAGGTAATCTGAGTCCCGCAAAACATCTGTGATACGGCAAGTTTCGCGTCGTCTTCGCCGCAATTCGCCAGCTCATAGAAGAGCCTCCAGCGTAATCCCGCACATCGGATTCAAGAGCTGAGAAGGCTCGTCGTCTGTCCGGTTCGTCTGGTTTCTAGCCTCCATCCTGTCACTATTCGAGTGGACCACCGTTCGCATGCGCGAGTTTCAGGTTGTACTAGCCGATTGCAGCCATTAAGCTGGATGGGAAGTTGGGGCAGCTAGTACAGAGCGTGAAAAACCCCAAAACTAATATATGGACCCTGCTCCTTGCTGTGGCATTCGCGCTCGTCATCACAGTGCTGGACTTGTTGCCTTGGTTCAAGGGCGTGCCCTGGAATATATGGTTCGTCGTCCCGGTCGTGTGGGTCGCCCTGTGGTCCGCGGAGGACGATGTACTTCCGCTCATCACCGTGGGGCTGATCGTCACGGTCCTCACGATGGTTCGAAGCGTTGTCTTTGTCGGTATCCTGGATCCGACGCCGATTATGGACCGCCTCATCGTCGGAAGCATCATATGGCTGACCGTCCTCCTTGCCGTGCTCCGGAAACGTGCTCGCCGCACATTTAATTGGATCACCCTCGCCGGCAGACAGTGGGAACCGGACAAACCCGACAACGAGAAAAACCAGAGTGACCAGACAAGGTAGATAGACTAACCGTTGTCACTCATGTCCGGGCCTTCGCGAGACAACAGTGTTTGTATTTTTTGCCGCTGCCGCAGGGACAAGGCGCGTTGCGGCCGATCCCCTGGCCGCGACCTGGCACCAACGGCAGCAGCGATCCCGTATCCTGATGAAACATGTCTCGCATGATCGCGTATAAGGGGGGATCGCGCCGCTTCATCGACTCGGGCGACGTGAAAAAATATTCGGCCAGCACCGCGAAGAATTCGTGTTCATTCGTGTAGGCATAGGCGCCGACGCGGGCGCCCCGCCTCGACGGATGGGCCAGTTCCCGGGCCACGTACCGCAGCCACTGCCGCACCGCCATCCAGGGCACCTCCGGAGGGAGCCCGTACTCATTCTCCTCCTTCTCGACCAGATGCGCGAACTCATGCACTCCCACATTGTGCGGCCCTGACTGATGGTTGAATCCTGCCAGCAGAGCCGGCTTCGAGAGAATCATCACCCCGCTCAAATGGTGCAGGCCGACCATTCCGAGAATCGTTTCATCGGCTCCGCCTCGGCTCTGATAGGCATCGTCGAACGCATTTGGATAGATCAGCACCTCACGCAGCCGATGGTATTCCCAATCGTGGAAGCCGAAGATCGGAATCGTTGCACTCGCCGCCACCAGTACCCGAATCGTCTCGTCAACATCCGTGCGAATGCCCGTGATCCGAACCTCGTCGAGAAAGATCTGCACCAGCTGGCGGAAGCGCGCCTTGCCTGCATCATCAAGCGCCGCGAAGAACGCGACGTGCGTGCGAAGAATCTGCTCCCACTGATCGGGAAAGGGCTGCCGCATCACCGCCATCCGCCGGAGACAGCGCCGCCGCACCCACCAGTACGTGAATGGACTCAGGGCCAGCAGCAGCCACAGAGCAGGGGAGTGCCAGCCCAAAAATCCCGCCACCAACGCCACCATCACAGAAGCCACGAGCGCCTGCCGTTGATTCTGACGATTGGCCTCCGGTGTCACGAGCATCGCCGCAATCTCCAAGGTAAAAGTGTGGCCAGCGACAGGATTCTACTCCGGACGATCATACGGTGGCGATGAGCGTCATCCGGCATGACTGCCGGCACGTCCTCTCCCGATCACCCGCGCGACGGATTATCACGGCCGCCGGCACCGCGAAGGGGCAAGATTCCTACGTGCGGGTTGCGCCGTCGGCTTGACCTTCGAGCCATCCCATCGTAATGTCCTCGACGCATCATGGCGCTGTCGCCGGATTGGTAAGTGGAAGATGAAACACAAACCCTCGGCGCAAGATTTCCTCCCCGTCGGCATTATCGCGGCTGCTTTGCTGTCCGGCCTGATTGTCCAATCCCTCTGGTCAGATCGAGTGTGGGTGAACGTCCCCCTCCATTCCTCCGTGGAAGCGTTGGGTGGGTTGGCGGCGGTCCTGATGGGCCTCGTGTTACAGGCGCGGAAAGCGGAGTGGGAAGATGAGAGGCTCCAGGGGGTGGCGAGCGGTTTATTGGGAATGGGGATACTCGAAGGGTTTCACGCGGTCTCCACCCCCGAACATGGCTTCGTGCTGTTGCGCAGTGCAGCCAGTCTCCTCGGTGGCGTGGCCTTCTCGTTTGTGTGGCATCCGCGGGGGATGATCGGGAAGCGGACCAGAGAACTGGTTCCCTACCTCGTCACAGCCGCGACCGTCGCCTTCGGGATTCTCACCCTCGCCTTTCCTCACCAACTGCCCCGATTCACGGTGGAGGACCAGTTCGCGCCGATTGCCCTCGCGGTGAACGGCGTCGCCGCCGTCTTGTTCCTCACCGGCGCGGCGGGTTTTTGGCTCGAGTCCGGACGTACCGGCAGGCCGGAACATCAGCTCTTGGCGGTATTGGCGATCCTGTTCGGATTGGCCGAAACGATGTTTCTGTTTTCCGTCCCTTGGCAGAGCGAATGGTGGGTCTGGCATTTCGTGCGATTGGCCGCGTACGTACTGGCGCTCACGTATGTAAGCCGCGGCTACGTGCGGATGGTTGGCGAAACACGAAACGCTCTGGCTGAGGCCAAGCGGTCGGGACGGCGACTAGTTTCAGAATACGCGGTGACCCGGGTATTGGCCGAGTCGGCGAGCCTGAAAGACGCGGCTCAGGCAATCCTGCGTGCCCTCGGGGAGAACCTCGACTGGGAATTAGGTATGTTCTGGAGCAGGGACGAACAGGGACAGTGCCTTCGCTTTATCGACCTGTGGCATGCGCCGCATATAGAGGCAATCGAGTTCGTCGACGACAGCCGGGGGCGGACATTTCAACGCGGCGAGGGACTCATCGGTCGTGTCTGGGCTACCGGCAGGCCGATCTGGATGCCGGATGTCGTCACTGACCCGAATTTTCGCCGGGCTTCGATGGCGGCGAGGGCCGGCCTTCACGGAGGGTTTGCGTTTCCGGTGCTCAAGGGCGATCACATGTATGGCGTCATTGAGTTTTTCAGTCGGGAGAGCCGTGAGCCGGATCAGGATGTGCTCGATATGGTGGCGGATATCGGGATCAAGGTCGGGCTGTTCGTCGATCGCAAGCGGACAGAAGAGGAACTCCGTCGAACTGAGGCCCGACTGGTGGAGGAGCAGAGGCTCGCCGAAGTGTCGAGAGTATTAGGAGACATCGGGCACGATCTGAAAAATATGCTGATGCCCATCGTGACCGGAGCGGGGCTCCTTGAAGAAGAACTGAGCGAATGCTTCGCAAAGCTCCCCCAGCCAGCGGTGAGCGCCATGAAACCCAGCCGAGATCTGACGCATGACCTCATTGAGATGATCAGGCAAGGAGGCCGGCGCATCCACGACCGGGTCAAAGAAATCGCCGATTCCGTCAAGGGTCTGACGAGGCCTCCGCAGTTTGCTCCCTGCCGCGTGGCCGACATCGTCGCCAGCGTGTACGCGACCCTCAACATCCTTGCCAAGGAAGGCCGGGTGGCGCTCCGCACAGAGGGGCTTGAGACGCTGCCGGTCATTCGTGCCGACGAGAACCGACTCTTCAATGCCATCTACAACCTGGTCAACAACGCGATCTCTGAAGTGCCATCGGGAGGATCGGTGACCATTCAAGGCCGCACGGATCAATCGGGAAAGAATATCATGCTGTCCGTCATTGACACCGGCAAGGGGATGTCACCCGAAGTCCGTGACAGTCTCTTCACATACCAGGCGATCAGCCGCAAAATAGGCGGAACGGGACTCGGGACGAAAATCGTGAAAGACGTGGTCGATGCCCATGGAGGCAGTATCACGGTGGAAAGCACACCAGGCGTCGGGACGGCATTTCATATCACGCTGACGGTCGATGGTCCTCCTGCTCGTACTCCAAGTGTTTCTCACTCTCCTGTAGAGACGGGACGCATGACTTCGTGATCCCTTATCTGGTTTCGTTGGTTTGTTTAGTTTCTCCGGTTTTCTGGTCTGGTTAACAAAACAAACCAGACCAACCAACCCTTGGCATTCTGGACATTTGTTAGATTCCCACGTAGATTTTCCCGCCGTGGACTTCACTCCATCAAGACACCTCTCGATGATCCGCGAGTTTCACTTGGCCGACTTTCTGACGCTGGCCAATGCTGCATCTGGGCTCACGGCCGTGTTCTTCAGCATGCTTTACATGGGCAGTCATTCGCCCGACCATTTTTTCTCCGCCACGGCCTTGACGCCGGCGGCCTTGCTCTTCGACTGGCTCGATGGCCGTGTCGCCCGATGGCGGCGCCAGCATTCGGCGCTCGGGCGCGAGTTGGATTCGCTGGCGGACATCATCTCGTTCGGGATTGCTCCGGCGGCACTCGGATTCGCCGCCGGCATGCGCGGAGGGTGGGACTGGATCGCGCTGATGTATTTTGTCTGCTGCGGAGTCAGCCGACTGGCCCGCTACAACGTGACCGCCGAGAGCCTCTCGCAGGGGAGGGACAAGGTGGCCTACTTCGAAGGCACTCCCATTCCAACGACCATGCTGTTAACCGCCGTGCTCGCCCTCGCCGCCTGGCAGGGCCATCTGGGTGAACACCTATGGTGGGGCACCTTAACGGTCGGGCTTTGGGACCTCCATCCATTGTCCTTGCTGTTCGTCCTATCCGGAACCTTGATGATCAGCAAAACATTACGCATTCCAAAAATGTAGCGTCCCCGCCGCTCTCTCTGGTTCATCAATAACCAGGTGAACAATGCGATCCCTATACAACTGGACCGTCCAAAGAGATGGATCGTGTGGATGGGCGGAGTTGCTGCAATCCGACTGATCGTAACACATAATCTGGCGCCCGTCCTGCGCCAGCGCCGACAACGGCTCAAGGTAGTGATGTGTGGCACCGGGACCGCCATGCAGACACAGCAATGCTCATCTATCTTCGGCGCCTTGATCGCCGATGAGGCGATACCAAATCGGATAGCCGCGGAAGGATAGAAAAGCTTCTTGCGTGTTGCTCGTTCCTTCCAACGAATGCTCCCTCGCGTATGCCGGCTTGGACAGGCAGCTGCTCGCCCTTATCCCAGCTTGGCGAGGATCCCCTTCATCTCGTCTTGAGAAAAGGCCCGCAAGGTCTGGGTGCGAGCGTTGCCCATCGCACCGAAGGCTGCCAGGAACGCCGCCATGGACGCATCATCAGGTGCGTCGAAAATATCAATGACGTCGTAGCTCCCGAGCGTCCAGTAATACTCCTTCGCCGTCACACCGAACTTCTTGGCCATGTCTCGTATGCCATCCCCCCGCTTGATTGTGTCCTTGATGTTGCGAACGCCCTGTTCAGTGAAATTCACCAGAACGATATAGATCGCCATGACAAACCTCCTTCGCAGGGGTCGAGTTCACGGAAAAGACTACAGGTGATGACACTGGTATTTGATTGACGCGAGGCTATGTGATCATTGTGCGAACACCTTCTTTGCAAAAGTGAGACAGCATGCCCTGGCCTGGCATCATCCGCTCTCTTATTTACTTTCCGGTAAACGTGGGAGGCCGCTTTTCTAAAAATGCGCGAATGCCTTCCTGATAGTCTTGGCTGTTGTAGACCACCCGCCGCAAGGACTGGATGCGTTCAAACATCAGAGGAGATAAATCATGTGCGTTCGCGAGCAGGTTCAATTCTTCTTTCATGACGGCAATGCTCAAGGGAGAATTCCGGACAATCTGCTTGGCGATCTCATAGGTATGGCGCTGTAACTCCTGCCGTGAAACGATGTGATTGACAATCCCAAGTCGTTCGGCTCGTTCCGCTTTCATCGGTGACCCGGTAAAAGCCATCTCTTTGACGATATGCAGGCTAATCGTGCTCATGAAGGTCAATAACCCCGATAAATTGTAGGGGACACCGAGTTTCGCCGGCGTAATGGCAAACGTCGTATCGTCTGCCGCAATGACGAGATCGCAGGCGAAGGCCACCTCGCACGCTCCGCCCCACACGCTGCCTTCAATCATCGCAATAATTGGAGCCGGGTAATTCTCCACTTCCCGGATAAGCCGTCGCAGGGGATCATCCCAACCCAGCGGATCACGGTGTCCTTGAGGAAGCTCGCTCACGTCATGCCCGGCTGACCAGACCGTCGCGCCTTCCTGCGCGCGAAGAATAATGACCCGTAAATTCTGCTGTCGAAACGCCGCGAGCGCCTCGAGAATATCGGCGATGAGCGGCTGACTCAGCGCGTTCCGCTTCTGGCCATGATTGAGCATGATCGTTCCGATCGAATCTTCGATAGTCGTGATCACGAATGACATGACACCCTCTCCTTGGTGGAATGCGTATCAACTCAGTATCGGTTCGTATTCTCCAAACACATGTTCGAGCCTCTGACAGATCTCACCCGTGGTCGCGTAAGCCCGGACCGCCTCAAGTATGGCCGGCATGAGATTGTCGTCCGTTTGAGCCGTCCGCTCAACGGCGTCGAGTGAGGCCTGTACCTTCTGTTCGCTACGGCTCCTCTTGACCATTCTGATCTCTTCAATTTGCTTTTGTTCTGTGTCTTCCGGCACGAGGAAGATCTCCGGTTCAGGCTCATGCTCTTCCCGGAACCTGTTGACTCCCACGATAACCCGGGTGCCGGTTTCGAGGGACTGTCCGTACTCATACGCAGCCTGTTCGATTTGGCGTTGGATGTAGCCCTGTTCAATCGCCTGGACCATGCCGCCGCACTGTTCAATGTCACGAATGTATTGTTCGGCTTCGGCCTCCAATCGGTCAGTCAGGCTCTCGATGAGATAACTTCCGCCGAGCGGATCGATGGTATTGGCGGCCCCGGTCTCGTACGCCAGCACCTGCTGAGTGCGGAGTGCAAGGCGGACACTGTCCTCAGAGGGCAAAGCCAGAGCTTCATCCCGGCAATTGGTATGGAGCGATTGCGTTCCTCCCAATACGGCAGCCAGGGCCTGGATGGCCACCCGAACGACATTGTTCTCCGGCTGCTGAGCAGTGAGCGCCACGCCGCTCGTCTGCGTATGAAACCGCAGCATCATGCTTTTGGAATCTTTGGCATGAAAACGGTCCTTCAACACGCGAGCATAGAGGCGGCGCGCAGCCCGGAACTTCGCGATCTCTTCAAAGAGATCGGACTGTGCTGTGAAAAAGAACGTGAGGCGCGGTGCAAAGGCATCGACGTCGAGTCCCGCGTTGACGGCAATGTCGAGGTAACAGATGGCGTTGGCCAACGTGAAGCCGATCTCCTGGGCGGCCGTTGCCCCGGCTTCACGCATATGGAAGCCGCTGACGGAAATGCTGTTCCACTTCGGCAAGAATTTCGTGCAGTAGACAAACAGGTCCCTGGTGAGGCGAAGACTGGGCTGAGGAGGAAACCGATAGGTGCCACGGGCAATATATTCCTTCAACATATCGTTCTGGATCGTGCCTCCCAGGAGCTGAGCGGGCACGCCCTGCTGTTCGGCGATGACGAGATACATGGCCAGGAGGATGGCGGCGGTCGAATTGATCGTCATGCTGGTGGAGACACGTCCAACGGGAATGTCACGGAACAAGGTCTCCATGTCACGCAGGGTCGAGACCGCGACGCCAACTCTCCCCACTTCCCCGCTGACGAGAGGATCATCGCTGTCGTATCCGATTTGCGTGGGCAGATCGAAGGCCACGGACAGACCGGTCGAGCCTTGCTGCAGCAGGTACCGGTATCGCTGATTGGTTTCCTGGGCCGTTCCGAACCCGGCATATTGGCGCATCGTCCAGAGCCGGCCCCGGTACATGGTCGCCTGAATGCCACGGGTAAAGGGATACTGGCCCGGAAAGCCGACTCGCTCGAGATAGGTTTCATCGGAAGGGGCCTGAGGGAGGTAGAGAGGTTCCAATGGCGAGCCTGATCCCGTCGTGAAGGGACGGTTGGCTTCTGGCGCCCGTTTCAAGGCAGGGGCGAGGACGTGGCTCTCCCAATCCTTCTTGGCCTTTTCAAGACGATTATCTGGTCCGCTATCCGGCTCAGCCATGATGGTCTTGGACCTCCCGTGTACCAGTGAGTTTTTGGATCAGTTCATCGACAAAACCTGTGACGGTGACTTCTCCTCGCAAGATACGGTTGAGGTCTTGGGTCGAGAGGGGGCCGGTTCCGAGGACCCGAGACAGACGTTGTCTCGCCTCTTCGAGCACCGCCTCTTTGACTTCATTGACCATCGTCTGTCTTCGTCGAGAACGCCAGGCCTGTTCCGAGTCGGCAGCGCGTTTCTCACAGAGATCAACAAGCTCCTCCACGCCTCGGCCGTGCAAGGCACTCACAAAACAGGTTTCGGACATGCCCCTGTTCTGTCCGTTCGCGTTGAGCCGGAGCACGGCGAGCAACTGAGCATAAAGTTGTGCTGCCCCGTCGCAGTCGGCCTTGTTCACCACGAAAATGTCCCCCACTTCCATCAATCCGCACTTGAGGAGTTGAATGGCATCGCCGTTTCCCGGCGCGATGGCAACAACCACAAGGTCCGCCACATCCACAATTTCTGTTTCATTTTGCCCGACGCCGACGGTTTCAATCAGGACCGTCCGGCATCCCGCAAGGCCGAGTACCCGGATAAACGCTTTGACGCCTAATAACAAGCCGCCGATATGTCCCCGTGTGGCGGCTGAGCGAATAAAGACATTCGGATCACTGGCATGCCGCATCATCCGCAAGCGGTCGCCCAGGAACGCCCCGCCGGTAAAAGGCGAGGACGGGTCCACCGCAATCACCCCGATGCAGCTGTTCGGGCTCCTTGTCCGTAATGCGGTAATCAACCGGTCTGCCAAGACGCTCTTCCCGCAGCCTGGGGGACCGGTGAGCCCAATGACCATACGTGTTTCGGGCCAATCCGCTGCACCGACGAGAAATTCAGGAATGCGTTCCGGGAAGTTTTCAATAAGGCTCATCAGTCGAGCGGCCGCTCGTACCCGCTGGCTCGTACCTCCGCGGACTTGCTCTACCAAGTCTTTCGTGTCATTTGTCATACCGCCTGTCGACGGGCTTTCAACAAAGAAGCAAGGGCCTCGAGAATCGATTGGGATGAGGCTCCCGGAGTGAACACCTCAGCAATGCCCATGGCTTTGAGACCAGGGATATCGGAAGACGGAATGGATCCTCCGGCAACCACCACGATATCGGAGGCGTTCCGCTCCTTGAGAAGATCCATGACCTGCTTCAGCAACCGCTTATGCGCGCCCGACAGAAGAGACAAACCAATCACGGCCACATCTTCCTGGATCGCCGTTTCGACAATCTGCTTCGGCGTGCGCCGAATCCCCGTATAAATGACCTCATAGCCGGCATCGCGCAGGATGTGCGCGACGTACTTGGCACCCCGATCGTGGCCGTCGAGGCCGACTTTGCCAATGAGCACGCGTTGCGGGATGCGCTTCCTCTCGTCCTGTTCAGACACGGGCGGTATCCCTTCTATCGCCACAGCTGATGGCTTACTCTTCCGCGTAGATACCAGCCCCGACGATGTAGGTATCCTGACCTGATTGGACCGTCCGCACGAAGGTCTGCTTACGCGCGGGCGTATTCTGTCCGGGCTTGTACCAGTAGAGGTCCAGCCAGCCGCTGCCATCTTTCATGGCCAGGGCGATTTCGTCCTGAACCACCGCTTTCCCCTTTACATCCCTCACTTCCATGAGATTCTTTCCTTCCAAGCTGGGTTGGCCCGCATTCACCAGTTCGGTGCCATCCGGCGACTCGACGAACACGTAGGTGTCCATGAAGACAAAGGGGCCCGTTCGGTCGCGCAACTGACCGAAGGCGTCCTTCCCCTGTTTTTCAATCAGGCCCGCAGCACGATTGATGAGATCCGTGATGAAGGCCTTGTCCATCTGCATGTTGTAGATCCCGGAGCCGATGATGTGCTCTTTCCCCGAAGGGAACTTTACCCGCTTGATGAAACTGGACTTCCACATCGGGAAAATATTTCCGGGCTCAGGATACATATAGTGGACCCAGCCCTCGCCTGAGGGGCTTCCACCTGCGTCGAGGAACATCTTGCCAAAGGGCCGTCCTTGAATGTCCTTGAGGTCACGCTCATTCCGCCCCTCTAGGCCTGGATCCGCGGCATGGAAGACTCTGGTGGCGTGCATCGTCCAGACAAAGAAATAGATGTCGTCACGGAACCACTTGGATCCCGGCTTGCGAAATTCGTCGTAGGCCGCCTCGCCGCGCTGTTCGAAGACGGCTGCTGCCTCCCGGACCAGCGTCATCAATTCCGGAGCGGTCATCTTTTTGGCGACCCGAGCAGCTTTGGGCGCATCCGCCAGGTAGACCCCACTCCCCACCAAAACCCATTGGTCTCCCATCTTCGCCTTACTCACATACGTCGACTTCTGCGTGGAGACGCTTTCTCCCGGCTTCGGCCACATATAGTCGACCCAGCCGGAACCACTGGTTTCGACCATCTTGAACATCTCACGGAT
Source organism: Nitrospira sp. (assembly GCA_033852435.1). Taxonomy (GTDB): domain Bacteria; phylum Nitrospirota; class Nitrospiria; order Nitrospirales; family Nitrospiraceae; genus Nitrospira_C. Next base: position 69,969 of record JAWOMO010000057.1, read on the forward strand.
CAACGGCTTGCCTTGCGTGTCCTTCAGGTCTAACAGGTTGCGTCCTTCCAGATTCGGGAAGCTCGGATTGACGAGATCGATGCCCTGACGATCGAACACGAACACATAGGCGTCCTTGGCCATATAGGGTCCTGTCGGATCGTGGAAGAGCGGAAACGCCGCCGTGCCATTTTTCTCGATCTGTCCGACGGCATCTTTTACCAAATCCACGACGAAGGTCCGTTCCATGCGGTCGTTGTAGGTGCCGCTCCCGACCACGTAGCGGTTGCCGGACGGCGCCGTCACGAGCCGGACGTAGCTGCTTTTCCATCGGGGCAGCAGCCCGCCCGGGACAGGCCATTCGTAGTGGTACCAGCCTTCCGGTTTGCCGGGATACGTCATGGCGGCAGCGAGGAGTCCGCGGATGATGGGTTTCCCGTTGATGTCCTTCAGGTCCAACTCATTCTTGCCTTCCATGGCGGCATCGGGGTGCACCAGCATGTTCCCCTTGGGATCCAGCACAAAGATATAGGTGTCTCCCTGGCGCCAGCGGCTCCCGGAGACACGGAAATCGCTCAATGCTGCTTCCCCTTTGGTGCGGACCAGCTCTGTCGCGTCATTCACCAGCGTCATCAATTCGCGAGTGTCTTCATATTGGAATGTTTGATCGACATTGGCGGTGACGGTCTGCGCAGTGCCACTGCACGCTTGAAGAAAGACCAGCACCGCACCTAGCGGGACTAATCGTGAGAGACAAGCCGCTCTTTGTGTGAACATGTGCCAACCTTCCTTTTCTAGTTCCATATCTCAACAAGGGGGCTTCAACAACGGCGCCCCATGCCCGACAGGTGCTAGGAACCAGCAACAGACGTGCCGCGATTGACGGTCTAAGCAGAATCCATGAAAGTGAAGCAGTTAGCGTGGTTCACAAGACGGGAGGCGGCTGACGATCCCGTGAGAAGTGAGGACATTGTCAACAGCTAGACGGCGAAGGCTGGTGCAAGAGGCGACACAACAGCCTTGCAGTCAGCAACACAAACCATGCGCTCGCCCTTCCCCTTGGTGTTCAGCATTCAGCACATCCGTGCCACGCAACATGCAGAACTCTCGACTCAGAAATTTTCTCAGGAATTTGCCATTCGTGTAATGCGTGACGCGATTGGCTTGCCTCGCGTATTGCCCAAGGCCGTTCACCTTGTTACACTGCAAAAATACGAAACGGGAACCTGACGAGCGCAACAGCAGAACCGTATCGTGTTGTCACCAAGGAGGTTGTATGAATCGTCATGTTCAAACGGTCTGCCTACTGGCTATCAGCTGTGTGGCGTTGTGGACTGCGGGATGCTCGAGCAAAGGCGTCAAATCGGACGGCACCGCCGCTTACCCTGCGCCCACGCCGAGCGAGCCAGTGCCCAACTTGTCCATGAGCGATCCGCCAGGCACGGAACGGCTGAGCTCCGGCATCGCCGTGGCTAAGGCAGACCCGGGCGCGGCAAGACGGCAAATGGACGAAATGCGAGCAGAACAAAGCGCGACGGCGGCCTCCGGCCTGCGCGATGTGTTTTTTGCCTACGATAGCTGGTCTATTAATGAGGAGGGACGGCAGGCGCTCTCCCGCGATGCCGAGTGGCTGCGCACGCATCCGACCATCCAGCTGAAAGTGGAAGGGCACTGCGATGAGCGGGGCAGCTCCACCTACAACCTCGTGCTGGCGGAGAAGCGGGCGAAGTCAGTCCGCAATTATTTAATGGAGCTTGGGATTCGGAGGGACCGCTTCGTCGTCGTGTCCTACGGCAAAGAACGTCCGTTTTGTAAGGAGCGCACCGAAGCCTGTTATCAGCAGAACCGGCGAGGCCATCTCGTCGTCAAGCCATGATGCGGGCAATGGATGATGTGATGCAACGGTAGAACATACCCGAGACGACTCGGGCTCTGGGTCGTCTCGGGTATGTTTCAGCCAGTCTCGCTCCTCCCGCTTGCCTCGCTCGCCCGTAACCCAGAACTCATGCCTCAGCACTTCCCCGAACGGGAGCGTGCTTTCTCGCAGTGAAAGAGATATTCTTCCGTAGAAAGAGTGTTGTGGGGGACCTCACCTGCCTTGGACTGTCTCGGGCGGAACAAGCAGGGAAGTCTGTGATCTCCAGGTGAATGTATGATGAAACGACCTGAATTCGGCTGCTCCGGAATAACGTCAGGACGGCCGTGCAGCGTGTTCCTCATACTGACCGGACTCTTGGCCATCGGCTGTGCCCTGAATCCTGGCCCGCGCCAGATGTATGAAGGGGCGCCGCTCCCTAAGGAGCAGGTAGGGATCATACGCAGTGGATGCATCATGGGGACCGGGCTTTCGATCATGACGACGCAGATTGACGGGAAGGACATTTCCGACTTCTGTGCCGATTTCGCATTGTTGCCGGGTGAACATCAAATCGAGGTGAGTGCCCAGCGGCTGGGTCCGAAATTGGAAACTGGCACGATGGGCTCGGAAAGAGTCATGGGGGCTCCTCGGTTTCCCATGGGTGGCATACCGGATCAAACTTCTCAAGTCATCTGGTCATCCCCGTCGACACTGCAAATCAGCTGCACGGTCGTGGCCGGAAAGGAAGTCACCATCGTTGGAACCGGTGGGGCGGGGCAGGAATGGCAGGCACGATGTCAGGAAAGAGAACCCTAGTGC
>JAWOMO010000149.1:0-29918 GCA_033852435.1 Nitrospira sp.
TCTAATCCAGCGGGAGTTCCCCGTCTGTGAAGGCGGGGGTGAGAGCAAGGTCCTGCGAAGCAGGACGATCGAAGATCGTAATCAGTTTAGGGCCACGCCTGTAAAGGCGTGGGAATCTAACGAGGGACGAACGAGGCTTCACGAAGGAGGAATCAGGGAACGGCAACTTGGACATATACGTGATCACGCCCACTATCGGGCGCTTGCCTCGCTGATCCTGATGGAGGTATGATTCGGCCACTCCCGCCGTATCAAATAGAGGAGGTGCTATGGCCTCGCGCACCGCTCCCCAGAAACAACGGATTTCCCTCGATCGCAGCATCGAACGCATGCGCCAACAGCTGGCTGAACTGGCCACATTCCTGGGCAAGGGCAGGCCGACCCGCAGTTTGGAAGAGTTCGATCTGGACACGGAGCGATTGATCGGCGATCTCCTCGGCCAGACCTCCGAGCTCCTCCATGCCTATGAATATGCGGAGCTGGGCGAAGCGGCTGGTCTCGTGAACATGACGGATGAGGCGCCGGAAAGCGTCGTGATGGACAGCCAGCGGCAAAGCGTGCTCCAGCGGAGCCGGGTCTTGGAAAGTTGCGTATCTGAATTGGAAGCGCGCCGGGCTGCCGAACCGAAAGGGGCCAGGGCCAGGCGGCAGACTCTGATCGGGCCGCAGGTCGCGGAACATATGACTTCAGAGATCCAGAGCCTTTCTCAAGATGCCAGCTTGCGGGAGGCGGGGCAGAGGATGCAGAAGTGGAAACTAGGCTCGCTCCTCCTGACCGACAACCAGTCATACGTAGGCTTCATCACAGACTCGATGCTCGCGCGCGAGGTGGTCGCCAACGGCGTCGATGCGAACACCACACCGGTCAAGGCCTGCATGCGCAAACCAGTGGTCGCCATCCCTGGTGATCGTCCCATCATCGATGCCGTGCGCCTCATGAAGGAGCAGGCCACCAGGCACGTCGCTGTAACGCAAGACGGACAAATTATCGGCGTCATCTCGGTCTCGAATATTCTGCGGTACTATTCCGGCGTCGTCTAACGACACCGGCGGCGTCGTGTGTGAAGCGCGATTTATCTGCAGATATCGTCCATGTTCGTGCCAACGTTTTCCGGATCGTCGTGCAGGGAGGTGAACCGATGGGACCAACGAAAGTGGTCGTGAACGGCGGCGGGCTGTACGACGCGGTGAACGGCAAGCTGATCAAGGATGGGTTTGCCAGTCGGGGCGAGATAGAGGACTACGTCAACCACCATTATCTGACCTTGCCGGTGGTCGACAATGCCGGCCGGTCCTGGCTGCTCGACGGGAAGCCGGTGTACTGTCTTCGCGGCGTGCAATACGAGACCGTCAACGATCAAAAGGTCCATCTTGCCCGCTGTCCGGATTGCGGTGGCATGGGGATTCGAAGCGACGAGTTTACCGTGGAGTCGGATTGCATCCGCTGCACGTCCTGCGGGCATGAGTTCGATGCCCGGTTGGAAATGATGGAAACGTAGGGGGAGTGCGATCAGGTCACTGTTCTCGCAACGCTCAGCGCGTCGTCCCGAAACGCTTTTGCCAGATCTAAAAGGTAGCCGGTACTTTTCTTAGTCAGCAAACAGAGCAGTCTGGTTTGTTTTGCGTCCACCCCAACAGAACAGCCCGTGAAGTTAACCCCCGCCACTCGCGGCGAGATGTAGAATCGCGAGATCCGACCTCCCTTCTTTGAACATGCTATAGTTTTTCATGTGCGGAGGTGAACGATGACGAGAACGTACACCATCGTGGGACTACTTCTGTTAGGACTGAGTCAGACGGCTGAGTCCATTTCGAATGCCGCCGACAATCAGAAAACCGAAGGAGGTAAAGGTACGACGGTGGAAGACCTTGGGCGCGGCCTGAAGAGTGCGGCGCAGAACGTGGAAAAAGAAATCCCGAAGATCGGCTCCGCCATCGGAGAAACGTTCAAAAAAATTACCGGAAAGAACTCAGACAAAGACACTAAGCCCGCTCAAGTCACTCCCAAAGAGAAGAAGTAGCGCGCCACGAAATTTGACCTGAATTCCGCTGTCACCAGATCCGCCACGCGCCACGAAGTGGTCCGCGCATCTCCATACTTCCATGAGACACCCAGCAAGATTTCCGGCGCCTGGAATGCGCATGGTTGGCGGCTGCTACAAGGTACTCAAAAACGCGACCAGATCGGCTTTTTCTTTTTCAGTCAGCCCCATGTCAAATCGAACGTTGTAGAATTCGATAACTTCCTGCAGTCCCGCAGCCGCACCGTTGTGAAAGTAGGGTGCGCGCGCGGAGAGCCCCCGCAGAATTGGTCCTTTGAATTTGCCGATGTCCGCCCATTTGCCTGTCACCAAAGCTCGTCCGGGATCGGTGGTAGAAATTTCCTTCGAGGGATCTGCCTTCTGGCGCAGCGTGATAACCGGCAAATAACTCACTCCAAGAGGATTTGTGACATCGGCAATGCCGATGTTCAGCGGTGCTGAGAAGGAATGGTTGCCGACATTAAACGTGTCGTGGCACGTCCCGCAGCTTCCCTGAATGAGTGAAAGGCCAGTAGCGTCGTTGAGGCCACCGACTCCGGTGATATTGATCGGGTGGGAATTGAAGAGCGTCTGCCCTCGCAGAATGCTGTCGCGGCGGGCAACGCTGGCACTATCAGATGGCGTCTGCGTCCAGGCGGGCGTGAACAACGTGAAAATCACCGGGGTGAATGGCGTCTTCAAGGGGTTCTGGCCCAGCGGATCGTTGATGCCGACAAAGAAGGGTTGTGTGATGAGCGGGATTGGCCCACCGCTTGCGCCGTGGGAATCGAGCGAGCCTGCGCCAAAGTCGATGGCTTGCGCCGTCGACAGCCCCGTTTCGAACTCCACGATTTGCTGCTGCTGTTGCGGCGTCAGCGGCGTGGCGGCCTGCGCGTGGCCGTTGGTGGCATCCAGGGCCTGATGTGCCAGGTCGGACAGCAGATCGCCGGGATTCGTTGCGAACGTAATCGGTTTCGTGCCGGTCTGCGTGGAGGATTCACGTCCGTCCCACATGACGGTGCTCAAAAACCGGAGATTGGATGATGAAAGAGGGCGCCGGTACATGGACGGGGTTGATGTTTCATTGCACCCGTAAGGATTGCTCACACTGACCACGTCAAACTCGGCTCCATCAGGTACTGGAAGCGCAATACGAATCAAGCCGCGGGTGATCAGCAGGCTATAGGCCTGTCGGCGGCCTTCCACCGTCGATGTGTCGATGCTGTGATCACAATTAGAGCCGTCATTCGTGCGAAAGATCGGGTCCAAACCGCTCGTGTTCTCGAACCGCTCTGCAACATGCGTGGCCGAGACGGACCAGGCGTCACTTGGCTGGTGACAGCTGGAACAGCTACGACCGTTCGTGCCGAGGCTTTGGAAAAATGGACCGGTGAGATCAAGCTTTCCGGTCGAGCTGAAGGTTTTCAAGATGCCGGCAGGGTTGGGGAAAGAAAAGAGATTCGGAAGAAAAATTTGAGAGGCTTGCTCTGCTGCAGCAACGGTCACGGTACCCAGTAAGAGTGTGCTCAGCACCCAAACGCGATGCTTCAGCATATTCGGCCTCCATCAAAGAACGCGGCCAGAAAGTTGATCGAGATGATAAAAGTCAATCGTATTGATGTAAAGCTGTAGCATCTACGTAGGCTAGCGGCCTGGCATAGGGGGAAGCTTCAGAACATTCCATTTTGTCAAGTCAGCTCGAACTAGCGCCGTGTGAGGGGAATTAGAGGCGGTCTATCTGGTGCGCGGCCTGCCTCAGCGACACCGCATCGCTCATCGTTTCGCATGGCGGCGACTGTTCGTCGGTGCGTGTCGGACGGCTCTGCTGCGGACGGATTTCGATCGACTGCGGAATCGGGCCGGCGGGAGGCCGAACTCCCGTTTGAAGGCGCGGTTAAAGGACGGTTCCGACTCATAGCCAACCTCGGCAGCGATCTGCGCCACGCCACTGCTTGTGGATGTGAGCATCTGTGCGCCGAGCTGAAGCCGCCAGCGTGTGAGATAGGCAATGGGGGTTTCTGAGAGATAACGCCGGAAACGCTCGGCCAGTACGGAACGTGAAATTCCTACCTCGCTGGCGAGCGAGGCAATCGTCCAGGGATCGGCCGGCTTGCGATGCAGCAGGGCCAAGGCCTTTCCGACTTCCTGGTCGCGGACGCCGGCCAGCCACCCGGTTTGTTCCTGCGGGAGCAGTGCGATGTAGCGTCGCAGCGTTTCAATGAACAAGACTTCAGACAACTTGGCGAGGATGGCCTTACCCCCTGGCACGGCGACATCCGCGTGACCCACCGAATAGCGGATGGAGTTTTCCAGCCATTGGCCTGACGCGTCGTCGCGGATATTGATTTTCATAATGGGTGGCAGCCCGCCAAGGAAGATCCCGCTGAGTTGCGGGTCGCAGGCCATATACCCGCAGACAAATCTGGTGATCTCTCCGCCTCCACCCAGGCGGGAGACCTTGAGGCCTTGAGATAACATTCGTTCCAGCTCTCGAGCATTGTCCATCGGGGCGACGGTCGAGCCGTTTTTCAAGAAGTGTGGGTCGCCGTGCGGAAAGATGACGATGTCCCCTGCGCTGAGAGACATTGGCCGGTCGTCTCCTTCGACATGGGCATAGCCGCGGCCCTCGGTCAGGAGGTGATAGATGATGACGTGCCTGGCGTCCGGCGATAGATACGGAGCGAGGATGCGCGAGCCGGGCGAGCGAAAGCACCAGGGCGCTGAAAACTCAGCATTGTAGAACATGGCTCCGTCGAGTCGGACGGCTTTCAGGACTTCGGACAGGACATCCATGCGGCCTCCACTGCCGGTACGGACTTTCGGCAAAGTGTACCGGACGCCGAAGCAAGTAATGCGCAGCCTACCACGACCCCCGTCAAGAGAACCAGACTCTCGGATAAGACAGCCACAAATAATCACCCTATAGTGTGACACATCGATGCAGCGGCGATGCCGAAGCGTTGTCGATCCGATCACACATACAAAGGAGGGCAGAATGTCGACCAACACCATATCACCTGAAGTGGAGAGTGTGAAGACTCGTCTCAAGCATATCTGGATGGCCGGCGACTACGATCGATTCTCGCGCTACCTTGAAAGCAGTGCGCGGGAGTTCTATGAGCGCCTGCAAGTCGCTCCTCGAAGTCACTTCCTGGACGTAGGCTGTGGCTCCGGCCAACTGGCCCTGATGGCCGCGAAGGATGGTCTTGAGGTCACCGGCGTGGACATCGCAAGCAACTTGATAGATCGGGCACGGGTGCGTGCACAAGCAGAGGGGTTACAAGCGCGCTTTGAGGAAGCCGATGCAGAGGCGCTCCCCTTTGAGGATGGGAGTTTCGACGTGGTGGCGAGCCTGATCGGGGCCATGTTCGCGCCGCGGCCGGACCTTGTCGCGAAGGAACTGCTGCGAGTGTGCACGCCAGGCGGAACCATTGCCATGGCCAATTGGACTCGGGAGGGGTTCATCGGGCAGATGTTCAAGACCGTCTCGACATTCATTGCGCCGTCCGGGATGCCCTCGCCGGTCCTATGGGGGGATGAAACAACAGTCCGGGAACGGCTCGGCAAGGGGCTGTCGGATCTCAACCTCGTCAGGCGCCACTACACATTCAGTTATCCCTTTCCGCCCTCGGAGGTGGTGGAGTTATTCCGTCTCTACTATGGACCGACCAATCAGGCGTTTGCGTCCCTTGACGTCGGCGGCAGGGAGCGTCTTCGCCAGGAACTCGAAGCTCTCTGGTCTTCTCATAATCGGGCGGGGACAGGCTGCACCATGGTCTTCGCTGAATATCTGGAAGTGATCGGCATTCGAGCGTGAAATGTTGAGAGTGGGAATGGCATGGCAAATGTCATTCAACAACAGAAGTTCATTTGGAGGTGGCCATGTACGATCTAAAGAATCTTAGCAAGATGAAGAATCTAGAGGCTCATGCGCCCGAGGCGACGAAAGCGTTTGTGGCCTTCGACAAGGCGGCGGTGGCTGAGGGAGCGATTCCGGGTAAGTATAAGGAATTGATGGCCCTCGCCGTCGCGTTCACGACCCAGTGCCCCTATTGTATCGAGATTCACTCGAACAACGCGCGAAAGCTAGGCACTTCGGATCAGGAGATCGCCGAAGCTGTATTAGTCGCTGCGGCGTTGCGAGCGGGTGGGGCGATCACCCACGGCACACACGCCCTGAAGGGAATCTGAACGGCATTTGTGAATGACCTGGGAAACAGGGATATTCAACCCTTTTGGGTCCGGCCTGGCCTATCGATGTGTGAAAAGGAATGCGCGGCTTTTGGGCAGTCTATTCTATATGGTGCGCGGGTCTGTATGGTCTCTCTCGGTCATCGGACCAATCAAACGAGAGAGACCACTGGTCGTAGATAGAGCAGCTCCCTGCTACACGCGGCAGGATGCAGCATTGCAGGGGGTGAGCACTTAATGATTACTCCTACAGAGTGAGACAGTTTGTCATCAGGTGGATACTTAGTCCTTCAGATTCTCCACGTCTGTACGAATCGAGGATTTGATCGCGATCCCGATGACGAGCCAATGAAGTGCCGTAACTGGTTGGAACATATATGAAAAGTGACACTCGGCCAGCAAACAGCATGAGAGAGTATGATGTTTTACTTACCTGGCATTTACTTTGCGAAGCAGAGAGTCAATTAAGGGAGCGACGAGACAGACCTGCGGCATAGTCATCACTCGGACATCCCAGCGAGGGAGGAAAGCCATGGGATACGCGAGCAAATCAATCATATGGCGGATTGAATGGTGCCGGCGGCAGAGCACACAGGCGCGTGCGCAGCGTGAGCTTGAAGGATGGCACGCCGAAGAGGAAGGGCTCCGAGATGCCCTTCTCAATCGAGATCACTCGAACCAGTACCGGTTTGGTCCGCCAGGCGTGTTTGAGAGGTATGCGATGGGACTCCAGGATGGGCGAGCGTTGCTTCGCACAGCAGCGGTGGACCAAGAGTTCGCACACTCCGGCCTATAGGGCACAAGGTTGCTCCGAGTCGAGACCAAGAGTTCCTCGAGGCTGTGCCTTTCTCGTGTCTCGCGAAGTGCTTGTAGTCTAAAACCTCACCCTCCACCTTCCCTTGGCAGACGTTCTAAATTCCCACGTTCGCGAACTACCGTTGTTCAGGCGGGATGGTTTTGATAGCGGCCGAGAATAACTCATGAGCCGCAAAATCAACCGGCTTGTGTTTGACAGTTGTACTCGCCGAGTCCTTGCCTAGGAAGTTGTCACCACGCCAGTTGTTCGACGGTCTGACGGGTCTCGGAACGAATCCGCCACCACAGTTGGGACAGACGTTACCTAACACATGTTCGACGCAAGCGGCGCAGAATGTACATTCATAGGAGCAGATGCGCGCCTCACGTGAGTGGGGTGGCAGCGCTTTGTTGCAGTGCTCACAAGTCGGCCTAAGTTCCAGCATGGCGGTTCCTCTTCTGTGGAGTGGTTCACGGAGCAGTGTTCTGCGGCAAGTCTACTGCAATATCTGAAGCGCATCCATTACTCCGGTGGCAAAAGGAGAGGGGTGAGGGGGATGGTGAGAAAGGAGACGGATCACCATGCGCCGCGAAATGCGGGATCGAAAGATCTCACACTCATTTCTTCTTCAGCTGGTAGAGGGCGAGCCCCGTGAGGGCGATTCCGCAAAACACGGCTCCCGCATGGAATGTGAATGATGCGCCCAACTGATCCCACAAGAATCCTGCAAGGACGCTGGCAATCAGCATCGTCACGCCACTGGCCAGGTTGAAGAAGCCAAATGCCGTCCCTCGTAGATCGGCGGGTGCCGTGTCGGCGACCATGGTGGCGAGCAAGCCCTGCGTCACGCCCAAATGAAGGCCCCATAACCCAACGCCCACTAAGACCACGCCCCAGTGATCATTCATAGCCAAGACCACATCGGCTGCAATCAACACGAGAAGACCAAGAGCGAGGAGCCGCATGTGACTCATCCGATCGGAGAGCTTGCCGAACGGATAGGCCGAGCTGGCATAGATCAGATTCATTGCTACCATGACGAGAGGAACCAGCGCGATGGGAATTCCCCCATGCTGAGCGCGAAGAACCAAAAAGGCCTCACTGAATCGAGCGAGCGTAAAGATGGCACCGATGCCCACCACCCACCAGTAGGCTGACCCTAGGTTGGTCAGGTTGTCCCACCGAATGGGATTTCTGCCTTTCGAAGTTGTCCGATGTTCCGGTTCATGGATACCGAACAACAAAATTGCCACTGCCATCAGCCCCGGGACGACGGCCACCCAGAACACGGCTCGAAAATCATTGGCCCAGAGCAACATCAACCCAACCGCGAGCAGGGGGCCGAGGAACGCCCCAACGGTGTCGAGCGCCTGCCGCAAGCCGAAGGCGGCACCCCGGAGTTGGGGCGGGGCGATATCCGCGACCAAAGCGTCCCGTGGTGCGCCACGTACACCTTTCCCCAGTCGGTCCAGCAAGCGGGCGGTTAAGACGAGGTCAATACCGGAGGCGATGGCAAAGAGGGGCTTGGTGAATGCGCCCAAGGCATAGCCAAACACGGCCAGTCCCTTCCGCTTGCCCCAATAATCACTCAGCGTTCCCGAAAACACTTTGACGACCAGTGCCAGAGACTCGGCGAGTCCTTCAACCAGGCCGACCGCTATGGTGCTGGTACCCAGGATCGTGACCATAAACAAGGGCAGCAGGCTGTGGATCATTTCGGACGATATGTCCATAAGGAGGCTGACGAATCCCAATACCCAGATTCCCGAGGGAATCTGGCGCAGAGAGCGCTCCACCTGTGAATCACCCTTCATCGAACAGATCCTTCATGAAGTGTTTGTGTGACCAACCGAGACTACGCGGGGAACAAAATCAAGTCATTGTACGTTGTTAGGAGGGGCGAGGCCATGCCTTCGTCGGGCAGTGAACGACTACATCTGAATTGAGGAAGGACGATCTGAGGGGAGGGGTGGAACAGTCAGAGGTGAGAGGCAGGTTGCGAAGAACGCCGGACCGCCATGCGCCACAGAATCGTTTCCTGGCAACGCTTCATTCTCCATCGGGTTCCACGTCATGGCCTAAATCCCTCAGGCTCATCTCGATTTATCAGGTTCTTCGGCGTATGCTTTTTTCAGGGGTGAAGGAAGGGACCAGCAGAACAAGAAATGGAGAATGCATCATGAACTCCAGAAGCTTTTGGATAGGACTCGCTGTTGGAACAATCTCAACGTGCCTCCTCGGCCAGTGGGTGGTCTCTGCTGCAGGCAAGGAGGGAAATCCGTCCAAGTGTATACCAGCCGAAACAGTCGCCGGCTATGTGCATAGTGTGATCCAGGCAGATCGAACGTTTTACACCACTGACATTGTGGAGCGGATGCAGATGCGAGGCATTGTTGTCGCCTCGGAAAACTGGAGAGAGACCGTCAGACTCCCCCTGCCAGCCCAATTCTTAATTGAATCGGGGCGGCTAGTGGCTCAAGAACGAAGTGGGCTTCGATTCCGGTTGATTAGCAATTGGGCGATCAACAAGAAGAACAATCCAACCAGCGAGTTCGAGCGAACCGGACTGACAGAGATTCTCGTGAATTCCGATCGTCCTTATACGGGCGTGACGACCGTGGATGGGACTCCTGTCTTCCAAGCCCTCTATCCAGATAAGGCGGTTTCTCAGACGTGCGTCGGTTGTCATAACGCGCACCCGAACAGCCCAAAGAGGGATTTCAAGCCACGGGACGTGATGGGTGGGATTCTTCTGACAATTCCGCTCCACCAATAGGCGACTCAGTCTATCGCTGAGAGAGGGGAGGGTGACTTCCGGATAGTTTCTCGCGTTTGTTTTGTTCGTCTTGTTTGTTTTGTGCGGCAGGCCAACTAGACAAACCAAAGAAACTAAATAAACCAGATTCCCATCACGCGCCGTGAAATGGATCCGGCGCTGTTTCGTTTCCTGATTCTTTACTGTGTGAAGAGTGGGAATGGCGGCTTCGGTCGTTTGCGACCTCTGGTTTGGGCCGCAGAGGGTGGGCCAGTCGCAACTCCCTGAGCATGGCCCGCTTCTTGGTCTGGTGAGTCTGCATTCGCCGCAGGATATCGTCCAGCATCCGCACCGCGCTGAGCATATGAGGACCCTTGTTGAGCATGACGCACTCGGCACGATGCCCCATTGCCGCATCCGTGATCTCGGCGCGTGATGGGAGTCCCTCTTTGGCAAGAGTTTCCAGAACTTGGGTGGCCCAAATGACGGGGACGTGAGCTGCCTCACAAATCCAAAGGATCTCTTCCTGAACTTCCGCGAGGCGTTCGAACCCGCACTCAACCGCAAGATCGCCGCGGGCGATCATCACTCCGCAGCACGGCGCCCGCATGGCTGTCAGCAACATGTCCGGTAAGTTCTCAAAACCACGCCGCGTCTCAATTTTCAGCACGATGGCAGGTGACTGACTCCCTAGGCGTTCCATGTGCGCCTGAAGCAATTCCACGTCTCGTGCGCTGTTGGCAAAGGATAATTCGACGACATCTGCGTGCTTGGCCACGAAAGACAGGTCTTCTAGGTCCTTGCTGGTCAGAGCCGCAAGCCGAAGGTCACTCTCGGGAAGGTTGATCCCTTTGTCGCCGCGCAGCCGTTCACCGCGTAAGCGGGCATGGGTGATGCGGACTAGAACCCGGCTCTCCTCCACCTTCTCAATGGCGCCGCCGATCTTGCCGTCATCGAACCAGATCGCTTCCCCTGCCCGGACATCATCGAACACCTCCGGAATCGTGCAACCGATCACGGCCGGCGTCAGGACTTGTCCCTTGCTGTCATATGTTGCAGGGCGGCCCGGTTTGAGGTCGCGAGTAAGAATCAGCAAGTCGCCCTGCTTCAGACAGATGGCGGTGTCGCCAGGCGGTAACTCGCCGACAGGGGCCTCGCATTTTGTTTCGTGTTCGCGAACGAGGACAGTTCCGGGTATCACATACGTCGTCTTGATCGCCTCCGCCCAGCACCCGTGGTCGGTCACATCAACGACTGTGAACGTCCGTTTGGCATCACGGGCGTCGGTGAGTTTCAACCGGTCGCCTGGGTGAAGGCGGCTCAGCCACGACTGCGGCATCAGGAGTGAAGCATCTGCCGGTGAGGGAGACGCATGTGGAGACGATTCGGCAGTGAGCCACACCCTCGCCGCGGCGGTGACCCGCCCATACACATCGCGGCAGGGGCGAATGCGAACCACCGCCAGCCCCGGTGTGAGCGGCCCAGTGCGCAGCTTCGGCCCGGCCAGGTCCATCACGACCCGACAAGACTGTCCGAGCGACTGCTCGGCCCGCCTCAAGTGCTCGATCATGCGCAGCCACGCCGTAGGGTCATCGTGGGCGCAATTAATGCGCATGCAATCCATACCTTGCTTGAGCAGGTTATGTACGAGCGTGTAATCATCCGCGGCCTCGCTTGGCATGGTGACCATGATCCGGACGTTGCGGCCGGGAGTTGGACGGCCAAACAGGCCCTCGGTGTGCTTGGCAAGCAGTTGTTCCCCGCTGGCGAAATCGATAACCGGTGCTTCCTGCGGCGGGATCTTCCAGGGGCATCTCGTCAGGCGGTGGAGGACTTCCAGAACCGCATCGACCGTAGCCAGGACGTGTGACTCGGCGCGTCCGAGGGAGGAAAGCCCCAACGCGGCCAACCGTAGTTGCAATGGGCGTAGGTCGCGACGGCGAAGTGGAAGGTAATGCAGGAGGTTTCGGGCGCTCGCTTGGAAATTGGGATGAACCTCTTTGAGACGCGAGTGAGACTTGACCGCCTCCTCGACCATACCCGCGCGGATGGCTGTGAGTTCCTTGAGAACGCCCTCGATGTCCGCGCCATCCAGGCAAGAGTCTTTGTCGAAGTTGTTCATTGCCAAAAGCATCCTTTGCCGAAGCCGAACGAATCAAGTGACTGTGGCGTGAGCAAGTCTACTGCAAAGTCGCAGGCATATCCATCTCGTCGAAGGCGATGGGGGAGCGTTTGGTTTGAGGAGGGGAGTTAAGGGGAGTCCATGAATCTAGTCTTCGCCTTTATAGGTTCCAACCTTGAGGCGCCTCTCGATTTATCCAATTCCTCGGCGTATTCTTTCTCTGATTCAAGAATAAACAGTTCTATGGTGGCAATCTACTCTGGAGGCAAATATGAAAGCCTTGGAACGGATCCTTAGCGGAGAATTTGTCAATCCTGGCACACTCTTCGGAGTCATCTTCTATGCCCTGGTGTTCCTTGGATTGGTGTGGTTGAGTCTTCGCTCGCTGCGCGTAGCCCTTGAGCGGCTAAAGGGTGGCCTGCTGGACCACACGACGGTCAAGTTCCTGCAGCGCATGGGAAACGCTCTCATTTGGGCGCTTGCCGTGATTCTGTATGCGCACCTGATCCCTGAACTACGCTCTCTTGGGACGGCGCTGCTCACCGGGGCCAGTGTGGCCTCCATTCTTGTTGGCTTGGCAGCTCAGAGTACGCTCGGCAATCTCGTTGCCGGATTGTCTCTGCTAATATATCGACCGTTCCAAATCGGCGACCTGGTTCAACTGACTGTTCCGGCGGGCGTTCAAACCGGCAAGATAGAAGACCTCACTCTGGGTTACACCGTTATCAAAACTCTGGAGAACCATGAAATTGTTGTTCCAAACAGTGTGATGGCGAGTCAGGCGATCATCAAGTCAGTCGCCTGAATCAGACTCCAAAAGAACTGAGTAAGCGCAAGACTTCGAAAGGATCCGAAGTCCATTAGCGGCACGGAGTGAAACCAGTCCCTTCTGCCTGCCGCGACCCTCGTTCTTCTTCCTGTGCAGAATTTCACGAATTCGTTGCAAGCCAGAAAGATGAGGGCATACTTACATGCAAGTACATACGTATGTCCCACATTGCTCCTCACCTTCTGCTTCCACGGAGGGGATCATGAGAACTCACAGCCAACCACCCGCCACTTCACACGCGGTCGATCGAAGAATGCTCGGTGTGCTCAAGAAAAAGGGCGCACTATCCATGGAGGGCCTCAGCACAATCACAGGGATCGGCTGGGCTCAGGTGTTCATGTCAGTGGACGGTCTCAGCCGGATTGGAAAGGTCTCGTTGACTCCCGTTCGCCCTTGTGAATATCGGATCTCGATCGCCGGACTGCTTCGTCGCTAGCCTGACCGGTTCTCGAGAAAGCCACAAGAAAAAGAATCAGGGACATTCTACTTCGCTGGCCTGAGGGGTCTGAGGCGCAGATGTGTTCGATGAAGCGGTGAGGGGCGGGGACGCGAAAAACCCGTAGGATTGTCGCGCGCCGGGAAATGTTGGATGGCAGGGCCTGACAGTCATGCTCCGGCGAAAATCATGAATGTCCTTGCAGGATGTCGCCCTTGATGACAAACCTAGACCATGAGTATCTGGCGCCGAAAGATTTGGAGCAGTCTTGGCAGTGCCGTGATTGTGCTTATTACCTTGAATGCGTGCAGAACGGCTCCCGCTACCCCTGTTGAACGTAAAAGCGATCCGGTTCCAGACGTGTCAGGAATCGTGCAATCCTACCAAAGACAAATACGAGAGCGAGATAAGCGCATTGAGGAGTTAGAGTCTCAACTAAACACCTTGAAGCTGATTGAGCAAGACTTCGAGCAACGGAGAAAGCCACTCCGCGCCCCCGCAACGCTGACGCCAATCGAGTGACCATCCTTCTGAGCCCGCCGCGTCCTGTGAAAGAGGGTCTGGCCACGTTCATTTCCAGCACCTATTTCATCGTCGCCGGCTGTTTGATCGTAAAGATACCTTCGCTCCGTGTATGGGGTGCGGTTCGATGGCCGCCGTTTAATGCCGGCGGCTGTTGAGCCGGTGAAGGCGTCCGGTTTGGTTTCGGCAGGCAGACGGCACCGCACTCGACTTTTACCGTCGCGATGTATCGGTGCCTAAGATGCGCGGATCAGCATTGGATTGCCCGACCGCTACCCGCCGCGAGATGGTTCAGCTAATCCGTTCCGCCTATTGGCTTGATCGAACGTGCCAGGTTAATCAATGGCCCCATCTTTTCCAGCTGAATCAAGGACGGTCGTCAACGCTCCACTCCGCTTGCTGTAGGACGACGCGATAGCCATCAGGGTCTTCGTACGTTCGGCCGCGAATGTCCCAGTACGGATTAAACCACGCAACCTGTTTGAACCTCGCCGCCAGCATACTCACGCACCTGGCTTCCCACTCGGCTTCCACGGGGATGTAGAGAACCACTAAGTCTTCTGGCGTCGGCGCTGGCACGACAGGGTGAGTCCGGCAGTAGGTGAACTCGAAGTGATAGCCAGAACCAGCGATGCCGAGCATGACACCGTCGAATCCTTCGTGGTTCTCAAAACGACCAACGACACGTAGTCTGAGGCCACGACAGTACATGTCAGTGGCTCTTGCAAGATCGCTGACTGGTCTGGCGAGTCGAAGATGGAGCGGCATGGTGGTTCCTGAGATTTTGCTGCCTACCTTTTCCTCCGATAAGGCTGCGATAAGTACCACGCATAGAGCAGCGACAGAAGCACGAAATTTGGAATGAGGATGGTTGGTGTCATCCATTGCCAGCCGTTAAACTTCCAATCGAGGAGAGGCCACAGGACGGGCGTCGGAAAGAACGCATGCGAATGCGTGGGCACGTCAACCAAGACATGCAGCCCCCAGGCCGACAGTTCCCAAAGCGGACGTTTCAGGAGGAACCACATCAGGAGAAACACGATGAGGAATACAATGAAACTATGTGTGACATTGTATAGATGATGGACGAATTGAGGGATCGACGCTTCCGGGGGTGTTCCGTGGCTGAAATCGGGTGCGTCTTCAAGACCGGCCATGGCTGCTGTCCACAGAATACCGAACGAGAGGAGATCCGGGGCCAGGCCGATCATGAATGCCAGCCAAAAACTCGACCGATTCTTTCGACCAAAGGCAATCGCTCCCCAGAGTCCATGAGAAATAATATCCATCTGCTCCCTCGGTCGAATGGCGTAGCTATCCTGTAGCCACTAACATAACAAATTTCATCTGCTGGCTACTGCCATATTGGCGAAGAACGCCGGACCGCCACCCGCACGAAATGTGGGAGTGCAAGACCTGCCCCCAAATCCTCGTCAAATCCTTGCGATACCAGGACGTTGACTGCGTTGCCGCGAAGGTGTCAGATGGAGTGATGGGTGTCGTGGTGAAAGTTGTCTTCTTGGTTCTGTTGCTCGTAGGATTACCACTGCTGGGCATTGCCATCGTCGGGCAACCACTTGATCGCTATCTAGAGTTCCCGCCACGCACCCGCTACGTCCAACACGCGCCGTTCTCCTGGACAGTGTTTAGTGCCCTTGTGTTCTTGATTGCGGCGTCGGTTGCCCCTTTTGTTGTGCGCACGGTTACCTCACGCCTCACGCCTGACTCCTCCCGTCATCCTGTTGGTACTTCACTCCGCTATCAGCCTCTAGAGAAGCGCGTCATGCTTCACGAGAGGCGTCTGACGTCTCGTGCGTTCCCCTGGTGGGGATGGCTCGGTGTCGCTCTGACCGCTCTGTCCTGGACGCTGGCTTGGAATCGCTTCACATGGTTCGAGCCACTCCAGCCATTCACCTTCAGCCCCCTATGGCTTGGATACATCCTGCTTATCAATGCCTGGACCTTCAGCCGCACGGGACGCTGTGTGATGCTGGACCGGCCCCGCTTTTTTTTCTGGTTGTTTCCTCTCAGCTCGGCGTTCTGGTGGTTCTTCGAGTATCTGAATCGCTTCGTGCAGAACTGGTATTACATGGGAGGTCAAGAGCTCACCTCAATGGAATATTTCCTTCACGCAACGTTACCATTCTCCACGGTGCTTCCAGCCGTGCTTGGCACAACGGAGCTGTTGGCATCTTATCCCCGGCTCAGCGCAGGGTTGGAACAGTTTCGGCCGATTCGGAGTACCAACAGGAAGATTGTCGGCTGGGGGATTCTCTTAATTGCGACTGCAGGACTGACTGGTATCGGCATCTGGCCGAGCTATCTCTTTCCGCTCGTGTGGGTGGCTCCGTTGTTGCTGATCACTTCACTGCAGGTGGTCGCAGGTGAGGAGACAATTTTCTCGAGCGTTGCGCGGGGAGACTGGAGATCTCTGTGGTTGCCGGCTCTGGCGGCACTGGTCTGTGGATTGTTGTGGGAGATGTGGAACTACAAGAGCTTGGCGCACTGGGAGTATGCCATACCCGCCGTCAACCGGTTCCAGATTTTCGAGATGCCGCTTCTCGGCTATGCCGGCTATCTCCCGTTTGGGCTGGAATGTGTGGCAGCTGCGCAACTCTTCTTTCCTGAATGTTACCGAGATATTCTGATTTATTACTCCGAGAGGGAATAGATGTGGAAGGAGGGCAACCGCATGGTAAGGAATATTGTTGGGTTTGGGCTTTTGGTAGCGGGATTCCTGCTCGGTATCGCCCAAGGGGGCGTGCAGGTTGAGATTGATCCCGCATTGGTGCCAAAAAGTTTCATGAGTGGAAAAGATTGGCGAGGATTAAGCAAAGGGGAGCAACAGGCCTATGCCGTCGGGGTCGTTGACGGGCTCGATCTTGCCTTCGCCTACGGAAAGCAGGGGACCAACCTTGCCTGGATCAACCCTTGTGTCACCGGCATGTCCTCGGATCAAGTCCGTGCCATGTTACTGGAGGAAGTGAACACGAACCCGGGAGAGTGGAATCTCCTAACGGTCCATCAGTCGATGTATCG
The DNA here is from genome assembly GCA_033852435.1 of Nitrospira sp. Classification (GTDB taxonomy): domain Bacteria; phylum Nitrospirota; class Nitrospiria; order Nitrospirales; family Nitrospiraceae; genus Nitrospira_C. Next base: position 16,711 of record JAWOMO010000149.1, read on the forward strand.
AGCGCTGCGGAAAGCCTGCCGACAGAGCCCTGGAACAAATAGATAGGCGGCACTGAACAGTCCGTGTGGGGGTGAAGTTGACACTCCGTCGAGGAGAGATTACTCTTTGCAAAAATTTCAGTTACAAGAACGTCCGCTGACCAACAAGCAAACTCATGGGAAACGCCAATAAGATTCTGATCGCCATTGACGACTCTGAGGTTTCCATGAAAGCCGTTACCTATGTCGCCCAGATGGTGCGGGGACGTGAGACGACCCACATATATCTGTTCCATGTGCTTCCTCCTATCCCCCCCAAGCTCTTAGAGTTCGGGGGAGCAGAAGACCCTCAAAAGGAACAGATCCTCAGCGCAGAACTCAAAGCCGCTCAGGCTGAATGGATAGAGAAATCGAAAGGCGCGGCCCGCCTCTTGATCAAAAGGGCTCAGACCATTCTCGGAGATCACGGGGTCCCGCAAAACCATATCAGCACTCACTTTTCTTCATCGATCCATAAGCCGAATGTCGTCCGGGAAGTCCTGGAGGCAGCCAAGCAGTGGCACTGTGGAACCGTGGTGGTGGGTCGGCATAGACTTCCCTGGGTCCAGGAACTCTTCCATCACCACACGGGGGAAGAATTAGTGGAGAAGAGCCGAGAGTTTTCCGTCTGGGTTGTCGAGTAGCGGGTATCCTTTCCAGTCTTACTCACCAATGCAACAACGTCTCTGTTGCGAATCATCATCGACGAGCTTGTCAAAATTTGAGAGCAATGAAGCAGTGTCATCTCAGGTCTTACAATTGAACAGTTCTCGTCGCTGTCCGTTCACGAGCGTACGTGACATCAAGTGATTGAGCACTCGGCAATGCTCAGGCTGATATCAATGTGCCTGTGACGCGTCGGACCTTGATCCTTAATCATTCCAGCCTGTTGTTCTACCTGTCCCAGCTCATAGGGAGCCTCCATTCGCAGCCGGGTCTTCGTGGCAAGTCAACTGCAAAGAAGGAGGCGTATTTATCACTCCTGAGGCGATGGGGAGCGGGGAGAGGAGAGGCAAGGTAAGTGAGACGAGCTGGACCGTCCCGCGCTGGGGAATGGCTCTTGACCATGTTTCTTCTCCGTTTCCCCCCTTATGTATGATTGCAGGCCGAAGTGAACAATGGTACTAACCCATGCTAACGGGCCATCACGCCGGTATAACAATGGTTCTGAAGAGGTTCAAAAGGAGGCATTATGGGGAAAACAGCGCTGTCCACCGTCGTGATGAGCGTGCTTGCGGTTGTATCCGTAATGGCATGGGCTCAGAGCCAAGAGTTGCCGCAGTACATTCATCGCCCCATCCTCCTTCACGTCGGCGAGGAAGGCCTCGACAACGGGCATTTTGTCTTTAGTGAAGGCGCCGCGACTCCCGCCGCCATCGCGCCTAATCTCGGGACGGCCAATTATGTGCCATCGTTGTCGACCTCGACACCCGCATCGGTCGGTGCCGAAGCCGATGTCTCCAACAGCTCCTCTTCAGAGTACGAAGGTGAAACGGGTGCGGCAAGCAACGGCACCCTTATCGTGGGCGGCTCGAATCACATATACCCCGGCAACTGTTCCACGCAAAATTGCGCGGTGGCGGCCTATGCGTCCACTGACGGGGCAACCTGGGCGCGCACTGTGTTATCCAAGACGTGGGGCGGGACGACGTTCGGCATCACGTTCGACCCCTCGATTGATTACGACAAGAACGGGAATTTCTACTACGCGTTTGGGGGTGCCCCATTGAGCGGGAGCTATCCCAACTCAATTGGCGTGTCGAAATCCACGAATGGCACGGCCTGGTCCACTCCCGTCGCCGTGACTTTCAACACCCGCAAAGTTTTTGATGACAAGTATTGGCTCGCCGTGGATCGCAGCAATACAATCTATGCGAATCGGGTCTATGTCACCTGGGATCGCAATCAGAGTAACAATCAGATCCTTTACCTATCTTATTCGACGAATGGGGGTTCCACCTGGAGTGCGCCGGTCAAGGTCAATGACGGCACCAGCGCGTTTGAGCGGGTGATCGATGCGTACGTGGCGGTGGATCACGCTACAGGTATTGTGTACGACTCGTGGCTCGATTATGCGCGCAATAAGATCTTTGTGGACAAGAGCACGAACGGCGGCGCGAAATGGGGCATCGATGTCGCAGCGGTCACGACCCATACGGGATTCGGCACAGACATCGGCTGTGTCGGCGGGCGTTCGCAAGGCCCCGCGCATCATCTCCAAGTCGGACCGAGCGGCACGCTCTACCTCGTCTATGCGGATAGTGTGACAAGCCGTGGCTATGACATTCTTTTTACAAAATCGACCGACCAAGGCGCGACGTGGTCTGTTCCCGTGACATTGAATGACGACAGTGGCGCGGCGCATCAATTCCACCCTACGCTCAGTGTCACATCGAACGGACCAGGGGTAGACAAAGTTGCGATTACCTTTTATGACCGACGTGATGACCCCCAAAATTGCTTATCGTATGTGTACGGCACGGTCAGCACCGACAGCGGCACCACGTGGGCAGGCAACGTTAGACTGACGACCGCGCAATCAGACTTTGACGGCAATCCCAACGGACCGGGGGATTATTCCTCGTCCGCATTCATGGGGAGCTCGGCCTGGGCGTTCTTCTCCGACCACCGGACCACCAATTTCGAAATCTATACAGCGCCGATTCAATAAGCCGGATCAGGTCCGTACAGACGACGCCGCTGGTGGAAGCCAGCGGCGTTGCTGTGTGGCGCTTAGCTTGGAGAGAACAAATCCGAGCATGCATCTGGCTGGGGTGAGAAGAGAGCAGGGCGGGTCTCTGCCTGCTCTCTCACCGTACTGTTTTTTTCCTATCCCGCTAGGTATCAACGAAGGCGATCCCTGCGTACTGCGAAATAGTTTTAGATATCTTCTTATTTCGCTAGGGTTCAAAATCATAGTTCAATGCCCCCATGCCGCTCTCCATTCATTAAGTCGTCTCGCGTATGCTTTCAGCCGGCTCAAAAAGAAATGATTCCAACAATCTCCACGAATAGAGAAGCACGAACCATCGCTAGTGAAAAAAGTTAAGCGCCCGTTTCACAGTTTCCTTTGCGATCGCCTAATTATGCGAGACCTTTGCGGCAACGTATCTAGCTAGGAGGAAGACTTGCTTGCAACGAAGGCAGTCGGAAGTTGGTTATTTGACAACTCACCATTAGCGTGCTATTTCGTACGACGATAAGCTATTGGTTTATTTGGACCCTTGCCTTTTCTATGTCCGTGTGGTGATTGCTATATGAGCCAATCATCGGTGGGCCGAAGCTCAACTTGTCGAACTATGACTCGGGCCAGCATCAGGTGTCTGTTTATTATTTTCTTTGCACTTCCGTATCTCGTCGACGTCGCATACTATGAAGACCTGTCTCCATCACATTTTGCGCAAGCTGTGCTTGGCAATGGAGAAGAAGTTGAACTTTCCGAGGCCAAAGCCTGTGTATCTCTTCCTGATAACGGATTCGATCACATTGCCTCTGGCTCTGCGATGTGGAAAGCAGCTGTGTCCTGGCCTGTCTGTCAAACTAAGATCTTGGTCCCCCCTCAATACCTTTTCCTTGCTGCACTGACTTCCAGACCTCCTCCGATCTTCTAGCCTCGTGACTGTCCTTCATATAGTAATTGAAGTATTTCTCGGTGTCCGCGAGAGCCAGTATCGTGGTTCGGACGACCCTCGCGTATTTCCTAAGAACGTGGGCGACACTCTTCGGAGAATGTATTCAGTTTTGCTTTCGAGGGGGAACTTATGGTGACCCGCATTGTTGAGTTGGCGCTCACACAACGAGCGCTGGTATGCGCTCTGGGTTTGGCCCTGTTCTTCGGCGGCCTGTTCGCCTTTCATAGGCTTGACGTCATTGCCTATCCTGATCCTTCTCCACCGATGATCGAGGTCATTACGCAATATCCGGGTTGGTCAGCTGAACAGATGGAGCGAGCCATTACAATCCCCATCGAAATCGGCCTGCAAGGGATGTCTGGGTTAACAGACATCCGTTCCTTATCGATTTTTGGGTTAAGTGATGTGAAGGTCTACTTTGACTACGGCACCGACTATTTTCGGGATCGCCAAGAGGTGCTGAATCGCCTGCAAATGATTACCCTCCCGCAGAATGTCCAGCCTGCTATCTCCCCCTGGTCGGCGATCGCGGAGATTTACCGCTATGAGGTTGTTGGCGAAGGGGCAACCCTGACAGATCTGAAAACTATCCAGGATTGGCAGATTCGTCGAGAATTTAAGCAGGTTCCCGGCGTGATCGACGTCACGACATTCGGGGGAACGACTAAAGAATTTCATGTCGATGTCAATCCGAATGCGCTCATCAATTACGGTGTGGACTTGCCCGGATTGATGACCAAGCTTGCGAACAGCAATATCGACGTTGGAGGTAATTATTTGACGATTGGGGCCCAGAATTTCAACGTCCGCGGCTTGGGCCTGATGCGGAGTCTTGAGGATATCGAGGATGCTGTCGTGGCTGAAAAGAATGGAACCCCCGTCTATGTGAAGAATCTGGGGAAGGTGAGTGTCGGCTCTCGCGTACGGCTCGGGAAGGTCGGGATCGATGATCGGGATGATGTCGTCGAAGGTGTCGTCTTGCTCCACCGGGGAGCCAAAGCATCGCCGGTCTTGGAGCAGGTGCACCGCAAGGTCGAGGAGTTGAACACATGGAAGCTTCCGAAGGGGGTGCAAATTAAGACTTTCTACGATCGGAGCGTCCTCATTAAGACGACCATCGAAACCGTCATCGATATCTTGCTGACCGGTGTCGGTTTGGTCTTTGTAATCTTGTTTGTCTTCCTCGGCCACTTCCGGACAGCGGTGATTGTGGCGCTGACGGTGCCGGCGGCACTCCTGTTCACGTTCTGCGTAATGGTGCTAACTGGTCAATCCGCGAACCTGATCTCGCTGGGAGCCATTGACTTCGGCATTATCGTCGATTCGACTCTCATTATGGTCGAGAGCGTCTTCTATCACCTGTCCCACCGACAGAAACCTGGCCTGACTGTCCCGATGCACATCCTGCGGGCTGCGCGAGAGGTCGGACGGCCGATCTTTTTCGCAACCACCATTATCGTCGTGGCGTTCATTCCCTTGTTCACAATGACGGGAGTCCCAGGGAAGATTTTCGCCCCCATGTCCATAACTTATGGAGTTGCCCTCACTGGGGCACTCCTCATGGCGTTCACCATGGCCCCGGTCCTGTGTGCCTGGCTACTGCGGGGACCAATCCAAGAAGAAGACACGTTTATCGTGCGAAGCACTCGACAACTGTACCTCAGGAGCTTGCGGTGGGCGCTCAATCGTCCAGCGATCATTATCATCGTGGCATTCGGGTTGCTGGCGTTGACCCTAGCGATCACGCCCTTGCTGGGTGGCGAATTTATGCCGGCGCTGGAGGAGGGGAATCTGTGGGTGCGCGCCACGATGCCAGTTGATATTTCGTTTGAGCAAGCTGCGCAATTGTCGAGTGATATCAGAGGCATCTTTCGGAAATTTCCGGAGGTGACGAACATCGTCTCTCAGTTAGGCCGACCTGACGATGGCACTGATCCCACAAGCTTTTTCAATGGCGAGTTTCTGGTAAACCTCAAGCCCCGAGCGCAGTGGCGGCCGACAGTGAAGGCGAAGAAAGATCTGGTGCAGGAAATCGAGGCAACATTGGCGACAATTCCGGGAGTGACGTTCAACTTTTCTCAGGCGATCCAGGATAATGTGCAAGAGGCGATGGCAGGCGTCAAAGCCGAGAATGCCATCAAGTTGTTTGGCTCTGATCTGACAATGATGGAAGCCAAGGCCCAGGAGATCAAGGAGGTCATGGGTAAGGTAGACGGTGTCAAAGACTTGGGGATTTTCCACCTTCTTGGGCAGCCAAATCTTTCGATTGCGGTGGATCGTCAAGCTTGTGCCCGCTACGGGCTGACGGTAACAGACGTCCAGGCGGTAGTTCAGGCAGCCATTGGTGGCCAGTCAGTCACACAGGTTTACGAGGGAGAACGTTGGTTCGATTTGGTAGTGCGGTTCTTGCCGGAGTTTCGAGAAGGCGTGGAATCGATCGGGAACATCTTGGTCAACACACCCGACGGCGCACACATTCCTCTGAAGCAGTTGGCTTCTATCACAGAGCAAGCCGGCGCGTTCATTATTTACCGAGAGAACAACCAGCGGTACATTCCCATCAAGTTCAGCGTCCGAGGACGAGATTTAGAGAGCACGGTCCATGAGGCCGAAGCTCGACTCCATCAGGAGGTCTCCTTGCCGGAACGGTATCGGACCGAATGGCACGGCGAATTTGACCAGTTACAGGATGAGAAGAGCCGTTTGGAGATCATCGTCCCTGTGAGCCTCCTCGTCATTTTTTTCTTGGTCTTTCTAACGGTCAGTTCGTTCCGAGAGGCACTACTGGTATTGTGCACCGTTCCTTTTGCCTTGATTGGCGGGGTCCTTTCCCTTGCGGTGACGGGAACGAATTTTAGTATTTCCGCAGCGGTCGGATTCATCTCATTGTTTGGAGTGGCGATCCAGGGCGGCCTCATCCTGATTGTGAGGATTCGAGAGTCGCTGGAAGAGGGACACGATCTGGAGACGGCGATCTTGAACAGCGCGGCCATGCGAATGAGGCCGGTGCTCATGACCACCTTGGCAGCGGCTATCGGACTCCTGCCTGCCGCCATCGCCACAGGCATTGGCGCGCAGTCTCAGCAGCCGCTAGCACGAGTCGTGGTCGGTGGAATGCTCACTTCAGCGTTGCTTATTCTCCTCGTTCTACCGGTCCTCTACAAGATCGTTCACAGTGGGCAAAGGAAAAGGGAAGTACGACAGTGACGATCCAAAGGCGAGGACAAGTTGGCTGCGAGAAACGGGAAGTGCAAGACCTGTCCCCTCATACTTGGGCCGACCTCGCTGTCTCAAGGGACCCGTGTGCTGAAACATTTCAAGTCGTTAGAACGGGCGTGTTCGTTCGTGCAGTGTCGTTCAGGTGAGCCTTCTTGATCTTCATAAGCGCTAACTGCTTCTCGGTTGGCGCATAGGGCCCCGATGTAGCCCCCCTGTAGCGTTTCTCAAATTCCTCGATCAATTGGAGTGCGTCAGCTGCTTGCCCCTGCGTGGTGAAGAGATCCACAAGGCGAAAATACGCTGGTACGATCAGAGGCATATGTCGAATCTCCTTCGCATGTTCAAGCGTATCGCGGTATTTGTCCATTGCGGGTTTTGGATTCGCGCAGTCTCCCAAGATGGCTTCCAGCACGCGGATACCGACCCGGTCGGTGTTGGCGCTGATGCTCCGCTCCCAGGGACCCAAAGTCATCTCCATCAATTCATTCTGGTCCAATTGTATCGGTCCACGCTTGCGGGACAATCGTAGCCGTTCGACGATCCGATTCGCTTCGGGCCACGCGCCATACAAACCGACGAGGAAGCCAATACAACCGGTGGGGCTCTGGCATGTTCCCTTGATCGGCGAGAACTGTTTTTTCATCACTTCGCTGGGGCGGAAAACGGTCCCGTGAGCTGATCGGCACACCTCGCACGTCTGTGGATCGTCGGCCACGGCATACAGATACATGCGAATACCCGACCGGTCGAAAATATCGATGGCCAGGATATACCCTTTCATCACCTTAATTTGATAGGACTGCCACAGGACAAGCAATCCGAAAATTGCCAGCAAATAGGGGAGGAAATCTGGCAGGGCGAGGCTGGTTATGGTTTCCGTAGGCATTCTCTCCATAGCTGGATGGCGCTAGTGCATCCTAAGAAAAAGTGTAACGAGGAGGGAGGAGCAAGTCAGGGATTGGTGCATATGCGTGGCAAACTCCTCATCAACGGACTAACTCACATCTATTCAAAAACCATGCTCAAGTGGTCATGTCGAATACGGAGCTGAACGAAGTAAATCTAAGCATAGCAAGGGGTTCGGTATCGTCAATACGGAGCGGAGGGATGCGTGACTGTAGGAATCCCGAGGTGGAGGAAGAAATGAGCGGCAAATTGGCAGTGGGGAGTACACTTTTAGGACTGTATGCCTCCTGTCAGCGTTCAAGATCACACCTCCCTCTCAGCGAATCTCGATTTATCAGATTGATCCTCGTAAGCTTTCGGGCGGTTCGAAAGGAAAGGATTCAGAACTTTGCTTTTATTTTTTCCGTGTGATAGCCTTCCCGCCGAAGACAAGGGCGTCTTCAGCAAAAGACAAAGGCGTCTCTACGCGTTGAGGACAAGGAAGTCCTTTTTAGGCCGGAAAGGTCTGAAAAGGGCTTTTTTAATGTCCGAACATGACTGCGGAAAGTGTGGGACCTGACAAAACCTTTCCTCGAAGAGGACATCGTGGACTACAAATTCCCAGCGGTAGTAATTGGAATATTGGCGGGCATGCTCTTGGCATCTCAGGGTTGTCAGTCGTCCCCTCCACCTGTTTATTCTGACATCAGTGGGACGCACCTTTCAGAGGGGGCGGAGATCCAAGGTGATGACCAATCGGTCCAGGCCATTTTGTCCCTGTTCAAGAAGGCTGAGGATGCGGTGAAACGCAAGGATCTCGATGGCTTGATGACGCTCTACTCAGAAGACTACAAGCATGGTGGCTATACCAAAGACACTGTCCGAGCAGTGTACAGTGATCTGTTTGCCCAGTATCGTGATTTTTCCGGAACCCACATCTTTTCGAAAATCAAGGTCGATGCAAGCAAAACGATACCGCAGGCCCATGTAACCTGCACTGGAAGTCTGTGGGCCATCTCCAATGAGACGGGCCAACGCGTGAATATCGATAGTTGGTACAACGAGGTTCACCATTTGACGTTTGACCATGGGGCCTGGCATTTGGCTGGAACGTTCTGGGAGATTCCACGGGCCAAAGAATCTCGCCCGGCCTTCCTGCCTCACCCCTTCTTCTGAGCGAGATAGGAGAATGATGCAGGCGAACTATCTACCGCTTGATGACGGGATCCGGCTCTGGCCGGAGCCTCCTTCTTTCTTTTCCCCTTCAGACTCATCAAGATGTGTCCGGCTCGGTTCACAATCACATGTATTTAGTCTCCCGGTTAAGGAGGTAATGATGTTCACACGACTAGCCGCTATCGCCCTGTTGTCTAGCTTGTGCGTAGCATTTCAAGGTTGCGCACTCCTCCAACCCCCACCTCAGGACTTAGTTGCCAAAGGTGACCATGCTGGACTTGCGAATTTCTACCAGGAACAGGCCCAAGAGCTACGGGAGAAAGCCAAAACGTGGGACGCCCTCGCGGAGTCCTACAAGCGTCACTCAGAGCCACACGGCAAGGTAGAGCCGGCACAACATGCGGCGCATTGCAGTGCCGTTGCAGCTTCATATCGAAAGGCGGCAGATGAGGCTGATGCCCTGGCAACCGCACATCGACAGGAGATTTCACAGGGCGCAACTAAGTGAACTCGCAGTGGCCGTCGGTCTCACTCAAGGCTGGCGGCCACTGCAAAGAACCAACCCTGATTCACAACCACTTATTTTCGGCTCTCTTCTTTCAGGTTACTATTCCCTTGAATGTCAATTCCTTCGAGCCCATCATCTCCAAAGGATATTGAAACGGCTCTCCACTCAATGCATGAGGTGGATCATGAGAGTTTCGACCAAAGGAGCGATGGGGGCGATCGTAATGATAGCCCCAGTGGCACTGGGGACATGGATGTTCGCCAAGGCGGAAGACCGTCAATTCGGCACGCCCAAGGGCACGGAGGGGACCCGCATTTTCCAAGCGACAGAACATCCGTATTACAGCGGTGAGTTTCACCTTACTGGTGGCCGACCAACCTTGGTCGGTAGCATGCAGGACGTCTCACCGTGGGACCACCTCGATTATGCCGGCAAACATCTTATCCCGGTACAGGGTTCCATCGATATTAAGGTGAATGAACTCACGAACAGTGGCGAGGTCATCGCTGAATTTGTCGAAGGTGCCGACCGCTATCGGATCGTTTTTGATCGATTCAGTGCCAAGGCTCCGTATCAGAACGGCGGCATTGCGACGAGAGTGTACGAACATGGCGACTCCAACAATGGAGATCCGTTGTATCCGAAGACGTGGCTCTATCTTGCCGGGTGGGGTACCGCCACGATGTTCAAGAACCAGGAGACGCTCCACAAGGACTACGACGCCCATTTCATGGTGATGGAACGGTCTCGCGATCCACAAACCCATGAAGTACGCTATCCGGTGAAGCGCGCTCTTCCCGGTGGGGAGACCGATCCCGCCGGAATGGAAATCGATCTGTGGGTCCGGTCCAAGGAGCAGAATACCAAGAACTTTCCTCCTTTTGAGACTTTCGTCCATATCTATTGGGAAGAAGTGACATGGCGGTGAGATGAACGAGCAGCAGTTACATAATCAGGCGCATGACGACGGTCTTACTGGTCATCAGCATGACCATACCCATGGGACGCTCGATCCGGCCTTTCTTAGCACCCAACGAGGGATTTGGGCACTCGAGTGGTCTCTGTGGGGATTGCTGGCGACCGCCCTCTTTCAATTCTGTATTGTGCTGATTTCCAACAGTGTAGCGCTGCTTGCGGACACCATCCATAACTTTGGTGATGCGGCAATCGCCATTCCTCTCTGGATTGCCTTTCTCGTTGTCCGGAAGAAACCCACGAAGCGCTTCACGTATGGGTATGGACGGGTGGAAGACCTGGCGGGGATCGTGGTAGTTTTCGCAATCCTCATCAGCGGGGTTGTCGTTGGATACGAATCCCTCTCACGGCTCTTCACGCCACGCCCCGTCGAGCATCTGTGGGCGGTAATGCTCGCGTCCGTGGTCGGCTTTCTGGGCAACGAAGCCGTGGCGGTCTTCCGGATCAACGTCGGGAGAGAGATCGGCAGTGCGGCCCTCGTGGCGGAAGGGCAGCACGCCCGGACGGATGGGCTGGGAAGTTTGGCCGTCCTCATCGGGGCAGTCGGCGTGTGGTTGGGGTTCCCTCTAGCCGACCCGTTCATCGGCCTTCTGATTACCCTCATCATCTTTAAAATCGGGTTTGACTCCGGGAAGTCGCTGTTCACGCGACTCCTCGACGGCGTGGACCCTGAGGTTGTTGAAGAGGTCAGACACGCCGCGAAGCATGTTCCCGGCGTGGAGGACATCGCCGAGGTACGGGTCAGGTGGATCGGCCATCGGCTGCTGGCAGAGGTCAATATCGCTGTCGCTTCAGACTTAACTGTCGAGCAAGGTCATAACATTGCGAAAGAGGTGCGCCACCAGTTGCTGCATCACCTGCAGTATCTTGCCAACGCCACGATTCACATTGACCCCGTCACCGCGTCCGGGGAAGGGCATCATCGTATTGCGGAACATGTGCATGATGAACTATCGACCCACTCTCATTGACGGCGTTGTCACCTTCCTTTGGTAGGTTGCGCTCATTTTGTGCTCAACCCCCACCCCCTCCGGCCAATTGTGTCGATTCCCTGAAAGGGGAGGTCAATGAGCGACGGGGGGAGACCGGACCTCCACGCGCCAGGAAATGGTTCCTGGCGCCTTGTTGCCTGCCCGTGTTCCCATTGTGGTGGCTACTAAGCCATTCGCAAAAAAAAGTTCACGTTCATATTTGAGGCATTCGGCCCAGTGATCGATTATTATGGGAGTCGGACCGGGCCGGTGATGGTTCGGTTGTCACACGGAGAAGCGTCCTTAAATTATAAGGAGAGAATCATGCAATCGATGCGTCCGGTTACGATCCTCATGACTACTTTAGGCCTGCTGTGGTCGGTTCAGGGTTGTACTGTTCCGCCACTGATGCATCGTGGGGGGATCATGGTGGATAACTGGGCGGAGGTAAAGGCAGACGACAAGACCGTGGCCGGAATCCTGGCTGCATTCAATCGTGCGGAGGCGGCACTTGAGGCTGGCACCGTGGCAGATTTGATGCCGCTCTACTCAGACCAGTACAGCTATCATGGATTGACCAAACGAGACTTACAAAAGGTGTGGGAGGATCTTGTCTCCCACCATCGAGAATTCAGAAGCAACCATATCCTTTCGCGGATTGTGACCGTCCCTGGCGATTCCCTGAGTGCAGAGGTCACCTGCACAGGAAGTCTGTGGGCCATTTCAAAGGAAACGGGACAACAGGTTAACATTGATAGCTGGTATGGAGAAGTGCACCACATGCACTTTGAGAATGGTGCATGGCGTGTACGTGGACATCGCGGAGAGGCACCCAAGACACCGACATTTGGCGCTGCACCACACCCATTTTTTTAGTTGATGAAACGCAGGAAACAAAGAGGACAGGTCGAGCAAGCCCGTCACGTGCCGGGAAATGCGTTCTGTCCGAGTTCAAGGTCAAGGAGGTATGGTTCATAAGTCTAAAAGAGAGGGCAAAATTGTCAAACGCTCTTTGCCCTTATCTCAGGTCTATCGCCTGATTGAGCCGGGTCCGGTGGTCATGGTCACGACCAGCCGCACAGGGCGGCCGAACATTATGACCATGTCCTGGCACACGATGATGGAGTTCGAGCCGCCGATCATCGGCTGCGTGATCAGCGACCGGAACTACACGTTCAGCATCGTAAAGGCGACCAAGGAATGTGTGATCAATATCCCGACGGTGGAGCTGGCGCTCAAAATGGTAAGGTGCGGCAATACCTCAGGACGAACGGTGGATAAGTTCAAGACTTTTCGACTCACGCCGGCGCCCGCTGCCTACGTCAAGGCGCCGCTCATCACTGAGTGCTATGCCAATCTCGAATGCAAGGTAATCGATACGAGGATGACGAAATACTGATTCTTTATTCTACAGGTGATCAAAGCCTGGATTGACCCATCGCGCAAGCGGCCTCGCACCATGCATCATCTCGGACGAGGCAATTTCATGGTTGCCGGCAAGACGATTAAATTACCATCCAAAGTAAAATAGCGTGCTGACAAGAAGCTCAAGACGTTAAAGGGAAACCATTCTGTCTAACCGCTCCCTGCCAAGCTCCAGGAAATGATCCTGACACCCTTCTCTGCTCCACACATTGTGAATCGAATTACATCCATACAGCATCATTTTGGATGTCTTCAAGGTGGCCCTCACGAGAAACGTAGGGAGATTGTCTCAACATGGAAGCAATTAAGATCCGTGAATAATTGCTATCTTCTAATCCAACTATTTCAGCCGCAATCAATGTTCATCTGGCACAGACGTTGCCTTTTAAAGCGTCAGCA
>JAWOMO010000174.1:0-6474 GCA_033852435.1 Nitrospira sp.
GAGCGGGATTCGATATGCTCGACATACGAGGCCTGCAGAAACAGCTGCTCCAGGCGCAGCGTGATGGCCCCTTCGACTTCCGAAGGCCCCATGCCCTTGTAGAAGGTCGCGACCGCCACGACCGGCATGTTGATTTCCGGGAAGATGTCCACCACCATTTTCTGGTAGGACACCACGCCCAGAATGATGATAATCAAGCTGATAGCGATAACGGCGAAGGGATTCTTCAGCGCTGCGCGGACCATGACAGCAAGCGTCCTCCTCTAGATTAGCCGCTCACAGGGAAATGCAAACACCCGGATCGGAATTTTGTTATTGCGTTGCTGCTTGATCAGCCGGTCCCGAAATTCGCGTAACCCTGCTACCACCCGCGTGGCCTGTTCGTCTTCCATAGCGGAGAGGATCATGCAATTCGATCCCGGCCAGTCCATTGAATTGAACGCCGTCCCGGCTTCTCCCATGCCAAAGACCTTGGGAGCCTCTGTAAAAGATTTGACGTTCAGCTCTTTCAACAACCGCAGTATTTCTTCATCGAGTGAATACCGGAAGACTAAGAGAAGCATCGTCATGCGTGCTGTCTCCAATCCACTAGGCTAGCTCCATGATGAACAGTCTCGGAGACAATATATCTACAGATATCCCCGACACGGATAATCAAATCTTCGAATAACACCGGCTTGACAACATAGCCCGCGACCCCAAACGCGCGAAGGGATCGCGCAATCGATTCATCATCAGACCAGACCATGACGATGACCGGCACTTTTGCGAGTCGAACGTCCTGTTGCAATGCTCGCAAGAAGGCCAGACTGTTTCCTGCAGGAACGTCAAAATCCAGCACAATGAAATGAGATGTGGAAGGCTGCTAGGCTTGCGCTCGATGTGACTCTTCAGGATTTCAAGTGCACCTCGGGCCGTGTGCCGTATTTCAATGGTGGGGCTGTCAGCTACAGTCTTCGGTGCATACCTCTGCCAGGCATTAACCAACGCCTGACAAAAGAGTTCTGCCTCCCCGGGACTATCTTCCAGGAGAAGGATACGCGGGGCTTCCTCCAGTTGAAATTCCGACTCCGCATTGGCTGCGCTCATGAAGCTCCAATCGTCGCACGTCCCCGACACTCGCTGTGAGTCGAGAATACGGCTACGGCGGTTAGTCTTCTCGCGACACAATGGCACACATGTGACAGACCGGCACAGTCGTAAGGTTGGTCGCCGCTGAATCCTGTGAAACTCCCCTCTTGCCACGATCCTGTTTAATCCAACCGATTCGAGGGGGCATAGGTGATAATGAAGGCAAATATGCTGTCACTGCCATTTGATCCGATATGACATTAGCTCAGCGATTACACTTATTCAGCAATAACAATGCCAAAGAAGCACTGCCAGAAGAGTTTGGGTTGCCGGAGCAGAAGCTTTACCTTCTCACTGCGACGAGGAGACAGGTCTGCAACGCAATCTTCTCATCGAGCAATCTCGCATGGAACGCCCAGTGTGAAAACGGACCATCCAGTCAGACTGGTCGTTATAACTGCTCCCAAGCCATTGAATTCGAACGCTTCATCAACAGTGCCTCATTCATCCGAGAATCTGCTTCTCGTTGAATGGATTGAGCACCTGATCGAAGCCGGAAAGCCTTTCAGCAGCCATTAAAAGAAGGACATGCTGGCGTAGGTGACGGTCGAATTGTACTGATCGGTGATCCCGCGGTCGTAGCGGAGGACCTGGCCCTTTTCGGCTGTGATCAATCGGAGCAGCGAATAAATCGGCGAGAAACCGGAGATCCGGCGCTGGTCGTTTTCTTTCTGGATATAGCCGGCAAACTCTTCCGGCTTGAGTTCTTCGACCGGCTTGAGCATTTCCAGATCGTGCTGCATCGACCGATGAAACGAAAAATCGGTCGGTGGGGCCTTGTCTCCGTACCGCATGCCGAGATGCGCCAACTCTCCTGCGGCGATCACACAGACCGTCTTCCCGGATCCGGCAATCACCTCACGCAACGCACTCAGAAATCGATCGACTGTGCTGCGAACAACGGGATCGCCCAGACTGGCAGCTGAGAAGGACGACAGGATCGGCACAATCGTAAAGGGCTTCCCCTCCGTCACCACCTGCATGAAGGGCAACTGAAACTCGATGGCATGTTCTGCCTGATGGGCGATGTCTTCGTCGAAGAACTCCGGAACAATTGACTTGAGCCTGTTTAGCATCGCCCGATCTGTAGGCACGACCCCCAATGGCGTTTCAAAATCCTTGTCAGTAACGGCAAACAGGTTTTCGAGTCCCGCATGGGCGGTCCCGATAATCACATACACATCCGGCTGCTGAGCTTCCTGTAGTTCCTTATAGGCCCAGGCATAGATAGGACCTGCCTGCTTGAGGTCGTAGGTCGGTGCCACCAGACCCTTGATCAGTTTGCCTTTGTTCTCTGAGGGCTTGAAGTCCGGCCCTTCTTTCGACGAAAAAAACCCGTCGATCTGCTTCTTCAGCTTGGCCCCGTCTGTTTCATAACTTCGTCCGGCAAAGACGGCTTGCCGGAGCGGCGCTTGCCGGTAGGCTTCCTGCACCTGCGTTCTGGCCGACTCCACCCGCTCTCCCTCGAGGAAGAGTTTCGCGTCCAGATCGGATACCAACTGCTCCACCTTGTTCGGCATCAGGAACTCACCGAATCGCTTCAAGTAGAGCCCGCCGATCGCTTGGAGAGAATGTTCGCCGTCGAAATGCTGGACGATGAAAAAGTAGTTCAGCGGCAGAACGAGCCTTTCTCGGCTCAGGCCAGTCGGATCCCAGAGCACGATGTATTGCTCCTCGCCTTCTTTAATAGGAGAGAATTGAAGATTGCGCAGAGTCGGGTATTGGTTGGGATCTTTGGCGGTGTCGGTCGTCATGATGCTCCCTAACAGCGACGGGCCATTGTAACGAACCGGTTTCCTGACCTGCAATGGGGAAAGAGGCGAACTAATGGGCCTCTGGCGGCTCTTCCTGCTGCCTGCGGCGACTGAGTACGACCAACACCCCGATGGTGAGGAGCGCCAGCCACAGCGTGGGACTGCCGTAGGAGGCATCGGAAAACTCGATCAAGTCGGTCAACCGTCCGATCAAGAGCGACATGCGGGCCATGACTGTATAGCCGAAGGCGGCGCCGAACGCGATCATCAAGAACAGGACTCCGGTTCGGGCGACGACTTTTCCCGGACCGCTGTGCTCGATCGAGAAGAAGAAGTAGAACAGCACGGAACTGACGCCGATCAGGATGATGATGGCGTTCAGGTTACTGGCAGGATTGAGCAGATTCATCGAGAAGGTCACGCCGTCTGCGCCGGCCAATGAGAGCAATGGCCGGACCGTATCTTCGATCTGTTTCAAGATGAACGACGAAATCGTCCGCGGAATCGCGAGCCCCGATCCGACCCCGACGATGAACGCGAAGGCATAGCGAGACAACCAGGCCGCTTTCGGTACATAGCGAGTTAACATGAGCAGGCCAATTGCGACCGGAATCAGGAGCGTGACTTCCCCCTGCTCTACAATCGGTTTGACGATCAAATGCACGACGACGGTGTCGTAGGCTTTCACGATGGTGTACCCCACCGACACACCGACATAGAGATGCTCCGCCAGCTTGAAGAGCGGATTGTCCTTATAGAGGAACGAGAAGATGAACAGGGTCAACCCTGTCGCCACCCACGCTCCTAAAACGGTTGCATCCATTGAACGTCCGGCTCCTTACGAATGCACGCGGCCCTGCTGCCTTGCGACGTTCCGTAATGAAAAATAAAAGATGTTGCAAATAATCACGAGCACGATAATCGCCACATGCGTGGCCGACTGCGCGTCCATCCCGGCCACCGCTCTCCCCTTTTGTCCGATCAGACTTTCATATTCAGCCGCGCCTCTCAGCCCGCCGATCAGGCCGTTGATCTGTCCGCTTCGCAGCAGAGGATAGAGGCCTGGCGCAATCACGCCAGTACAGCCTCCGCCCAGCTCGAACTTGTACTTGTCCTTCCCGAATACATACCAGGCTTCGACGCCGGGATTCCCGGCTCCAAGACTGATCGCGTAATTCACATCCTTCAAGCTGAGGACGCCCTCCAGCACCGGCAAGCCCTTCGTCGGCTGGCCACCATAGTCGCTGGGAAAAGCCGTGTAGAGGTCCTGGCCCATGTTGATGATGACGGCCGTTCCGCCGGGACTCCACCCGAGAAAGACATAGTCCTTCCCCTTTTCTTTTCCCATCTCCATGGCCACCTGCGTCAGCAACTGATCGGCCATGCCGGTGCCGGACACCCAGAGAGTCATGGCGATGACGCGCAGGTTTTTTCTGAAGGCATGACGCAACAGGGCGATCGCTTGCGGATGCAACTCGGGTTTCGAGGCCGGATCGAAATCGAGAGAAAGCAGAAACACCGACCGTTCCGGCAGCGCTTCCATATATTCATAGACGCCGCGCACCTCCGGTGAAATCTTGATCGGGAGCCCGACCGGATACAGCAGGGGCAGGAGCGTGCACACTCCGATCACCACAAAGATAATCCGCCTATCAATGCGCAACATTCGTTCAGCAAACGTCATATGAGATTCCGTGAGGCGTACAGTGTGTGAGCATTACGGAGATGCGCTCCCTCTCCGATCGCCTCACCGTTCACGCCTTACCCCTTACGCTATTCCTTTCCCCCGCCCAGGTACGACCGTTCGACGCCGAAAATAATCTTGAACGACAATGCCACAGCCCCCAGACTCACACCGATCAGGATCGCCCGCCGAACCGAGGCATTGAGCACGTTTAGAATCCATTGCGAGAGATCGCCGCTGATCGGTATTAGATACTCGCCTAACGGGACGCGGCCCATCATGACGATCACGGCGGCAATCAACAGCACCGCGGCTTCACGACTTCTGGCTCTGAATGACCGATAGGCGGCCGAAGCGATGAAGAAGGCCAAGATGGCGAACATGGTGCCTTGCAGCGGGACCATCATGAAGGAATAGATCCATCCGAACACCGTCATCGCGCCATCGATGCTCTCCTTGCCGTTGGCCCAGAGTCCCACAGCAATCGTACCCAGCATGCCGGCATACAGCACGAGGCTGTAACCCCACCCGGCCTCTTTTCGCCTGATCTTGGCGGCATGCTGATGAAAGAGGCTCGTGACGCCCAAGACCAACGCAAAGCCACCGATGATTTGAAGCCACTTGGTCGCCGATGTCAGCAGTTGTTCCGACGCCGGATGCGGAATGTAGTATTGGGCCGCAAAGACTAACCCGGTGATCATCGTAATGAGGAGCGGAACCTGGCGGCGGAGAAAGATCATTTGAGATCCTTAAAGAGATCCAGGAAAAGGTGCGGCCACTGCGCCCCGGTGAGAACGGCGAGGGTCGCTAGCGCCGTGCCTGCCGCGATCACGCTTAAGATGAACGCCTTGCCGATATCCTGGCCGCGCAGCGTGCCGATCTGGATCGGCTCCTTGGAAAGATAGGCACTGGCCGCATAGAGCTCTTCCCCAATTAGCGTGTAATCACAGGTGGTCACAAAGAACGGTAATTGGTGATCAGAGTCGGTCCCGGCGATTTGAATGGCCCCGGTGCTGGCACCCGTCTCGGTAAGCAGGAGCGACTCGGCGAAGTAGGAGCCCATAAAAAAATTCGCAGCAGGCTTCTTGCGCAGCATGATGCCGTCGACGGCCGCTGTGTAACTGAACTGATCCGAGGTAATAAAAAAGTTCGAGTCTTCCTTGAAGAGGTCAGGCTTACCGGCTTCTAAATAGGCCTGTTTCGTGATTTCCTGGCACACGGCCATCGTGATGGGATCCCGGTGGGGCACCAACAGTTCTGTCTCATAGGCCGCAGTGCGTTTGGCCACCCGGCCCAGGATCACGGCTGCTGCAATAGTTGAGGGATCGCTCATGTCGTGCGCGCCGGTGAGATACAGAATCGGCTTACCCAGTTCGGTTGAACGCCCGATCGCTTCATCGACGGCATCGAGACCCGGAATCCTTCGCAGGAAGATATTGTTCCGTTTCGCATGGCTGATGGTATAGAAGACCAGCCCGCCGAACGACAGCGCGAGAATCAGATTGTTGAGCTGGTTCCAATTGAACCAGTCAGGCGACGGGGTCGCCTGCAGCATCGGACCGAACACTCGTTGTTCGCCTTGTATCGCTGCCACGGTTACGGCATACGTTGTGTGATCTTTAAGTTCGACCCCCTTGCCGCTCCTGACTACAAACTGATGCCACTGTGTCTCCGCTTTTCTCGTCCACCAGGCCGCCTTCGCCTCTTTTACAAAATGGGTGTTCGCAGGGAATTCCGCCACGACCTTGAGTGCCCCCGGATCGGTCACACCAGCATCACCCACCAATACCTGATAGCGGACATCCGGCGTGTCTGACGGACTAGGCGCCCATGACACTGTAAGGCTCCCGCCTCCGTCATTGGGAGTATCGAACGCCCGAAGATCTTGCGGCGGCGACAACGGCG
>JAWOMO010000158.1:0-5731 GCA_033852435.1 Nitrospira sp.
CCAAGTTCGGACGAACAACCGTCACGTTCGTCAACAACGAGATATAGCGTGAGGCCGTCCGCTCCGCACCTGCCGGGGTACCGCGCTTGTACGTTCGGCTTGACTTCCCCCGCCGCTTCGGTTGACAATGCCAAGGTTCGAGTTCGAGTGGTACACCAGCTGGTACACCGGATAGTCAGTCGCGGAGGGATGCTCAGGAGTCGAATCGTTAAGAATCAGCAGGATGCGGAGCCTCATGGGTTCGAAGCTTGAGTCCTGGCTCCTCAGCCAATTTTTTGCGCGCGGTCCCATCGTCTAGTGGCCTAGGACACCGCCCTCTCACGGCGAAAACGCGGGTTCGAACCCCGCTGGGACCGCCAACCTTAAAAATCAGCATCTTATAAGCGAATCGACCCTCGTCTTTTGACAACTCGAAAGAGCTGTCCCTGGAGTTACCCCCATTAAACTGGACACTCGGCCGATTCTGCTAAGGACTTCCTATACTCCGTCGGGGACATCTCCCCGGAGACACCCGCCGTGGTAGCGATGTAGGTCATCACCTCGCGATCGCAGCAGTCCAGGCTAGATGCCACCCAGACGATCTCGGCGTTCCAGCAGGTGATCGCAAAGATATCCGAGCACAAGCGCGTATTGATCTTGAGTGTGATGATCTCGCCTTCGTGGGTGCGCGCCGGGCAGCCCGTGTGCTTTTCAAGGAGCAGGCCGTTAATCGCCATGATCCGGTACAAGCGCTTTTCGTTGACCCGCGGCCGGCCCAGCGCCGCAAGCTTCCTGTTGAGCAGCGCCGTCGTCCCCGGATAGCCGTAGGTCGTCCTTTCGTCGACGATCTCGCGGATCAGGCGCAACAGATCTTCATCGGCAGCCTTGCGATACCTCCGTCGGCGCGGCGTGCGGTCCTCGCTCCTCTTGTCGTACAGATTCGATCGCGAGACGCCCAGCGTGTCGGCGATCGCCTTCATCGGGAATCGCCCTTCCTTGGCAAGGGCATCCGCAACAGAAGCTTTTTTTCGCGGGCGATCCGGATCGCGTAACGCAGAATCCCCGCCTCCATCGTCCTCTTCCCCAGGAGCCGCTCCACCTCCCGAATCTGGTTCTTGAGCTGCTTGACCTCGGAGGCCGACACGACGTGCTCGTCGGCACCGACGGCGACCAGAGCTCCCTCCCGCATGAGCTTGCGCCAGTGGAAGAGCTGGTCGGGGTTGACCCCGTACTTGCGAGCCGCCGCAGACAGCGAATTGCCGGCCTGCTCGGCTTCTCCCAGGATTGCACGCTTCTCTTCTGGCGACCAGCGGCGACAGCGCTGTACCGACGTGATCATCTCGATGGGGCTCGTGTCACCGAAGTATGGAATCGCCCTTCCTGCCCCAGTCTTCACCACTCGCGTCGCCCTTGCCAATCCTTTAAAAGATACAGTTTGAAGGCAAACGTCGCTTCCCTTAGACTGGTGAAGGAACTGGCGCGTAGCCAGTCAAACGCGAAACGGTTAGATCGGTGTATCCGAAGGCGGTGCAGATGAGGTCACCATAGTGAATCCCGTCCAATGGTTAACGGTCGTATTCGCAGTAACTCTGGTGATCTTGGTAATTCTCGGAATCGTCGAAATCGGAGTTCTTGGAGAACATCTGAAGAAGAGATCACAGGCGCAGGAGACGAGCGCAACCCGAGCCCGCGGCAGAACCGACTAAGCGATGAAGGTCCAGGCCACTCGCTCCAGAAACAGAGAGTTGCGACGGGCGGGCCATGCGTTTCTCGCGCTTGCAGTTCTCACAGCTTCAGGAGGATGTTTCGTCAACAAGCCGTACCCGCCGGAGTGGTCGCCGCTGGTATCAACGAAGGGAATGTCCTGTCCTGACATCTCTGGTGACTTCAAGGACAGGGACGTCAGCGACAAGATCTCCTTGTCGGATGTTCTATTGAGGAGATCGTCCGATAAGCGAAGTAGCAATTCGCCAAACGCACACGTCGCAATCAGCCAGACCAGCACCTCGGTAAATGTGACAACCTACATCGGAGATGCTCCAAGCGAGAGCAAGATGTACCTGTTTGACAAAGACTTCCAGTGCGACGACGGCCGCATAGTCTTTAAGACGGGACGCTCTCTTGAGGAAAATGCAGTCGGTTACGAGTGGGGAAGTAATGCTTTTCAAAAGAGCGAGGACGGCTCCTTGATTCTTCATGAGAAATCCTCAACTATAGGAATGCTTCTTTTAATACCCGCTGTGGTAGGTGGGTCTGACTATTATTGCTTCGAGCAGTACTCCCGCTGACACGGCGTTGTAGTCGAATGACCATGGCTCGCTCCTTCCGAGAAGGGGTTTTAGGTAGCGAGTTCGTTGTACCGGAGAATATTTCGGAGGGGAAGTTGGAGAGTTCTTGGATTAAATGGCTTGTCATCGCAATCGTCAGCGCGTTCTATGTTCCCACAAGCTTGGCCGAAGACGGGGCAAAGCCGCCCCCGACTACGAAAGGACAAACGCTTAAGGCCTATGCCGTCATCAACCACACGGGTGATTCCTTCCTCATAAAGAGCGACAACGTCGCGGATACAGAAAATTTGACCATAGTCGAGATCAGCGATATCCGGGCTGTTCCGCCAGCCTTGCCCGGCTCGATTCCGGCAAAAGTGCGCCTTACTGAGCTGGTAATAGGCAAACCCGTGATCATCCACGTTGTTGACATCAGGAAATACGGATCAAATATTACGATTATCGGGCAGGTAAACGTTGACGGTGTCGACGTCGCAGAAATCCTCATCCGTGAAGGACTCGCATGGGTTGCCTCTGGGAGCCGGAATCCCACTCTCCTTGCCATAGAGAAGGATGCGAAAGCACGCAAGGTGGGCTTATGGGGGATGGCGGAATACCAGAAGGAGCGACCGTACCATCCGGCGGAGCAATCACCCGTTGGCACAGCATTAAAAGGTTACGTCGGAATTTTTGCAGGATGGCAAAAGCTTGCGGGATTCGTCCTACTCGTTATCGCCGCATTCGTCTTCTGGCGGGGATCAAGGAGGGTTCGTTCACTTCAGATAGTCGATCCGAGGCCCGTTCCCGATTTCAAGGACGTTGCGCGTTTCGCGAGACGCTTGTTCCTGCTAAGCTTCTCCCTTCCTGCACTTCTGATCCTTGCCCTGGTCCTCGGGGGAATGCTGTTCGCAGGGAAATCCGAAGGCCCTCGCACGTACGCGTTCATATTTGCTTTACTAGCCGCAGCGATCTTGCCTCCATTCGCGATTATGGGGCTTGTATTAAGAGCTTGGGTCCGGCGGATCGGCACGAGAGGATATTTCCATTTCTCGTCTGCAAAGTACACGGGGGTCGCTGCCTGGGTCGGCAGTTATGCAGGCGTCGCTTTTCTGCTCACGCAGGTGCCTGGAGAGTCCATCTTGATCCCTCCGTTTATGTTGTGGCCGGTGATCGTCGTCTCCGCGGTGTTCGGAGCAATTGCATCAGCCCTCATCGGATATCTTTTATGGACGCTCCAACTCTCCCGCGGACAAAAGAGCATGGCTTTAAAATGACCCGACCACTGCCAAGAGGATGAACTATCGACTGTCCGGCATCCTTCGGCAAAGAGCTTGATCCGCTCCTCTGCCGCCGGATCTGATCGGCTCGCTTACTTTATCCAGGCATCCTTTTCGGCTCGGCACGGGTCAGTTGCCCATGGCTTCCCCACCCCACCCACGAATCGGAGCAAGATATTGGACAAAAAAATCCGCCGGAACCGTGGTGGCAACAACCTGATGTGCTCGTTTATCGTTGCTCAGCGCTTTTGCTCTCTCCTCAGCCTTTCTAGCCTTTCCCCGGTCGCCTCCTTCAGGCAGAAGCAGGTACCCCATCGACAAGAATCCCCACACGGCCGGGTGCTCGGGTAATATCTCTGTCGCCTTTTCCGCCGCCTTGACCGCCCCCGCGAAGTCGCTTTGTTCACCGCGATTGAGCGCCAATTCGAATTGGAGCAGAAACTGATATCCCTTGCCCACCCCGGGTATCGCCAGGCCTTGCTCAAAGTGCCTTGCACCCTCTGCAAGGCGGCCGATGCAGTCCAATGCGTACCCGTATACGAAATGCATCGCCGCCTGCTCGTCTGGAGTCCGGGGCCGATACGCGGAACCGGCAGGCCTTGCGGGGGTTCGTTCCGGGAAACCGTCAGGAGAGACGACGACGTAACTTCCGTCCGTTGCCGCCCACATTCTATCGAAATCCTCGTACCGAATTTCGAACGCAGGCCCGAAGGAAGGGTCATGAACGATGAATACCTTTTTGCCGTCGTCGTACCCGATGACCAGCCGGCCCGCCGTGATCGTGCTTTCGAGGACAGGATTTGTCTTCATCTGGTCCTTTATCTTCTGCAAATCGTCCAGCGATACCATGCGCCCAAGAGCATTCGAACGTGGTCTGCCCTGATCCTTGAGTTCGACATTTTTTACCTGTCCCAGCACGATCCCCATCTCGAACGTCATGTATAGGGGATGAGCGTCCGGCGTCAGTGGCAACGAGACGATCACGGGAATGCCCCGGGCAACAGAGGTCTTTAGATCATCAACTCCCCAGGCCTTGCCGGACCCCCTGCTTGAGACAATTTGAAACCCCGCGAACACCTCTTGATCCTGGCTCTCGAGTATCCTCCGGTCCTTGCCCCAATATTCCCACACCATCCCGAACGTCGCCGCCACAGAAGGGTTGACGATTTCCTTCTCTCCGTATTTGAGGCGTGCGGCGTCATTCCAGCTTATGAATGGCACTCCGGAAACCAGGGCCTTCGGAGGGGGTGTGCTTGCCGTCGGGATCGCTGGCGTCGCACCCTTATCCGCCGCGGTCACGATCTCGGGTTGCCGTCTTTGTACGTCTTGCCCTTGGAGTCGTTGCGCGGGGCGCTGTTCGGCCTGTTCCGCGAAGACAGCCGAAATCGCGGGTTCAACCAATAGAGAAAGTATCGCGGCGGATGCGAGCAATGCCACAGCCCGTAAATGGCTCATCTTCCGATCTCCTATAACGCGCATTCTGTGCAGTGCACTTGTGGCAACCGCCGGAGTGGCCGCTATTCGATCCTGAATCGTAGCTGGGTGACTGAGATCCGGAGTGGTGTCCGCCGGCCCGGCCGCTTCCTGCGGCAAAGGCGGAGAGCGGAGTCATGGCAAACAACAACGAATGAGGCGACCGCAATCGTCCACCGGGGAGGTTCATGGCGTTCTCCCTGGGCCGAAAGCGAGTTGCAGCGGGCGGTCGACAAACAGTTATGGTATACAGTATACCGTCAGGGTGAACAGCATTCAACGAAGATTCAGGTGATCTGCTCCGCTCAAAGATGACCAACTTCACGCGGGGATTTTCTCCGGGTAGACTGAAGTTGCATCCGGAGGGTTCCATGGCTCATCCCTTTGTCGCCGACAACGCCCGGGCACGCGAGCGGCTGCGGGTCCTGGTCGCCAGGCTGAGCGACGAGCAGCTGCGGCTCGACCTCGGGGGCGGCTGGACGGTCGCGATGGCCTTGGCGCACCTGGCTTTCTGGGACCACCTCTCGCTGGCCCGAATCCGTCAGTGGAAGCAGACCGGCGTCTCGGCGTCGTCCCTGGATCTCGACGTCATTAACGACGCGCTCCTTCCGCTCCTCCGGCAGATCCCGCACCGGAAGGCGGCGGACCTTGCGATCGCCGCCGCCGAGGGGGTCGACGCGGAGCTCGAGAGCCTTCCCGACGGCATCGTCCAGGCGATCGAGGCGCTGGGTGACA
>JAWOMO010000013.1:0-3445 GCA_033852435.1 Nitrospira sp.
AAGGAAGTTGATCAGATGCGACTTCGGCCGCATCCGTATGAATTCTTCCTGTACTACGACGTGTAGGCGAACGGCGCCTATTCGAAACTATAGGTTGACGGTTCAGGGGGATTCTTGGTATAAATCGCCCCTGTGAGTTGAATCGGAGCAATGGCGCTTCGATCCGAGCTCAGGAAATACGTACACGGACAAAGGCGTCCGTCATTCTGAGAAGAGTGGCGGACGCCCTTTTTGTTGATGCGAATTGCGAGACGGTGTCGTCTCGCACAAGTGGGGGTGAGACTCCACATCAGGACGAAGGCGTCCTTGTTCCCGGTCGGGAATGAGGGCGCCTTTTGTTTTTGGGGATCGCTGGAGTTGGAAGTCAGAACGCCATGCCTGCGATGAACCAAAGGAGCGACAACATGGAAGAGGACAGAGCGAGCAGGACAGAGACGCCGGTTCCGCCTGATCAATCAGACGAGGGCTATTACAAGGCCAGTGTCGAGCGGTCGGTTGCAGCAGCCGTACTCAATGCGACCAATCCAGGCCGGCGTCGGTTTCTCGCACTCCTGGGGACGGCGACCTTAACGGCGCTGATTGCCGATGTGTTCCCGCTCGAGCGGCTCATCTCCTTTGCGGCGGAGTCCGGAGGAAAACCGGAGAAGAAGGATTTGAGCATCGGCTTCATCCCCATCACCTGCGCCACTCCGATCATCATGGCGGAGCCATTGGGGTTCTACAAGAAGTATGGGCTGAACGCGTCAGTCAAACGCGCGGCCGGCTGGGCAATGATCCGGGATTGGGCGATCAACGGCGAAGTCGATGCCGCGCACATGCTGACGCCGATGCCGTTGGCGATTTCCCTTGGTGCCGGATCGGTTCCCAAGCCGTTCTACATGCCGGCCGTTGAAAACATCAATGGGCAGGCGATCACGCTGCACATCAAGCACAAGGACGTCAAATCGGCAGCCGACATGAAAGGGTTTCGCTTTTGCGTGCCCTTCGACTATTCGATGCACAACTATCTCCTTCGCTACTACTTGGCCGAAGGAGGGGTGCACCCCGATAAGGATGTGCAGATTCGCGTGGTGCCGCCGCCCGAGATGGTCGCCAATCTGAAAGCCGGCAACGTCGATGGATATCTGGCCCCGGACCCGTTCAATCAACGGGCGATTTACGAGAATGTGGGGTTCATCTTCAAGTTGTCGAAGGAAATTTGGGATCGGCATCCCTGCTGTGCCTTCACGGTGTCGGAAGAGTTTGCGATCAAGTATCCGAACACCTTTAACGCGCTGTTTCGAGCCATCGTGGACGCAACGCACTATGCCTCCGATGCAGCGCATCGCAAGGAAATCGCGGGGGCGATCGCTCCGACGAATTATCTGAACCAGCCGGTCACGGTGCTCGAACAGGTGTTGACGGGCACCTATGCGGATGGACTGGGAAACATTCGGAAAGATCCTAGTCGCATCGATTTCGATCCCTATCCGTGGCATTCCATGGCGATCTGGATTCTGACGCAGATGAAGCGCTGGGGACATTTGAAGGGCGACGTGAACTATAAGTCCGTTGCCGAGCAGGTCTATCGGGCGGCGGACTGCGACCGTATCGAAAAGGAATTGGGGTATCCGGCTCATCAGGCGACCACGATGAAACATGTCATCATGGGGAAGGAATTCGATTCATCCAAGCCTGATGCCTATGTGAAGGGGTTTGCCATCCACAGCATGGCGTGATGAGCAGTCAGCGGAAAAGGAGCTTGACATGCCGGCGGAGATGTTGAGGGCGGAGAATCTGGCCGTAGAAGTGGAAGCCAGCAACCCTCGAGTGACATCGAGGAAGACAAAGGGGAGCACGATGGCCCGTCAAGCGACAGGCAGTCCATGGATCATCACGGTGTTTCTGGTGGTGTTGTTTCTGCTCGGGTGGCATATCGCAACCCTGCGCGAGGTGTTCGATGCGAAGGGGTTGAGCGAAGAGCAACTCCAGATGATGGAGTTCAACGGTGACATTGTCCATTTGCCGGACGGGACATACAAGTGGAATCCAGAGAAGGAAAAAGTGAAAGGGATTCCCGGCCCTCTCGCGGTCATGGAAAAGGCACGGGAGGAACTGAGCGAAGCATTTGTTAAGAAGGGCACCAACGATCACGGGATCGCGTATCTCGTCATGTATACCGTGTCACGATTCGGGGCAGGGTTTCTTGCCGCGTCACTGGTCGCGGTCGTGTTGGGTGTCTTCTTGGGGCTCAACAAGGTGCTCTTTAAGGCGGTGAACCCGTTCATCCAGATATTGAAACCGATCTCGCCGTTGGCATGGATGCCGCTGCTTCTGTACACGGTCAGAGACCCGAAATGGACTGCCATCCTCGTGGTCTTCATGGCATCTCTGTGGCCGACACTGGCGACGACAGCTTTTGGAGTGAACGGGATTCGGAAAGACTATCTGCACGTTGCAGCTATTTTACAGCTGTCCTGGTTCAAGCGGCTGTTTACGGTCATCCTTCCCGGGGCGGCGCCGACGATCGTCAACGGACTGCGCATTTCGTTCGGCAGCGCGCTGGTGGCGGTCGTGCCGGCCGAAATGCTGTTGGGAGAGTTGGGAGTCGGGTATTTGAGCTGGATCGAGTGGAATAACCTGGATATTTCCGGCGTGATCTTCGCCATTCTGGTCGTGGGATGTGTCGGCGTGATCCTTGATGCGGGGTTCAACAAGCTGGCCGGACTCGTCACCTATCAGGAGTAACGTATGCCCTATCTTCAAATCGATCATCTCAGCAAGTCTTTCCCGAATCACACCGGGGAGGGAACTGTGTGCATCTTCGATGACGTCACGATCAAGATCGATCAAGGTGAGTTTGTCACGGTGATCGGTCACTCGGGCTGCGGCAAAAGTACGCTGCTGAACATCATCGCCGGCTTGGAGACATCCTCCGAGGGAGGCGTCATATTGGACGGAAAAGAGGTGGTAGGCCCGGGACTCGATCGGATGGTGGTGTTCCAAAACTTCTCCTTGATGCCGTGGATGACCGTGTTGGAGAACATTGCCCTAGCAGTCCGATCGGCCTATCCGAGTTGGAGCCACGCCCAGGTGGCAGCCCACGTGAATAAGTATATCGCGCTGGTCGGACTCAAGGGCGCGGAGACAAAACGGCCGACAGCCCTGTCCGGGGGGATGAAGCAACGGGTCGGCCTCGCGCGCGCCTTTTCGATCGAGCCGAAAGTCCTGTTGCTGGACGAGCCCTTCGCGCAGATCGATGCGCTGACGAGAGGCGTGATTCAGGAGGAGCTGATCCAAATGTGGAATAGCTCGAGGAACACTGTGTTCATGGTGACACACGACGTCGATGAAGCCATTCTGTTGTCCGACCGCATTTTGTTGATGACGAATGGTCCCTCTGCGCGTGTTGGCGAAATCGTCGATGTCACGATTCCGCGGCCACGCTCGCGCGAATCCATCATCG
>JAWOMO010000040.1:0-4730 GCA_033852435.1 Nitrospira sp.
CGGGGACCCTGCTGAAACCTCAATTCCGAATTGGTATTTCCCCCGATTACCTGCCGGTCGCTTACAGAGATCCAACTTTCGGGCTTGTGGGAGTGGAGATTGATTTCGCTAAACAGGTCGGAAAAGAACTCGGGAAGGAAATCATTTTCGTCGAGACCCCGTTCCCCGAATTGGTCCAGGCCTTAGTCGACGGGCGAATCGATATCATAATGTCTGGAATGTCGATTACCACTGAAAGACAACAGGTTGTCAGTTTTACAGACTCTTATGTGACCATCGGTCAAATGGCCCTGGTGCGCGCCAAAGACAGGTCCGAATTTCCCAACGTGCAATCGTTTTCTCAACGCACTTCGAAAATCGGCTTCGTGCAAGCGACCACCGGCGAAATGGCGGCGAAGGCTTTCTTCCCGCGGGCCATCCTAACGCCCGAGCCAACGATCGAAGACGGTATCGCTGCCCTGCGTAGGGGAGAAATAGAACTCTTCATTCATGATGCTCCTACGGTTTGGCGAATTGCGGGTAATCCGAACGAAAAAGAGCTCGAGG
Organism: Nitrospira sp.; assembly: GCA_033852435.1. Taxonomy (GTDB): domain Bacteria; phylum Nitrospirota; class Nitrospiria; order Nitrospirales; family Nitrospiraceae; genus Nitrospira_C. The sequence continues at coordinate 547 of JAWOMO010000040.1, forward strand.
GATTGTACTGGCCGCTGACCAAAGAGCCGCTGGCATGGGCGGTGCGAAAGGATGACGAGCCATTGCGCTTCGCGCTCAATCGCGAACTCGAACAGTGGAGGGCAAACGGTAGCTTGAAACGGATCCTGTCTCGTTGGGTCCCCATGAGAATCTGGTAGAGCCAATAGGTAAAAGAGTAGGTTAAGGCTAACGTTAAGGTTGAGGGAAGAGTCCTGCAAGCAAGGAAGACAATGCAGGTACGGTAAGCGACGCATTTCAAATATTGATCAATAAGAGTCGGGTGCGGTATCGGAAAACGTTTTGGGTGGCGGCCGCGCGGCACCAATGCTCGTGATCCTTGGATCAGGGGGAAAGATGACCCGTATTTTTCTCACGTTACTCATGGTCGGAAGTTTGTTGGCGACGTCGAAAGTTTCGCTGACTCTCGCGCAGGAACCGGACGCGACCGTGAAGATCACTCGTCGTTCGGTTTCAGAGGCGGTGGGCCTCTCGTGGGGGGACGGAGTCTTGACCTACAAAGGCAAGGAATACACTTTTACGTTCCAAGCCAGCGGGCTTTTGCGCGAGATCGATCCTAGCATCACCACTGCAGAACTGTCCGGTCAGGTGTTCAATTTGAAAAATCTAGAGGACTTCAACGGCAACTATAAAATCGTCAAGGCCTCTGGGGCGAGTGACAGTGGCGGCGGGTTTGCCGAAATGAAAAATGAAAACGGCGTGGTCGTGCACATGGTCACGATAACAGGGGGGCATAAGTTTACGCTCGGCGCCGCCGGCATGACGATGGAGCTGAAGAAATGAATTGGGAGGCTCAGAAAAATCAGCAGCAAGGTGGATTCTCCGCCGCTTACAGCCTTCTCATTCCAATTGTCATTTCGAGGTCCTTCGATGTACTCAGGATAAACTCCGCCGAGAAATCTTTTCGTCCTACATGGCTTAAAAATGCAAGATCCCTCGCTGCGCGCTCGGGATGACAAATGTTAGCCAGTGTAGCGATCCCGTCGGGCATAGGCGGAGAATGTAACGGGAGGACACAATGCCATTTACAATCATTGATTCATCCGGACCGATCCTAAGCGCGAAACTGACCGGAGAGTTTAGCCTATCCGATATGAGACAGATGCAGGCAGCAGCCGGGGAGGCGATCAAACGCTTGGGAAAGATCAAGGGGCTGGCAATTCTCGAGGACTTTCGCGGCTGGAAGCGAGACGAGAACTGGGGTGACATGACGTTCTTGATCGAGCACGATAAAGATATCGCCAAGATGGCCGTCGTGGGGGAAGAGAAGTGGAGAGATTCCTTTTACGCATTCCTGGCTAAAGGCTTCCGTCAGGCGGAAATCGAATATTTTCTCCCCGCCGATCTCGCAAAAGCCCGCGCTTGGCTCGAAGTTGGCGACGGACAATAATTTCAAAAGAGATAGCCCAAATTTTCCGAACGTGGCGCAACGGAGCAAACATCGGCCGCAGCCGATGGGGGAGTCCTCGCCAGCGCGAGGAATTTCAAATCGCAGATTTCAAATTCAAATTGCTCACTCGACATTTTTCAATTTGCGATCCCAAAGGTTGTCGGCGGCCTTATTCGGTTTAAGGTTCAAGGTCCGAAACATCGAATCGTAAGCCTCCTTGTCGACTCCGCTAACCTCCATTGGACCAAGGTCCAATATACACGATTACAGCTATTCGGTAACTTTTAATCGCAGTGCGGCGGATTGCTCGCTTATCACCATTCGGCCAGCGAGCCAATTTTGCTCGGCGAAAGACGGCCGTAGCGGCAAACAACTGTGTGTTTCGGTGGAGTTGAAGCCTGGAGGATAACCGTGAATGTCAAGAATGTTGGAGTGATTCAACGGCAGATGATGAAACTTTCGCGATTCCTTGTTGGCTGCTTGCTTGTTACGGTCGCTTTAGGCTGCGGCAAAGAGGAGTCAAAGCCCCAGGCTCCGGCTGCGGTCGAAGTGTCCGTCGTCAAAATCGAACCCAGGGATACGCCGGTTAGTCTCCAATATGTCGCGCAGACTCAGAGCTCGCACCAGGTGGAGATTCGAGCCCGCGTAAATGGTTTTCTCGACAAGCGCATTTACACCGAAGGTTCCATGGTCAAGGCCGGGCAAGTGCTCTTCCTCATGGACAAGAAACCTTTTCAAGCTCAGGTGGACGATGCGGCCGCGGCGCTTGCTCGGCAAAAGGCCGCGTTGGAGACGGCTCGCTTAAACCTGGACCGGGTTAGGCCGCTGGTGGCACAAGACGCGCTGTCGAAGAAGCAACTCGATGACGCCACCGGCGTACACGAGTCATATGCGGCAGCGGTGGAACAAGCCAAGGCCCAGCTCGTCCAGGCCGAGCTCAACCTGTCGTATTGCACCATCAGCTCCCCTGTCGACGGCATCACCGGCGCGGCCCTTATGCAGGATGGCGCCTACATCAGCCCTATCAATAGCCAGCTCACCACTGTCTCCGTGCTCTCGCCCATCTGGGTGAACTTCAGCATTTCCGAGCAGGAGATGCAGGAATACCGCAACCAGATTGCCAAGAAGTTGCTCATTCCTCCCCGCGAGGGAAACTTCGAGGTCGAAATTATCAATGTTGACGGTTCGGTCTTCCCACACAAAGGACGGATCACGTTTGCCGCGCCGCTCTACAACCCGCAGACCGGAACTTTTCTGCTCCGTGTTACCCTTGACAACCCGCGCGGAATACTCCGCCCCAATCAGTATGTGCAAGCCCGCCTGCTTGGGGCGATCAGGCCGAACGCGATCCTCGTGCCGCAGCGGGCGGTTCAGCAGGGAGCCAAAGGGCATTTTGTTTGGGTGGTGAGTAAAGAAGGCAAGGCAGAATCTCGTCCGGTGATAGTCGGCGACTGGCAAGGCGACGACTGGTTTATCACCGAGGGGCTTCGGGCCGGCGAGCAGGTGGTCGTCGACGGCGGGCTTGCTTTGCAGCCGGGTGTGGCGGTCACGGCGAAACCCCTCGCCGCTGAAAAGTCCATAAATTCCGGTCACCCGGCGCCAAACGAAAAGCCGGCGAAGAGCAACAGCTAACCGAAGAGAGGCCGCATCATGTTCTCAAAGTTTTTCATTGAACGTCCGATCTTCGCGACGGTCATCGCGCTGATCATTGTGATTGCGGGCCTGGTGTGTGCGAAAGCCTTGCCTGTGGAGCAGTACCCGAGCATCACACCGGTGGTGATCCAGGTGACGACCACCTATCCTGGTGCCGATGCCAAAACCGTCGGCGACTCCGTGGCTGCCCCCATCGAGGCGCAGATCAACGGCGTTGACAACTTCCTATATATGACGTCAACCAGCTCCAATACGGGGCAGTTGACGATAACCGTCTATTTCACTCTCGACACAAACCCTGACATTGCCCAGGTGCAGGTGCAGAACAAGGTGAATCTCGCTCTGCCTCAGCTCCCGGAAGCCGTGTCACAGTACGGCGTCTCGGTGCAAAAGAAGTCGTCCACGCCGTTGATGATCGTCGCAGTGTACAACAAGGACGGCCGGTACAGCGCGGACTACGTGAGAACGTATACCAACGTGTATATTTTGAGCGCGATTCAACGGATAAACGGCGCCGGCCAGGCGCAGATCTTCGGCATGCCGGACCAGGCGATGCGGATCTGGATGAACCCGGACCGGATGGCTTCCCTCGGAATCACGACCACCGACATCCAAACCGCCGTCTCAAAGCAGAACGCCCTGTGGGGGGCCGGCCAGGTCGGGCAGCAGCCCACAGCGGGCAAGGTGCAGCAGACATTTCCGGTGGTGACCCAGCAGCCATTCATCCAACCTAGCGAGTACGACAACATCATCGTTCGGGCTGCCCCCGAAGAAAGCGCCATCGTCCGGGTCAGGGACGTAGCTCGCTCTGAAGTCGGGCGCAGACTGTACATCGACGACAACAAGCTGAACGGCGCTCCGACAACCCCGATTATCGTTTACCAGCAACCGGGTGCCAACGGCATCCAGGTCTCCAATGCCGTCAAAAAAACCATGGAGGAGTTGAAGCGGACCATGCCCGCCGGCATTGAGTATGTCATCGCTCTGGATACCACAGAGTTCGTGCGTCTCTCCATCGAGGAGGTGATCCAAACTCTATTCGAAGCGATCGTTTTGGTGGTCCTGGTGGTTTATCTCTTCCTGCAGAGCTTCCGCTCCACGATCATCTGCACGGTGGCAGTCT
>JAWOMO010000144.1:0-10250 GCA_033852435.1 Nitrospira sp.
ATGACGGCATCGTACACATGGCCGCAATTGAGACAACGGTGACTGGTCGTCCACATTTCTCGATATCCACCCTCAAAGTCGAGGAAATGGCCTTCGACCATGAGACCACTGCAGCGTGAGCACTTCATGATGATCCTCCTTGGTGCAGGCTCTGAAACTCAGCTTCTCTACGTAAAAGGATAGCGTGCACCAAGGCCGGCGGTAGACCAAGAGGAAGTACCTCGGAAGAGGGGGTTTAGGTAACGCATTCAGCAGCGCCTTGCCTCTACGCCAATTCTGCGTGAGGACCCGCGTGGAGATGATGGGTAAAAAGCGTGAGGAGGGGGGAGAGTTGCCTTGTTGCGTCGTCCCTAGGGGAAGAAGGACTCCCGTTTCATTGCTCTCTAGACCAAACGTAACCGACCACTGGCGTGTGCGGGTCGACGAGAAGTCAACTGTGCCAGCTAATGTGCCAATTCGTAGCGCACGACACTGAGTAATCTCCCCATATCTATGGGCTTTTGGAACGTCTGACGTGCACCTAACAGCTTGGCCACGTTGAGCCCCCCGTTGCTCTCGAGGGCGCCGGTTATCGCGATGACTTTTACGTTGAGAAAGCTCCTGGTCAGCTCCAATATCAGTTCGAGGCCATCCATTTCGGGCATCACAATGTCGGTGATGATTAAGTCCACGGATTGCCCTCGATACACCTCCAGTCCACGACGGCCATTTGACGCTTCCAGAACTTGATGGCCGGCCCCCTCCAGAACGGTACGGAGGAGAGAGCGTATTGGTTCCTGATCATCAATGACTAGTATGGTTGCCATGGTCACTATACCGCCGTGCGTGGCGAGAATTGTTTTGCATAGCGGCTCGCCAATGCATCAATCAACGCGTTTTTGGTGGTTTCCACTATCTGGCGCTGTTGCTCGCCTTGGAGGTACTGTTCCATATTTCCGGACGAGAGCGGTTTGCTATACAGAAACCCTTGTCCCTCATGGCAGCCAAGATCACGCAGGAATAAGCCTTGTTCCAGTGTCTCCACTCCTTCGGCAGTTACTTTCAGGCCCATATTCAAAGCCATGTCAACGACTCCCTTAATGATGGCCTTAGCTTGGTGTCCATTGCTGATCTCTCGAACAAAGGATTGGTCAATCTTCAGTGCATCGACAGGGAGCTGGGTCAGGTAACTCAACCCCGAATAACCGGTTCCGAAATCATCGACCGAAAGGTGAACCCCCAGAGATTTTAGCTTGTAGAGGTTTTCCAATGCCGTATCTGCTTCTCCGATCAACACGCTCTCAGTAATTTCCAGCTCCAGACACTGAGGATTCAAATTGGTTTCCTTCAAGACTGTTGCTACCATGCTGACCAGCTGGGGATTCCTCAGCTGTTTAGGCGAGACATTGACTCCGATATAGAGAGGAGGCAGCCCCCTTTGTTGCCACCCTATGCCTTGCAAGCATGCCGCACGGAGAATCCATTCTCCCATCGCTTCGATCAGGCCAGACTCTTCCGCTAACGGGATGAAATGACCGGGGGACACCATACCAAAATCGGGGTGATGCCACCGCATGAGTGCTTCTGTCCCTACGAGTTGGCCGGTCGCGAGATTGATTTTCGGTTGATAGGAAACCGATAACTCACGGCGATCGAGAGCTTTGTGAAGGCTCGTTTCTAAGAACAATGGATCGTAAGCACGAGACGCCATGTCTTCTGAGTAGAACGCGCAATAATTCTTTCCTCGTGTTTTGGCACAATCTAAAGCCGTTTTGGCGTTGTTGATTATTCCGCTGACAAGGGCCTTATGTGTGTCAGGAACGAGTTCTCCCCCGATATGTGCTGAGAGAGAGACTCTCTCGCCTGACTCTATGAGCGGGATCCGAATCATGTCGATGGACTCATGAGCCAGATGCGCCACCTCTGCAGGGGTGGCATAGTTTCTTCTTAGGATGGCCAAGCTCGCTTGTCCATGTCGTGCCACCACGTCGCCCGGTTTTAGCAACGGGACGAGTCGGTTCACGATATGTCTTATTAGGCGATCGCTTCCGGAATGGCCCTTAGTCTTGTAGATCTGGTCCATCCCTGCTATTTCCAGAACGAGTACGCTGATTTTCTCGCGAGACTTGCGGGCTTGTTTCACAGCACGACTGAGTAGGTGCACGAATTGTGTGCGACTCGGGAGGCCAGTCACAGGGTCACAGGTGGCGAGGATTCTCAATGATTCCATGGCACGCCCGCAAGCGACAGCCACTGCCAGAGTGAGAGGAACTTGCAGTAAATGGTAATCGAATGTGACTCCTGCCCTCCCAGCATCCTGATAGAAGGCCAACCCATACATTGTCGTAACTACTGTCGCATAGAGGATTGTCTGTTGTCTTGTTCGGGTGAGTAACGCGATTATCAGAATGAGGAAATAGGCTGCATAGGCTTCGGTTCCGGCTCTGCCGGAATAATAGAACAACGTGCCTGTGATAATTGTGTCGAGTATCGCGAGGAGGCCTGGAAACCAATCCGACGCGATAAAGCGAATCGGCAGAAACAACAATCCTCCAAAAATGGCAAGAAGACCCACGAAGGGCAGCCACAGAGTTCGCTCAAACTGAAGGACATTGAAATTCAGTACCGCGCTGCCCACCATCACCATCAGCACCAGGATTTGAAGGAATATAAAAGCCGATCTGACTTCCCCTCTCATCGCGGCAATGGCTTGCGCCACGGTTGGCGGGATACTGTCGGCATTGACTCCATCGGGCGGCATGGTCTTGGGTGCTGTAGCCGATTGGTTCCGGGCCACAGTGGGCCAAGAGATCCTGGTTGGCAGTCCAGGAGCCTCCGCCGAAGGCGATGTCTTATGAATGGCTCGCGCGTTCATTTCTCAATTTGCACACAAGTGGGTTACTAACGGACGCAAGTCGTACCCCCGGAAAACTAAGAGTGGCAGGCCGCTCAGCATCGTTCTTCGTATGGCCATGAGGATCGGCAATGTGCTCCTGCCTTTTATAGAAAACCCTTCAGCCGCACATGGTGCCTTCTTGATCGAGTCCCGCACCGTCATGTGTCACTTTTCCCCCAAGATCTGCTTTTTGCCAAGCTACCCAAGTGGGGGGCTTGGGCACTCTCTTTCGATGGGCATACAGAAGGGACTGGTGTGGTCTTCCGAGGGGAAACCGCATTGTACTAGGGTAAATCCGCCTCGACATTTCAGAGATGCTAATGGCCTTATTAACCGCCAAGAGTTAATCATGCGGCCAATGGGGTTATGGGTTGTTCCTCTTGCTCAGGGTCGTGAATCAAATCTTTATGGACTACCGGGGATACAGCGGCCGTTTTTCGGAGTTGCCGATTTGCCGCCATGCCCGGATCTACAGTGTGGCCGCAGTTCACACACCGCTATGCGGTGATTTAAATCAACCCATCCGACTCTTCCATGTCGACGAGATGGTCCTCCACCATCAAGCCCTGACAACGCGTGTAACACATACGTCCCTACCCCCAATCAATCAGCAGTGATGTGGGAGGCAGAACTGTTCGGGATCCAGAGCGTTGTTTATACTTGGCTGCCGATCGTGTCGCATTGCCTTCCTTATGGCGCCTATTTCTGAAAAGAAGCATAGAACGAGTGAGGCGAACTCGATAGACCAAAAAGAAGTACCCCATAAGATGGGCTAACAAGGTAGCGGCGGGAAGTGGCACTAGCCACCGATCTGGGCCTCTTTCGAGCTACCTCCTTTGGGTCTTCCTGAAGATGCTGCCGCCCTGTAGTCTTGTGTTGTGTTAGGGACACGAGAACGTAAAGGACTCAACTCACAATGAGGGAGGGATTGATGAAGCGCCGATATTTAAAACGGGCATCCGTCAGAGGATCCGTCATCTTTACCGCAGCGGGCCTCACGGGCGAAGGACGGATCCTGGATCTCACCGTGCCTGGCTGTATGGTCGAGAGTGACTTATCTCCGCAAAAAGGAGATTGTGTAACGCTCCGTATGTTCATTCCTCAGTTTGGCGCAACCTTCAATGTGTCGATGGGAGTCGTGCGGTGGGTTAAAAGTGGTCGGTTTGGGGTAGAATTTATCGCAATGAAGCAGAAAGATCGGTTACGTTACAATCTGTGCGTGTCGAAGTGTCTGCGAGGTAATACCAGCACCCCGAAAACCTATAGCAATCAACCAGGAACAGTGAATTGGCATCTGAAGGAGTACTCGCTCTCTGGGAGTCATCAGTAGACATCATCCCGCAGGCTGAGAGGTGAGTCTCTGGACGAGCGACAGACCGTGGCAGTGGCGACTATGCCGATGCGCAAAGGGTAGTGGTAGGCGCTGATGATATTGAGCACGGACAGAAACATGGACAATCTGACCGTTTGGAGAGGAAGTAGTGCTGATGCTAAAAGTAAAGAATCGTTATGTTCCGAAGCCTTCTGGCGATATCGTATCGCCAAGGAGGAATCGAAATGAGTTACTATAAAACTACGTTGCTAGTTGCCGTGTCGTTACTCTCTATTGGACTTTCAGCTGACCAGGCTCTTTCCAAGCACCATGGAGATCAACATCCTCATGATGGAGATAGCCAACCTAACCCTTACTCAAGGCACGCTTATACTGTTCCCGAGCCGGCGACCACGCTCCTCTTGGGGGCTGGTATAGTTGGGGTCGCTGGGTTCGCTTGGATTCGGAAGAAAAGCAAGAAGGACTGACCGACGTAAGCTCAATGTTCAATGTCTATATCAGCGGCCCCTCGAAGATAGGTCACTGCACAACAGGCAGGTCGGCGACGGAATTGGCGAATCGTGAAGGGGATGAAAGCCTCACAGAGGCTGACGTGCCTTTCTGTAAACCCACGGTGGAATTGGAGCTGGATTAGACCACAAACCGTTCTTCGCGTCGCTTGCTTCCTTCTCAAGTCGTTCAAGTTCCCCGTCGACCGGCGCATCTTTCCGATGCCACCAGCACCAGCCGTCTTTGATGTTTGCGGCCCAATCGTCCTGGACGGCACCGCCTCATATCCGGTTTCTGTTCGTCGCCTCGCAGGTTCCTCTCCCACCTGCTTCGCACTGTCGGTCGCCCTTGCGTCGTTGCGGTTCCCTTCCCTTCGAGTGGCCTCGTCAGGGGGAGGAATTACACCTCCCAGTCAGTGCCCATACTGGGCGCACCAAACACGAAAAGCCAGCCCTCATCAAAGAGGACTGGCCCTTCGCTGGCCTGATTCTTCTCCAGAGGACAAATTAGACTTGGCCGGCCTTGCGTCGCTTCCGGCTCAACAGGCCAACCCCAGCAATGCCGGCACCCAAAAGAAGCAACGAGGATGGTTCGGGAACAGAGCCACAAGCCTGATCCGCCACACATCCCTGGGATTCAAACGAACCAAGATTTCCAGCAAACCTGATTACATAGTCGCTCAACGTAAACGGTGTACTACCATAGAGTCTCATTGAAACGGTGTCACTGTTAGGTGCGTAGAGGCCGTTTGGTGCGGGTGCCGCAGAGCAATTGTTCCCTGTATAGACACAAATATCGATCGTGTTAAAATTAGCAAAGTTGGTGTTACCCGACAAGCCTGTAAACGTCGTCCCCGCTGTGAAGTTCGCCACAGTCGCATTCGGATCCGAATTAAAACCAAAGTCACTGATATACTCACCTGGCTGGCCAACCGTGTTGTTGGTCATCGTGATGGTTAAAAGCTGGTAAGTACCGTTTGCATCTGTGGTCGCAGCACCCAAGGTAAAATCGGCTGTCGCGGAAATCAGACCACCATCGGCTGTGTAATTGATTGAAGTAGCCGACGCCGGTTCGACTTGAAGCAGACTTCTCAAGAGCAACGCTGCTCCTATTGAAAGAATCGACTTTGTGTTCATGATTTCTCGGTCCCCCTTCTTATTGTTTCTATTTCAAAAACATCCTTCAGGCATTCGCGTTCGGTGTAACGCCCTTGGGGTGATATTGCGGCAGCGCAGCGGTTTTGAAAATGCCGTAGAGGTAGGTGAAGCTGAGCTAAAGGGGGCGAGTTTTGGATGAGAAATCTTCGATTTACACGTAAGGCTGCTACGGGGCGCCTAAGTAGGGTGTCAGAGACCCATCATGATAGATTCCTTACTTCGAGAGCCAGAGTAGGACCATCCTTGAGCTCTCCAGGATGTCCATGAGCAGAAAATGGGTACCTATGGCCGGAAGGTGACTCATACCTACCGGGTGGTTCAGCAGCTTTGCCTGAATCAGAAGATTGAGGACTTCGTGCTCCACGATCTCCGGCACTGTGCCGTCACCAACCTGGTCGATGCGGGGGGATTCTGAGACGATCATGAAGATCGTCGGTCATTCCTCGGTCGAAATGTTCCTGCGCTACCGGACGATCAAGGCGGAGAAACTCGACGCCACCATGACTCGCGTGAACACCCTAATAACACATAACACGGCGTCACTACGCCGCTCGCCAAGTCTCGGAAATCGCTGCACTCTAGGTAGGTTGGTGCCGAAGCCGGGATTTGAACCCGGACACCCTTGCGGGCGCTAGACCCTGAATCTAGTGCGTCTGCCAGTTCCGCCACTTCGGCATAGGAGGCTGCTGATGAAACATCAGGGAGCCGGATTATCGTGAATTCGGATCGTCCGCGTCAAGCAAGGCTCTCGTCCTTAGCGCGGGCTCCGGCTGACAGTTCAGATGAAGACCAGAGTCCTGCGCCAGCGATGTCTCTGGTATCACCCGTCAACACGATCCGTTCTCGGACGAGTCCCGCCGATCCGAGCAAAGCTGGCGCTGAGATCCATGGTGCGCTGTCGGCTATGAGCACGTCAAACCGGACCCGGCTGAATAACGGATCGCCGAGGACGCGCGCCGCCGTCGTGATCACGAGACGCCGATTCTGAATGAAGGCCTGCCGATTGGTATCTTCCTCGGCAGCGAGCAGTTCTCGAATCTTCTTGGTGCCGCCCAATCGAATGATGTCCTCTTTCAATTCCTCGAACTCTGGCCGGATGTCTTTCGGCACGGCCGCTTCCGGTACTAATTCAGCGATGCGGGCTTTCGCGATATCGAGCTCCTTCATGAGGCCGGCGATCTGGCTCTCATAGAGGGCGAGGTACTGGTGGAGCGTCTCGACGTTCTTCCCGACTGCCTGCATGCTCAGGCGACGCAACAATGGCAGACTCTCGTACTCCGCCAGCGTTGCGTTGGCCTCTTTGGTCTTAGCCTGCAGATCGTTCAGCTGTGTGAGCAACCGCCACTCGAGGAGACGCACTTCGTCGAGATCCTTTTGCTTCTGTCCTTTATAGGCCAAGAGCGGCGTGAGCTCGCGAAACCGCTCATACTTGCAACGGAGCGCCGCTTTGTCTGCGCGTGACTTGGCATAAAACTGATGCATCTGCGCCTCAAACCCCAACTCGTGAATGGCAAGCCCTGAGGCCTGCTGTGCCAAGGTCATTTCATAGCGGCTAATCCAGGTCTTATATAGTAGTCCTCCGGCTTTCATCGCTCGCGCAATCGTGCCGGCCAATTCGTCCGCTGCATGGTGGTCCGGACAGACCAGTAGAACGCGTTTATTCGCACGGATCAGCTCGATCGCCATTGATGCAATCCGCTGTCGCCGCATCGAAGCATCGTCCGACCAAATGGTCGTCAGGATGGAAGCAGCGCCTCCACCGGCATCTTCAAATCCACCGGAAGCTTCGAGAAGAGGAGCCAACCGGTCGGCTGGGCCAAGTCGGTAGGCATCGGCTCGGCCCAGCATCTCCGTCAGTCGCGTAGCCGAGGTGGCAAGGAACCCCCCGCGATCGGGAATAATCGTGGCACCTTCGATCGCCTGGCCGATGGCGTCAAAAGTTTGTACGATGGCAAGATCGCCTCGGCAACTCAAGGCAACACCTTCTGTCGGTTCCATTTCGTCAGGAGGAATAATCGAGAGCGGCGTATCAATCTCCAATGATCGGCCTGCCGGAAGCCTGAATTCATAGAGATAGAGCGTCCCAACCATCTGCACCAAGCGCCCCATCACAGGGGTGATCGGTTGGTCGAGGCCCGCTTCCCTCAAATGCCCTTGTTCAACGCGGAGCCGGCTGGCCCAAATCTCAATGAGGTCTCGAGCTGTCATCCATATCCCCGATTGAAGTAGTTCGGAGGTCATCATACGGGCTGACCGTAGCGACAGTCCAGTCCATCGCTGTCGGCTTCTACCAGAATTCATGGTGAATGTTGACACCGTCCGCAGAAGATCGGAATGTAATCCCACAATGATAATGTCCGCTTCTACCACAATAGAAATGTCCTCTATAGACTGCCGGCTCTTACCAGGAGGGCCGGATGATCGGAGAGGACAGGGTCATGATGAGCGTCAAGGCACTTCGGCGAGTGCATGTGATTCGCCAAGCGATGGAGAAGAAGCTCACGCAGAGGCAGGCGGGCGCGCTGGTGGGGTTGACCGCGCGCCACGTCCGTCGCCTCATCGAGCGGGTCCAGCAGGAGGGAGACTGCGGGTTGGCGCATCGGGGGAGAGGCAAGCCGTCGAACCGGAAGCTCCCGGAGCAGGTCAAAACCAAAGTGCTGACGCTGTATGCGCAGCGGTATGGGGACTTTGGGCCGACGTTGGCGGCGGAAAAGCTGGCCGAGCAGCATGGGATTATGCTCAGTGACGAAACCCTGCGGCGGTGGCTGACGACGCGCGGGATCGCGCATTTCACACGCCGCAAGCGGCCGCATCGGGCGTGGCGGGAGCGGAAACCCCACGTGGGGGAGTTGCTCCAGCTGGATGGTTCACACCACGACTGGTTCGAGGGCCGGGGACCCCGCTGTGTGTTGATGGCCTATATCGACGATGCCTCGAGCCGGGTCTTTGCCCGCTTCTATGAGTACGAGGGCACAATTCCGGCGCTGGACAGTTTCCAGCGGTACGTGACGCGGTATGGAATTCCGCTGGCCGTCTATGCGGACAAGCATACAACCTACCAGTCGCCAGCCCAGCCGACGGTGGAGGAGCAGCTCGCCGGGGCGAAACCCACGAGTCAGTTTGGGCGGGCGCTGGGGGAACTGGGGGTCGAGTTGATCCCGGCCCACTCGCCGCAGGCCAAGGGCCGCATCGAGCGACTGTTCCACACGTTCCAAGATCGGGTGATCAAAGAGATGCGGCTGGCCGGGATGGCGACAATCGAGGCCGCGAATCGGTTCTTGGAGACCTACCTACCAATCTACAACCGGCGCTTTACGGTGGAGCCCGCGCAGGCAGCCGATCTGCATCGGCCGAGGCCCGCCGCTCGTGCGCTCGACCACATCCTGTGTCTGAAGACGACACGAGTCGTCCGCCGTGATTGGACGGTGGCGCACCACGGACAGCTGTATCAGATCGATCAGCTGGTCCGGACCACGCAGGTGCTGGTCGAAGACTGGCTGAATGGGACGCGACGGATCACGTACCAAGGGCGGCCGCTCCGCTATCACGCCATCCCCGCGCGGCCCATGAAGACGCCGGAAGGCCCCATGGTCCAGCTTCCCCAGCGTCCGGTCAAGCCGGCGCCGACGCATCCGTGGCAGAAGCGCATGTTGCCCGAACGCAGAACCACGACGGCGACACCGAGGATGTAAACCGGACATTTCTACTGTGGGAGGAAGAGGACATTTCTAAAGTGGGTGGACAATACGTGAAATTAGACTTGACTAATCTCCTGTATTTCTATAGCCTTCCCCCCGTTTGTGGAAGAATTCCCCCCTTTCGTACAGTATCGGGTGCCGTTAATTGAACTGGACTCCCGGGGCGGGACAGAAAAGAAAGCGAGTGTTGCACCATGTTTGGCTCATTCGGATGGATGGAACTGCTGCTGATTCTGGTCATCGTACTGATCATTTTCGGCGCCGGGAAAATTCCGCAATTGGGTGAAGGGCTCGGTAAAGCGATTAAAGGATTTAAGAAGAGCGTCAACGAGGCTGATGCCATCGACGTGACGCCTCCACCTGCCGATACAGCGGCACCCGCGCAGCCTCAGGTGGCCCAGGCGCAGACGACGTCGGAGGCAGCGGCACAAGCTCAGCAAGGGCAGCAGGCGAAACAGGGGTAAAGGAGGACGGAAGAAGTGAAGCGTGAGGGGTTAGGTGAATGGACTATTCGCCTCACGTCTGACGGTTCACGTTTCACGGACTTACACAATGTTCGGACTGGGCGCCGGCGAAATACTGATCATCCTGGTCATTGCGTTCCTGTTGTTCGGCCCCAAGCAGTTGCCTGAAGTCGGCCGGCAAGTTGGAAAAGCGGTCAAGGGCTTTAAGGAAACGGCGGAAGACCTGAGAAAATC
>JAWOMO010000137.1:0-6689 GCA_033852435.1 Nitrospira sp.
GATTCAGCCGTCTTGCCGGCTTCCTCCTTCGCCGCCTCCAATTTTGGCTTCATCTCTTCCCACTGTTTCTCCAGCCTGGCCCATTCGTCTTTCGCCTCCGCCTTCGCCAGGTGCAGCTTGACTCGAAGCTCGTCGCGCTGCTGTTTGAGATGCTCCGTTGCTTTTATGAGCTGCTGCTTTGGGTCCGTCATGTTGCTTCCTCCTTGTTTTACTGAACAACCTCACGCCAGCTGACTCCTGCAACATCGCGTGGAATGTGTGCGCCTTCTCTTCATACGAGCGCTCACTTCACGTTGACTGAGCTACCTACCCTTCGCCAGGTCTGTTACTGAATCCAGCCCTGCTGCTGGAACCTGGGTCTGAGTTTTTCTGCGATTTCCTTAGCAATCGCCTTAGCTCGACCTTCAATCTTGCTGCTGCCGGTGTATTCCCCATAGGCTTTCGCCCCGCCGCCGACGATGAGGCCCACCGGGTTGCCGGTGACAATTAAGGCGGCAACCCCCACCGCACCCCCCGGCATTTTGCCTCCGCCGGCATCGACGTTGCCGGAGCCGAGTTTTCGCAGTCCCTGAGCCGTCACCTGGAAGCCCTCGACCGCCACACTCAACTGGGACGCCCCGGACCCGAATCCGATTGCCACGCGCTTTGTCGCATCGCCTTCGTCGATCGAAAGCAGATAGCCCCGGATGACAATATCGTTGATCGCCGGCGTCGTTCTACTCGAAGCCCGCGCCGCCAGCAGCCCCATGCCGTTGATCTCCTCGACCAGCTGCGTTGCAATTAGAGCTCCCATCTGCCGGCCGGTTGCGATCTGCTCGGAGGTTTGGGGCGTGGCGTGCTCGACAGGCTTGCCCGCAAGCGCGGATTCGGTTGGAATCTCGGCGGGCGTGGCAGCAAAGTCGTAGATCCAGATGTGACCGGGCCGAGGGATCTTTTCGGTCACGAGTATCTGGCGCTTAGAGGTTTCGGTTGAAGCGCACCCGGCAGACACGACTAAGCCCAACACACAAACTGCGATACGCGTAAAGGATTGCATGGCTCACCTCCTATATAGCGAGGCGGATCGGTCAGTTGAACCTATTGGGGGAGGGGAATCGTTAACCGGCCTGGCTGTTTGGGTATTCCCCGCGACCGGCCGCGCGGTGCTTGAGGTCGCACCGCGCGTCGCTCTCAACGATGAGAGGCCCGTGTCGCATGTCATACCTACCCGCATTGGGGCCAGAGCCGACGGCTGCGTATTCGCTAACGCACATCACCGACCGCCGAGCGCCGCGCCCGTCACGACGACGAACCCGAAGGGGGCTTCCGCTGCGTGCCAGTCCATCGCCATTTACCAGCCCTCTACTCGGTACTTCTCCACCGTTCTGAAGTCGATTAACTCACGAGTGGAATCTGTGCGGCCAGTTCGAACTTCACAATGGCTCGAATCTTGTTTTCGATCTGCAGATACCGGGCGACCTTCGTAGCCGGCAGCACCTTGCCAAGTTTCGCCGCATACGATTGCCGCAACTTCACCTCCGACTCTTCAACGGCCAGCAATTCCCCTAAGAGTTTCTTGGCCGTATCGTTCGAAAGCTCACCTTTGCCCGCATTATAGGCATCGGCGTAACTCTTGATCATGGTCAGCACCCGGTGATTGATCTGCTCCAGTTCCTTCTGGTAGCCGTCGTACAGGGGCCAGAAGTTCTTGGCCTCTGCATCGGTGAGACTCATGTTGGCGGCGACAACGAGCTTCTTGTCCGCCTTTATTTTCTCTTTCAAAATCTCCATATTCATCTGTGCCGCTTCCTGAGCCTGAGCCTGACCCATGAACAGGAACGACAGCAACAACACCCCAATTTGCAGAACCATCATGACGCACTCTCCCTTCTGGTTAAGGTACAACGATTCGTCATCGACCTGGTCCGGCACCCCCATGGTGCCGGGGTCTACGGTTCGATCCTGGTGATCTTTGACCCTTGCAGTCCTAAACCGGCCATCAATCCCTGCTGACTAAAGATAAAGGCATAGACGTCGCTGCGGCCCGTCGTTGTGGTGAGGCTTTTCGCCGCGCCCTTGTCCATGACGACGATGCTGGGACCGACACCGACCTCCCACCCCTCGCTATTGTCCAGGTACTCCATCGCCTTCTCGTTCATGAAGAACATGACGTAGCCAAACGATTGTATGCCGGCTTGAAGACCGTAGGACGCGGCCATGCTACTGTAATAACCGACTGTTGCCCCATCTTTTTTCAGAGCACCCTTCCCATAGTGCGCCCCGACGATGAAGCCGCCCTTCACGATGCTCGGGAAGACGAGGATGCCCTTGGCCTCCTTGCGGAATGTCTCCGCTTCCGGTGTATCCTCCAGCAGTTTCTTGAGTGCCGCATCCGCCTCGCGGTCGATCTGCTTCGCTTCGGCCGACTGCCCCGCGACCGCCACGGAGGCCTGCATCGAGACCCCGAGTAATATGGACAGCACGACCGCCGTCACTGTTTCATATCTCATAGATGTGCTCCTTTCTCATTGATCTGTTCCTTCCACGAGGAAAGATTGTTGGCATACCCACTTTCAAAGAATTGTTCGACAAGCATTTCCTGGAAGAGAGAGCGGCATATCATACCACTCACGATACACCTGTCAGATTCTCAATGCAGCGGACGGGAGGCCCCACCATCCTGGCCAAACGCCTGTCTTCCCTCCGAAGAAAACAAATACGAGATCGTGATGACCGGAACGATCACCCAGAGTACTACTGCCACCACGGATCCTCCTCTGAGCAGGACACCGAACAGGTACAGCAGAGTCAGCACTGAAACCAACAACCCGACCTGCCAGGCCCAGCTTCGAACCTGCCACGCCCCCGCTGCAAACAGCACATACATCAACGCGAGCGTGATCAAGATCCAACCCTTCGCCTCAGCGATCATCACCATGAGCGAAGACACTGCCCCGTTTCCCTGGTCAAAAATGCTGACGATTTGCAGCCACAGCAATCCTGCCAGTCCTCCGATCATCGCTTGCGCGAGGGCGAGCCAGGCTATTACTGTCAGGCCACGTGACCGTGTCATCTCGTCTCCCTATCGTCGCGGCTCTTGCGACTCATATTGTTCCTCAACTGCCACTTTGAGCACCTGCCCTTCACCGAGCGGCGCCGTCACGACAAGTCCGTTGACCACCGCCACTTCATCGACCTTCCACGCCGATCGGGCACGAGCGGCCACGGCCTCGATCGTCTCGCCCTTTCGGGCTGTGATTAATCTGATCCGCTTCTCCGTGATGCCGGCGCGCTCGGAGGGAGACAGCTGGCGAAAACTGTGCGTGACGGACTCGAACAGCGGCTGAAACGTTTTGGATTGCTCTGTCGGTGCGATGGTCAGGAACTGGAACACCAGCCCGCCATGGGCGATCCAGGTGACCTCGGCATAGGCACGACCGCCGGTGGGCACCACTGCTCGCGCGGCCGGAAGACCATTGATGGTCAGGGACTCGGCTTTTGCGGCCAGATCAACTTGTATGGCCTTGCCGAGCACCCGTGCCCCTTCAAGCGGATCGTCACCTTTCGCGACGCCTTCGAGCACGACCGCTGCATCCCCCTTCGGTGCGGCCGCCACAATTTTCCCCGGCGCATTCTCGTGAGGCCACTTCTCCGGAAACTGCACGAAGAAATTCAAGTCCGGATGCAGGAATACCGATCCGCGAAAGATCCCGTTGGCTGCGCGCGGCCCGACCACCACGCCATTCAACCGGGCCAGATAGGCTTCGCGTGTCGGACTGATCGGATCCCGCGTGGCACGGGTCAACGATTTTGCCTGGCGCGTGGTATCGGCAACCCGGTCAGGAGTCGCCGGATGCGAGTCGAAGAAACTCGGTTTCCGCGGTTCTTTTTCATGCAGCGTCACCTCACGTTCCAGGTTTGCCAGAAACGTGGAGAGCTCAAGGGGGTCCCAGCCGGCTGCTGCGGAAATTTTCTGGCCGACCTCGTCGGCCTCCGTTTCTTGCGAGCGGCTGTAGGGAGAAAAGATGGCGCTCTGGGCGAGATTCCCGACGCCGCCGATCAGATCGCCGACCGTTGAACTGACCAGTCCGGTGATGCCGGAGGCAAGGCCGAACACGACTGCCATGGGGGCCTGCTTCGAGATCCGCTGCACGGCATGTCTTCCTGCGACATGACCAATTTCGTGTCCGACCACACCGGCCAATTCCCCTTCGGTATTCGTGAGGGCCAGCAGACCGCGTGACACATAGATATATCCTCCCGGCAGCGCGAAGGCGTTCGGCTCCGCCATATCCACGATATGAAATTGGAATGTCACGTTCTTGCGCGGGGACTGCTCGGCCAGTCGTTGGCCCAGCTGATCGAGAAACGGGGTGAAGCCCGATTCGTCGGCGAACCCCATCCCTGCTTCGACCTTCTTGGCTTCTTCCGCCCCGAGTTCCTGTTCCTGTTTGGCGGAGATCAGTGTGAGTTCGGGCCGCCCGCTGACGGGATTGACCGCGCAACCAGATCCCGCGCCCACCATCATGCTTGCCAACACGAGCCAGCGCACTGCATCGGCGTTTCGAATCCATGTCATGTTCATCTCCTGTGCTCTCCCGCAGAGATTGTCTAATTTGCCCGGATTGTCAGGATCGGCTGCTGAATTTTTTGCCCGGTTTCGCTCAATGTGAACAGCACCGTTAAAAACGTGAAGACCCGCTTGGAGCGAAAATCCCTGTCGTCAACCCAATACCAATGGTCCCGGTACTTAACTCGCGCAAACGCGTCTGCGGGCCGCTCGGTTTGATTTTGAATCGACACGAACGGCGGCAGCGCCGGTACTCCCTCTTGCATCGCGGCCGCCGAACCCAACGTGCGATGCTCCGTGACGTGTTCCGGAGGCACGCTCACGAACGAGGCGAGTTCGATCAGGACTTGATAGCCGGACCTGGTATGAAGCGCAATCTCTTTGTCGCTCAGCGCATCAGCTCCATAGGTGATTTGGATGTCTGTCGCCTCGGGGTCCAGCCGCAACAGCCGCCTCACCTCCGCGACATCCTTCGCGGTCTCCGGAGTCAAGCGGCGCGTATGAAACATCATCATGGTGGCTTCCTCGTTCTCCTTTTCGCGTCGGACCCTAAAGCCAACCCCCCCAGCGGCTTGAATACGACTCAGTAGCCGGACGACCTCGACGAACTCCGGATCAGGCGGATGGGCATATGGCCCGCCTCTCTGGTTTCGGAGGCCGTTGATCGACTGCACGCTGATTTGTAACAGGATCTCCACGGGCCACCCGGCCTCAACCAGAAACATGATCGCTCCCGGTGGAAACGGCGTCATCATGGTCTTGACGAAGTCCGCGCCCGTAAGCGGCGCATAGGTCACGGTCGGCCGATCGAGGTAGCGCCCCCCGGCGCCAAAATTCAGAAAGTCTCCGAGGTTTCCCTGCGCGCCCTTGTCGCCGAGGAGGAGACCTCCGCCAGCCGTGAGGGTACCTTCGAGTTCATAGCCGCTGATCACTTGGCCCACATCCATGAACACGGGCACATCCGCGTACCGCAGCTTCACGATGTTCAACAGCATCTGCTGCTTCCAGGATTCGCTGATCGCGGTGATGTAATCGAACCGGTCTCGATTGACGGTGGTCGGACCGATGCTCCCGCAGCCGGTGACGATCCAGAGCATCACTCCGGCCAGCAGCGCATTTGCAAACCTGACGGGCGCTTTCGTTGCTATCCGTCTCACAGCTTCTTCTCCTTGCATCCACCCCCCCTCACCTGCGAATGCCACGACGTCTCAACGTGCTTCGCGCAAATAGAGACTCATCAGACGCGCAATCATCACGGCAAGGTAGAATTGCCCCGCAATAGCCTCCCCTATTGCCAAACCCCGAACCACGTCATTTCCTGGAACCATGTCTCCATAGCCCACGGTCGCAAGCGTGATGAAGCTGAAGTAGATGCCTTCCGCCAGCCGGAACGGGTTGGACGCCCCCGGACCAGTGACGATGATCGAGCTGGGCCACACCTCGTCCAAACTCCAGTACAGCACGCCTAGGAACACGCCCGACAACAGATACGCGCTGAGGCCGGCGTACAGATGCTCGGGTGTGATGGTGGGCGAGCGTAGGACAAATCGCAGCGCGCCGAACACCGCGTACAGTGCGATAAGGGTCCAGAGTACAAGACTTGCGGTCGAGAGTCCCGCATGGCCGATCTGCACGGACCCGACCCTGCTGAGGACGGCGGCCAGCAGAATCACCGGCAGAACCCAGCGCCCTTTTCGACTTTCGAGTGGGGCGGCGGCGGCCAGTAGATTCAGGCCCACGAACACCTGCAAGAGATTACCGGTGAATCCAAGCGCTTTCGCGATCGGGTACCCGACCAGCGTCAGGAGAAGCGAATAAAACAGGACTGCATAGCGATGCCGAAGATACATTCGCCACCATTCCGAGAGTCCACCCGGATACACCGAACCGCTTGAGGCGTGCTGCGTCATCCCCCGCGTGACCTGGGTTACTTGCTCTTTGTCTCCTCGGGCTTCACCGCCGCCTTGAACTCCTCCTCGGAAATCTCCTTGACCTCCGACGATTGCAGCGTCACAACTCCGCCGCCCTTTGCATCTTTGAAAGTGATTGCGCCCGTCTTGGTCTGATCGATATCCGTCGTGTAGTACTCCCTCGTTCCGGCTGGATCATTCACCCGATAGTAACTGGCACAGCCGGCCAC
>JAWOMO010000027.1:0-15123 GCA_033852435.1 Nitrospira sp.
TCATGAGCTTCTCTTGTTCTCTCGGTGTCAGATGCATGATTCCCTCTCTCCGACCTTGATCAGGAAGCTGAGTCAGTGTCCTCTCCTGCGCACAGTACCTGAGCACCCCCAGCATCGTCGCAATCAAGTCGGTTCTGGCGTGCACAGGCAGCGAGCCAAGGAGACAGAGGCGCAGACTCCCGCTCACACGACCAAATGCCGCCTCACCTCTTCCGCACTCAGCTCACTTGTCTTACCTGCTGCCACTACCGCCCCTTTTGCCATGATCACATAGGCATCAGCAAGGCGCGCGGCGAAGTGCAAGCCCTGTTCCACCAGCAAGATCGCAAAGCGCTTCTGGTTCTTGAATCCAATAATCACGTCTTCAATCTGATCCACCACGGATGGCTGAATGCCCTCGGTCGGTTCATCGAGCAGGAGGATTTTGGGATCGGACAACAGCGCACGCCCGATTGCGAGCTGCTGCTGCTCGCCACCGCTCAGCACCCCGCCTGGCCGATCGAGAATCTGTGTGAGCTTGGGAAACAGTTGATACACCTCCTCGAACGCAGCTTTCTCGGTCGTCCCATTGGATGCACTGGATCGCGCCCAAAAACCCAGCTGTAAGTTTTCTCGCACGGTGAGATGGGGGATGATTTCCCGGCCCTGCGGCACATAAGCTAACCCCAGCTTCGCGCGCCGGTCTGTCGCTTCCTTGGTGATATCCGTCTCGCCGACCTGGACTCGGCCCGATCGGATCGGCAGCAATCCCATAACGGTTTTCAGTGTCGTGGTCTTGCCCACGCCATTCCGCCCCATGAGACAGGCGACTTGCCCTGCCTCCATCGAAAACGATACGTCCCGTAAGATATGGCTTTCGCCGTAGTAGACGTTGACCTTTTCAAGCTGCAACATGGTATTACTTCGAATGGTTCCACAGAATGTTCAAACAGGCTTCCGGCAAGGCCACAAGCAAGAAAAGACCGGAAGCGTATCCTCTGGGGTACATTGAGGATCCTGTCGAGCCGAGAGCGATGCTGGGGGCACTTTTCAACATCCTGCTATGCATGCGTTACTTTTTGGCGGCCTAAATAAATTTCGCGAACCCGATCGTCAGCCTGCACTTTATCGACGGTCCCTTCGCAGATGACGGTCCCTTCGTGAAGCACCGTCACCGTCCTCGCGATCTGCCGAACAAACTCCATATCGTGCTCGATTACGATGACCGCATGTTTCTCGGATAGCGTCTGCAAGAGTACACCGGTCTGTTCCGTTTCCTTATCCGTCATGCCGGCGACCGGTTCATCGACGAGCAAGAGCACGGGGTCCTGCAGGATGACCATGCCGATTTCGAGCCACTGCTTTTGCCCATGGGCCAGCGACCCGGCTCGCCGGATGGACGCATCTTTGAGCCCGATCGTCGCGAGAGTTTCATCGATCTTCGCCCTCTCTGCGGCAGTCGGCTTGCCCATCAGGGTGGCGAAGACGCCTTTGCTGTCGCGCCTCAGCGACAGATCCAGGTTTTCCCAAACGGTCAGGTTGCCGTAAATCGACGGCGCTTGAAATTTGCGACCGATGCCAAGTTTTGCAATCTCGTTTTCACGCTTCCCGATCAGATCGATATCCTTTCCAAAAATGACGCGGCCGCTGGCCGGTTTCGTCTTACCGCAGATGACATCGAGCAACGTTGTCTTGCCCGCCCCGTTCGGCCCGATGACGACGCGGAGTTCGTTAAAGTTGACGAAAAAGTTCAGGTTGTTCAGCGCCTTGAAGCCATCGTAATCGACAATGACGGCTTCCAAATAAATGATCGATCCCTTGTCGCTCACGGCTGCACGCCCTCTGAGGTAGCTGAGGGCTTCCCTAGTCCCGTCATCTTTCGGACCAACTCAATATTGAGGCGACACGCAAAACCGACAAGCCCGTCTGGAAACACCAGGACGACCGCGATAAATAATCCGCCGAGAAAGAAAGGCCAGAGTTCCGGAAAGTAGTTCGTCAGCATACTGCGGGCAAAGTTGACGCCGACGGCGCCGATAATCGCACCAACGAGCGTCCCACGTCCTCCGACTGCCACCCAAATCACCATTTCAAGCGATGGCAGTACTCCGATTTGCGCCGGCGTGATAATCCCGACCTGGGGCACGTAGAGCATGCCGGCAAGACCTGCTAGTCCCGCCGAGACGACAAACACAAATAATTTATACGTGGACGGCGAGTAGCCCGAAAAGAGCACCCGTTGTTCGCTGTCTCTTATCGCCACCAAGACCTTCCCCGTTCGTGACCGGATGATCCATCGGCAGAGGAAATAGGCGCCGCCTAAAGCGAGTACCGTGATGATATAGAGTAGCCGCTGCGTGCCCGGTTCGCTCAGCCGAAATCCGAGAATCTGCTTGAAGTCGGTCAGGCCGTTGGTGCCGCCGAGATTCGTTTCGTTCCGATTAAAGACGAGCCAGGCTGAGAGCGCGACGGCTTGGGTGATGATGGCGAAATAGACCCCCTTGATTCGGCTGCGGAACGCCAAGAATCCAAAGACCAGCGCGCACAGGATCGGCACAAGAATTCCCCCTAGGACTGCCGCGGGAAAACTATAGAACGGCCTCCAGAAGAAGGGGAGTTCCTTCACTTGGTTCCAGACCATGAAGTCGGGCAAGTTGCTGCCATAGACGCTTTCCGTGCCGATGGTTAACATTAGGTGCATGCCGATGCAGTAGGCCCCGATGCCGAAAAAGACGCCGTGACCGAGGCTGAGAATGCCGGTGTAGCCCCATATTAGGTCGAGGCCCAGCGCGAGAATGGCGAAAGCGAGGAACTTGCCGAAGCGATTCAGGGTGAAGTCGGAGACATACAGCCAGGCCCCTTCCGCAGGGAGGACGTTCAAGGCCGGAAGGACTATCAGCAGGAAGAGACCGATGAGCCAGAAAGTGAGTCCCTCTCGTTCAATCTTTGGCTGGCCACCGACAGTCGTCTCACCCATGATCCGGGATCCCCTCTAATCTGCCTGACGACCTTTGATGGCAAAGAGCCCAGAAGGCCGCCGTTGCAGGAACAGAATCACGAGAACTAGAATCAGGACCTTCCCGTATACGGCCCCAAAACTGGGCTCGAGAAACTTATTCAAGCTCCCGATGCCCAATGCAGCGACAATCGTCCCCGCCAGCTTACCGACCCCTCCTGTGACCACCACCATAAACGAATCGACGATATAATTCTGCCCGAGACCTGGCTCGACATTCCCCACGAGAGTCAATGCACACCCGGCCAGCCCGGCAAGTCCTGATCCAAACGCAAAGGTATAGGCATCGACCTTCCTTGTCGGGATGCCCAGACAGGAACTCATGTTGCGATTCTGCATGACGGCCCGCACCCGCAGACCCAGATTCGAATGAAAGAGTAGGCCATAGGTACTCGTCACACACAGGATCGACAAGCCGATGATGAACAGCCGATTGTAGGGTAAATAGACGCCGACCATCACTTGGGCCCCGCCGCTCAGCCATGAGGGAGCCACCACCGCCGTGAGGTCACCGAAATACACTCGAGCCAGCTGGATTAACACGAGACTGACACCCCATGTGGCCAGCATGGTTTCCAGCGGTCTCCCATAGAGAAACCGGATGACGGTCGCCTCCAGAATCAGGCCGCACAGTCCGGCCACCAGAAACGATACCGGCAGCGAGACGAGAAAATACGCTTCGAATATATTGTGAGGCAGATGGGCTTTGAACAGCTCTTGCGTGACAAACGTGGCATACGCGCCGACCATCATCAGCTCCCCATGAGCCATGTTGATCACACCCATCAAGCCGAAGACGACGGCTAATCCCAAGGACATGATCAGAAGAATCGAACTGAGACTGATCCCGCGAAACACCGTCTCAAACACATTGGCCCAGGTACCCCAGAGTTCAATCTGCTCAATGGCCGCATTGGCTGCACGAAGCCCTTGCTGATTCGCCTCGCTCAACGCGGGATCGCTCGACACCTGCTGAACGAACTCTTTCAGCGCCGGTAAGCCATTCTGGCTCCGCAATTCGCCGAGTGTGGTGGCCGCACGCGCCTTCAGAGCACTTTCTCCTCCGGTCAGTTGAAGCAGTGCCGCACTCTCCTCCATCGCATACCGAACCCACGGCTTTGATTCTTTGGAGGCCGCCTGTTCGAGCCAAGCCACGGCACTGAGCTGCCCGGAGGTGCCGAGATCCGCCGCCGCGGACCGTCGGACCTCGTCTATCTCGCTGGCCAGATTGAGCTTATTCTTGAGGAGATCCTTGACCGGCTTCACCGCCATACGCGTCACACGGTCTGCGTCGGCCAAGGCTGTCTCGAGTAACGCTAAGAGCGACGCGTCACCGGCCTCAATGATGGTACGAAACGCCTGGTCATGAACGGCAGGCTCGTCACTTGCCAGACCCTCCGTGAGCGCCTTCACGTCCATCAGGGTCAATGGCCCTGCCGTCGAAGTCACAGACGGCACCCGCACGACAGGCGGTTCAACTGCCCGCGCGAATTCAGCCCCGCCGAAAAGAGCGATGGCCACCACACAGGGCATCGTTCCTATATGTAATCGGTGCTTCACCTGGTTATACCCCCACGCCCTCGGCGTTCTCTCACCTTACCGATCGATGACCTGGCCGCCCAATGGAAACCCGTGGGGGTATGGAGCGGAGCAGCCAGGCCGATCGGAAGAAGGCTGTCATCTTCTTAGGCCTTCTTCTGATAAGTCCCCTGGTGATTGATCCAGTCACAGCCTTTATCCGGATTCGTATACTCGCTCCAGGGTTCCGGCTTGACCAACCCCTTCGATCGCCACACAACCTTGAACTGGCCGTCCTTCAGAATCTCGCCGATCAGCACAGGTTTATGCGTGTGCTGGTTTGCGGTGTCCATCATGATCTCTCCGCCAGGCGCCAGGAATTTCTGCCCATAGACCGCCTTTCGGACCTTGTCCACCTCGATTGCCCCAGCCTTTTCGACCGCTTGCTTCCAGACATGCACGCCGAAGTAGCCCGCTTCAATCGGATCGTCGGTGACCCGTTTGTCGCCGTCGGGCAAATTGTTCTTCTTACAATAGGTTTTGAAGTTCGCGACAAACGGCTTATTCTGCGGCGTATCCACGCTCTGATAGTAGTTCCAGGCTGCAAGATGCCCGACCAGCGACGAGGTGTCCATGCCGCGCAATTCGTCTTCCGCTACGCTGAAAGCCATGATGGGCGCGTCCTCTGCACGCAGACCTTGATTAGCAAATTCTTTGTAGAACGGCACGTTGCTGTCGCCGTTGATTGTACTGATCACAGCTGCTCCGCCGCCGGCCGAGAACTTTTTAATCTTGCCGACGATGGTTTGGTAATCCTGATGGTGGAACGGCGTGTACTCTTCCATGATATTGGCCACCGGCACTTTCTTGGCGAGCAACATGGCACGCAGAATTTTGTTGGTGGTGCGAGGATAGACATAATCTGTTCCGAGCAGATAAAACTTCTTGTAGCCTCCACCCTCCTTGCTCATCAAATACTCCACCGCTGGCACGGCCTGTTGATTCACCGCGGCACCGGTGTAGAACACGTTCTTAGAACACTCTTCACCTTCGTATTGAACCGGATAAAACAGCAGCCCGTTGTTTTTTTCAAAGACCGGCAAGACAGACTTTCGGCTGACCGAGGTCCAGCAGCCGAAAACGACCGCCACCTTGTCCTCCAGCAACAACTGTTTGGCTTTTTCGGCAAAGAGATCCCAGTTGGACGCCGGATCGACCACAACCGGCTTGATTTGACGTCCCAGTACGCCTCCCTTGGCGTTGATCTCCTCCACGGCCATCAGAACCACATCCCGCAACGACACTTCGCTGATTGCCATCGTGCCGCTCAACGAGTGAAGAACTCCGATCTTGATCGGTTCCTTATCTGCCCCATAAGAGAGGACCCAGTTCCCCAAATTGCCTAGTAATGCGGCAATCCCGACTCCAGCTGTAACCCGGGCGCCCCGCACAAGAAATTCCCTACGGGATGAACCTGCTTCGATGATGTTCTTGCTCTCCGTCTCGATCGCTGTTTTATCAGCATGGTCTTGTGACATCGTCAGACTCCTTTTGCTAACATGAAATTGTGTGCCGTTTTTAGAAACTGTCACTCTGGTCATTCTCTTGCATTTTTCCCGAATCGATGGATGTCGTTGCCCACGCGTCACTCCGTTTGGTCAGCACACTTTGCGCCTATTCATAGAAAGTGTTAGCCCTCTCTCGCAAGGGATCATCGTCTCTAAAACAGAGATGAACCCGGTGCGCGTGATAAAACAACCCATCATTGGCTTGCCCAAACACAGAGAAGTTCTAGTTACAACTCGTCTTCTTAGTACTGGACCTGGAAGGCCACCTTGAAAGCATTTGCATGATGACCCGTCGCATTGTCGGCGTAATTCGTGCCTAGGGAGGACAGATTGCCGTACTGCCAGTATGCCGAAAGGCGCGCATTATGACCGGCAACAATGTAGTTGGTGCCAACTTCCGTTTCCTGACGATTGGCGCTGTTATTAGGCACAACGGACGTATATCTGGCATAGGGCTGAAATTGCCCCATCAATCCCGCAATCCCTACTTTATCCGGAAATAGATACATGCCGGTCGCGTAGTAGGAATGCCCGTCAAACATACAGAAGCAGCCATTAGGAGTGGCCTGAATGGCCGGCGCAAAGGCGCCGGTCGTTGACGAGTTGTTGTAATTTGCAAAGAACTGTTGCCACTCAGCATTGACCGTAATCACGCCCTTGTCCCCGCTGTTACCGAGTGGTTTCTCAAACAGGAGGTCGGAGGTAAGGTAAGTCAGATCGGCCTGATTAGTTATTGTTCCGGCACCATGTTTCTGATATTGCGCCGCAAATGCGAGCGCGAGAATATCACCGGCTTTGCCGTAGTAGGTCCCGCTAGTGTAGTAACCAGGATTCTTCTCTGGGTTCAAGAAGTTGTAGGTGAGGCGTCCTGCATACAAGAAGCTGTTTTGTTGATTAGGTCCTACAGTTGAGCTTGACTGGAGTCCCGTGAACACCCCGACGCTATATTGCAAATGACCATACCCTGGGTCGACTTGGCCCCAGAAAACCGCGCCGTTATCACGGCCATAGACACCAGCTCCGCCAGTGCCGAATTTCCCGGCGAAGTCTGCGGATTCGAATGGCGTCTTATACTGTTCGAAGACCGCTGAGTAGAACGGACCATTCAGCTCGCCGCGCGATGCTGGCACCAGCAAACGCCCGGCCCAGAAGTTCACATGCTGATTAAACTCGAACTTCCCGATCGCATCGAGCAAACCGATATTAACTGTACCGTTCCCGCCATTGGATGTTTGACCAAACGGATTGCCCCCCTGACCATTACAATCAAAGCATTCGGTGTTGAACTCAAACTTGATGACCTTAGTGATTCCCCCGTTGATATAGATACGAGCGTTGGCGATCCCGAAACTGTTGTTGTAACTCCCACCATTCGCTGACCCGTTTTCCACCGCCGCCATCCCGCCACGAATACCCATTCCCAGAGAAATCCACAGGTCCCCGTCCTCGCTCTTGATGATGCCAGCTGCGTAAGCACTTGGCAGCGGGGATGCTATTCCAGCCACGAGCGCCATGGTGGCCCACGCAATTAAAAACTTTCCCCACACTCTTTTTTGATCTGCCTTCATGGTGACCGGCCTCCCGTGTCCGGTTCGTGAGTCCGTTGCTCACTTGCCTTGCTTCTCTCACCACGACGACGTCGTCGCCACGCACGCCATTGTGCGCATCCCTCCAGCCCTTCCCCGTCCTTTCGCCTCTAACTTCCACATCGATTCCCACCAGCCACTGTATGCACCTCGCTTCTCAGCCGCCATTCGCCCCCGCATGGCTGCTTCTCGGTTTTTTCCGCCATTCGGTTCAATCGCACTATCGTCATTCAGCCTGCCCGAATGTAGTCAAAAAAAAACGCCCTTCCGGTCCAGTTCTTGGACCAAAAGGACGTCATTGTCCTTGTCTATAACTCGGTCTTGAAAGCTTGGACTTCGTTGTCCAAGCAGTCCGACCGCAAATTGGACGTACTTATAAGAGGTCGTGTCTCCTCGTGTCAAGGGGGTAGTTTCGAGTCCGAAGATGGACGGTCATAGTTCCTGCCGCCCCCATCCTGTGCTAGACTCCGTTGACCATTGCTGATGAGGTTTTCACATGTTGCTCCGACAGGAATTTGCCGTCGCCCTGCTGACTGGCTTTTTGGCGGGCTCTTTCGCCTGTGCCACCGGCCCGGAATTAGATTTGACGTTGCATGAATCCGATCGGGGAAGGATCTACCTCGAGCGCATTCCCGATCGATCCTTTCAAGCTGCCCACCCAATCAAACTACCTATCGACACGATGGCCCGGGTCCTTCGCGGCGTGGTCGTCAAGGAGAACCGAGGGTTCTTGGGAAACCTGGTCGGCGGCAAGCCAGAGGCTGTTCGAGTGTTTGGGGACGAGGACGTTGAGTACCTGGCGCCCCTCCTGGTCGAGGGGCTCACCAGAGCTGCGTCGGACCAACAGGTTGGGTTTCACTTCGGTAAAACGGCCGCGCCCGCAGAATCGAAGAAGGGCTCGCTCTACGCCTACGGAGGGTCACTGTATCTGACCATGCCCTGGCTCATCGCCGTGTCCCGGTACGGAGCCGGTGGGCCGTCAGCATCACACACGATCCTATTTATCCCGGAATCGGCAAGACGGCCGGACAGTTATCGCGATGCTCGTTCAACTGACGCCACTCTAGTAATCGATTACGACGTGCTTGCCACAATGCCTGCCGCATCGGACATGCGACCGACTGCCGCTCAACCACCGACGCCTACGAAGGGGGAACTCACTCAGCGAGAGGCAGATCTAGACGGGCTACGGAGGGAATTGGACGACATCAAAAAGAAACTGGCGGAGCAAGAAGCGGAGCGAACCCGTTCCGCCCCCTCATCCGCTCCGAAGACATCGCCTCGATCGACTCCTTAGACCGACACGCCGAAGGAACCTGGTAGGGCAAACCTATCCTCGTTGTTTCGCATCCCGTCCTCGAGTTCGCCAGCTACGAGTGGCTTCGGCTATCCCGCACATCGACTTCCGCAAATTCATACTTTGCCGCTAAATGAGGAGATTGTGTCGTACTTGACACCCGCAGCAAAGGTACGCTCACATGGTAGGTGGTACAAAACCTCCTGCCTGGTCAATCATGCCTTTCACGCTTCGACGCTTCTCTCATATCCACGAGCGATGCGCTGTGGCCCACCAGGCAGGACCATTCCTCAAGCTGCCTCTCGCCTACATTTCAGGTTTCTGCTTACTGACCACGTTCCTGGTGTTGAGTAGTGGACCGGCCTATGCCGAGTGGATTGCGGTTGAGAAAGACAATCGATTAGCAGGAATCATGACTGTGTACTTCGATCCAGACACCATTCACAGAAAAGGGAATCTGGTGACGATGTGGCAATTAATTGATTTTAAGACAATGCAAGGAGGGAGGAGCCCCAGCCGATTTTCGTCTACGAAGATCCAAAAGCAATTCGACTGCACGGAAAAGCGCCTTCGGTTGCTTGCGCTCACGGATTTCTGGGGAAATATGGGAACCGGTGAATCGACTGGTGCATACGTAGACAGAGGCCACTGGGTACCAGTTGAACCTGATAGTATTAATCACGCTCTGTGGGAAGTTGCCTGCACCAAGCAGTAATTGCATCCGATGGCACCAACGTTAATCACATGCTGGCGCCACGGGCTGGCCAATCATACAGTCCTTTTTATACCTGAATCAGCAAGGCAGCATGACACGGATCGCGACTAGGACTCGACCGAATCAACGCTTGTCGCTCGCGCAGCGGTACCCAGCACAGACGCGGCAACTTCTGCGGAAGCTCCTCCCAAAACGCACTCGGGTCTGGCGCAAGGTCGTGGGGGAGGAAAAGCGCTACTGCTTCGAGGGTGAAGGAGCGGTCGGTAGGTTTTTCAGTGGGGTTCGACTCCCGATTTTTCTCCCGGTACAGGGTCAAAGGTAATCTCCCTCCATCGCACTCGCGCAGGCGAGAACCCTCACGTTTTCAATGAGAACGTCACACTGCGTCACACTCAATCGCATCCGCTCACTTTCGGCCTCGAACGCCCTTTTAAGGCGAGGTCCATTTGATTTAGTACACCTGCTTACGGAATGCCAGGATGAGAGAGGTGAACCTGTTTCAACACTCTGAGAATCTAAACCCCCTTTTCCCAGTCCGCATGCCTTAGGCATCCCCTGCCTAGGCAACAGCCTAAGGCATCACGCACATGGCCGGTTGCACCGTTTTTCAATGAAGATTGGAAGAAGTTTGCGCCCCAGGTAATCAATTAGATGGGCTAGACGGGCCCATTGGTGACGTGACCGATTCCCACTTTGCATAGAAAGGAATTCTTGTGCGGAGCGTTTCGAGAATCCGGGCACGATTGTGTTTGTAGAAGAGCTCGAGTTGCTCAAGACGGTCCATCTCGTTCTCGTCCTTGAACCAAGCTTGCCGGTTGTGCCATTCCGCGTTGAACGTGACTTCGTCCTGGTTGGGGTAAAACAGCCGCCCCAGAAGGCCCATGTGAGGCCGTCCCGTCATTTTTTCAAAATAGTTCCGTAGATCAAAGATCGCGCTCCATCGTCCTTCCTTGCGCGGGCGGTGGTTCGGATTGGCACCACGTGGCTCCATCTTGAAGAGATACCGCTGTCGCACCATCCGTCGTCTCGCTTTCCAACATTCGTCTCGGATCACTCGCCAGTAGAAACGCCACTGGACCCCAAAATCTCGTTGCGTCCACCGTTTAATTTTCTTTTGGTAGGCCGGTGACTGTTGTTCCGCGGCAAAGGGCACATCAGTGGTCGCACCGATCTCTCCATGCCAAGCCAGGACAAACTCGACAAAATCGGGATCGGCTTTTATATCCTCGATTTCTTTCCGAATCGTGGCGTCCATCGCGATGTCCAAAAAAGAGGGGCTTTCACTCCATCCACAACTGGTTGGGATCATGGTTTACTGAGCGCGGCTCATCGATCCGTGCGGGGGCCATCTCAACCCTACACCACCCGCGTCGGATCAGACAACGTTTTCTATTGGAACTTATAACAGTGCTTGCTCGTTCATCCACCTCGTAGGGTTGGGAAAGGAGCGATCCCATGTGTCGCTGCAATTTCTGCGAGCGAGAGTTTCAGAACACGCAGGCGGTGAAAGCGCATCTTCGATGGTGCCCGAACTATAAGAAAGCCAAAAACGGCACCAAGACGCGGAAGCAACCAATAGGCCCTGCTCTTGGTAACTCGACTGTCCTGCACCAAGACCCCGTCGCACCCCATGAGACGGCGATGGACTCTAACCCTTTTGCCGGTCTCCTGGCCCAAGTCACCCAGCAGATCACCCAGCAGCTGGCCGGCCCAGACGAGGCCACGCGAGCGAAACAAAAACGGGAGGCGTTGCTTACGGAGCTCTGTTCCCGTCTTGTCGATCGCTATCAGCCGCTGGAAGGGCTCGTCACACCGGAAATGGCCGCCGCGGCAAAGGTCGCAATCCTCGACGAACTCGGCGTCTTGACGATCGACGAGCTGTCGCAGGCCGTGCTAACCCTTCGGGGAACAGCCATTCGGGACCGGATCTTTGCGCCCCATTTCCAACAGCAACAGAATCAGCGAGATCGCAAGAGCGAAAGGCAGCATCAGGAAGCCCTCCGCCGCCAACAAGAATCCGACACGCGAGCGGGGCGAACCACACGCAAAACCGCCCTTGTCGAACTGGGCATATCCCGGGCGTTGAAAACGGCCTCATCACAAGGCATCCCATTCCGGGCCCTGCCCTTGCTCGAATGGGAAGTCCGAGCACGGCTGGAGACTTTACTGGTCGGTGACGAGACGGAACAACAGGCCAACGAGACGATCGAGGCCGCGATCGAGCGGCCTCTCTTAGACTGGGCGGCACGAATTGAGCAAATCCAGAGCGCCAAGAGAGAGCGCCTGCTCAACCAATGTCTCACGCTTGCGTTGCCAGTTGCTGAAGCGACCTGGCCGTGGGTGAAGGACGCTCTGATCAAGCAGATGTGCGCCTATTTCGGGATACAGCCCCCGCCTCAGCCCGACACTCAAACGAACGAAGACGGCACCTCTTCGGAGACCCAGGCTCCGACGAGCTCGGAGGAGCCGACCCCACAGCCCGTTCGCCGTCGGCGGGTGCGCCCTAGCCGTCCGATCGTGAAACAAGATGAGATGGTCCATCCTAGCGAGCCAGCAGTACGAGAATCACCGGCGTGTGAACTAGCCGTGAGCTGACGGGTATGGCGCTGATGGATATCAAAGAGGTGTCTGCTTGGCTCAATCTCAAGCCATCCACGCTCTATCTCTGGGTGGAACAGGGGAAAATTCCCGCGCTGAAGATCCATGGGGTGATCCGATTCCAGCGTGACGTCATTGAAGAGTGGCTGCAGGCGTTTCGGACGAGCCAGGAAGAGGCATCATCCGGGACGGTGCCGGCACCACGGCCAGAGCCAACTCCGTGCCGGCGCCGACATGGCGCCGATCACGTAGACACCCTGATTGCTCAGGCCAAACATGAGGTCTATACTCCGTCCCGCGGGAAACCAGACCAAGACAGGGCCACACGAAAGGGGGAGAATGATGGCTCTGTATAGGCGAGGACCTATCTGGTGGATGCGGTTTAGTTATCAGGGGCGGCAGATTCGTCGGTCGACGGAGGTGACGGACCGAAAGCTGGCGGAGCAGATCTATTTCAAGGTGCGGGGCCTGGTCGCCGAGGGCTCCTGGTGTGAGCGGCCGGTCGTGCAACAGAAACAGGTGAAGGACTTGCTCGAACGCTATTTGCGAGATTATTCGGCCCCGAATAAGGCGGCAGGCACACACCGCCGGGACCAGAGTCTGGCTGCGCATTTGCTGCGTGCGTTCGGTGAAGTCCCGCTCGATCAGCTTCGCCCAGCTCGGCTCGCGGAATATAAAGCAGGACGCCGCGCCCAGGGCGTGGCGCCCAAGACCCTCAACGACGAGCTCAGCTTGTTAGGCCACGCCTACAAGCTCGCGGAGCGGGAATGGGAATGGGCAACCGACAATCCTGTGCTGAAGATCGCCAAGGAGAAAGTCCGCAACCTCATCGAGCGCTGGTTGACCACGGAGGAAGAACAGCGGCTGCTCGCCGCCTCCCCACCCTGGCTCCAGGAGATCATCCTGTTCGCCCTTCATACGGGAATGCGACGCGGGGAAATTCTCACGTTGCAATGGTCCCACGTGGACCTGGTGCGACGAACACTCACGATCCTGGAGCAGAAGAACGGCGCGCGGGATACGTTGCCGATCAATGACACGGCGATGGCGGTGTTACAGGCCCGTGCTGCGGTGCGGACAAGCCACGCCACCTTTGTCTTTGTCAACGGGGCGGACCACCGACGGAATGCACGCAATCTGTTACGGGCATTCTATCCGGCAATGCGGAAGGCGGGAATCACGCGGTTTCGGTTCCATGACCTCCGGCACACCTTTGCCACTCGGCTCATTCAGGCCGGCGTCGATGTCTACACGGTCCAGAAGTTGGGCCGGTGGAAAACGATCTCGATGGTGTTGCGCTACGCGCATCATCAGCCGGAGAGTTTGCGCGGAGGCGCCGAGGTGCTGGATCGACTGCGGCGAGAAAGTAGCACAAAAGTAGCACAATGGGGTGCGGTCTCGAGCGGGGGGATGGCGGAACCTCTTGAAAAACTGGTGCGCCCGGCTGGAATCGAACCAGCGACCCTCAGCTTAGAAGTCGATTCGGAGCCAAATGCGACAGATAACGATTAAATGTGAAAGAGTATGAAATCTCTTGTAAGGAGATGAGATTCTTAGGTTATGGAATGCCAGACGAGGTTGAAGAAATGCGACTGAATTAGATTTCAAACCGGGAGTAAAACCGGGAGCGAAATTTGACTTGGCTTCCTGACTCTGTGGAGCTCCTCTGGAGTTGCCCCCATTAAACCGGACACGTGGCGGTGGATAATTGGCTGCGAATGAACTGCCGTGGGGAGCGCATCCGCAACCCGCGATGAGGTCGCACCTCGTTGTAATCGTCGAACCAGGCAGCCAGCTGCTTCAGAACACTGCGCGCATCCGGCCGCGCATGGAGGAAGACATAATCCCGTTTGAAGCTTTTGACGAAGCTTTCGGCCATGCCATTGGACTCCGGGCTGTGCACGGGGGTGAAGCAGGGCACCAGCCCCAGCGCATGGGCATGGGCCACCGTCTCGTGGGCGGTATATGCGCTCCCATTGTCGGCCAGCCATTCGATAGCGTGGGGCGTCCGGGCCACAGATCCGAAGCGGCGCTCGACCGCCTCGACCATCAGATCGCGAACATGCTCGCCAGCGATGCCCGACGTGGTCGCAGTCCACGTAATGACTTCCCGGTCGCAGGTATCGAGCACGAAGGCCACACGGACTGTCTCCGCATTCCAACACGGGACTTCAAAGGCATCCGAACACCAGCGCAGGTTCGACCGAAGGGTCCGGACCACGCCGTCATGCGAGCGCTGCCGGCCGGTTCCGGTGTGGCGGGCCAGCAAGAGTCCGTTCTGCCGCATGAGCCGGTACACGCGCTTATGATTGACGGGCGGCTTGCCGAGCATGGCCACTTGGCGGCTCAGCAGCGCGCCGACGCGGCGATAGCCATAAGTGGGCCGCTCATCCACAATCGCCCGAAGCAGGGGCAGCAGCCCAGCATCATCGGCCTTGCGATAGGCCGACCGGCGCCGCGATGGTCGGTGCACTTGCTCGACCAAATTCGAGCGAGCCACCCCAGCGTGTCCGCGATCGTTTTCATCGGGTATCCTCCTCGGGCCGCCAAGGTGCGTGCGAGAGCAGTTTTTTTGACTTGGCGAGTGCCAAGGCCTCACGAAGGATCTCATTCTCGAGCGTCTTTCTACCCAGCAAGCGTTCCAGCTCCCGAATCTGGCGCTTGAGTTCCCGCACTTCCGCCGCCGCAACGACCTGGTCCTCGGCGCGGACGGCTTCCTGGCCCCCTTCGGTCATCAGTCGCCTCCATTTGAATAAGAGGCTCGGAGCCATACCATACTTGCGGGCAATATACGAGACGGTCATGCCGGGGGCCGACGCCTCTTCGACCGCCCGGAGCTTCTCGCT
>JAWOMO010000008.1:0-30586 GCA_033852435.1 Nitrospira sp.
TTTGCATCCGGTGCGACTTGGACTTCCCGTATTCCTGTTCGTCTTGGGCCTTTCCTTGGCCGGCTGTCCTCAGCCGGTCCCGAGAGTGGCGATTCCCGGCTCTGATGCCTCTCCTCCCACCATGATCTGGCAGACGTACAACATGCAGACGAAGGAGCGGGGAGAGATCACCAAGGATGGTCATTCGCTTGAGGTGCCCTCCAGCAATCAATTTGTTGTGACGCTCGCCGTAGAAGATCTGAACAGCGGGGTGAAAGATGTCACCCTCAGCGGCGACGTCCACTTTACCTGCGCACAGGGCGGCCAGGTCGAGAACAAGAAGTTCCAGATCGAAAATCAGGAGACCAAGCCGGTTCCCGACCAGGAGAATAAGGTGCCCATCAGAGCCTCGCTGGTGTATGTGGTGGAATTCGGCAAGTCGGGCTGCAAGGAAAACTGGCTTTTCGGCGGAGGACAGCTCACTTTGGTCGGGAAAGCGCATAATTCCCTCGGCGGCGCTGCGAGCCGGACGTTGAATTTTACGTTGAAGAAGCAACCGGCAAGCTGAAGAGGAGCCTGTCATGATGGGAAAGCGCAGGGTCGTTGTTGTACTGCTGATGGTTCTTGTGACGTTTCCGATGACGGTGCAGGCTCATGGCGAAACAAAGCCCGAGACGCCGACGTTGACGGTGAGCGGCACCGGCCAGGTGGCAATTGCGCCGGATACGGCATTCGTGACGTTCGGTATGGAGACGGCCGGCAAGTCGCTCATGGAGGCACAGCGGCTGAACAATCAGGTGATGCAGAAGGTGACGGCGAGGCTGGGGGAGTTGCAGATTGAGAAGGAGCGCATCCAGACATCGTCCTTTACCGTATCGCCGCAATACAAACCACCGCCGAAACGCCCGACGGATGTGCCGCCCGCACCACCGGAGATCATCGGCTATCAGGTGAGCAATACCGTGACGGTCGAAGTGCGCAATCTGGAGAAGGTGGCGACGGTGATCGAGGAGTCGTTGGCGGCGGGAGCGAATCACTTTCAGGGGCTGCACTGGGCGCTCCGCGACGAACAGCAGACGAAGCTGAGTGCGTTGAAGCAGGCCGCATCGAGGGCGCGCGAGAAGGCGACGGCGCTGAGCGAGGCATTGAAGGTCAAGCTGATTCGACTGATGAGTGCGAATGAAGGTGGTCACGTCATCCGTCCGATGGCCACATCCTCACGGTCAATGGTCGCGATGGATGCCGGCGGCGGGGAGCCGCCGATCTTTTC
Organism: Nitrospira sp.; assembly: GCA_033852435.1. Lineage (GTDB taxonomy): Bacteria > Nitrospirota > Nitrospiria > Nitrospirales > Nitrospiraceae > Nitrospira_C. The sequence continues at coordinate 1,250 of JAWOMO010000008.1, forward strand.
CGGTGAGATGAAAGTCGAGGCGACCGTCACGTTGATTTACGAGATCGGACGGGAGTGATGCCGGGGCGTTTGGGCCGGAGATCGCAAATCTGAGAACATGTGGAGCAATGCATCATCCCTCCGGCTCTCAACGGATGACGCTGAGAAAGGTGTCACAGTTAAACAAGGTTCTCGGCTGATTATCGTGGATAACGATGGTGCCCTGGTCAGCGAGTTTCAACTGACCGACCGCGATCTGGAGGATCCGGTGGCATTCTTCTCGGCGATCAGGCAGTCGATCGAGAATATTGAAGAGAAAGAAATCCAGCGCAGCGCTTGGTGGACGCCGTTAAGCTCAGAATTGGAATATGCGTCGCCTTCCTATCGACCCGCCTTATCCCAGGAATTTCAGCCAAAATGAGGGCTTTTTCGTGAAGACCCCTAGGGCTTCTTTCCACAGGAAAGCCGATTCGCTGTGCATAACTGCACTCTTTCAGCCTTGCTAATACGTATTTGCCCGATTTGCTGTCAGCGTATTAACCGATGCTTCTCCCTTGATAGCAGGAATTGTGGAAAAGGAAAAAAATGAGCCGTCAAGCCACAAAATATAGGGGGTCGATTCAACGGGGCACAATGCCTAAAATTTAGGCAAACTGGTCCGACATCTCTGCTTGTGGGTCTTTTCTCACATAAAACGCGCTTCATACACAGAGTTATCCACAGAAGCTGGGGAGCCAGAAAACGATGTATTTTTGGGTCTGCTGAAATTTCATGAAGATGCGTCATTGTTCTTTCAATCCACCATTTTCTTGATGTTGAGTCACTAGATTGATCATCGACAATTTTGTGCAGCATTCGTCGATGCGCGAAAATATTTTTTGCTCTTCGCAATGCTTGTGATGTGAGGATGCGAGGGAAGCGTGCAGAAGAACGTGCGTTTACTGCGGTGCGAACTCGATGAAGTACTGTTTCGGCAGGAATGTGTGTTCTTTAAGCAACGAATAGCCGGCGGCGATGAATTCTTTCACGACAGTCTCGCGGGGAACGAGGTGTTTCTTGGGAAAGCCGAGCTCGCCGGATCGGGCGTCGTGATAGAAATCAACGATCGCGATGCGACCGCCCGGCTTCAACGCTGACTTCATATTGCGAACATAGGTGGTGCGATCCTCCAAATGGTGATAGGTGTTGCAGACGAAGATGAGATCAACGGACTCGACCGGCAATTTAGGATTATCAGGACGCGCCAGGATGAATTCGATCGTATAGGGCCGGTGCAAGTGGACGAGGCTCTCTTCGACATACTTTAAGGCTTCCGGTTCCACATCGATGGCATAGACCTTGCCGGTTTCGGTCACAGCTTCCACGAATCGCCGCGTGAAATATCCCGAGCCTGATCCGAGATCAGCCACGCTCATTCCAGGCTTCAGCCTGAGAGCCTCGACGACCTGCGCAGGTTTTTGATCCTGGTCGCGCTCAGGCCGATCGAGCCGATCGAGATACTCCATGACGTTCGGCATACGCTCGTGATGATGCCCCTGTTGGGCAAAGGCGGGAGGGACCAGGAGCGAGCCAAGACCTACGACGGCGGCGAGGGCCGCCGTCGCCAGCTGTCTGAACATCAAGTTCACCGTGATGTGAGTCATGATGACTATTTTGCCCCGAGCGTTTCGTGAAGCAGGGTTTTCCACTCGTCCCGGCCGATGGCTGGCATGGTCATGATCTCGATGTGTCCCATCGCTGCGTTCATCACTGCGGCCTTCATGGCGGTCTTGTTGTCCGGAAACTCCCAAATGGCGACGACATCGTATGCGCCCAAACAGTAGTAGGCCTGGACGAGATTGCCGCCGAGCGTCTGGGCGTGCTTCTTGACCAACTCAGCCCGCTCGACGCCTTTCTCTTTCATGGTTTGAAGGCCATGCTGGGTGAATTTCACGAGGCTGACGTAGGTCGGCATGAGGCACCTCCGGGGTGAGGGTGGAGGAGGAAAAAGGTTTTCCGAGAATTCTAGGCTTCCTCGGCGGTCCATCACAAGAGAGAAATCAGAGAGGGACAGTAACCCGTCGCACCTTACTTGACTCACCGGGGTTGGAGGCCTATCGTGATTGCGTGGGAGGAGTTAACGCCCCGAGGGAATATGGTTCATGAGGAGGTCGAGTGCTGAGGATGGTGTGCAGGACCAGCTTGTACTGGGAAGCCTAAAGTCCTCCCGAGATCTCCGCCGTACCTAATCGTCCTCGGTTAGGTGCGTGCTCCTCCCACCCTTAATCGTCCGTTGAAAAACCTCGTCGGCTGCGGTCTCGTTTCGCTTCCAAGCTCGACGTACAAGGCAAGAGTACGACTCGCCTGTTTGCTCACTGCGGCCTTGCCGGACGAGCTTTTTGAACGGCCGCAACAATCTAGACTTTCGTGCCCTCATCCCCTTGGTTTCTGTAGCCGTGCCGGCACTGTTTTTGACCATCCTGGAAAACTCGGCTACTTGTCCTGTGGTGGCGTTGCGGAGCATTCGTTAGTTGAAGATGGGCGTCGCTGCGGCCTTGCTGAAAGTCCATTTTAAATATCTCCTCTGAGTCACTCACGTGAGTGCCGCCCTTGCGCACGAGTTGAGTCTCAGGCTGCGGTCTGGCAATCCTCGCCGGCTGGCAGCGGCATGAATGCAATGCTGTTGCGTCCGTTTTGTTTCACCCGGTACAGGGCCTGGTCGGCCGTTTCCCACAGTAGATGGGGGACAGCAGGCTGGTCCTTCGACCAGGTCGTGGCGCCGATGCTGACGGTGACCGCCAGAGGGCCGGCCTGGGTATCGATGGATGTGCCGCAGATGGCGAACCGGATGCGTTCAGCGAATTCCGATGCCGAGGCTTCGTCGCATCCGGGCAGGATGATTAGAAACTCTTCCCCTCCTACGCGTCCCACCAAATCGTACCGGCGGGCTGCCTCCTGAATGCGTTTGGCCACCTCGCAAAGGACGACGTCTCCCACCCTGTGACCGTACGTATCGTTGATGCGCTTGAAATGATCGATGTCGGCCATGATGACCGCCAGTCCTTCACGCTCGCGGTCGGCTCTGGAGAGTTCCCGGTTCAGCGCATCGACCGAGGCCGAGTGGTTCAAGAGGCCGGTGAGAGAGTCGCGGAGGGCCTGCTCTTTGGAATCCTGGAGTAATTGAAGGTTCTCGATTGAAATGGCGGTTTGCGCCGACAACATCAACAGAATTTGTTCATCCAGGTCGGTAAACGGGGTCGTGGTTCCCTCACTCGAGACCTTCTCGGCAAGATAGAGTTGTCCGAACAACTGTCCGTGACAGCGGATCGAGATTCCAAGGAATGAGGTGAGGGGTAGATACGGCGGCAGGTCATTCCCGAGCAAGATCTGGGTGCTGAGGTCGTCGATGCGGAGCACCCCCTCTCTCTGCGTGAGGCAATTCAGTATTCCGCCTTCCACAGGCAGTGCCTCGATGGCGCGCACCCGCGATTCGTCGAGTCCGATCGAGAACGTGCGAGCGAATGTTCCTTTTTCCCTATCGAGGATTCCCAGCACCGCGAACCGGGCTCTGGTGGTTTTCCGCGCAATATCCAGGACCTGGTGCAGCATCTCGTCGATCTGAGGTGTGGAGGCCATCCGCTTCGCAGCGAGAACCATCGCATGAAGCGCCTCGGCTTTGGTGCTGAGCGCCGCTTCAGCCTTGCTGGCGCGCACCGACTCTTGATTGACTTGATGCCATTTCCGATGGAGTTGTTTGACCAGCCAGATCAGGAGGAAGCCGATGGGCGCCACGATCAGTGCCGTCACAATCATGAGTTGTTTCAAAAAGGTTCTGATCGGTGTCAGGATGCTGTCCCGGTCGATGCGAATCAGGATCCCCCATCGCAGCGGAGTGCGCGCATGCGTGATGTTGACCTGGGCATAGGCGGTGATGACTGGCATGTGGCGACGCAGATGCTGTTCTTCCACGAATCCTCGCTCGGAAATTCCGACCAGCTGGGCGGAGAGAAGTCCCATCGTCCTCAGATTCAGGCGCGCTTCCTGTTGAAGCGCGGAGTCGGCGATGAGATCGCCATTTCCATTGAGCAACTGATACTCGATATGTGAGTCCTCCGTCCAGGCGAACCCCTGCAGGACTCGTGTGGTCCGATCCAGCTGGTCGAGAAGGTAGGGGATCTCGACCACAGCAGCCACCACTCCATGAAAACGTCCGTCGAATGTCCGTATCGGGGCCGTGATGGTGATTGCCAGGCGGCCTTTGACATCCTTGCTGGTCCCGGCATCGATGATCGTCACCCGATTCGTGGAAACAGCCTGTTTGAACCAGGGACTTTTGCTGCGATCCTGCGACACCTGCGCCCGATCGGTGGCGGCGATCAGAATCCCGTTGGCGTCTGTGACACCGACCCACTGATAGGCGTGGTAGACCTCGAGGAGGCGATAAAGATGGAGGGTCAGCTCCCTTCGATTGTCTCCTCGCGCCACGGCCGATGACGAGAGCATTTCGATGTCGCCGATTCGTTCCGCAATCATCAGCTCCAATTTGCTGGCGGAGTCGCTGGCGGCTTGCACCAGGCTATGCCCTGCGGAGGCGACCAATCGGCGTTCGACCGTACAGGCTCCCCACCCGATAAAAAAGATCAGTACGATGGAGATGATCACGAGGAGATATGTGGCGAAGTGATTTGGATAATCTGTCAGCAATGTCCTGAGCTGCCGGAATGCGGCAACGGCTCGGGAGGACATCAAGGATAGCCATTTCACGGAACGACTGTGGCGCTTATTAAGGTCTGTCGCATGTGCCGTTCCCCACTTCATGGTGCTGGAATTCCTCCGTTCAGAAACGTGCCTTTTCTACTACGTAGGTTTCTGCAAGGAGAAGGCCAAAGGCGCCGGAGAATTGCGATTGGGGGAATAGCTGCTATTTCCGGTGCGAGCACTTCAGAGCGATCTTTGCGTACAGCCGGAAAGGATGTTCCGCGGCATCCTTGCTGACAATTTGCCGGACCACTATTTTGCACAGTACAAAGGAGGGGTGGAGACCTATTCTTTCGAGAAGGCCTTTCTTTCTTGCCAAAATTATCGGGTCGCTCATCGCATTGCACACCATCTTCTCGGTCTCCCCCTTGATCTCAGGAGAACTTCACGCTGCCTGTTGCGGCCGATGTCGTCTCCCTCATTAACGAGGTAGAATCAGCGTTGCCTTTTGTGGTACCAAGACACATCGCACTTAATTGTTGAGAGGGTGAATGACCAAACAGCACTTGTCCCCATCGATTTCCAAATCCGTTTCTCTCGCTCCACCAGTTCCTGAATCAGCCGTTCTCAAGAAGTCTCCTGCAAAATCACCGCAGGCGGTGACGGCAGTCGAAATGGGTGCGCGGCAGCGGGAGATTTCCGTGTCCGAGTTCTTTACGAAGAACCGGCACCTCCTCGGCTTCGACAATCCCCGCAAAGCGCTGCTGACCTGCGTGAAGGAGGCGGTCGATAACGCCCTGGATGCCTGCGAAGAAGCCGGTATTCTGCCGGACATCACCGTGAAGCTGGAGGTCGTGGCGGACGGAGGCACTGTGGTGCCTGCGAGTCAGGCGACGCGATTCCGGATTACCATCGCCGACAATGGGCCCGGCATCGTCAAGCAGCAGATCCCCAAGATCTTCGCGAAACTTCTTTACGGTTCCAAGTTCCACCGCATGCGGATGAGCCGGGGCCAGCAGGGGATCGGGATTTCGGCTGCCGGCATGTATGCTCAGATTACGACCGGCAAGCCGGTGAAGATCATCTCGCGAACGGGGGCGAGAGCCGCGGCGCATTATTTCGAAGTGCAGATCGACACGAAGACGAACGAGCCCCGCATTTTCGAGAACAAGCAGGTCGAGTGGGCGCAGCCGCAAGGCACGCAAGTGACCTTAGAAGTTGAAGGCCGCTACCAAAAGGGCCGGGCCTCGGTCGATGAGTATCTGGAACAGACGCTCATTGCCAATCCCCACGTGAAACTCACCTATGCGACGCCCGAAGGGGAGACGAAGGTTTATGCACGCACGTACAAGGAGCTGCCGCCTTCGCCGAAGGAAATTAAGCCACATCCCTATGGCATCGAGTTCGGCATGTTCCTGAAAATGCTTCACGACACGAAGAGCCATGCGCTCTCGGGTTTTCTGGCCTCGGACTTCTGCCGCGTCTCGCCGCAACTGGCGGCCGAAATCTGCAAAGAGGCGAAGATTTCGCCGAGCGCGAGGCCGCGCGACATTCACGGGCATGCAGCAGAGATGCTGTATAAAACGATCCAAGCGACCAAGATCATGGCGCCGCCGACCAACTGTCTCGCGCCGATCGGCGAGCAAGCGATTCTCTCCGGCCTCTATAAACAGATCAAAGGAGAGTTCTACACCGCCGTTAGCCGACCGCCGGCTGTCTATCGCGGCAATCCCTTTATCATCGAGGCTGGTCTGGCCTATGGGAACAGGCCGGAGGATCAATCGAAGCCTCAACAGCCGGCCGTGCCAAAGGCCGAGGGCGAGCATGAAGATGAAGATTCCGAACTCGCACGGGTTATCCGCTATGCGAATCGTGTGCCGCTGCTGTATCAGCAGTCCGCCTGTTCGACGTTCAAAGCGGTCCTGAACACGACGTGGAAGAATTATGGCGTACCGCAGTCGCGCGGCGCCCTTCCGGGCGGACCGATGGTGATTTTTGTTCACATGGCATCCGTGTGGGTTCCGTTCACGAGTGAAAGTAAAGAAGCGATCGCCGACTACGACGAGATCCAAAAGGAAATCACGCTGGCCCTGCGCGAGTGCGGGAGACGATTGGGCCTGTTCCTGCGCCGGCGCGAACGAGCTGCGGGGGAATATCGCCGGCGGAACATCTTCGAGCTGTATATCGAGGAAGTGGCTGAAGCCTGTAATCGGTTGAAGGGCGGCAAGTTGCAAACCGATAAGCTCAAGGCGCAGCTGCAGAAGATTGCCAACTCCCGAACCGGCGGCCAGAAGACGGATGAAGCACTCGGGAAGAAAGGCGGGGGGCCTGAAGGGCTCCCGGATTCCATCATCGTGACGGCTGAAGGTGTCGAAGGCGCGGTGGACATCGCCAGTCAGGTGGAAGCGGATTTGGCCCAGTCGGATGCTGAGATACCTCAGCCAACCCTGCTTCCCGAAGACAAGTCGATCAAGGCAGGCGACAAGGACAAGGGCGTGAAAGAAGAAAAACCAGGGAAAGCTGTGACCGGCAAGAAGGGGAGGGCGGATCAGTTGGGGCTGTTCGCCGGTGCAAAATCTGATAAGAAGCCGCCGGTGAAGGCCGTAATGAAGACTCACGCCAAAGCCCCACGAGGGAAGAAATAGAACCACATGGCTAAAAAAATGAAACCCAAACAGAATGCTGCGGTCGCCAAGCGATTAATCGGTGTTGCCGATACCGTGATCGCGGCGGCCGACCGGTCCAAAGACCCCACATTGTTGATCCCGATTCGCGCCCTGTCGAACGTGTCATTTAATGAGCGCAAGGGTCTCATAGAAATGGGTCACAAGAAACAGGCGCGTTCGTTCTTTAACGTCGGTATGGCTAAGAAGTTCATGCAGACGGTATTGGTGGCCGACGCGTTGTCGGAATTGCAGCGCGGCGACCTGACGACCTCGTTGCGTGAAATTTACTACCGCACGAAACATACGATTAAGAATTCGCACGAGAACACGTTCGACACGCAGGATGAATCCGATCCAGTGATCGAAGACCTGGAAGTCTCGCTATCCGCCTTGCGTGAAGAACTGCACGTCCGTGCAGAGAATAGCGGCAGCATCGTGGGACCGGTGGTCTTCGGTGACGACGGCGACCGGGTGGACTGCGCCAGACTCGGCAAGGGCGGCTATTCCGTGCCTTCAATCGTCGAGCCTGAATATCTCGAGATTCGCCGCTGCACCGCGGACTTTCTCCTGCTCGTCGAAAAGGGCACACAGTGGAATCGCCTATCGGAGGACAAGTTCTGGCGGCGCTACAATTGCGTGTTGCTCACGGGGAACGGCCAACCGCCGCGCGGCGTACGCCGCCTGGCCCGCCGGCTGCACGAAGAACACAAACTGCCGGTGTATGTCCTTGTCGATAACGATCCCTGGGGGTATTACATCTACTCCGTCGTGAAACAGGGTTCGATCAATTTGGCTTTTGAGAGCCAGCGCATGGCGATTCCGAAGGCGAAGTTTATCGGACTGTCGAGCGCCGATCCGGAACGCTACGAATTGCCTCGCAATGTCGGCATTAAATTGAACGAGAAGGACGTCGCGCGAGCGAAGGAATTGATGAACTACCAATGGTTCCAGAAGCCGGCCTGGCAGGTGGAAATCAAACGCATGCTGACCAGCGGCCTGAAGTACGAACTCGACGCGCTTGCGAACAAAGATTTCCAATATTTGACAAAAAAATATCTGCCGAGGAAGCTCAAAGAGAAAGACTGGCTGGACTAACCGCGCCTCACGGTTTACCCCCACACTATCCGGATTGATCCGATCAGACAGGCCGCGCCCGAGACATGGCCACTGATCCTTATACCAGCCGAGGCGGAAGCGAACGATGAACACATTGCCGGCTTGGACCGTCCCGCTTCGCGATTGGCAACGCCGAGCTCTGTTGGCCGTCCAGGCTCATGAAACGACGGACTTTCTGGCCATGGCCACGCCGGCTGCCGGAAAGACGCGGTTTGCCTTGCGCGTGGCCCACGAGTTTCTGGCCAAACGAGCATCCGTGCGGGTGCTGGTGGTTTGTCCCACCAATCATCTCCGCACTCAATGGTCGGAAGCAGCCGGCAGGATCGGCCTACAACTCGATCCCGCGCTCACCAACGATCAAGCCACAGAGGCATCCGATTACCACGGTGCAGTCGTGACCTATCAGCAGGTCTGTCTGGCGCCGGCAATCTTTCAACGCGCTTGCAAACACAAGAAGACGATGGTGATCCTGGATGAGTTGCACCATGCGGGCGATGGCAAGAACTGGGGAAAATCGTTGCGCTCCGCATTTGAGTCTGCCGCGTTTCGGTTGATCTTGTCCGGTACACCCTTTCGGTCCGACAACAATCCGATTCCTTTCATTCGCTACGAGCAGGGAGAGAGCCGGGCAGATTTTGTCTACGGATACACCGAGGCGATTCACGACAACGTCTGCCGGCCGATCGTGTTTCCAAGCTACGAAGGCGAGCTAACCTGGCTGTCGGACGGCCGTGAGCATACTGCGACTTTCGAAGACGGGCTGACATTCGAGCGGCAGCGCGAACGATTGAAAACGGCTCTCCTACAGGAAACCTGGCTCGGCCCTGTCATCACCGATGCCCACGCCCAGTTGACTCGGCTGCGGAAACAGGAACAGCCGGATGCGGGCGGGTTGATCGTTGCGATGGACCAGGACCATGCCCGGTGGGTTTCCGAATTGGTGGGCCGCATCACCGGCGCGAAAGCCGTGGTCGCGGTGTCGGACGATCCGGCCGCGTCACGCGTGATCGATACGTTTTCCAATCACCGGAAGCAGCAGTGGCTGGTTGCCGTGAACATGGTCAGCGAAGGCGTGGATATTCCCCGGCTGCGCGTCGGGGTGTACGGGACGAACGTGTTGACAGAGATGTATTTCCGCCAGGTGGTGGGCCGGTTCGTCCGCATGCAGGACGGCGTGCCGAAACCGCAGCGGGCATGGCTCTATCTACCAAAGGATCCGGTTCTCGTGCATTACGCTAGGCAGATCAAGGCGGAACGCGACCATGTTCTGGAAGACATCATTCCGGCGGGGCAACGTGATCTCTTCGGTCGAGTGACCGTTTCGGCCAACGAGTATATGCCGTTGATGGCCGTAGCGAAGATGGACACCCTGATCGGCGAAGAGGAGGCGAGAGGAGAGGGGGAGGCGGCGATGCTCAGCGAGCCGCCGATCTCACTGCACGAACAGAAACGCGATCTACGGGACCTCCACCGCCTGCTGGTCAGCTCGGTTGCGAGAAAGAGCGGGATCGATCATCGCCGGTTGAATGCGGAGTTGATTGCGCGTACCGGAAGCCGTGTCGATCAAGCGACGTCCGAACAGCTGAAGAAACGTGTTGAACTCCTGGCGCGATGGCAGGAACGGGGATACGACGGGAAACGCTGATCAAGGCTCGGCAAGGCCGACTTCAACGGTCGCCGACTGACCGATGAAGCCAGCATTCATGTTTTCCGCACGCTCGCAAGAGCGTCGGCTAGTTCGGCGGTAACATCCAATAAAGCCAGCCGATAATGATTGGGGATGCGACATACATCGCCATCTTTCCGAAGGAATCATAGACGCCGTATATCAATATGACGGCCATCAGGCTGAAATACAGGAGCCCGATGCCTCGATAGCCTGCGCTATGCTCAGCCGCCAGGGCGAGGGCAGGCGATCCCAGAATCATTCCTGCCGAGAGTGTTGCCAGTCGTTTCATCGCAGTCTCCTTCCATTGAGGGTTAAGGGCAGGGCACAGGTGATCGACGCGGTCTCTGTCGCAGACACGACAACGCCCTCGCGGCGACTGGCGCCAGGAGGGCGTGGGTTTGTTTCGAAACGACGGCGTATGGGGGATTTTGCAGAACCTAGCAAGAAGTCACAGAAGGCCTCTTTGTCTATAGATGGTCTTTTTTTATACTGCGCCTTCCTATCCGGAAAGTCAAACAAGCGGCCGACAACCATACCTTGATCGTTGCTCTTCTGACACCGGGCGCTTGCACTTTTCTTCGGTGACGTGTATTCGTGTGCCCACGGCTCCGTACCTGGCAGGATCATTCCGTCTGCCGGGATATCAAGAGGTCATGACCGCTTCTGCACGGAATCAGCAGGCTTCCATTCTCATCGTTGATGATGATGTCGACATCGCGCTGGCGATGTGCGATCTGTTCGCGCATCTCGGCTATCGCGTCGAGGTGGCGCATACCGGACAGGACGCTCTCGCGAAGACCACATCCAAGAAGTTTGATGTGCTGCTGCTGGATGTGATGCTGCCGGACACAGACGGCTTGTTGCTCCTTCCCAAACTCCACACGATCGATGCCACTCTGCCGGTCATCATGGTTACCGCCTTTGCCGATGTCGGCAAGAAGCATGCGTCATTGAGCGAAGGCGCGTTCGCCTACATCACCAAACCGTATGATATCGAGGAACTGAAAGCGCTCGTGCGGCGGGCCGTCGGCGTGAAACATCTCTCCGGCGAAGCCGCTGCCGCAAAGCTGGCTCTCAGCGCCAGCGAGGCGCGGTTCCGCGAAGTGGTGCAGACCGCTCCCGACGCGATCGTCCTCGCTGACGGGCGCGGGCTCATGCTGTCCTGGAACGCCGCGGCTGAATCCTTGTTTGGCTACTCCGCCGGCGAGGTCGTCGGGCAACCCCTGACGATGATCATGCCTGCGCGGTATCGCGACGATCATCTGCGCGCGCTGGAGGATGTCCAACGCACAGGAAACCTGCGGCACAAAGGGAGCCCGGTCAAGGTGCATGGCCTCCGAAAAGACGGCCGGGAGTTTCCGATCGAGATGTCGTTAAGTAGCTGGACCGCTCATGATCAGCGCTTCTTTTGCGGAATTCTTCGGGATGTGACCGCCCGAGATGAGGCGGAGACGCACATGCGTCGACAGCAAATCGAGCAGCAGGCCTTGCTGGATTTGATTCCCGCGATGGTGTGGTACAAGGACGCGCACAACAGGATTCTCCGGGCGAATCGACGCGCCGCTGAATCCATTAACAAGTCCGTGGCCGAAATCGAGGGCCAGTCGACCTACGATCTCTATCCGGAGGAGGCTGAGAAGTATCACCGGGATGATCTTGAAGTGATTACATCAGGCCGGCCGAAGCTCGGCATCGTCGAATTGTACCGGACTGGTTCCGGTGAGAAGCGGTGGGTGCAGACCGATAAAGTGCCCTATTGTGATGTTGACGGGACGGTGCGGGGTGTACTGGTGTTCGCTCAGGACATTACGGAACGGAAACGAAGTGAGGAGGCTCTGCGGGCCAGCGAAGAACGCCTCCGAGCCATTCTTGAATCCTCACAGAATGGAATTGTGATGGTGAATGAAGAGGGGACCATTGTCCTCGTGAACGAGGCGTTGGCAAAGATCTTTGGATACGACCGGCAGGAACTCCTTGGCCGGTCGGTTGATCTATTGGTTCCTGAGCGGTTCCGACCGAGTCACCCAGACCACCGTCGTGCTTTTTTCGCGAATCCGACGATACGGAGGATGGGCGACAATCGCGTGTTGATGGGCTTGCGAAAGGATGGTACTGAATTTCGTATCCAGATCAGCTTGGCACCGCTGGCCTCGGTCGAAGGTTTATATACTGCAGCGTCGGTGGTTCACATCATTGCCCGTGACGACTAATCCTCCAGATAGTTGACGGGCCGTTATGTTATCGACTGCCCCGTCGGTTTGAGCGGCAGATGCACGAAAAATCGGCTTCCTTCCCCGAGCGTACTCTCGACCCAGATACGCCCTCCATGCATCAACACGAGACTTTTTGTGATGTAGAGGCCGAGTTGCGCTCCCTTGGCCGAAGGGATTTGAGGATGAATGCCGGAAAATTGGTCAAATACCTTGGGGATGTCATCCGGCGCAATGCCGCAGCCGGTATCCGAAACCGTGAACAGGACGCCTCCATCAGGTGCCGTACGACACTCGATCCCCACCGTTCCCGATGCCGGAGAAAATTTAATGGCATTGCCGACCAAATTCCACAATACCTGTTCGATCTTATCATGATCCCCCAGGATGGTCGGAAGGCCCTCCTCCATTCTCGTCATGACCCGGATCTGTTTGGGCTCTGCCACCGCGCGCGCATTGTCAGCAACTACTCGCACCAGGTCGGAAGGGGAAAGCGATTTGAGCAGGAGCGGCGCCCTTCCCATTTCCAGGCCGGACCAGTCCAGGAGCTGCGCGATGAGTCGCGTCAGGCGTTCCAGGCTGGTTTGCATCCTTCGGAGATAATCAATCTGGCGTTCGTTTAGCGCTCCGGTCACCCCATTGAGCATGTTGTCGACAAACCCTTTAATTGCGGCCATGGGGGTGCGCAATTCGTGGGACACCACTGAAATGAATTTTGTGCGTACCTGATCCCGTTCCGTCAGGCGTTCTTGACTCTCCTTTAACGACTGTTCGGCGATCCTGCGAATGGCAATTTCCTCTTCGAGGAGCTGATTGGAGGCACGCAATTCGGCGGTGCGTTCCTCGACTCGTATTCCGAGCTCCTCTTGCCCCATTCGCAAGTCGGCTTCGGCTGTTCGGCGAGCCGAGACGAGCATCGCGGTGATGAGCAGCGCCGCGGATGCAATCAGACGATTGAGCAAGAGGTACCAGTCAAAAGACGTCGACCATATGAGGACCGGAGGTACAAATGTCAGGGCTACCGTTGCGGCGCCGACCAACAGAGGAGCGAAGGACCAGGGAAACCAGAGGGAAAGGAGCACGACAAATACATACAAGATAGGGACATCGACGGAAGGGGGAGTCCACACATCAAGCAGGAAAATTATCACCGCCAGCAGGCCCGTTCCAAGAAGTGCCTGGATCGGGCTCGCCCATCTCTGCGAAGCTCTCACGTATCCACCGGACTCTGATTCTTGTTGCGCCATCGTTTTTCCCTATTGCCATAAAGTCATCTCACGCATGTGCGAGAGACCGGTGCGGTTCTGGCTGCCCACCCACGGAATACGGCGGCTAATCTGCCTATAGTTGCCTCGGAATGTCCAGCCATATTCTGTCCCGGCGGATGAAATTGACTGATAAATGCCAAGTCAGCTCCCTCTTCACGTTGGCGAGCCCGCTCAGCTTTTCGTTGTCGGTACGATTCCCTCAGAACCACGGAGTGGTTGTGGTAAAGTAGCCGGCCTATGCGCATTTTTGTTCTTGGCGTTGGTGCGACCGGCTCAATCGTGGCACAACTGCTGTCCCGGCAGGGGCATCACGTCTCGTGCGGAGATCGCGATTTGGAGCGGGCACGCCGCTTCCTCGGGCGCTCCACAGCGATTCCCGTCCATGAGGTCAATGCCCGCGATGTCCGTCACATCGTCAAGGTGGCGCGCGGCACCCAATTGCTCATCAATGCCTGTCCGGCCGTCCTCAACAAGATCGCGTTGCGCGCGGCGTTGCGATTGCGCGCAGACTATCTCGATACCGCCGCCCATCTGACCACCAGCCCCTTTCGGGCAGAGCAACTTCGTTTTGACCGGCAGTTTCGGAAAAACGGGCGTGCAGCAGTGATTACCGCCGGTGCGGCCCCCGGGCTGACGAATCTTCTTGTCGCCGGCGCGACGGACCTGCTGGATTCCATCGACCACGTTCAGGTTCGGCTGTACGAATCGACCGAAAGCGACCTTCCGGTTTCGCAATGGTCGGCGGAAGTGTCTTTCGACGAGGCCGTATCCCGTCCTCGGCTCTATCGCAACGGCCGCTTTGTCATGGGCCCGCGATTCGGAGAACGTGAATTATTCAGGTTTCCAGCGCCCATCGGTCGGGTTTCAGTCGTCTTGGCCGCACAAGATGAAGTCGTGACCGCACCGCACGTCATTGCGATGCGTCAGATGGACGCGAAAATCGGAGGATCGGACATCGATCGCTTGCGGCGATGGTACAGGCAGGGGAAACTAAGACGATCCCGCGGGATTGTGGCGGCGCGTTTTCCCAGAACACCAACCCCGGGCACGGTCGACCGGCTGATCCATCGAGGTCTCCTTCGCAACGCCCGGTTTGCGGCCGCAGTCGTCGTCACCGGAGTCAAAGCGGGCCGCCCGATGACCGTTCGATGGGATGTCACCATGCCCAGTCTCCACACGCTGTACCGCCACGGTCACATGCGCTCTCCGATTGCCTGGGCGACAGCCCAGATGATGGCGCTCTTCGTGAAACATTTTCCCAAAGACCTGCTCGGTGTGCACCCGCCTGAAGAGTGGCCTGCGGAGGTGCGTCGCGCCATTCTCCGCGATGCGCACGCACGCGGGATGCGCATCGTCCAGCGCATCACCAGGCCGGCCGTGCGGACATCGTAAGTCCTCGCCTACGGCTCCTTGCACCGCGTTTTCAGCAGGTGTTAAGATCCTTCACCACGTTATTGAGGAGTATTGCTGCATGCCAAATATTACGCTACTCGTCTCACCTAGTTGCGGGGCCTGCCCGTCCGCCAAGAGCCTGTGGAAGCAGATGCGAGTCAAGTACAGCTTTTCGTATCGGGAAGTCGACATCACGACGCCGGACGGCCAGGAATTGGCCAATCGACATTCGGTGCGTGCGGTGCCTGCCACGATCATCGATGGACGCTTGACGTTCGTCGGTGTCCCGAGCCGGGAAAGTGCGGAGAAGGCGCTTCAACTTAAAATGCGCCCGAAAGAAGGATAGGCAGTCGTGCAAGAAGAGGATTTCGAGCTTCCTGACCTGCCCAGGATCGATAAAGGTCCCCCGCCGGACTGTCCCATCTGCGGAGACCCCATGGCGTTCATCGACGGCGATTGGGCCTGCGTGGATTGTAATGGCGAGCTTTTAGGACCGGAAACCGGCTAGAATCCCGGGTCATGTTGCGGGTCATCACCGGTCGATTTCATCCCCAACTCGAAGCCGCTCTCGTCGACGACATTCGGCGCATCAAGCGCTCCGATCCTTTTGCACCTCTCGCAGTCCTCGTGCCCTCGACATCCTTACTCGCAAGATTGCGACGCCTCCTCGCCGTCGAGCAGAATTTCACTCTTCTCAACGTTCATTTTCTGACGTTCCATCAGCTGGCGCTTCGTCTGGCGGACGAGGCGCGTCTCCGTTCAGATGGGAACGCCTTCCCACGGGTCGTCGATGACCTATTCTTCGAGCAATTGGTACGCCACCTCGTCCGCAGCCGGCTCTCCGGTCTCGCTCCACTTCAGCAGATCGGGCATTCCTCTGGCACGTGGGGTGCGCTCTGGTCCACGGTCCGGGATCTGAAGGATGCGGGGGTGGATCCGGTGCAAGCGTTGCGTGGTCTCAGCGAAGGCTGCTTCGACAAGGACGATGCCCCCTGGCTGGAAGCGCTGTTTTCCCTCCATGGGGCGGTGAAGGACGTGGGAAAGACTCTTGAGATTGGGACAGCGGATGATCTCGCCGAGTCGCTGATTCCTCTCGTGCCGGCCTCACCTTTCCTCGCGACGTTGCACCAGGCCTTTTATTACGGGTTCTACGATTTGACCCAGGTACAGTTGACATTCTTTGAGGCCGTCAGCAAAACAACGCCGACGACGCTGTTCTTTCCCTTGGAAGCACATGCGTCGTCGGGATTCGCACGCCGCTTTTTCGATCGCGCTATCCAGCCCTGTGTCACGTCGCCCGATGCCGTCACCAGACTGGCGGATCCTCCTGCCGGTAGTGCCGGCCCGGTGACCCTGTCTGTTTGCAGCGTGATCGGCGTCGAAGAGGAGCTGGCTTCGACCTGCCGCACGATTCTCGATTTGGTGGAGACGAACGGGTACCGGTTCGACGACATCGGAGTGGTGGCCCGCACCCTGGATCCCTATCGACAAGATGTCCAGCCGGTCTTTGATCGCCATCGCGTTCCCTTCACGTCGAGTACTGGACGTCCGGTGATACAGGAACCGCTCTGCAAGGTTCTGCTTCAGTTGGCGACTCTGCCATTGAACGATTTCTATCGTACGACCGTGCTCGATGTGGTGACCTCACCGCTCCATGCGACAGCGCTATGCGATGAGACATCGGCAGCCTATCGTCCGGAGCAATGGAAAGTCGTCGTGCAGACCCTACAGATCACCCGTAGTGTCGAGGAGTGGAAGCGGCTGGAAGAGGCCAGCCGGTCGCTGCTGGAGCTGGACGGTGCGGAAGAATTCGATGCGCAGAGATCCATCGAGATTGCACCGGAGGTGATCAGGCTGCTCTGGCAGGTCGTCTCTGAACTCATCGCGGATTGCTCAGCACTTCCACAACGCGGCACGGTTGGAACTCTGGTTGAAACTTTTGAACGACTCGCCTCTCAGCACCTTCCGCGCCCGCTCCATGAAGAAGCCGCGGAACGTGATTCGTTCAATTCGCGTCTTGCCTTGACCTGGGACGCCATCGACCGGACCCTGGCGCGTCTGCGAGAACTCGACTCGATCGGAGAGGAGTTGAGTTGGACAGAATTCGTCGAATTGCTCACACACGCTCTTGAGCGAACGCTGGTGCCACTGGAGAGCGGCTCTCATCAGGGCGTATTGCTCTTAGACGCGATGGCTGCGCGGGGCGTGCCTTTCAAAGCGCTATTCGTGCTGGGCCTGAATGAAAAAGTGTTCCCCCGCTATATCCGCGAAGATGCATTTCTCCGAGACCGGCACCGGCGCGTGCTCGATGCGACACTCGGATTCAAGATCGACGAGAAATTGATTGGATATGAGGAAGAATCGCTGCTGTTCAGCCTGCTGTGTCAGGCTGCAAGTCAGCGGCTGTACCTGTCGTTCCAGCGGGCAGACGAAGCCGGCCGCATGCTGGCGGTGTCGCCCTTCGTGGAGGAAGCCTGTCGACGTTTCAGGATCGAGGGGCAACCGGTCGAACTACTGCCGCGTCGTCTCACCGAGCGGATGGTCCAACGGCCGATGATGCGCATGTTCCTGCCGCCGGCCGATCTGGTTCAGTGGATGGCGATGTGCGGGCAGGATCCGACCGAGCTTCTGCGTGCGGTCGGATGCGATGCGGAGGCCTTTCGACATGGAACCGATGCGTTGGATCGCATCGAAGATGACAGCCCCGTACTCAATCCCTTCGATGGAGTGACCGGTCGACTCGATCAGCACTGGACGGGATTGCTCCAGCGAGGATTGGCTCCGACGCCGCTCGAACGGTATGCGCGTTGCCCGTTCCAGTATTTTGCCGCCGACGTCCTCCGGCTTGAGCCGATTCGACGGGATCTGGCAGAGGGCCCGGATGCGGCGCTGCTGGGAACCCTCTGTCATGCCGCCTTGCGTCGTTGTTATGAAGACCTTCTGCAGGCTGGATGGCCTGTAACTCCGCTACCGGAAGACAGGATTGCCCGGTTCATCCACTCTGCCGTCGAACAGGCGGCGATTGAATGCGAAACCCGCCATCGAACCGGTCATTACCTGCTTTGGGAATTGGCCAAAGAACAAATCACCGCGCTTGTGCGTGCGGCGGTCATCGAGGACCAATTGAGGCAGGCGGAAGACCCCTATACTCCGATTGCCTTTGAGGTGGATGCGGAGGGGACGGTCCCCATGACAGCCACCGCTCCGCAAGCTTCACTGATAATCCACGGGCGCGTCGATCGTATCGATCGACATCGGACCTCCGGTGCCCTCCGTATTATCGATTACAAATTCAAGAGCGGATCCGCCATGAAGCCGGAAGACCGCCATCTCGTCCAATCGGCTGTGCGCGGATATCGCCTTCAACCGCCGCTCTATGCCTGTCTAACCATTCCGGACCAGACAGGGCCGAGCCAGGTGCAATTTGTTTTTCTGGCGCCGAATTGGTCAAAGACAATTACACGGTCGACATTTGAAGCCGGCACCTGGTCTTCCGACGTCGGTACGTTGCTGGGAAAGACGATCGGTCTGCTGGCCGGCGGTATTCAGGCGGGACAATATTTCATTCTGCCTGACAGTTATTGCGACAACTGTGAATTTCGCGTGGCCTGCCGCCGGGAACATACGCCGACCTGGTGGCGTTCCTATCGGGCTGCCGACGCAAGAACGCTCAAGGCATTGCGCAGCCTACGGGTGGACGAGGACTGACATGGAGGAGATTCCAGACAGACAGGCGCGTGACCTGGCAGAGACGACATTCGATCGGAACGTCGTCGTCGTGGCCGGCGCGGGAACCGGCAAAACGACGCTACTCGTCAATCGCCTGGTTCATCTGCTGATCAAGGAACC
This sequence comes from Nitrospira sp., assembly GCA_033852435.1. GTDB lineage: Bacteria > Nitrospirota > Nitrospiria > Nitrospirales > Nitrospiraceae > Nitrospira_C. The sequence continues at coordinate 20,076 of JAWOMO010000008.1, forward strand.
AGATCCGATTGCCATGACACATATCGTAGCGCTGACCTTCACCAATAAGGCATCGACAGAGATGAAGGTGCGTTTGCGCGAACGGCTGACGGCACTGACTCAGTCCACAGACGGGGCCATGGTTCAGACCGAAGGAGGTGCTGTATCGGTCGAGGAACTCCGGCAACGGTACGGATTGACCACCGACGAAGTCGCCGGACGGGCTGGCGCTGCCTTGCAGGATCTCGAAAAAGCTCAAATCGGAACCTTGCACAGTTTCGCCGCCCATTTGCTCCGGCTTTATCCGCTGGAGAGCGGTGTCGATCCCGCATTTCAAGAAGACGACGGTCTCCGCTTCGAGGAGCACTTCACGACGGCATGGAATATCTGGATCGACCAGGAACTGAGCCGACAGGGAACTCATCACGATCTCTGGCGGTCACTCTTAGGTACGACCGCCATCGAAGACCTCCGGGCTCTGACCCGATCGCTCTGTAGCGAACTGGTTGAACTGGACGCGATCCGGAGCCAGATTGAAGCGACGGATGTGAGTCCGACGCTTTTGCAGTGGTGGCGTCGCATCGGCGACCGGGCCGAGGTTCTCCTTGCATCGCATGATCGACCGAAACGCAGAAAAGTCGAACAGATGCTCGCCGCCACCGTGTCCTTCATGAACTTGTTGGCCGAGACAGGATCTCGCGCGATTCACGATCTGCCGGCTTCGGACCGGGATTGGCTCACAAAAGATCCAGGCAATGCGGTTGGGGGATGGGAAGATGCAGACTTCAAAGAGGCGTCACGCCTGATTGAGTCAGCCAAGCAATTATTGTTGGTTGACCACTTATTCTTCAAGAATCTGTTGAGTCTTATTTCTCCTTTGGCTCTTGATATTCGCACCTCGTTTACCAGGAAGGGGTGGTTGTCCTTCGACGGTCTGCTCGCGCGGGCCCGCATGCTCCTCCGCAACCATCCGACAGTGAGGGAACGGATCAAACAGGAGTACCGCGCGGTCCTGGTCGACGAGTTTCAAGACACCGATCCGGTCCAATACGAGATCATCCTTGCCGTTTCCGAGCGGCTGGGAAGCTATTCGACGAATTGGGAGGAACTCGCTCTCGAGCCAGGCAAACTATTTATTGTGGGTGATCCTAAACAATCGATCTATGCCTTTCGGCGTGCGGACATCGAAGCCTTCGATCGCGTAGTGCAGAAGATCGCGTTCGATCGGGGCATGGTCCAGACCTTATCGACGAACTTCCGCAGCGATGCCGCCGTCCTTGGACCTGTGAATGATGTTTTCGACCGGCTGTTTGAACATCGGCCGCTTGTGCAACCGGCCAACGTGCGCCTGCATGTGCGGCCACAACGACGTCCCGCGACCGTGGAGCCGGGAGTTCGGTTGCACATCACTTCTCCAAGCGGGGAAGGGGAAATGTTTGATGCAGCAGGGGCGACGAGGGCGGAAGGAGAGGTCCTGGCTCGCTGGTTGAAAGAAGATTTATTGAATCGTCCCTCGGTGAAACCTGGACATGTGGCGCTGCTCTTCCGGAAACTCACGCAGGCCGACGCCTACTTGGATGCGCTGCGGCGATACGGCATTCCCTACGTGATCGAAGGAGAAAAGCATTTCTATCGGCGGCAAGAAGTGATCGATCTGGTCAATGTGCTGCGCGTGCTTGACCATCCACACGATAGTGTCGCCTTGGCCGGCCTCTTGCGCTCGCCGATCGGCGGTTTGACCGATCGTGACCTGTATGACCTTCGCTCGGCCGGTTTTTTCGACTATCTCCGGCAGAAGCCGCTCGATTCATGGACGCATGCTCGGGCGGATGCCGTGCGGCGGCTGTACGGACAGTTGGCACAGTTGCATCACGAGATCGGCGCTCTGCCGTTGGCCGAAGCGATTCAGCTCGTCTTTCACCGGCTACCCATTCTTGATCTGGCCGCAGCCTCACTGCATGGCGAACAGGCCGTCGCCAATCTGCTGAAAGTGAAGCAGACTGCCGCCGCATTGTGTGATCGCCCTCACCTGACACTGAGTGCATTCGTGGATCTTTTGGTCAGTAGATTGGAAGACCAGCCGGATGAGGCCGAGAGCCCATTGGCTGAGGAGTCGGTCGAAGCCGTTCAAGTCCTGACCATTCACAAGGCGAAAGGACTCGAGTTTCCCGTGGTGATTCTGCCCGGTCTCCATCAGGGCACGGGGCGTGAGCGCGCGCTTCCGAACGTCGTCTACGATTGGTCGAGCGGGACCTACGGCCTCTCCCTGGGCGATCGCTACAGCTTCGGTTCCGTGCTGATTCGGGAAAAGTTGACGTTGCGCGAGCAAGCGGAACGGCGGCGGGTACTCTATGTGGGAATGACTCGGGCCAAGGAGTTGTTGCTCTTGTCCGGAGGCTCGACGGCTCGGTCCGTCGGAGAAAACGTCTTGGAGCTATTGCAGGACATTGGCGAAGGGGAGATCGGGGCCGAATCGACGCAGGCACTTACCATCGGAGGGAGTCTGATTCCTCATCAGGTCGTCAAAGCACCGGATCGAAAGCGGCCACGGCGGACTCTCACCACAGCCACAGGGTCTTCCGCAGTCGATCCTGCCTCGATTGCCGTGCTGTGGAACGAGCGAACGGCTCACTGGACTACGGCGCGGGAGACACCCGTACAACTTACGGCGACCGGGCTTGTGGCAGGACAAGCGCCTGGCCCACGCCCTTCGTCGATAACCCTCGACGATCGTGAGAGCAGCCGCCTTGCCGGTGTGCTGGCTCACCGCCTCCTGGAGCAATGGAATTTTGCTGCAGCCCCCGATGGATTGCTCAAGGAGATTGCCCCGACTGTCCGTCGCGGCCTTTCTCCTGAGGAAGAGAGATGGGGCCCTTCCATCATTGCATCACTCAACGAGCTGTTTACCGTGTTTGTCCGATCCGAATCCTATGCGCGGCTTCGCACTGCGACGATTCTCGGTCGAGAGGTTCCCTTTGTCATGCCTTGGGGGGAGCAGCAACTCATGGAAGGAATCATCGACGTTATCTACCGTCTTGACGGAAGAATCTGGATTGCGGACTATAAGACCGATCGGGTGGCCGGTTCTGAGGTCCACATGAGGACCAACCAGTACATGCAGCAGGCCGAGATCTATCGTGCTGCCGCATCTCGCTCTCTGGATGGCACAGCGGTTTCGTTTCACTTCTTGTTTCTTCGGTCCGGCGTGAGTGTAGAGATCTAAAGGAGGTGGCCATGCTGAGGGTGAACAGGCTCTTACTTCTCTTCATCCTGACAGGTCTTGCTGGTTGTGCAAGTGAACCGGGCCTCAAGATGACGGTCTTGACTGCTCCGACCGGCACCAGACCGGCCGTTGCAGCGCAGCTCGAAAAGGGAAACACCCTGTATCACTCGCGCGATTGGGGCGGAGCCGAGCAGGCATTCCGGCAGACGATTGCGGCTGACCCGACACTGGCGGAGGCCCATTATAACCTCGCCCTGACTCTCGAACGAACTGGAAACAATGTGGAGGCGAAGAGGCACTACATCGATGCGGCCAATCTGGCGCCCGGTAATAAGGTCATCTGGAACTCTCCTCCCTTGCGTGAGAAAACCGGCGGATTGAACTACGACGTTAACAAAAAATCCTTCTTGGACCCTGATCCTCGTGTAAATTGATTATGTCTCGCCCGCACGATCGTTCTTTTTCGCCAGAAGAATTCAGCGCGCTGGTTCTGCAAGCCCTCGAAACCTTACCGGCTCCCTATGCGAAATTGGCGCAAGAGGTGTCCGTCGTGGTGGAAGAGGAGCCTCCTCCCGAAGTTCTCGAAGATCTCGAGCTGGACTCAGCCGACGATCTGCTCGGCCTCTATCAAGGATTGTCGCTGGCCGACGACTCGTTCTTCCAGCCTGGAGGCCAGCCGCCGGCCCGCATCGCGATCTATCGCGGACCGATCTTACGTTTATGTCTCACCGCGGAGGAAGTGCGGCAGGAGATTCGGGATACTGTCGTGCACGAATTGGGGCACCATATCGGACTCGACGACGACGAGATGCCTTACTGAGGAGTGAGTGAAGGGTTGTGACGGCGAGCCAGCGCCTGTCGTTGATAACCAAGGCTCAGCATGAATATCCCGACGACCAGCATCGGCAGAGAGAGGATCTGACCCATGGACAGAGAGCCGAAGATGAACCCGATATGGGCGTCCGGCTCGCGAAATAATTCGACGACGAATCTGCACATCCCATAGCCGGTGATAAAACTCCAAAAGATCGTTCCGGGCGGAGTCGCCTTTCTTCCGATCATCCACAGCACCGAAAATAACAATACCCCTTCCAAGCCGGCCTCGTAGAGTTGCGACGGATGCCGACAGGCAGGTCCACCGGTCGGAAACACCATGCACCAATCAACGTCGGTCGCCCGTCCGTAGAGTTCCCCATTGATAAAGTTACCCAGGCGTCCGAATCCCAACCCGATCGGTGTGACGGCTGCGGCAAGGTCCGCGATGGTATACACGGGAATACCCTGGCGTTTGCTAAACCAGATCAACGACACAATTGTTCCGAGCAAGCCCCCGTGAAAGGACATTCCCCCCTCCCAGACCGCAATGATCTTGGCTGGGTGCTGAATGTAGTAGGAAAAGTTATAGAAGAGCGTGTACCCCAAGCGGCCTCCGATGAAGATCCCCAAGGCAGCCCAGACGATCATGTCATAGATCTGGTCCTTCGTGATCGCCAGCCCCTTTCGATCAACTTTGTGCCGGATTAGGAAATACGCCGCGGTGAGCCCGATCAAATACATTAGCCCGTACCAGCGAAACTGCAGGGGACCAAACTCGAAAAACACCGGGCTGATATTAGGGTAGGGGATAGCCTGCAACCAGTTCATTCCTGCCTCATGTGGCGTTGTGGCTGGATCATATGTGACGATTCCGATCATTGCAAGCGGGCCCGCTCAGGGGCGGGCTTCACCTGATTGTCTCCTGACGAGGCTCTGGGAGCCGCTTAAACCTACATACTACTTTCGTATGTGAGTTTTCTGAGACGTCTGTGTTGCGCCAATGCCGAATAGTGTGAGCAAAAGGCAACCGAAAATTAATCGCCTTTAATCGCGAAGGGAACGCACGAAGAAAATCTCCGGAAATTTGTCCTGTCTTTTGCCTGGCACGGTTGATGCTGAATATGAAAGCAAGAATGTGACGAGGCGGAGAGTTTCTTACTACACTTCAACCGTTACAAGGAGGTTCACATGTCAGAGCAGGGGAAACAGGTGGCACGAATGGCAGCGTTGGTGGCCGGCGGGGCAGTGATCGGGGCAGGGATTGGCTTACTCTTTGCGCCTCAGACTGGTGCTGAAACCAGACGCGACATCGGACGCTATGCCCGGAAAACTCAGGTGACTGCGACACGTTGGGGGCGGGCCATTCAATCAGGTGTGAAGGACGTCATGGATCGCAGCAAGGTGCTGGTGCAGAAACGGGAACAGCCGAGGATTGAAGCAGCGTAATATAGAGATTGTGGGGTGATCTCATCTTGTCCGCATGCAGCCTGTTGCCAAGACCGGCACGGGCTGTGTGTGTTTGTATGCAACCTTGACCGACCCATCCCCTGGTGTTAGAGTCCCGCCCGGCTGAAGAACAAGACTCAGGCTGAGTTTGAGAGCATCTCTTCGTAGTAGTCTACCGCTATCGTAGTCTCAGCCTTTGCCTAATCCTGGTTTCTCTGCCGGAGTGGCGGAATTGGCAGACGCAAGGGACTTAAAATCCCTCGGGCTCAAAAGGCCTGTACCGGTTCGATCCCGGTCTCCGGCACCACTTTCAACGAGTTAGGAGATTGAGTTCGAGCCCCGGTCCGGTGAGTCGAGCGCTGCTTTGGCTGTTCGTGACATGATCTAGCAGACCCTGATCGTCACGAGTGTGCAGACGAATCAGCTTCGCGATCCCCTCTGAGAGATCCGCCTCCGACACGATCGCATAGCGCTGTCTCTGGATACTCCCTTAGAGGATTAGAACCAGAGAACAGAATTGTCTGAGAAGCTAATGCGACTGGCTGAGAAGGTCCTATGGGTTGTGAACGACCGTCTGGCAATGTTTTTCCCGCTCCTCCCATAGGTTGGGGTGATCCTATACCTTTAGGGGATTGAGGCTTGTCTGCCCCGTTCTATATGGTGGACAGTGGTCACCTTGACGGAAGCACCGATGCCATACAGACCCGGGTCGAGTTCACGAAAAATGACTCTAGTCGGTGCAGTTCTACTCATGGCGTTGGCCAGCTGCCAGAGCTACAATTCGCATCCCGTTACACAGACCGACGGTTCCCACGTCAAAATCCCCGACGCCTCTACAAAAGCAGTTGCTTGGGGGACTCGTCCGGAAGCCGTTCAAAGCCTCACGACCTGGCTTATGAAACGAGGGGTCATCCTGATCGACGCCGATAAAATGAATCAGATGACGAGAGACACGCGCTTGGAACAACCCCTGTCGACTGGCGACATCATAAGATTGGCTAAAAACGTAGGCGCGAAGCAGGTCATTTTCGTCGACGCGGATGTGCATACCTGGCAGAGAACCGAAATCGTAGCTGTTTTTGGGGAACCCGTAACCATCTATGCGGCTTCGATCTTCATCCGTGGATTGGATGTGGAGACCGGACAAATTCAATGGAATGGGAAAGCGCTCTCGACGGACAAATTTACGAACTTGAGGGAAGGTTTTGATCAATTGACCTGCCATGCTCTGGCCACTGTCTGGGGGATACGACAGCCTGGGACAACTACGGCTCCTACCATTTGCCCCCTCCCCCTATCAGAACGTGATGGTGTGGACAGAACCTCCTCGTACACAAAGCGGCGCTGCCAATGTTGCCGAGAGCAATTAAAATCGCAGATCCAGTAGTGACCTGCCCTATTGGTAGCTGCTTCGGACTTCTCCGGCCTCGTCGTCTCCGTCCTCGACGGCGACACCATCGAAGTCCTGCACAACAACCGCGCTGATCGTATCCGCCTCAACGAGATTGACTGCCCGAACTTCAGTCAAGTTGCGCCGCGTAACCGAGTGGAGTTTAATAGCGCGGCATAAGCGGAAGCTGCGGGGTATCGAGTGGCGGGGAATTGTCCGCGATCTAGAATCAACTAAAATCATTGTAGGCGAATATGAAACTACATGAATGCGACTTAGATATTCGTGGGATCGTATCGCGGCCAAGGAGGAACGATCATGAATGTCAAAGCCACGCTCGCTGCTATCCTCTCCTTCGCCGCGATCGCTTTACTTGCCGACTCAGCCACGGCCGAGGAGGTCCCCATCAAAGGCCACAGCAAAACCAAAGTCGAAGGCAAGTGCAATGAGAGTGGGGGCGTATATTGGCCCACGTCCGCGGGCGGTACCTATGGTTGCATGAATCCAGATGGCAGTTGCATCATCTGTGGCGGTATGACCGCGAAGGACAAGAAGACATGCAGTACCTTCCGGCAGGTGCCGCCCCGGATTCCCACAAGGGATGAGGTTAGGCTTGGTGAGAAAGCAGAGATCACTCAAGGGGTTCAGTAAGAATAAACTGGCCTCATTTTCTGTTTGAAAGTACATAAGCTGCTCCAATGGCGACGCGAAGGAGTCGCCAACCAAGCCCAGTCGAAAGCAACAGGGTAGCGGGTGGGAGGGAATTGTTCGTGAAGGCGTAGGGTGAAGTGTGCAGAAACTCTGCGTCCAATGCGGCTTCCCGTTTGAGTGCGACGCTAATTCTGCATCCGGTTGCTGGTGTAAGAGTGTCACCGCGTGGCAGGGTGCCCGAAAAGAGCGCGGAGTGTCTGTGCAAGACGTGTCTGTCGTTGTCGTTCTATTCTCTGAGTAGGATACGATGACATTCATGTAGTCTCGATCGGAGTCAAAGAATGAGACCTCTTTTCAATCGATTCATTCGCGAGAACCGAATTCCGCTGGTGCTGACCCTCATGGTTGTCTCACTGGGCCTGTGGATCGTCTGCGCAAAGCTGATTGTGCCACCAGTTATTGAGAATGCCTATCGTGGTGAGAGCTGGTCGTTCCTCAACCGCGAGATTCAGGGACAGGCGACGCATCCCGTAAGTGAGTACTTACAGAACTGGGACGTGATAACCGCTGAGGTTTTCGTGGCGGGTGTTGGATTCTGGCTCGTCGTGTTGGTGATCAGTAGTCCACTCTCGTGGCGTGCAAGCCTTGTAGCTGTTGCTTTTCTTGTACAAATAGTCCTCGCAGTAAAATCTGTATGGCTGTTTCGCGAGCAGCTGAATCCAGACGGACTCGCCTATTTACGCATCGCTGAATACTATTTGAGCGGACAGACCGATTTGATGGTTTCGGGCTACTGGGGTCCGCTGCTGAGTTGGCTCATCGTCCCATGGCTCTTGGTGTTCGATGACCCAGTGCTTGCAGCCCATGCCGCTGTGGCGGTGTCGGCGGTCGTTTTCCTATTCGGCTCTTTTTGCGTCCTACGGGCAGTCCGACTGCCGGGCACCGCTATCCTGATCGGTACCTGGATAACCGCTTTTCTTAGTGTAGCCTGGTCCGGAGTGCTCATTATCCCCGACCTTCTCATGGCCGGACTCTTCTGTTGGGGGACAAGCCGGTTGTTGTCCGACAAATGGGTAGCCAATACAAGGACGGCTTTGGGGGCCGGTATTATCCTGGGTACAGCATACTTGGCAAAGGCTGTAGCCCTCCCCGTGTCCGCGCTGATGATCATTGCGTTGGCCGGTACCAACGTTGCCGTCTATCAGAGCAGTCTGCGGCAGACAGTACGCGCCACTACAATTATTGTCGCCGGATTCCTGATTGTTGCAGGGCCCTGGATCGGCATTCTCTCCTATAAATACGGGCGCCCGGTGTTTTCCACCAGCGGTCGGATCAACCATTCCATTGGCGGGCCTCCGGATATGTTTCGCGGCCACCCTGACAAACTGCATTTCTACCAGCCGGATCCCGGGCGCATCACTATCTGGGAAGACCCGACGAATTTGCCGTACAACACTTGGTCTCCGCTTGAGAACGTCACGTATGCGGTCCACCAGGCGAAGGTCGTCCATCGCAATGCCCACATAATAGTACAGTACCTGAGGACCCTCGACTGGTTAGGCTTGGGACTTGTCTCTACTATTTTCGGGTACCTATTTGGGACACCCTGGCGGAAGTCACTTCAGGAAGAGCCGTGGCGTTTGTCGTTCATTCCCATCGCCTCTGTTGCGGTCATTTATCTGCCTGTGTATGCGGGGCACATTTCCATGCCAGACACTGTGCGGTATTATTGGGCAACTTTTCCCTTCCTGATTGCGGCTAGCTTCGGTTTCACCCTGCACGTGTCAGGTGCTCTATTCAAGCATCGTGCAGTCCAGCGTGTTCTTGCTTTAGCCTTGGTCACCTTGTCTCTCATCATTGGCAACGAGGGTGCTTTCCTCCAGGCATTCTCTCTGTCTGAACCTGCGGGCAGCGAGTATCGCACAGCCAAGATACTGGCCAATAAACTTAGGGCAGCAGGTCTCATCGGATCGGTTGCTGCCGTCGGGCCCCTGCCCCTGGATGAACGCCATGTAGCGTATCTCTTAAATGTGCAGTCTTTTGGCCACATACGTGAAGTGATGGATTTGAATGGCCCTGAGGAGATTCTATTGTCAGGTACCGCTCTGGTCTTTGTGCCACGCGGCACTGCACTGGCGCAACAACTTCGGGAGGATCGGCGTTTTGCCAGTGCTGACAAACAACTGTTCGGCTGCGATGAGGCGAATGAAAATCCGGTTGAAGTCTTCTTAACCCGGCCGCTAACGGCGAGTGACACTTGCCCTGAAAGCCCCTGAGTCCTTCGTGAAGACTAGGGTTTTGAGTCATCATGATGTGAGATTATGTTATGCGTCCCATCGCATTATTCGCCCCTTGCGCTATGATCGCTGTGGTTGTGTCCGAGAGGTAGCGAGGATTCACAGGACCATATATGTTTTAAGTTCGCTGGAACGGCCCGCAGATATTGTTATGTGGTCATCATTAACGTGCTGAATTTTGCGGTTTTGTTCTCACTGGCTGAATTGTTTTTTAGGGTGCATCAGGACGGTGTCGGAATGGCAATTCTCAACTTGAGGAACTATCTGCACGATGTACCGTACTCAAACCTCGGCACCGGAAATTGGGTCATCTACGACGAACAGTTGGGATACCGACTGAATCCTAAGAGATCAGGCATCAATAGTCTCTCTATTCGCAACAGGGACATCATCAATCCCAAACCTCACGGCGTGTATAGAATTCTGGTGCTGGGGGATTCTATCCCCTGGGACAAATCAGGCTTCGTGTCTTACATGGAAGAGATGCTGAGCAAAGAGAGAAACGTCGAGGTGATCAATGCCGCAGTACCGAGATACACAGCCTATCAGGAGGTGTTATTTTTCAAGACGTACCTGCAGCAGACGGAGCCGGACCTTGTCATTTGGACATACTGTTTGAATGATAACCATAGATTTCTTCATCGGTTTGATGAGAAGGCGAAGATGCTCTGGACAGAGGAAGCCCTTGAAAGTCTGCAAGTCACGTCTT
>JAWOMO010000099.1:0-3430 GCA_033852435.1 Nitrospira sp.
GCCAATACGTCGAGCCTCATACAGACAGGCAATGCGGTATTCAATAATTTAGGTGGACCGTCTCCTAGCTTCTTTGTCTGGGGGCTTCCTTTTTTTCTTGGACGTACGGTGTATGTAGGATTCGAGAGCCAACACTCACCCCTGGGAACTGGGCCATTCTTAGCCTTTTAACGGGCCCGACCGCTACGCGCCGCGAAAAACTTTCGAGTGTGATTGGTTTTCAGAAATTCAGACTCCCCCCCTGTTTTCTCCATTCGAGGGGCGTCTCCAGCATTTTCGCACTGTACGGATTGAGCGGAAATACTCACTGGAATCGAAGGTTTCCAGACTTGGTTCTTACGCACGAGTAAGAAGTCGTGGGGAACATATAATTAGGATTGACGATGGATGCGAACCTCTTTATATCTCCTTGACCCCTGCCATCCCCTGCGGCATAAGTTTTGCTGGTTGCGATAAATGTGATGCACAGTTGTGTGGGTACTACCAGAGAAGAAGGTGAATAATGAAGATCAAAGCGATGGCGCTGACGCTCAGTTTAATCCTGCTCCCTGCGCTGAGTGATGCGCGCTGTCGGACGGTGGGCGAAAGTGCCAGCCTGGGCAGCGAATACGGCACCTTCCCCCTGTATCCGGCGGAACGCGTGGTCGAAGCCGGCCAGAAACACGATAGTGTGGCGTTGCAGTGGGCCGGCTACGGTATCGGGCTGCCGCTTTTTGTCGTGGCGATGCCGTTCGGCATGGTCGGAGCCGTTGTCGGGGCCGCGCTGCACCCGTGGACGAAGTGCACCCAGATGGAAGGACGATTGCCGATGGCGGAGGTTCAGTAACCACGCGTTGAGTGACCAGAGCTTCAGGAGCAGACCCGCCACGCGCCGCCATATCTAGGGGTGCAAGACCGGCCCCTCATCTACCTCCTCCGATCCCTCTTCAAACTTGACGAAGTCCTGCAGCCTGTGGTCTGCTTCCCGCAAGAATGTGCTCCCATTACCGATACTCAGGTCTCGGACCACACTTCCTATCTTTCTGCCTGCGACCAGGCATTCATTCATGATGACCCAATCCGTTCTCGCTCATACGACTGGCCAGCAGCGGCGAATCGTCTGGCTCGGCCTGGCTCTGACAATTGTGATGGACACGCTCGCCCAACTGTCCTGGAAGTTTGCGGTCGAGCAAGTTCCAGACACGATTGAGCTCTGGCAAAGCGTCATCGCGACGTTCTCTGAACCATGGCTCTATGTCGCACTCCTGCTCTATATCCTTCAATTCTTCAATTGGATGATTGTCTTATCCCATGCCGATCTCAGCTACGCCCAACCGATCACGGCCCTGAGTTATGTCACCGTCAGCGGCGCCTCGTCGGCGCTCTTTCACGAACGCCTTTCTCTCCTGCGTGTGGTCGGCCTTGTCATGATCCTGCTGGGCGTCTGGTTCATCAGCCGCACGAGCCATCGAACAACCGAAACTCTCTCGGGTCAATCGGAACAACCAGAGGCGCTTCGATGAGTCTTCGTTTGTTGGGATTGGCCATCGTGACTATCGCCGTACTGTTTGAAGCGCTCGGACAACTCGCCTTCAAGCATGGTGCGGAGGGCGCACGAGCAGGCGGCGGCATCGAAAACCTGCTCCGCCGTCTCTGGCGCAATAGATCCGTTGCCGTCGGGATCATGTGTTTTGCGGCTCAGGCCGTTCTCTGGACGATGGCGCTCCGGCTCCTTGATGTCAGCATCGCTTTCCCGGCCAGCAGCCTGTGCTTTGTCTTCGTGGCCGTACTATCCAAAGTCTGGCTGAAGGAACAGATTGAGTTCGAGCGATGGATCGGCTTTGGCCTCATCCTGGGCGGGGTGGCGATGATTGGATTGAGCTGACGTTACCGTGTGCAGAAGACATGGGGCACAAGACGGTGACAGAGCATTTGAAGAAAGCTGCTGCTGTACGTGGTATATAGACATCCACAATCAGTTGATTGTGAACCTCACGGATGGACATGGAAATCCCGTTAGTTTCAATGCCAAGCTTGCTTTCGTTGACCAAGGTTTGCAACCTCAGGCTCAGAGATCATCGGCACAATTATGATGATGGAGCATAGAGAGGAAAACCGGGATTCTGGCGGCTTTGGACGCGGGAGTTCCTTCCTTGCAACCGTATCGGCAGACTTCCTAGGTTCCTGTTCAAAAAAGCGAGGAAATATGCGCTGGTGGGCAGCAGTGGTGGCGATCAGTGTAGTCATGGGGCTCATGATCGAACTCCAAGGATGCCGTTTGGGCATTCAACCGCCCATGCCAGACATCGGTGCGACCACGATCGCGCATACGGCGGAGATCCAAGCAGACGATCAGACCATAAAGGAAATCATGTCTACATTTAAACGTGCCGATGAAGCTCTCAGACGAATGGATCTGAACGCACTCATGGACCTGTATTCGGAGGACTATACGCACAATGGTTACACGAAAGAGCTCATAAGAAGAAATTGGGAGGTCTTGTTTCAGGGCTATTATGATTTCTCCAGCACCCATGTGTTTTCAAAAATCCAAGTAGAAGTCGGCAAAGTTTCCGAAGCTGAGATCACCTGCACAGGAAGTCTCTGGGCATCCTCCACTCGCACTGGCGAACGAGTTAATATTGACAGTTGGTTTGGCGCCGTTCATTTACTGACGTACAAAGGGGGGGCATGGCGGATACGAGGCCATGTAGGGGAGATGCCACGCCAGGAAACACGCTATACGCTTCCACCGCACCCACTTTTTTGAGACTGTGCTGTGTTCATTTTGTGCTCAACTCCACATCACTCCAGCCAGATGGGTAGATTCCCTGAAAGGGCAGATCAACAAGCAACCAGAGAAGGCCGGACCGCCACGCGCCGCGACGTCATTTCTGACGGCGTTATCGTTCTTCAAGGGGAAGATCGTTGCTTCCTCTTCGGTGCCTGAATACAATCACGCCGGCTGGATCTTCGGATACCGCAGGCGTGTTAACGGCGTCGGATTACACACTCTTGAAGGAGGACAGGCATGTCTCATGGGACATATGGGTTGGTGGTGGCCAGTTTGATCGCCGGTGCGATCGGTGGATTTACAGCATCAGTCATCATGGGGACGCCCGGCATAGCTCAACAGTCGGATCAGACCACGTTTCAAGTCGTGCGCACCAGGGATTTTCAGTTGATCGATGCGCAGGGACGGACGCGCGGCAGGATAGGATTCTCAGCAGAGGCGCAGCCCTATCTGCAGCTTGTCGATGAGAACGATATTGCTGGGATATGGGTTGGTGTAGCCAGGGAAACGGGAGTGGCCGTGCGTGACACGGACGGGAAAACTCGGTTGGTCCTCAGCGTCGACGAAACGGGAAATCCATCGCTCGTCGTCCGCAACCGCCAGCACCAAACTCGTTCATTTCAACCGTGATATGAGTCAGCTTCTCAAAGAGTTGTG
>JAWOMO010000163.1:0-2903 GCA_033852435.1 Nitrospira sp.
CCCAGGGACGGGGTATTTTTTTGCTGCGAGATAATCAGCCATTTCTGTTACCAATAGCCCCGCTGGTCCTGCGCCTGTGTCGACCTGTATCACACGTTGGCTTTGTGTCTGAATTCCGACCTGCGCAAGTACCACCTTAGATATCCGTTCCTGCGAGACTTTGAAAGCACGTCGGACATTGCGCTGACCACGGTCCTATCTGAGGCTTGATAGCCGACTGCTTTATTCGGTCATGCGAGGGGGCCTAGCAGCCCGTGGTGAAAGTTGTTGAAATACGATCTTTGATATCTATAGTTCTGAGAAATTCCGATACACTGCACTCATGTCGATGGGAAAGCGAAGTAACGAGCCTCAGCAACATAACATGTGGATCGCGACGCAGGACCTGCCGAGGAGTGCATCGCACCCTTTCTACAAGCGCCTGAACCAAATCTTGAAGCAAGCCGGTTTTGATGCCTTCGTCGAAGGGCTGTGTGCCCGATTTTATGCTCCGAAGATGGGGCGTCCGAGCCTTTCGCCCGGCTGCTACTTTCGACTCTTGATGGTCGGGTACTTCGAAGGGTTGGATTCGGAGCGTGGAATCGCTTGGCGTGCGGCTGACTCGCTCAGCTTGCGACAGTTCTTGGGTCTGCAACTTGATGAAGCTCCGCCGGATCATTCGACGATTTCGCGCACGCGGCGGCTGATCGACGTGGAGACGCATGAGGCTGTGTTTCGCTGGATCCTGGAGCATCTTGCGGCCGCAGGTCTGGTGAAGGGGCAGACGGTAGGGATCGATGCGACTACCTTGGAAGCCAACGCAGCGCTGCGAAGTATCGTGCGGCGCGACACCGGCGAAGGATACGAGGCGTTCCTGACGCGATTGGCACAGGCCTCTGGAATTGCGACACCGACTCGAGAAGACCTCGCGCGCATTGACCGCAAGCGGAAGGGGAAGGCGTCCAACGACGATTGGACTCACCCCGGCGATCCCGACGCGCGGATCACGAAGATGAAGGACGGGCGGACGCACCTGGCCCACAAGGCCGAGCAAGCCGTCGACCTTGAGACCGGAGCGGTCGTTGCGGTCACGGTCCAACCGGCTGACGATGGCGACACGACGACGATCGAGGAAACGGCCACGAAGGCTGCCGAGAACGTGGAGCAGGCCGTACCAGACGGGGACGGCATTGAGGAACTCGTGGCCGACAAGGGATATCACAGCAACGAGGTGATCACCGCCCTGACCGAAATCGGAGTTCGCACGTATATCTCTGAGCCGAACCGGGGTCGGAGGAACTGGGAAGGCAAGCAGGCCGAACGGAGGGCTGTTTACCGCAACCGTCGACGTATTCATGGCGAGCGCGGACGCCAACTCCTCCGCAGACGCGGCGAGATACTGGAGCGCCCCTTTGCCCATGCCTACGAAACCGGGAGACTGCGCCGAGTACATCTCCGTGGGCGGTCGAACATTCTGAAACGGGTGTTGATTCACACCGCTGCCTTGAATCTCGGGCTCCTGATGCGCCTGATCATGGGAGTGGGCACGCCGCGGGGCCTTCAAGGGCGGCTGCGGCCGCTTTTGGCTGATCTTTTTGCAGTTGTTCATTGCCTCATCAGCGCGAAACCGCGATTTTGGAGTAACGCGAGCTGTGGACGGACTCTCTTGATGGGCCAAGTGCCAGTTTGCGTGCCATAACGGAGCGATCACCAAAACTCGCTTTCACCACGGGCTGCTAGATGGGTTGTGATTATCCGGTTGTTTCAGCATGCCACCATAATTAGTATATGCGCATGGTCCGCGTGCCGTTTCCCTCGACTCTGCGCGAATTTCAGCTTCAGTTTGCCACTGAGGAGGCTTACCAGGAATATCTTGCTCGATGCCGCTGGCCCGACGGCTGCAGATGCCCGAAGTGTGGGAATGCGCGTGCCTATGCCCTCGACAGTCGCCGGTGCTGGCAGTGTGCCACCTGCCGGCACCAGGTTTCTCTCACATCGGGGACAGTCCTGCACAATACGAAGACTCCCCTTACAGTGTGGTTCTGGGCGGCGTATCTGATGACGACGGACAAACGTGGTGTTTCGGCGCTCCTGCTTCAGCGTCAGCTTGATCTGGGCCGTTATGAGACTGCGTGGATGATGCTTCACAAACTGAGAAGGGCAATGGTGAACGTAGCTCGAGAGCCTCTCCATGGGGAAGTGGAAATCGACGATACCTGGATTGGGGCGGAGCAGGCGGGCCTCCGCGGTAGTCGTCAGCTCAAAGATCGGAAGGCAGCGCTGGTCCTGGCGGCGGTCGAGAGGCGCGGGAAGGGCTCTGGTCGCATACGCATGGAGGTCATTCATGACTTCACCGGCGCGACGATGAACGATTTCGTGATCCGAAATGTTGCTCTGGGATCGACCATCTACACGGACGGGTTGGGAGGTTTCGCAGGACTGGCGAAGATCGGATTCAACCATGTACCGCGAACCCAGCCTTTGAGGACGGACCTGCGTAAGGGTGCGATGTCGGTTGTTCCGCTGGCTGATCGCGCTATCGGCAATCTTCAGCAGTGGCTTGTCGGAACCCATCATGGAGTGAGTCGGCGTCATCTGCAAGTTTACCTTGACGAATTCGTCTTCAGGCACAATCGCCGAAAGAATCCCATGGCAGCCTTTCAGACGCTTCTCGGCCTTGGCAGCGCCCGAAAACCAACTGCCTACCACACTATCCAGGGAGCAAAAGATTTGTTGCGTACGAACAAGGAATAAAAGCCCAACGTATGGTGGCATGCTGAAACAACCGGATAATCACAAGAGATCTAGCTTATCCGGATCATCGTCGATCACCTTGTATCCGTACAGAAAGTATTCCTGGCCATCGTTGCCGGCGAACCTGAATGAGTATGTCATTCGTCTCTTCCCGGTTGTTGAGTCGAGCC
>JAWOMO010000095.1:0-7705 GCA_033852435.1 Nitrospira sp.
TGCTCCGGAAACGAGGCGCGAAGTGTGCGATTGAGCCCTTGCGCCGAAGCCAGGTCTCGACCGAACGGCTTTTCGACGACCACGCGGGCGTCCTTCACGCAGCCGGCCTTCGCCAATCCGTCGACCACCGTCGTGAATAGGCTGGGAGGAACAGCTAGATAGTACAGGGGGTGCGCGACACCGCCCAGTTCCTGCCGCAGACGCTCGAAGGTTGCCGCCTCGCCGTAGTCGCCGCTGACATATCGGATCAATCCGGAGAGCTTGGTAAAGGCCTGAACATCCATGCCCTCTTGTTTCGCCAGACTGTCGCCGACCCTGGCCCTGAATTGCTCGAGATTCCACTCAGTCCTCGCCACCCCGATGACCGGCGCATCCAGGCGACCGCGCCGGACCATGGCCTGCAAGGCCGGAAAAATCTTCTTGTGGGCAAGGTTTCCGCTGGCCCCGAAGAGGACGAGCGCATCCGATTGTGTGATGGCCATGATCAGGCTCCCCGTGAGCTAACTCCCTGATTGCTGTGTCCCCCGCACGCATGTCTCATGACCGACAGTCCTCCCTCATGGTGTTCCGAGGCTGGCCGCCAGTTCTTGACCACGAACCATCTGGGCTTTGGCGGCGCTCACAATTTGCTCGGGAATAAAGCCGAACGTGCGCTGCAACTCCTTCAGCGGCGCCGAGGCTCCGAAGGTCTTCATGCCGATGACGACGCCGTCGCGCCCGGTGTATCGCGTCCAGCCGAAGGTCGAGGCCTGCTCCACCGCGACGCGCGCGGTGACGTCGAGCGGAATCACGCTGTCGCGATAGTCCTGGCTTTGCCGCTCGAAGAGCTCCCACGACGGCATGCTCACCACCCGAGCCTTGACGCCCTCGGCTTTCAACTGTTCGTACGCGGCGACACAGAGCGAAACCTCGCTCCCGCTGGCCAGCAACAGCACATCCGGCGTGCCGCCGGCATCGGCCAGCACATAGGCGCCCTTGGTTACACCGGAGGCCGACGCGTACTTTGCGCGGTCGAGCGTCGGCAGCGCCTGCCGCGAGAGCACCAGGGCCGCCGGCTCATGCCGCATCTCCATGATGACCCGCCAGGCTTCCACCACCTCGTTGGCATCCGCCGGTCGGAGCACCATCAGATGGGGCACGGTCCGGAGCGACGCGAGCTGCTCGACCGGTTGATGCGTCGGCCCGTCCTCGCCCAGCCCGATCGAGTCATGGGTGAAGATATAAATGACCGGGATCTCCATCAGCGCAGACAGCCGGATGGCCGGCCTGGCGTAATCGCTGAAGATCAGGAAGGTGGACCCATACGGCCGGACTTTGGAGAGCGAGAGGCCGTTCAACACCGCGGCCATCGCGTGTTCGCGGATACCGAAGTGGAAGTTCCGGCCGCCATAGGAGCCGGCTTCAAAATCCCCCGCGCCATCGTGCGTGAGCCGCGTCTTGGTCGAGGGCGCCAGATCCGCTGAGCCGCCGATCAACCATGGCACGTGGTTGACGATGGCATTCAGCACCTGACCCGAGGAATCCCGGGAGGCGAGACCTTTGGTGTCCGCGGGAAAGCTAGGCAAGTCCTTGTCCCATCCGTCCGGTAGGCGGCGATGCTGCATCCGATACAGCTGGTCGGCAAGTTCTGGAAAGCGCTGCTTGTAGTGACCGTACGTCGCCATCCAGGCCTCGCGCGCCTCATGTCCACGCCGGCCCATCAGCGCATGGAAATGCTCGCGGACCCCCTCCGGCACCAGAAACTTGGCATCTTCCGGCCAACCGTAGTTATGCTTGGTCTGCCGGATCTCTTCCTCGCCCAGCGGCTCGCCGTGCGCGGCGTGGGTGTCCTGCTTGTGCGGAGCACCGTAGGCGATATGACTATCCACGATGATCAACGTCGGCCGGTCGGTGGTGTGCTTGAACGTGTGGAACGCACGGTCGAGCATTTCCAGATCGTTCGCATCGCCAACACGGGTGACGTTCCACCCGTACCCGATGAAGCGCGTGGCCACATCCTCGCTGAAGGCCCAGTTGGTGTGGCCCTCGATGGTGATTTTATTGTTATCGTAGATCCAGCAGAGGTTTGAAAGTTTCAGATGGCCGGCCAAGGACGCCGCCTCCCCCGACAGCCCCTCCATCAGACAGCCGTCGCCGCACATAGCGTAGACATCATAGTCGAACATCGTGAAGTCCGGGCGATTGAAATACGATGCCATCCATCGGCCCGCGATCGCCATGCCGACGCTGGTCGCGACACCCTGGCCTAGGGGGCCAGTCGTGGTTTCCACGCCGGAGGTCCAACGGTACTCGGGGTGGCCGGGACACTTGCTGTCGAGTTGACGGAAGCGCTTGATATCCTCCAGCGTGACGGAGAGGCGACCGAGCGTTTCGTACTGCGGGTTGACCGCTTTGACGCCGCAGAGGTGCAGCAGCGCATAGAGCAGCATCGAGGCATGGCCGTTCGAGAGCACAAACCGGTCGCGGTTTGGCCAGATCGGATCGTCGGGATCGAACCGCAGGAATCGCTGCCACAGACAGTACGCCACCGGTGCCAACGCCATTGGCGTGCCCGGATGCCCGGAGTTGGCTTGCTGGACCGCGTCCATGGAAAGGGTCCGGATGGTATTGATGCAGAGCAGGTCAAGCCGCTTGTGCTCAGGAGTCATAGCGTCCTCTCTCGTTTCATTCGACGGTCGCTCGACACCAACGCCTTGGCCCTTTCAGGGCCTTGAGTTCTTTCTGCTGAACAGCATCCTAAACTGTCCTTGGTCGGTGGAATCGAGCGAAATCGGTCGGCCATCCATTCTCTAGGGTTAATGCTATTCCATTTATTTTCGCCACAGCGCGATGCGCGCCCGACGATCACGATTTCTGATCCAGGTTGCTCTTGAAGTGGACCTTCTTGTGCGACCCGTCGCAGAACGGCTTGTCGGTGGAATGACCGCATCGGCATAGCCAGACCTCGTTTCCCTCGAACGTGATCTGCCGGCCTCCCTCGGTCACGATCCTGAACGCTCCCTTGACATGATACGGACCGTCGTTTTGGGGCGTGATGATGACTTCACTCATGTTGTTCTCCTTTGTTCTTGCTATGCGACACGTGCCATTCCTTCGTCCGAGATCGCTCGGCTGCAGAATCCCGATCCGTTAATGTCGTGTCGCCCATTCATATCCGCTCGCACGAACAAGCGGATCCTCGCCGAGATGCTCCGCCAGACACCACACCTGCATCTCGTTCATGCGGATCACATCGCTGACCAGCAGGTCGTTCGTCCCCTCGTCCCCGGCCTCTGCGGCTTGTGTGGCCATCGTTCTCGATTCGAGCAAGATCACCTCATGCGCATGGAGCAACCGCGCGAGTTGCACCGGAACCTCCTGGCGCCCGCGAGGGAGCCGAGGGATCAACGTCATGTCCGCCACATCCTGCGCCATAGCAATGCAGATCCCGCCCAGCCCCTGAATCCGTTCGGCCAGCTTATCCACGAGTTCAGTCTGTTCGTTGTACTGTTTGTCAGAGAGGAGGTGCCGTGGATAAAACGTCGGGCCCACCACCTGCCAGTGGCGCTTCTGATACATGTCCCGCAGCGTCATCGTGTCGGCGAGGAACTGTTTAAGATTGTCCACGCTGCCTTGGCACACGCTTTCGGCGAGCGCGATCGGATACTTCGCGATCGATCCGTACGGTTGTATCTCCTTGAGGTGCTGATCCGTCAGCGGACGCGCGCGATCGAGGATGTGCTGATCTTTCATCGGATGATGCGCCATGGTCGGTCCTCCTTCACTCAATGAACGGCAGAATCCTGCGCGTGTGTCGCCAGGGCGGACTCCAGTGCCTGGCCCAACGCCACCAAGCCGGTGGTGACATCTTCTCGCAGATCGACCCGAAGCACTCGCCTACCGTGCTTGCGTAACGATGCAAGATCGCCGAGCGCCTGTGCTCGTTTGAAAACGCCGAATGTGTACGGCTGGTCGGGAATCGGCGTATCGATCGCCTCGTCCGCGGTGATGTGGAGGAAAATGCCGGTATTCGGACCGCCTTTGTGGAATTGTCCGGTGGAATGCAGGTAGCGAGGACCATAGCCGACTGTCGTAGCGACATGTAGTCGATCCCGCAGCAGTCCGCGGATCGTTTGCAGCCGTTGCTCGATATCCGGTTGTTCCGTGAGATACGCCAGCAGCGCGACATAGTCTCCGACGCGGACTTGTTGAAAGAATCGGCACAGCATCTCCGACACGGAGCGCCCGGTCTCCCGGGCATAGAGCGCCAATGGCCCTTCGACGATCGTCGGGGATTCTTCAGGCAATCCCCTTCCCTGCTTGAAGCTCGCAAGCAGGCGGTTGGTGTGATCTTTGCTCCCCTGCACATTCGGTTGATCGAATGGGTTAATGCCGAGAATCGCTCCGGCGGTCGCCGTGGCCATTTCCCAACGGAAGAACTCCTGCCCCAGGTCGAGTGGGTCTTCCAGTTGAATGCTCACGACCGGTTCCCCCGCCGCCTGGAGAGCCGCGAGACCCCGATCCAGCGACTCGTCACATTCGCCCTGCGTACAGATGGAGATAAACAGCCGATCCTCCCCATAGACGGACGGTTCGCCGAGGGCTTCGCCTGCGACCGGGAGCAACCCGAGGCCTTCCTTACCGGTGCTTTCAGCCAGCAGTTGTTCGAGCCAGAGTCCCAGTGGCCGAAGCGACGACGAAGTCAGGAGCGTGACCTTGTCGCGGCGGTGCAGAGCCAGTTCCGCCATAACAGCGCCTATGACGATTCCGGGAGCTTCTTTGACCGGCACGCAAGTCGTGTTGGCATGCACCATTCGGAGGGCCCGCACCAGCAATTCAGCGACGTCGATGCCCATGAGCGCCGCGGGGACGAGGCCGAAGTACGATAAGGCGGAATACCGGCCGCCGATATCAGGAAAGTTCAGAAAGATCCTCCTGAATTTCCGTTCTTCAGCCTGCTTGACCAGCGGCGTGTCCGGGTCGGTAATCGCGACAAAATTGTCTCCTGCGTGAGGGCCCTTGATCTTCTTCAATCTGGCAAAGAAATAGTCTCCGAACGCCAAGGGCTCGGCCGTTGTCCCGGATTTCGTCGCCACAATAAACAGCGTGTCGGCCAAAGGTCCTTCTCGTTCGATCTTCAGGATCGTTGCGGGATCGGTGGTATCCAGCACGGTCAACGGGAGCCCGCTTGTTCCGGATGTGCAGGCTCGTTGGAGGACCAGTGGAGCCGAACTACTGCCTCCCATCCCCATGTGGACGACGCGGCGAAAGCCGGCGCGGCGAACTTCCTCGGCGAACCCGGAGAGCCTGTCGACATGGTCTTCCATTTGTTCCGGCGCGTGCAGCCAGCCCAAGGCCTTCCGGATCACTTCCTGATGGTGTGCATCCGCTTTCCACAGGTCCGCCTCTTTCTGCCAGCAGCGCGAGACGAACCGACTTCGCTCCAGGGCGACCAGCCGTTCCTGAACGAACGAGTCGTAGCCCGGAAGAGTCCGCGTCTGTCGATCCACCGGCTCCTTCAAGGCCGCTTCGCGCTTTCGCTCGATACTGTCCATGAGCCGGTCAAACGCCGTCATGAATTTCTTGATCCCGTCGTCTTCGAGTTGGTCGCTCACCTTCTCCAGATCGATCCCGATTTTGGGGAGATGATCGAGTATGTCTTGCGTTTCTTCGATTCGTTCTTCCAGTCGCGCTGCCGGTCGGCCATGATCACGGTAGGCCTGCAACGTCTCGAGCGTGAGCGTGTTCACCGTATTCGGCCCGATCAATGGCTCCACGTATTTCACGTCGCTTTCGTCCGGATTCTTGGTGCTCGTGCTAGCCCAGAGCAGTCGCTGCGGCCTTGCCTCTCGACCAGCCAGCGCACGGAAACGCTCGCCGTGGAAAATCTCTTTATAGATCTCGTACGAGGCCTTTGCGCAGGCGATGGCCGTTTGTCCGCGGAGACCATTGTGAGACGTGCCGTCATTCCCGTCCTGCCGGCACCGGTCCAATAAGGCATCCACGAGGATGTCGATCCTGCTGAGGAAAACGCTCGCGACCGAGGCCACGCCACCGAGTGGGATCCCTCTCGCCATACGGGCCGCCAGCCCCTCAAGGTAGGCTTCGGCGACATCGCGATAGCGGGAAAGTCCAAAGAGCAGCGTGACGTTGACATTGATGCCTTCCGCGGTGAGCTGGCGGATGGCGGTGATTCCTTCGCGAGTTGCGGGAACTTTAATCATGACATTTGGTCGATTGAGCGCCTGCCACAGACGGCGTGCATCTTCCAAGGTCTTCGTCGTGTCGTGCGCCAGGTGAGGCCCGACCTCCAGACTCACGAAACCGTCTTGTCCTTCCGTCTGTTCATAGACGCCACGAAACAGGTCGGCGGTCCGTTGCACATCGTCCAGCGTCAGATCCTCATAAATGGCCCGGGCCGCCTTGGCCTCCAGCGCCAGGGCACGAATTCTGTCGTCGTAGTCGTGACTCCCCAGGATGGCTTTCTCAAATATGGAAGGATTGGACGTGACGCCACGCACCCCGCATTCATCCATCAACCGCTGCATTTCCCCCGAGATCAGCATGCCTCGTCGAATGAAGTCCAACCAGATGCTCTGTCCACACGTCTGAAGGTGAAGCAACGGATTTCTCATGGCGTTCTTCCCGCGGTAGAAACCTTCCCCAACAAGGGCTGAGTCAATCGAACGCTCTGCGTAGTCGACAGAGGCTTCTGCTGATCGCTCACCGCTGAATGCTCAGAATTCCCGCATCCAAGGCGAACGCCTCGCATCGATACGTGCGGCGAAGAGAATGCCCTCATGCCTGCTGTCTCAGTTTGCGCTCGAGATAGGGCTTCATAGCGAGGGCGTTGTTGTGTTCTTTGTCCTTCGCGCCGTACAGCAACGTGACGGCGCCGGATCGGGCCGCGAGGAGGACCGGACGCCACGCTTCAGGCTTCTTATCGAGTTCGGCAACATAACGACTTTGGCATTCTGCCCATTTGTTCGGATCGTGGCCGAACCCTCGGCGCAGTTCATCGCTTGGCGCCACGTCTTTCAACCAGCCATTGAGGTGAAGTGAGGACCGTTTGAGTCCCCTTGGCCACAGGCGATCCACCACAACACGGGCCTCCTGGGCATTCGAATCAGAGGTTTCGTATGCTCGCCTCACCTGTAGCATGGCCTCCCTTACTGATTCAGCATGGTCACGGTCTCCACTCGCCTTGTACTTCCCTGCTCCGATCTGGCAAGGCGCTCGCGCCGCTCTTCTGTGTGCCGATCCTGATCAGGGACTATATCTCGATCCGATCAGTCACGACATCGTGAAATCTCTGGTCATCCTGTCGAAAAATGCAGTGAGGTGTGTGTCATTTCATCGAGGACAAGAAGCCCGTTTAGAAAGCTGCGAGATTTCAACCTCCGATCTGAAGGCAATTGAAAATCAGAAGATGAGCTTCGGATCAGCGTCGCCCGCATGAACCCACATGGCTATGCTCCCAGACCGTGCGGGGTTCAATGGATCAGGTTTGTCCCCTCTGACGCCACCACAGGCTCTCTGAGCGGTCGGCGATCGCCTCAGCCACATTCGTATCTCCGTGGACCGGAATCGGTGCCGGCTCAGCTGCTTCATCTTCACCCACGGTTTGGTTTCTTTAATCCATTGCTCAACCGTGCCTCGCCATTTGGAGAACCGCATCGCCTCCGAACTCTCCGTCTCCAGGACAGTGCCGATACAATTTGCGCGA
>JAWOMO010000101.1:0-21183 GCA_033852435.1 Nitrospira sp.
GCATGACACGTTCCATCAGTGGGCCCCGCCGTCCTTGCTTCGCGTCTGACCAAACTGCTCGCTCAGCATTTTCTGTGTGCGTTGCAGCGTCATGCGGCGATAGATCCGCGCACCAATCGGCAGGATCACGATCAATCCGATCGTCACGTACATGAAAAATTCTTCGGGCGACATAGGGCTAGGTTAGCGCATACTCTGTCGGATCAGCAACTCCCGCCTTCGCAAAACCCTCACGGCGGATGATACAGCTGTCGCACCGTCCACAGGCTCTGGTCCCGACTGGATCGTAGCAGCTATGCGTCAGATGCAGCGGCGCCTTGAGCTGGATGCCTTTTTGGATGATCTCCGCTTTAGTCATCATGAGCAATGGCGCTCGTACTCGGAAGGACTTCCCTTCCGTTCCAGCGCGGGTTCCCTCGTTCACGGCCGATTCAAAGGCCCGAATAAATTCCGGCCGGCAATCGGGATAACCGGAATAGTCCAGCACATTGGCGCCGAAATAAATCAACGAGGCGCCGACGGCTTCGGCATGGGCGGCCGCGATCGACAGAAAGATGAGATTTCGACCCGGCACATACGTGACCGGGATCCCTCGGCTACGCGCGGAGCCATCCCGATCTTTCGGCACCTCGATGTCACTCGTCAGTGCCGAGCCACCTATTGCTCGAAGGTCAATTGCCAAGACTACGTGGCGAGAGACGCCCATCGCAGCGGCTACCTCGCGCGCGCGTTCGACTTCCACTACATGGCGCTGTCCGTATGCAATAGTGAGGAAGAACAGCTCGCATCCGTCACTCTTGGCTATCGCCGCCGTCACGGTGGAATCCAAGCCGCCACTGGCCAGCACGACCGCGCGCATAAGCATCGATGCGTCCATGTTTGAGCGTTTGTCTTTGAGCGTACGGTACCACGGGCAGCCGGAGCACGTCAGCCCCTCGACGGCTCAGGACCAAGCGGAGCAGGACATTTCGCGAAATACTGATGATGGAGGGGCTTGTCACTGCGGAAGGGCAGCACGCAACAGGACCTAGTCGCGCTCTTCTTCCTTCTCGATCTTTTCGAGGAGTTCTTCCTTCGACTGACATTCCACGCAGAGCTTGGCAAACGGCACGGCTTCCAGGCGGCGCTCGCTGATCTCCACGCCGCACTCCGCACAGATGCCGTACGTTCCTTCCGTCAGTCTGGTGAGGGCCTCATCGATGGCCTGCCGGCGGCGATTGCGCATTTCCATGAGCGAAATCCCGAGTTCGCGGTCCAGGTCCATCAGCGCCTGATCGCCGACGTCACGCGCGGACTCGAGCCGGCGTTGCTGATCTTCCGTCAGCGATTGGCCGAGGCTTCCTTCGATTTCTTTCATGATTTCCTGCCGCTTGCGCATCAACATCTGCTGTAACGCTTCGCGGCGGCGTTCTCGCGCTTCACGTTCCTTGGTGGATTCCTTCGGCTTGGCGGCAAGTGGAGAGATCGCCACGCTCACCGGCTTTTCCACCACGACGGCAGGGGTCGGGCGGCTCTTGGCAACAGGTTTTGCTGTGGGTTTTGGCTTTGGCATTGGCTTTGTTACAGCTTTCTTCTTCGTTGAGGTTTTCACTGCCATAGCGTCGTCCTCTCCTCGTGTGAACGCCGAACGGCAAAAAAAGTTCGGCATTCATAACACGGCCCAAAACGTTTTACAAGGGCTTGTAGGAATTTGGGCCAAAGCCCACTAGGGATAGAGGATTGTCGAATGGACCGCGCAACCCGCCAGTTTTTCGCGGCCGTTGAGGCCTTTGAGCTCCACCAGAAAGTCGAGCCCGACGATTTCGCCACCCAGTTGTCGTACCAGGGACACCGTGGCGGCGGCGGTCCCACCGGTCGCCAATAAATCGTCGACAATGAGAACCCGCTCCCCCATCGCAATGGCGTCTCGATGGATAGCAAGTGAATTGGACCCGTACTCAAGGCTGTATTTCACTTCGAAACTGTCGGCGGGCAATTTCCCGGGCTTGCGGACCGGGACGAATCCGGCATTCAATCGTTGAGCCAACACCCCGGCATAGATGAACCCCCGCGATTCGATCCCGACCACTTTCGTAATCCGCTGTCCTTGATAGTAGGCGGTGAGTTCGTCGGCGATCGCAGAGAAGGCCTTGGAATCTTTCAGGAGCGTCGTGATGTCGTAGAAGAGAATACCGGGCTTGGGGAAGTCGGGCACTTCACGGATGAGCGATCGATACTCGGCAGGATTCATGAGGTCAGAGCAAATCCGATTGTGTCAGAGTCTTGCGCTCGATGGTGTGGCGGAGACGGCTCAACGCGGCCATTTCGATCTGGCGGACTCGCTCTCGGGTGAGTCCCATCTCGCGACCGATTTCTTCGAGCGTCCTCGCTTCACTCCCATCGAGACCAAACCGCGACACAATAACAGTTTGCTCTTTTTCAGGCAACTCCTTCACCCAGGTCATCATTTCAGCCCGCCGGATGACCCCTTCCGCCGTATCAGCAGGAGAGACGCATGCCGGATCTTCGATCACGTCGCGCAAAAACGTATCGGCTCGATCATTGATCGGGCTGTCTAGCGAACAGGTGGTCCGGACGATTTGCTTAAGATCCAGCACCTCCTCTGCCGTAGTTTTCATTTTCTTGGCGACTTCTTCGGCGGTCGGCTCACGCCCCAGTTCCTGCACCAGGCCCTCTACCCGGTTGAGATACCGGTTGAGCCGCTCCACCACGTGCACGGGCAGCCGCACGAGCTTGCCTTGATTGATAATCGCCCGTTCGATGTACTGCCTGATCCACCAGGAGGCGTAGGTGCTGAACCGGAATCCCCTCTTGTAATTGAATTTTTCGACGGCCTTGATCAGCCCAAGGTTGCCTTCTTCCACGATATCGGAAAATGGGAACCCCCGGTGGATGTAGCGCTTCCCGATACTGATCACTAAGCGCAGGTTCGACTCGATCATTTGCTGGCGGGCCTGTTCATCTCCCGCCATCACACGCTTGCCCAGCTGCTGTTCCTGCTTGAATGTCAGAAGGGTCGAGCGGCGAATTTCGCGCAGATAGCTCTTGAGCGTATCGAGCCCTTCAGAGCGACCCCGGGAATTGTCCTCTTGCGCGGATGAATCGTCCCGTTCCGCAACGGCCTCCCCTGCGTCATCCTCATCGTGATCGATGAGATGCCGCCGCGCTTCACTCTCGTCGGAAAATTCGTCCTGTCCTCGTGCCATTTACTTCCTCAGAACTCCGTAAGCCTAGTAGTACCACACACGAAAATCGGCATGATGTCCGGTTGCTTGCGACCACTCTACTTGTACGGCCGTGACCCGAGCTACCGGAGGACCGATTCGCAATTCTTCCATCAGAGACAGAATGCGGTCTTTGGGACCTTCCACTTCAAGTTCGACCCGCCCATCGTCCAGGTTTCTCACACCGCCGGCCAACCCGCGTTGCGTCGCCACCCTGACCGCAAAGGCCCGATACCCGACTCCTTGCACTTTTCCTGTTACGGATATCCTGGCTCGGACGGTGGTCGGCTCGCTCGCATCAGTCATGGCTCAGCCGTACCTCTTTCGTGTCAACGAAGCGATCCTCTCATACCTTAAGAAACGCGTCACGCGATTTGCAATTCTACGCCCGAAAACAAATTCTTCTAGATTCTACCCGAGGAAGGTGCGCGATCGTCGCATCGAGAAATCTGTGCGTTTCGACAGGCGGAAAGCACGAGGGTGCGAACGAACGTGATCACGGAGGGGGGCAATCCCGGCGCCTAAATGAAGAGGAGGCGGCACGAGCAAGCAATTTATAGAAGAAAGTCTACTGGAAGTATCTATCCGGCGGCATCAACGAAGAGAGGCTTCGCCTGATGAGCCGCCGGTACGCATGAAGTGCGGTTTGGTCGGGGCGAAAGGATTTGAACCTTCGACCCCTGCGTCCCGAACGCAGTGCGCTACCGGGCTGCGCTACGCCCCGACCGGGAAAGACAGGAACAGGAAGCGAGGGGGGATTGTCTTACATCAGAGGGTCGAAACGCAA
The DNA here is from genome assembly GCA_033852435.1 of Nitrospira sp. GTDB lineage: Bacteria > Nitrospirota > Nitrospiria > Nitrospirales > Nitrospiraceae > Nitrospira_C. The sequence continues at coordinate 4,012 of JAWOMO010000101.1, forward strand.
GCCATGCGATTCGGCTACCGCACGGCACGTCACTTTTCCATTTAACAGGTTCACACCCTTGGCAAATGCCGCGTCAGCCTGCACTGCCGTCTCCATACCTAAAGAAGCCAGCCTTAAGAGATACGGCAACGTCGCATTCGTGAGCGCAAGGGTCGAAGTACGCGGGACGATGCCCGGCATATTGGCCACGCAATAATGGAGCACGCCGTCCACAACATAGACGGGATCGGAATGGGTGGTGGGTTTCGTGGTTTCGATACAGCCACCTTGGTCTACTGCCACATCGACGATCACAGACCCGGGCTTCATCTTGGCGACTACGGCGCGCGAGACCAGCTTGGGCGCCCGTGCACCTGGGACCAAGACGGCCCCGATCACCAAATCGGCGGCCGGCACAGCCTCCTCGATTACCGCTTGCGTCGATGCGCACGTGACAATTCGACCGTGATATTGATCGTCGAGATATCGCAACCGCTCTATATCGAGATTGATCACCGTGACTTGCGCGCCCATCCCCACGGCGATCCTGGTCGCCGCGCTTCCAACCACCCCGGCCCCCAGCACCACCACCCTCGCGGGCGCGACCCCCGGTACGCCGGCCAGGAGCAGGCCCCGTCCCCCTTGCGTCTTTTCCAGATAGCGGGCGCCGATTTGCACGGACATCCGCCCGGCAATTTCGCTCATCGGCTTGAGCATCGGCAGCGTGCCGTCTTTCGCCTCGATCGTCTCATACGCAATGGCCGTGACTTTGGCATCCAGCAGAGCCTTCGTTAGTTCCAGCGATGAAGCCAGATGCAGATACGTGAAAAGGAGCTGGCCTGGACGAAAGAGCGGGCATTCAGAGAGAAGCGGCTCCTTCACCTTCACAATCAGCGCAGCCTGCCGAAAGAGGTCCGCTTTCGAAGCCGCAACCGTGGCGCCTGCCCGCCGATACTCCTCATCCGAATATCCACTGCCGCTTCCTGCAGAAAACTCCACCATCACTTCATGGCCGGCTTGACGCAACGCCCGCACCCCGTCCGGCGTGACGCTGACGCGATACTCATGATCTTTGATCTCTTTGGGAACCCCAATCATCATTGAACGATCCTCCAAGCCCAGTACGCTGCCATGCTCTCTTCTTCGCTATTGTATCGGTTGCGCGGCAGAAAGAGAACTGCTCTGTCCCGCAACAGCCCCCATCACGCGGTGGACAGTACGCGCAACCCTGGTGTAAGATTTGCCGCTCTTGGGCATAACTATCGAGGCAGAGGAGGCGTTATGGACGGACTAGCGGGATCCTGCAATGCCTGCGGTATCAGTACCACCGCGCTCATGAAGCTGTCGCTTGGGAAGGACTTCTTCGGCCGCTCCTACGACCGCCTTTCTCCCTCGACCGACCAAAGCCCCAAATGGTACTGCGAACAGTGCTCGATGCAAAAAAATCTTCAACGCGACTTCCGCGACATCAGAGCCGAATTCGACAAACTCGCCGCGGGGCAGAGCTCAGAACTCGCCAGCGCCGACACATTTCAACGGGCGACGATCCGGTTACGGGAAATTGCCGCCATTCTTAGCAGCACGACGGGACAATCCACGCTCCTCACCACACCAGACGTGATGCAACTCATCGAACGCTTTCAATCCACCACCATGCAGGCTTAAACACATCGGAACCACCTGTGTCGACCTTCAAGCGTCATATTTTCGTCTGCACGAATCAGCGGAATCCCGATGACCCTCGCGGCAGCTGTTCGAAACTCGGTTCGGAAGGGCTGCATGCACATTTCAAACAAGAAGCCAAGCGGCTCAATCTCAAGAACATCGTACGGGCGAATAAGGCCGGCTGTCTCGACCATTGCGCCGAAGGACCGAGCGTGGTGATCTACCCGGAAGGCGTGTGGTACAGCGTGAAGTCCGAAGCCGACGTAACCGAAATCATGGAGCGCCATGTCATCAAGGGCGAAGTCGTCACACGCTTGATCATGCCCGATCATCCGACCCCAGCCAAACTTCCACCCCTCAATTCTTAGGTCGATAAGGACGATATGGCGGTCGAGGAAAAATGGAAGGCCAATCTCGAAAAAGTGGCTTTCATGAAGCGGTTTCCCGGCCTGCTGGGAAACTGGGAAGCCTTAAAGGGCAAGACGGTCGAAGCCGTGATCCCGCTGAAAAGCAAGCAAGGCGCGGTCGCAATTATTTTCACAGATGGAACCTTTACTGTCGCTCCGCCGAGGAGCACAGAACCCTATGAACTGGGCGAGACGCTCGCGGTAGCCCGAATGTACCTGGAGCCGAAGCATCGCGCCGCCTATGTGGAGTATGATCAGCTGGCGCGGAAGGATAAGGATGCCCTCAAGTCCGCGAGACTCGACAAAATTATCGGGGCGATTGAGAATAATCTGGAGCAGATCCCCGAATTGAAAGAGCGCTTGAAAGCGCTTGTGAAGGAGTGGAAGTGAGCAGTCTTCCTCAGAAAAACATGTTTGAGATCTTCTCGCAAGGTCTCTTCGAAGGAGTTAAACCCATGATGGTCATTCGCGATCACCTCGTCCGTCACCCTGACCGCTGCACACACCAGGCCATTTGCGTGCCCATTTGCCCGACCAGCGCCTGGCTCTCGACGCCGCCGTATAAATTCGATCCGTCCCGTTGTCTGGAAAGCTGCCGGCTTTGCCTGGATGCGTGCCCTTCCCAGGCGATCTACGGGGTCTTCAAGAAAGGGGACAAGATGCTGGAGCCGCAGCAGAAATAGATGGCGGGGCTGGCGAACGGCGCACGGTCTCGGTTGCGCCATTATGCGATGTGCCCTGACACGCCTTGACCCGCGTTTTCCTTGTACAGCTACCGATCTTCACCTGACGCAATGTCGCCAACCGCGGCGTGCATCCGTTCCAGCCCCAACAGGTGAGAACCAAGAGAGAAACAGACCGCATCTGCTCGGCGATCGCGGTGCCCTCTCTGTAGATCCGTTTTTCGTTTCGATGTGGGAGCCTGCGAGAAGACGGGGCTTTGCCGGCCACAGGCGATTGCCTGCGGCCGACAGCTTTTGGCTTATGGAGTCAGCGTAAGGTCCTGATTTATCGCATCCCCTCCGCTATTATTGACGGACAAAGGAGATGGGGACTGAGTTGTATAGGCCGTTGTATCGGTCTGACCAGAGCCGCTGATTGTATATGCACCTCCAACCGATGAAGGTTGCGCTGTGAATACGATCGGTAAGGGTGTGCTGTACGTACCGAGCGACGGTTTGTCAATGGGCAACGTCAGGCTGTAGTCGTAGTCTCCAACTGTTGCGGTAGCAGTTTTGACAGTGGCAACCACCGATTTCACGGTCACGGTTGGACCACTGTTCAACGCTTGCTTCGCTGCAACAATGACGGTGCCATCATCTAAACCCGGGTCGGCCTGGTTAACCAACGTCACCGTTCCACTAATAATATGGGTCACGGAGGCCTCCAATGTAGGAGGTGTGACAACCGGTATTGGTGCGACGTTGGTGCTGACCGAGGTGACACAGGTGTTGCTGCCGGTGCAGCTCACGACCGGTACTGCGGCAATCACGGCTGTCGCATGGCCGTCTGCAGTGATCACGACGTCATAGCTTCCTGGATCGAGGTGGGCAAGAAAGAATTCGCCGGTCTGGGTGTTCAGCATCGTCGTACGAACGATATTCCCGTTCTGCTGGGCCGAGACTACGACATTGGGCAGAGTTTTATCGACAAAACCGTTGATACCGTTCAGTTCCGTCGGAATGACTTTAATTACGGGCTTCAGTTTGTACGTACCGTTTCCCGTCTTCACAATGGAATGGCAGGCGTCAAAATCCAGCAACAGGTCGACTCGTTGCCCGGAATCCACTGTGAACTGATGAATCAACTTAATTCCGGTTTGCATTCCACTGGGTGTATCGAGCGCGATCTCCGTGGTTAGGCCTGACAGAACGATCGAATTGGCAAAGGGCTGATTGGGATTATTACTGTTTGGGACTAACACCAGGCGAAGTTGCGTGTAATGGCCTGCCGCCAGCGGTGTCTCGCCAAGGCTTTCGAGCGCAAGATTTTTTTGGGTCGGGTCGTTAAGGTCGAGCAGGTTAATTTTCCGCGCGGGGTTGAGAGTGATATCGGTCCAGCCGGGGCTGTTGTCAGACGCCGTGTCGCTTTGATGTATGCGGACCTTGCTAACGGTGACATTTACTTGGTCATAACCGCAGGCCGGTGCATCAGTCATCGAAACGCTTACCGTGCCGGCTTGTGCACTACTTGATCCACCACCACCGTCACCGCCGCTGCCACACCCGACAACGACCATAGTCACCAGTAATCCCATGATCCATACGAGCGGCTTGGAATGATGTTTGAGCTTCATGTCCTACTACCTTCTGTTTTGAATAGAGCGGGTTAAATCAGCGCTCAATCCATTTAGATTGACGATCTATCGGGCCATTCCGGATTATTACTACATCAGGGAGTCGTAGTAGATTCCCACGCCTTTACAGGCGTGGCCCTAAACTGATTACGATCTTCGATCGTCCTGCTTCGCAGGACCTTGCTCTCACCCCCGCCTTCACAGACGGGGAACTCCCGCTGGATTAGAATTTCCGACGCATTACTTCCCTTGGCCTTCATGCCCATAGGCAAGTTCGATGCTATGTGGTCAATCTTGTGAAAAACAATCTGTACAATGTCCTAGGGGCACATACGCCGCGCTGATCAATAAGCCACACAAATTCAAGACGTTAGCCCCATAAACTGAACGATCAAACGGCGCGCGAATAAGCAAGTTCGCCTCCTGTTGCCCTACGCACCTCCATTTCATCCATGCGAACGAAGGTGTGTCGGCAATTCCATACAAATCTTGCCTTCGATATCTTCGGCGTTTAATACGTGCGCAATATGCTTTCGAACTGGGGTTGGAATACGGGCGGGCTATTGGAATACGGGCGGGCTACCTGACTTCTAGACTGACCTGGTAATGAAGGAGGCGTCGAGGAGATTTCTGTTGAATCCCGGTGCGAGCATGCCATGCTTCGCGAAGCGATACAGCACCACATCGAAGATGGTCGACATGGTGGAGAGCACAAGCCCGAGCAAGGGGAAGTAGAAAATTGAGAGAGCCATGACGACAATGGCGACGAAGGGATGTGAGGCAATCAGGTCCGCGCCGATCACGAACGTAAAGATACCCGGGATCGCCCAAAGAAAGTACAGGGCACCGAAGCCGAGTCCGGCTAGAAGATCTTCACCCCACGTTTTACGAAGTAACTGCACGGATTCCTGAACCGCTTCGAACGGTCCCTTTTTTTCTGCGACAAGCACCGGTACAACAAGAAACGTGGCGACGCTCCAGGCCAGCCCCACTGCCTTCACCATGAGCCCACCGATGAAACCGGAGCGGCGTTCGACTGCTTTGAGCAACAGGCCGACCGTTGTCGCCACGAGGGCCCAGCCGAGAATCTGGGGGAGACAGCCTGTGGCTTCACGGAGTCCGTCGGCAATCGAGGCAGCCTTTCCATCCAGCCTTCGTAGGACACAGAGGGCTAAAGCGGCATTGAAGAAGATACCGATCGCGTAGGCCGCCACGTAAAACAGAAACACGCCGACATAGGGCAACGATACGAATTGATGATATTCGTCGGCTCCCGAATGGCCGGTGAGCGATTGAACCACGAAAGGCACGGCAATCGATGCGGTCAGCACGATGAGACATACCGACGAGGCCATGGGCAGCAGCAAGAGCTGCTTGTCCTCCTTGAGGATCTGCCACGCAGCCGACATGATCGCATGTGTCCGCACGAGCCGCTGGATCCACGTTGCCTGAAGGGACATCCCCACCTCACAACGATTCACAGGATCAAGTATACCTGGTCTTACGAAGCGTGGAGTCTAGATGATCTGCTTCCGGAGTCGGCCCCAATACGCCGCGCCGACATACCCGCAGGCACCGGTGAACGTGGTTAGCGCCATTATCTGGTAGACCTTACTGCGGGGAATCTTCACTTTCACGGCAGGATTCAGCAGATCGGACGAAGACATCACCAGCTTGAGGGATTCGCCTGCGGAGAGAATCGGCCACATACAGGAAAGCCGCAGCCTCGCTTCGTATCGCGGAATGGCCATCGTGTAGAGCCACCCCTGATCGAGATGCTCTAGAGCTATACGGACAAGCTTGGAAAGTACCGGCCTGAATTGTGGCAGATTTCGCTGATCGAGCAAATCACGGGGCTTTAAGCCCGCGTCCGACAACAGCGGCTCAGGCACGTAACACCGGCCCTTCTGGAGATCGTGCGCCACATCCTTCACGATATTCGTCAGTTGAAGCCCCTTACCGAAACGCACGCCCACCTCGGACATCTCCCGCACGTTCCATGAGGCGAGCGCACGCCGGTGCGCACACATCAGATCCGTCCAGAACTCCCCCACACAACCGGCCACGTAATAGGTATAGCGATCCAGGTCGTCGAGCGTCTTGAGCGCAGTCAAGTTCTCAACGGACTTCCCGGGAAAGACCGACAGATCCATTTCCATCCCCTGGGTCAACGTCGTCATGAGACGTTGTACCCGCCGACGGTCCTCCGGTGAGAATCCCTGAAAGAGTCTGAAACAGTCTTCCAGCCGCTCAAGCAGTACCCGTTCAGCGGAATCTTGCTGGAGCGGCCCTACGGCCTCTTGAATATCTCGCACCGGCCCCCAAGCGATATGATCGCTGACAAACTGCGCTTTCAGTTGGCTGAGATAATCGAGACGGCGTGGGCGATCGATAAGATCCGTATCGGCGATCGTATCCGCTGCGCGCGCGAACAGATAGGCCAGGCTCACCTGGTCTCGCACATCCGCCGGAACCACAACCAGCGTCGTGTAAAACAGACGGGAGACTTGCTTGAGGAGATCGCGGAGCAGGGTTGATTTCGAAACGTCGGTGGTCGTGGCCGCACCTATCTGACTTCGATCTTGCCTTCCATCCCCTTATCGCGATGGCTCGGCAGTGGCCAGAGCCGTTTGTCGCAATAGATGGAGAAAATACCGACCTGCGTCGGCGTAAACTTGACGACGACCGTCTTGCCGGCGCTCACATCCTGCTCGACAGACAGTTCCTTGATAATGAAGTTGTGGGGCGTGATCGTCGTCACGCTCGTCAAGGTCAATTCGACCGGCTTACCGGATTCAACCACGAGATGACCCGGGGTGTAGGAGTAACTGTCGAGGGTAATCGTGGCGCGTTGCACGCCGTCCGCGCCAATGGGAACCACGAACGGAGGGCCGGGCTGAGAGGGTTCTGCCGCGTGGACGTTTGGCGCCCCACATGCGATCAGCACCATGAGAGCCTCACCGACGCGGAGTCGCCACATAGACACCTCCAGATGAAGATGAGGAGGTTCTAACAGGAAGGGCGGGAATCGGTCAATGCGGCGCCCAGGTTTTCGAGCGCTTCGAATGCCTTGACTGTTGACCACGAGGGGTTATTGTAGAAACGTGCGTGCCGTGGTTTGTATAATGCTTCAAGTAACAACTCGCCCACCGGATCGGGCGAACAGACGGATCTGAAGGAGGATCTCGATGAAGTGGATTAAGGGTATCGGCCTGTTCCTGATTGCAAACTTTCTGATCTATATCACGCTCTCGTTTACCGCCAATCTCCTGATCAATGTGGTGTTGCCGGCATTCGGCATTGACGTACGCGGAGCGTTCAACCAGCAATTGTTGGTCTGGTCCCTCGTCATCGGCTTCGGCGGCGCCTTTATCAGCTTGGCCTTCTCGAAGCAGATGGCTCGCGCCATGCTCGACTGCGAACAGATCACGCAACCACGCTCCCATGCGGAGCAGGTGATCTACGGCTCAGTCCAGGAAATCGCTCAGCGCCTGCATATCACAATGCCGGAAGTCTGGGTGTACAACTCGCCTGACCCGAATGCCTTCGCGACGGGGCCGACGAAGAACAATGCCATGGTGGCCGTTTCAACCGGCCTCCTCCAGAATCTGAAAGAAGAGGAAGTGAAAGGCGTGCTCGCCCACGAGATGGGCCATGTGTTCAATGGGGACATGTTTACGACGACGGTGCTGGCTGGCTTGATGAACACCTTCGTCTATTACATCAGCAACTTTGTCTCTCAGATGATCGCGCAACCGAGCCAAGATCGAGAGGAGGGGTCAGCCGGCAACCCGATCCTCGCAATCGTCGTCTACTTCTTCCTGCAGATCGTGCTGTCGTTCTTGGCTATGATCGTCATCGGTTGGCACTCTCGTCGACGCGAGTTTGCGGCGGATGCGTTTTCGGCCAGGGTCTATGGAAAGCAGTCGATGATCGGCGCGTTGCAAAGCATCGACCGCTGGGTCAATCGCGCACAGTTTGAGTATGCCGGTCAGGACGCGCTGGCGACAATGAAGATCGCCGGCAAGTCCTCGGGCTTCATGCACCTGTTCGCCACGCATCCGCCGATTGAAGAGCGGATTGCCGCGCTCGAACGTTTGTAAGACAAATCCGGGAGGCCATCATGCGCAAATTCCTCGCCGCAGCATTCTTTGTTGTACTAGGAAGCGGGCTGACAATCGGCCTCCCGGAGGGACAGGCGGGACAGGAAGGACTGCTTATGGCTGCGAAACCGACGAGCCTCTACGATTTCACGATGGACGATATCGACGGGAAACCGGTGAACCTCGGCCAGTATCGCGGAAAGGTATTGCTGGTCGTGAACACGGCGAGTTTCTGCGGCAATACCCCGCAGTATACGGATCTGGAAACCATCTATGAGCAGTATCGTGACAAGGGGCTTGAGGTTCTCGCGTTTCCGGCCAACAACTTCGGTCAACAGGAACCGGGCACGAACGCCGAGATCAAGGGGTTTTGCCTGACAAAATACAGCGTGAGCTTTCCCCTGTTCAGCAAAATCAGCGTGAAAGGCTCGGACAAACACCCCCTCTACCAGTATCTGACCGAGCAGAGTCCTTTTCCGGGCGAAGTGGAGTGGAACTTCCAGAAATATTTGGTCGATCGTTCAGGCAATGTGGTGGGGCGATTTCACCATCGAACCAAACCCCTCTCGCCTGAAATTGTAAAAGAAGTCGAGCGTGTGCTGGCAACTCGGTAAACCCGTTTAGGTTTTCCGAAAAAACGCGATGTGCTGCCGGTATTCCTGAATCGCCGCGCCCAACGCTGCGGACCCGCGCGGGATGTTCGCCTCCAACGTATCCTCGATCGAGAGATCGTCGATCTCCACCTCATAGCGATCCTGAATGTTCGTCCTCACGGGACCCGACGTCACATCCCGCGGCATGAAGATTTCTTTCCAGACTTCCTTCTCGACCAAACAGACGTCTCGAAATCGCTCATACAAGAGCGCAAGTTTTTCAGGATCCGTGACTTTCACCCGTTCGCCCACTTTCAAATTCCTCGCTTGCTAATGGCTGTGATCATGCCCGCATCCACCCCCTTCGCCGCTCGGCATCTGTGAGGGCGCCGGTATCCCCGTCATATTCAACGGCGTGGGATCGGGGCTAGAAACACCCACCGCTCCGGATTTCGCCGCGAACGACGAAAAGATGCGCCTGATCGGGGCGCCGCATTCGCGGCATTCCGACAACGAGGGCGCTGTGACCGGCTGGATATACTCCAATCGTCTCGTGCAGGACGGCTGTCGCCGACATTGTTCGGCCAAATATTCGTATATTGGCATGGTGCGATTTTCAGGGGATGGGAACCGTGTCCTTCAAGGTTTTTTCAAGCCACGAGGCGGGCCGGCGGGAATGGAATCGACGATGGAAAACCGCATGGTCCCGACTTGGTTCGCCGCATGAAACGGTTGCTGTCCGAGAGGGGTAATGAAAATCTTCACCTGGTACTTCCCGACAGGCCACTTGTTCGCAGCTCTCTTAAGTTCAAGAAATCCGTACCGTTCATGTCCGGGGACTTCCAAGCTATCTTTCCCCACAGGCTCATCCGACAATTTTCCATCCGATCCTTCCAAAAACCATTGTGCGCTGAACTGGGCTGGGTCTTCCAACGGCGCGACTTCAAACACGATATAGATGGCCGGAGTGTCCGGCGTAAAGACCGATGTCGGATCGATGGGCTTCAGTCGGGGATCTTGTGTGTACCACCCTTTTCGCCCAAACGTATCCCACTCCACATCATAGCCTTTGGCCATCTTGATCCAGGTGAACAGGGACTGGGGAATTCCCTTTTTCTGCTCGTCGAAGGAAGGACTCAGTGTGGGATCGATTTCGGTGGTTGATTGCTCCTTCGGCACGACTAGATCTCTGGCTTCTGCCTGTGGCCATACACCAGTGACAAGACTGACGCCAGCCAGCAGGCAGGCAAACACCCACTGTCGTCCCGCTTCCCTATGTATAGAAACAACCATCATCGATCACATCATTTTCTTCTTCTTGCCTTTATTAATGCTATCGAGAGTTCCATCCGCGGGTCAATAACCACAGTTCCATTCAATACCTATTTCTTATCGGAAACAAGTGGTCTGTGTTAGTCTGAACCTATGTCCATGACCCCGAACGAGTGCACCACGTGAGCCTCCCGGAACCTGTCGGCCCGCAAAGCAACCCATCTGAAAACCCGTCCCACGGAAACCCCACCGAACGTGCTCGTCATTATGGTTTGCACGATGGAGCCTGCCAAGCGATTACACAAGGCAGCGGCGAACAATACCTGTCCGCCTTTGCCCTGCTCCTCCACGCGAGCTCGTTTCAACTGAGCCTCCTGTCAGCATTGCCTCAACTGATCGGCACAGGCGCCCAAATTGCTTCTGTGAAACTGCTTCGATGGTTCCCCGACCGTAAAGCGCTGATACGCGCCGGCACCATTGGCCAGGCCCTGGCCTGGATTCCCATCCTTCTTCTCCCGCTACTGTTTTCTGGCGCGGGTCCCTGGCTCGTCATTGTGGGGAGCGTCATCTATTTCGCCTGCAGCCAGTTCACCATGCCGACCTGGAACAGCTTCATCACCGATCAACTCGACCAGCATGAGCGTGGCGCGTACTTCGCGCGGCGGGCCAAGATTATGGCCAGTCTCAGCTTTGTGGCACTCTGTGCGGCCGGAGGATTGCTCAGTCTGTGGCAGGACCATCCGCATGCCTGGATCGGCTTTGCACTGATCTTTGCCGTGGCCGGTAGCGCACGATTCTTTTCGGCAACAGCCCTCGCTCACGTGCAGGACATTCATCACTACCCCCATGACGATGCGCAGCGAGGCTTTCGCCGCTTTCTCGCCACCACCAGTCGCAATTTCCGCCGCTTTCTCCTGTTCTCCGGGCTGATGCATGCGGCTGTGCTTATAGCCGGTCCGTTTTTCGTCGTTTACATGTTGCATGACCTGCATTGGTCCTACCTGGGCTACGGCACCTGGCTGGCGGCGGGAATTCTCGGCCAGCTGGTCACGCTCGGTGCATGGGGACAGTTCGGAGACCGCTTCGGGAACAAATCGCTCTTGGCTGTCACCGGGCTGATGGTCCCCTTCCTCCCGATGCTCTATCTCTTCAGCACGAATCTGGGCTTTCTTCTGGTGGTCAATTTTCTCGGCGGTGTGACGTGGGGCGGGCTGGCGTTGGGGTTACAGAACTATGTCTTTGACGCTGTGAGGCCGGAAGATCGCGCGAAAGCCGTCGCGACCTATAGCACGATTAATGCGCTGGGTTGGTCGGTTGGCGCTTTTCTGGGAAGTTGGCTGGTCGAAGCGCTTCCTTCACACATTGAAGTCGCACGGCTCTCTCTCCAACTGGCGTCGAATCTCCCGCTCGTGTTCTTTGTCTCAGGGATTTTGCGATTGCTGGTGTCGGCTAGCCTTATTCGAAGTTTTCACGAAGCACGCTCGATCGAGCAGGCTGCGATGTCTCAATTGTTTTGGGAGCTTCCCCTCCTTAAACCCATCTCGCAATTTGTCATCGCCCCCTTCTCTCGGGCAAGTAAATAAAACGCCCTAGAGAGTTCTTAAGGAGTCGACGGGTTAGCCGCTCGCTCCTGCTCTTCCTGCTTGAGCTTGTCAAAGGCTCGATCCGCGTGGTTCCGCACTTGATCCGGTGTCGGCTGCGCCATTGGCTTTGGCTGCTCGCTGGAGCAGGCTGTCACGGTGACGGCCAAGATCCCAGCCATGAGACTCACCAAAATGGTTCGCCCATCACCCGTCATTCGCTGATCTTGCTTCATCATCACTTTCCCCCCTTCTCATTGGAAGCGCGACAGTAGCCCCCCACGCCTTCATGGCTACTCTCCCTACGCTGCCCCACTGCAGGATACATCTTACTCCCTCGATCGGCCTGGCACCAAGTCCGCACATTTCCTGCCGGCGAAGACTTGATTGACTGCACTCCGTCGACGCGGTATTCTCCGCTCACAGCCTGTCGAACCATTAAGGATCTGATGTCACTACGCGACCGCCTCACTGAAGATCTCAAGCTCGCCATGAAGGCCCGTGACCAGCTCCGGATGGACGTCATCCGCATGATCAAGGCCGCTGTACTCAACAAAGAAGTCGAGATGAAAAAGGATCTCGACGACGCAGAAATGAGCCGGATCATGACCACCATGATCAAGCAGCGCAAAGAATCGGTGGAACAGTATGAGAAAGGCCACCGGGCCGAACTCGCGGCGAAAGAACGTCAAGAAATCTTGATCATCGAATCCTACCTCCCCAAGGCCCTGTCCACGGACGAGCTAGCCCACATCGTCGAGGCGGTGATCCGTGAAACAGGCGCCAGCTCAGCCAAGGACATGGGCGCTACCATGAAAGCCGTCATGGCCCGTCTGGCCGGTCAGCCGGTGGACGGCAAGCAAGTCAGCGACCTCGTTCGTTCCAAGCTGAAATAGCACCATTTTTCGTCTGCTATACTTTATGACGTGCGCGTTGCGGCGCATGCATTAAGGCAAGACACGTAGGATTTCCATGAGCATACTCATCGTTGACGATTCACCGGACCAGCAGGCGCTCCTCCGCTCGATTCTGGGCAAAGCAGGGCATGAGGCGATTGTCAGTGCCGACTCGGCCAAGTCCGCCTCTGCCGTGCTCAATCTCGAAGGTGACGCCCCGAGACAGAAGTTCGATCTCATCCTCATGGATGTGCTTATGCCGGAGCAAGACGGCGTAGAGACCTGCCGTCAGATTAAGCGCTGTGCGCATCTTCAAGACATTCCAATTATCATGGTGACTGCCAAAAGCGACCTGAGCAACCTCAAAGCCGCCTTTGCCGCCGGCGCCATGGATTACATCAGCAAACCTGTCAACAGCGTCGAACTGCTCGCACGCGTGTCGTCGGCTTTGACACTGAAGAGCGAAATGGACCGCCGTAAAAATCGTGAGCTCGAGCTGCGTCGCAGCAACGAAGAATTACAGCACGCCCTCAAGGAAGTAAAAGTCCTGCGCGGCCTGATTCCGATTTGTGCCTCCTGCAAAAAGATCCGCAACGACGGCGGCTTCTGGCAACAACTGGAAGAATATTTGGGCGAGCATTCCGAGGCAGAATTCAGCCACGGCCTCTGTCAACCCTGTATCAAAAAGCTTTATCCTGGTGTTTACCAGGATTAGCTGCTAGGATTTCTTCGATTTTACGGCCCTATTTGAGGCACTACCCAACATGAGCATCCTCATCGTCGACGACTCCCCGGATGATCGCACACTCCTTCAGTCGGTTCTCGCGGCTGCTGGCTATGAAGAGATCCTTGTGGCCGCCTCCGCCGCAGAGGCATTCCGCATCCTCGGTCTCGATGGTGGCAAACAGGGCGCGGCCCGCGTTGACCTGATTCTGATGGACATCATCATGCCGGAGATGAACGGCATTGAAGCCTGCCGCCAGATTAAAGCTGTCGAGCGATTCCGCGAAACTCCGATCATGATGGTGACGGTCAAGACCGATCCGGTCGACTTGCAGCTGGCCTTCGCCGCCGGCGCGCTCGATTACATCGGGAAGCCTGTCAACAAGATTGAGCTGTTGACCCGTGTGCGGTCGGTTCTGAGATTGGTGCACGAGATCGATCGGCGGCGGGCCAGAGAACAGGAACTGCTCGAAGTGATGCGCCAGCTCCAGGAAGCCAACCAAATGCTGCTGCGCCTCTCCTGTCTCGACGGCTTGACCGGCATTACCAACCGGCGGCAGTTCGATGATTTCCTCGACCAGGAATGGCGCCGGGCCGTACGCGAATCGACGCCACTCTCGTTGATCATGCTGGATATCGACCGCTTCAAGATTTACAACGACACCCACGGCCACACCGCTGGAGACGAATGCCTAAGGCAGGTCGCCAATGCTATTTCGGGTGCCGTGAACCGGCCGGGAGACCTTGTCGCGCGATACGGAGGAGACGAATTTGTTGTCGTGCTTCCCGGAACTACCACGGAAGGCGCGGCGCAGGTCGCCGAATCTCTACGGCGACGGATTGAGGCCCTCGGCATCATGCATGCCGAAGGCGACAATATGACGATCAGCGTGGGATTCGCCAGTACGATTCCGAACCGGGCTGCTTCACCCACCGATTTGATCAAGGCGGCAGACCAAGCTCTCTACCAAGCAAAACAAGAAGGCCGCAATAGGGCCAAGCAGGCCGCCATTCTCACACTCGTCCCCCACTCGGAAGACGAGTAAGCACAATTGGCCGCGCCCCTTGCTACGCACCGATCATGCCTCGATCTCACAGGCCACCCCGACACAAGACCGCCCGAAAGTCCAGGCACCCCACCCTGGTTCAGGTGCAAGCCGCCCTCCAACGCGAACGGGCGGCGCGGAAGCGGGAGGCCGTCGAACGACGGGATGCGGAACAGGCCCTTCTCATTGCCAAGGAGGCCGCTGAAGTCGCCAGCCGGGCGAAAAGTGAATTCTTGGCAAGCGTCAGCCACGAAATCCGCACGCCCATGAATGCCATCATCGGCATGGCTGACCTCCTCTGGGAAACCAATCTGGCGCCCGATCAGCGCAAGTATCTGAGAATTTTCAGGCGTGCCGGCAGCAACCTGCTGCATTTGATCAACGACATCCTCGACCTTTCGAAAGTCGAAGCGGGTCACATCGAACTCGAGTCGATCGAATTCGACCTGAGCGACCTGATCGAGAAGGCCATCGAAATTCTGGCCATGCGGGCCAATGAGAAAGGCCTCGAACTCGCCTGCCATTTGTCTCCCGCCGTACCCTGCGCCTTGATTGGAGACCCGAACCGCCTGCATCAGATTCTCATCAACCTCATCAGCAACGCGATCAAATTCACGGACAAGGGATCCGTCGTCGTCGAAGTCACGAACGACCCCGACCATCCCTCCCTTGGCGCGATTCGGTTCTCAGTAACGGATACCGGGATCGGCATTCCTCCAAACAAACTGGGGGCCATTTTCGAAAGTTTCACTCAAGCTCATGCGTCGATCACGAGACAATATGGGGGGACCGGACTCGGCCTGACGATCTCCAGGCAACTCGCAGAACTGATGCACGGCAAGATCTGGGTGGAAAGCAGCGTCGGAAGAGGCAGCACGTTTCACTGCCGGGTTAAGCTCGATGTCATACCCCGCAAAACCGCCGCCCCAGCCGCCATCCCTCTGGACCTTCAGCGCATTCGCACGCTCGTTGTAGACGATCATGCGACCAATCGCCAGATCCTCACGGAGAGCCTGTCCGGCTGGAACGCGGACATCACGGATGCGTCTAACGGTCCAGACGCGTTGGAAGCGTTACGGCGCCAAGACGCCTCGGGTCAGCCCTATCGATTGCTCCTCCTCGATTGCCGCATGCCGGACATGCACGGGTTTCAAGTGGTCGAAGAGATTCAACGGTCGGGGCTATCAAAGGACCTCACCATCATCATGTTGGCCTCGGACCATTGGGCAGACGACATTGCCCGCACCTACGACATGGGCCTCGGCGGCTACTTGACCAAACCCATCCGGCGATCCGATCTGCTTCAAACGATCAGTATCGCACTCGATCGCACGCGCGGAGTTCCCTCGGCACAACCTCTTGCGGCACCTTCCCTGCCGGCATCATCGAAACCACTGCATATTTTGCTGGTGGAAGATTCGCCCGACAACCAGATCTTGGTTCGTTCCTACCTCAAGCAAACCAGTCATCAACTCGATGTAGCGGACCACGGAGGGATTGCCGTCGAACAGTTCAAGAAGGGTCAGTACGATTTAATTCTCATGGACATGAACATGCCGGTCATGGATGGTTATGAGGCGACCAAGCAGATTCGAGCATGGGAGCTTGACCACGACCTCCCTCCGACCCACATCATCGCCCTCACAGCGCTGGCTTTGAAAGAAGAGGGAGAGAAGATTCTCGAAGCTGGATGCAACGCACATATGACGAAGCCCGTCAAACGGCAAACGCTCCTCGGAGTATTGCGCGCTTGCATAGGACACCGACAAACATGACGCCACAACCTGCGAAGAACAGCACAGGCAAGGTGATTGTCACGATCGATCAGGATCTGGAGGAGATTATCCCCGGGTTTTTGGAGAACCGCCGCAAAGACGCCGCGTCTCTCGAGGCCGCCCTCGAGGAAAACGACTTGAAGACCGTGCGCCTGCTGGGGCACCGCATGAAAGGGGATGGAGGAGGCTACGGATTTCAAGAGATCAGCACCATCGGGGATGCGCTGGAACAAGCGGCTATCCGTGGAGACCGCGTCGTCATTCAACGACAAACCGTTATGCTCGTCGAGTTTCTTTCGCAGGTGGAGGTGCGCTATCGGAGATAGTACCGAATCAACAAGTTTATCCCTAGCCTCATTTCGGCACAAGGATAACAAAGCGACGGGTCAGCCGAGGCTAGGCCTTGAAGAAGATCACTGAAGGGGTTTATCGCGCCGCCAAGAACAATATTCAGGGCTCCGGGTCGAGCGAGTTTTCTTCGGTGAGGGCACCCGCAACTTGCTTTATTTTATTCTACAGTGCCGCACAAACGAGGAAAACTAGCTTCCTGACACTTTGCCTATTCTCTTGACCGATCCCCGAGAAGACCAGCCGTATTGCTTCTGCACAAACCCTGCGATGATCTGCTCGATCTGATCCCAGGCAACACGCCGATTCCCCCTAGAGCCAGACTGTATACGCTCGGCCGGGGCTGCGCCGGTGGTCTGAGTCCATTCTATATAGCACCCGTTTTCTCGAAAGTTTTATTTAAACTACCTTCGGCTCTGACGCACCCACTGCCAGACAAATGAGCGCTGTCCTCCGCTGGCCAAGAACACAGGTCCAGCAGTGTTGAGC
>JAWOMO010000086.1:0-3618 GCA_033852435.1 Nitrospira sp.
TACATCATACCTTTCTTTCAAGACCGACCGTGCTCCGCCGGCTGATTGATTTCTCTCAAGAGAAAAGTTTCATGTTCCTGGCGGTTGGCATGATGGTGGCTTCAGTCACTGGTTGTGGTGAGTTGGAACCTATGGTGGAGCCTGAAATGATCGATCTTCAACTGACCGTCGATACGCTCAAAACCCAGGTTCGCGATGCGCAGCGGAATGTCGCGGAGTTGCGGGCAGAGTTGGAGGCTCGTCGCCAAGAGCTTGCAGACGCTCAGGTGGCGCGCGCCCAGTTGGATGGGCGAGTTCGGGAGGCTGAACGCCGAGTCATCGAAGCGCGTCAGGTCATCGAATTACAACGGGAGGAACTCATCGCGGCTCGCATAGAACGTGAGAAGCTGTTTCGTAGTAACGCCCCGTTGCATGGCCGGATGAAACAACCTCAGAAGCCGTCTCGTAAACTGGAGAGCCAGCCTGAGGAGGAGCGTGACATTGCTCCGACCCCGGCCGGCGCCTCGATGCGAAGACAGCAGAAGGTCCAGGGAGTCTCATCTCTCACGGATGATGTCTCGCTGACGGCACAGCCAGCCCGGCCATTGGCGACACCTGCCACGTTGAGGACCGAGGCTCCTGCCGCCGAGCAGAGATCTGATCAGCTCGCTCCATCGGCCCCCATCCGACATATCTTGGTCAAGTCTGGTGATACCCTCTGGAGCCTTGCGAGAAAGTACGGCGTCAGTCTCACGCAATTGCGGTCGCTGAACCACCTGACCGACAATCAGATCTTGGTTGGCCAAGCCTTGCGTGTGCCCGGGGATCGAGTCCATTCCGAGTCCTCTGAGAAACAGGCGGAACGCGTCCCGTAACGACGAGTTGGTCTTCGCCCGTCGCCCGTTCCTGTGAACCATTGTATGGCTGTCTTTTCCTACAGAGTCGCTCGCCCGGACGGGTCGACCCTCAATGGCCAGATTGAGGGAGAGGAAGAGCAATTTGTTCGCGCGAAGCTTGAAGGACAAGGGTTTCTGGTATTTCAAATCCAGAAGCGAGGTTCGGCCGCGGGCTCATCTGTGCTGGCTGTCAGTGCGTTTCGTGGGCTTCCGCTGGGCGAGTTTCTCGTTTTTAATCAGGAGCTGTTGGCATTGGTGAAAGCCGGGCTTCCGGTTCTTCGGGTTTGGGATCTGCTCATCGAGCGAGCTCGTCATCAGGGATTTCAGCAGGCCTTGCGAGTGGTTCGTCAGGATATTAGGGGCGGGGCGTCGGCGTCAGAAGCATTGACCAAACATCCTCGATATTTTTCAGAGTTGTATGTCGCCACGGTCAAAGCCGGTGAGCAGTCCGGTAATTTGGTCGAGGTGTTGCAGCGCTTCATTGCGTATTTGAAACTGATGATCGGGCTTCGACAAAAAGTTGCGAAGGCGATGGCCTACCCGGCCTTCTTGATTCTGGTAGGCATTGCGGTCGTGGGATTTCTCTTGAGTTACGTTGTGCCGACATTTGTGTCGGTCTACGCGGAAACCGCCAAGACTTTGCCAGCCTCGACACAGTTGTTGATCGATGTGGTGACCGGTGCCAAGGCGTACATCGTGCCAGGCCTTGTGCTCCTGACCGGGCTCCTGCTGGCGGGACGTGCCTATTACGCCTCGGAGCAAGGGCGTCTCGTCATCGATCGGCTTTTAATACGAACTCCATTGATAGGGTTGATTCTTGTCGAGCATCATACGGTTCAACTTGCCCGGACGTTGGGAACCATCTTGGCCGGTGGTACGCCGTTGGTTGACGCGTTGCACATTACGAAACGTGCCGTCTCAAATCGGTATGTTTCGGCTGGAGTGGCTGGAGCGGTCGATGAAATTCGTGAAGGAACGACTCTGGCGGTTGCGCTTGATCGGCCGAAGGTCTTTCCAAAATTAGCCGTCGAAATGCTGTCCGTCGGCGAGGAGACAGGATCGTTGGAAGCCATGCTCCACGATATGGCGGAATTTTATGAGGGGGACCTCGATCTACGACTCACCCAGTTGACGACCTGGATCGAACCGGTCCTCCTGCTTGTGATGGGAATCCTGGTTGGAGGTATTGTCGTCGTAATGTATCTCCCGGTGTTTCAAATGGCTGGAAATGTGTAACGGGGATCCCAGCCGTTTTCTCGGTGATAAGCGCAATCTCTTGAGGGAAAGAGACGCAAACTGATGGCACGAAGTATTGCAAGGCCGACCTTAGCCGACACCTTGATTAGGCAAGGGGTGCTGTCCAGGCAGACGGTTGATCAGACATTGAGCCGTCTAGGGGGAGTGACGGCAGAGCTTGGTTCGACTCTGGTGAGCGAAGGACTTCTGTCCGAAGAGCAACTGGCCCGTGGCCTTGCCGATCAATTTGGCCTCGCGTTTGATCCGCTAACCGATTTCCGCGTTGAGCACGCGTTTTATGACAGGATCTCGGTCAAACTCATGCAGCGCCATCCGTTCGTTCCAATCGCCGAGGCGAAGGGCTGTCTCACGGTGGCAATCCCGGACCCTCAAAACCTGCTGGCCCTTGACGAATTAGAGCTGATGCTCGGTCGCGAGTTGAATCTCGTCGTCAGTCCCAAGTCGGCGATTCTCAGCGTATTGGAACGCAGTGAAGGGTCGAGTCAGGCGCTGAGAGAACTGGAGGCAGAGTATCGCTCCGTGCTCGTAAAGGAAGACGAGCGGGGCGAGGAAATTCTCACCATCGACCAAGGCGGAGAAGATCAGAGTCCCGCTGTGAAATTGCTCGACTCGATCTTGCTCAGCGCGATGCAGCGTCGTGCCAGCGACATCCATATCGAGGCGGCCGACCGAGCCACGAAAGTCAAATTCCGAGTCGACGGCATCCTCGTCCCCGCCATGGAGCCGCTGGATATCCGTCTGCATGCGCCGCTGGTGTCTCGATTGAAGGTCATGTCGGATCTCGATATTGCAGAACGGAGGGTTCCCCAGGACGGAAGCTTCCGAATGCGGCTGGAGCGAAAGACCGTCGACTTTCGAGTTTCGATCTTGCCAAGTGTGTTTGGCGAATCGGTCGTCATCCGCATCCTCGACCGGGAGGCGATCACGACCGGTGTGTCCACGCTTCGGCTTGACCGCCTGGGGTTCAACGGAGAGGATTTGAAACGGTTCCGACGGGCGATCACGAGACCCTACGGGATGGTGTTGGTGACCGGGCCGACCGGAAGCGGAAAAACGACGACGCTGTATGCGGCGATTACGGAGATGAATATCAAGGAAGATAAGCTCATTACCATTGAAGATCCGGTCGAATACCAGCTGTCCGGCGTCGTGCAGATCCCGGTGAATGAAAAAAAAGGGGTGACATTCGCACGCGGCCTGCGGTCGATCCTGCGCCATGACCCGGACAAGATCATGGTGGGCGAAATCCGCGACTCGGAGACGGCGCAAATTGCCATCCAGTCAGCTCTGACGGGCCACCTGGTGCTGACGACGGTCCACGCCAACAATGTGTTCGATGTCATCGGCCGATTCGCATCGATGGGGATCGATGCCTATAATTTTTTGGCGGCCTTGAATTGCGTCCTGGCTCAGCGACTCATCCGCATGCTCTGCGAAGCCTGCCGCATTCCCGTGAGTCTCGATCAAGCGCTCGCAGAGGAATCTG
>JAWOMO010000031.1:0-52055 GCA_033852435.1 Nitrospira sp.
CATGTGGCGCGCAATGGTCATCGCACTCGGCACGGGGCTACGAGAAGGGAAAATTCTGGCGATGGAACCGAAATGGATTGAGCGAGCGAAAGATGGGCGATGGGTAACATTGCCGGCCGCGCAGTCCCGGCTCAAGGGCACACCGAAGAAGTCGCCGCTGAACCGATACGTCCTGGAGCGTGTAACGTCTGGGGTGCCGTTCCTTCATGGCTCGCTGTTCCGTCGATGGAAACCACGCTCCTTTAAGAAGGCGTGGTCCGTCCTCTGCGTCAGGGCGAAGGTGGACGACCTCAGGTTCCATGACCTCCGGCATACCTTCACGACATGGCTCAGGGAGCAGGGGGTCGTCTATGAGGTTCGGGCCGCCCTCCTCGGGCATAAGCTCCCGGGGAAAACGGCCGACTATACCCATGAAGGGCCGGAATGGGACCGCCAATTGCGACAGGCGGTGAATACCTTGGATGTCTACTTTGAGCAGATAATGTCTGCCAGCATGTCTGCCAGCGAGGAGAAGACCTCCACAACCCCTTCGTGATGCACTCCAACTCGTTGATTTTAGTGGTGAGCCGCCTGGGACTCGAACCCAGGGCCCTCGCCTTAAAAGGGCGATGCTCTACCGTCTGAGCTAGCGGCTCACCTGATGGAGGGTGCGAATTCTATCACTCCTCGTCGGCCTGTGCCTAGGGAGTACTCGCCCTACCGTTTCCCTGTTCGTGGAGGGATCTTCAGCGGATTTTTTAGAACGATGGTGGCGGCGCGCTTCGAACCGGTCGAAATCATATCGATGGGACATTCGGCGATATCTTCGATGTATTGAAGGTACCGCTTGGCTTCCGCGGGAAGACCTTTATAGGTTGTCACGCCGGTCGTTGAAGCGGACCACCCCTTGAAGCGCTTGTACACCGGTTCACAGTCAGTCAATGTTTGAAGGTCAGCCGGCATGTCCCGATAGAGCTGGCCTTCGTAGCGGTAACCGGTGCAGACCTGCAGTTCTTTGCAACCATCAAGGACGTCCAGTTTGGTCATCGCCAGTGAAGTAAACCCGTTCACCTTCGTAGCATACCGAACCACGACGGCATCGAACCAGCCGCACCGTCTCGCCCGTCCGGTTGTAGACCCGAACTCTTTCCCCCGATCTTGCAGCCCGGCTCCCACTTCGTCGGTCAATTCGGTCGGGAATGGTCCACTACCGACACGGGTGCTGTAGACCTTAGCCACGCCAAGCACGGCATCGATCTTCGTCGGCCCCACACCGGTGCCGGTCGAGGCACCTCCGGCTGTCGAACTCGACGAGGTGACGTAGGGATAGGTCCCCAAATCCACATCGAGATGCGTCCCCTGCGCCCCTTCGAACAGAATGGTCTTTCGGGTATCAATCATCCGATTCACCAGCATGGTCGCATCAACCACGTGGCTTCTCAGCCGATCCGCGTAGCCCATATACTGCTGGTAAACCTTTTCAACTTCGAACCGCTCGACCTTGTACAGCTGTTCCAAGAACCAGTTGATTTCGACCAGGTTCTCTTCCAATTTCTTGCGAAAGACCTTTGGATTCAGAAGGTCGCCCATGCGAATCCCGATGCGGGAAATCTTGTCGGCATAGCAGGGACCGATGCCTCGACCGGTTGTTCCGATACGGCGCGAACCCTTCGATTGTTCAGCCGCTTTATCGATAGCCTTGTGATAAGGCAGGATCACGTGCGCCCGCTGGCTGATGACAAAATTCTTCCCAAACTTCAACCCCTGCCCCTGGAGATGATCCATTTCCTCGATCAGGGACGCCGGATCGACGACGACTCCGTTGCCAATCACACAGAGCGTGCCGCGATAAAGAATTCCGGAAGGAATCAGGTGAAAGATAAACGTCCCGTGGTCGTTAATGACGGTGTGTCCCGCATTCGAGCCGCCTTGATAGCGGACGACGGCATCGGCATCACGGGCCAAGATATCGACGATCTTGCCCTTGCCTTCGTCGCCCCACTGCGCGCCTATGACAACCAGATTACCCATCAATGCATAGATCCCAAAAAACAGCCCTGGCAGGATTCAAGGCCAGGGCCGAGGGGTCATGGTAGGGGTCCGTCTAATGTTTGTCAAGGACCGTGCTCATCGGTTCTTTCTTCGCTCATTTCTTTCTTTCATATTCGAGGGCAGGCCCCTTTTCTTGACTGCCAACAGGTTGCAGTGTTAGGATCACCGCGAATTCACGGTGCTTTTTCATCGTTCCGAAGAATCAGAGTGGGGCTGTGGCGCAGTTGGGAGCGCGCGTGAATGGCATTCACGAGGTCGCCGGTTCAATCCCGGCCAGCTCCACCAAACCAAGCTTGCTCGTACCGTCGGCTATTCATCGGTTCGTTGTAACGGGCGCCGACGGATAAAACCCTAACTGTGAGCTTCCCTTTTGTAAACCAACCTTCGGTTGAACCGCGCGTGTTTCATCGCTGCACCATGATTCGCGCGCGCGGATAAACACCTCCAGTTCATCCTCGGTCAGTTGACGCTATTGCCATGCTTCAAATTGAGTCAATTCATAAGCAGTTTTCGACCAAAGTCCTATTCGACGATGCCTCCGCGCATCTACGGCCGCACACGCGTGTCGGGCTCGTTGGACCGAACGGAACGGGCAAGACCACATTATTTAAAATGATTCTCGGCGAAGAATCACCCGACGAAGGTACGATCCGAAAGCGCCCACGCCTCCGTATTGGGTACCTTCCTCAGGAACTCGAAACCATCACGGGGAAAACGGCGCTCGACGCTGCCCATCGAGACGAATATCCCGAACACGAGGCGAAGCGGATTCTCTCTGGACTCGGATTCAGTGAAGCGGATTTTGCGCGACCGGTCGAGAACCTTTCCGGCGGCTATCGCATGCGCGTGGCGCTGGCCCATCTGTTGCTTTCCAATCCGGACGTCCTCATGCTGGACGAGCCGACCAACCATTTGGACAAGCCGACTCAGCGGTGGTTCGAAGAGTTTTTGCTGAATTCGAAACTCACCTTGCTCGTCATCAGTCACGACACCGCCTTTCTCGACCGCATTGCGACCCACATCTGGGAACTCCGCGATAAGAAGATCCAGGAGTTCCGGGGAAACTATACGAAGTTCCGCGAATTGCGGGCTGAGCGTGACGCCCAGCTTCAGGCCGCGGCCAATCGGCAGTCCAAGGAGGTGGCACGGGTCCAGCAATTTGTCGATCGCTTTCGCTACCAGGCAAACAAGGCACGGCAGGTCCAGTCGCGCATCAAGCAGCTGGAGAAGGTCAAATTGATTGAGCTCCAGCGTGATACCAAGCGGGTGAAGTTCAAGTTTCCCCTCCCCTCAACGAGCGGACGCCACGTCCTCGAACTCAAGGGAGTGAGCAAGCGATACGGCGAGAAAGTCGTCTACCCATCACTGGACTTTTCCGTCGAACGCGGCCAGAGGATCGCCCTCGTCGGTGAAAACGGCGCCGGGAAAAGCACGCTCCTCAAGATGCTGGCCGGCGTCCTGGCACCGGACACCGGCACACGAACGGTCGGCCACGGCGTCACCCTCCACTATTTTGCCCAACACCAGGCGGAAACGCTTAACCCTGAACACACGATTCTGGAATCGTTAGCAGAGGTCTCAACCACGGCGGAGACGAATTTTCTTCGCGGGCTTGCCGGCGCGTTCTTATTCTCCGGTCCCGACCAGAAGAAACCCATCAAAGCACTCAGCGGCGGCGAACGGAACCGCGTGGCACTGGCGAGAATGCTGGTCGAGCCGGCCAATACGCTGTTGCTCGACGAGCCGACCAATCACCTGGACCCCGCCTCGGTCGATGTGCTGACGGATGCCCTCACGGAGTTTCCCGGCACGATCATCTTTATTTCGCACGACCCCACGTTCTTGACCCGCATCTCCACGCGCATTGTGGAAATTGAGGAGGGCAACGCCAGGAACTTCTTCGGCGACTACGAATACTATTTATGGAAAAAGGCCCAGGAGTTCGAATCGATCAAGGAATCCAGTGAGGAGTTGAGCGGGAAACAGCCGGGGAAGCCGTCAGGGCCAACGAAGGCAATGGCCGCCCAGAGCCAGCCCAAATCAACGTCCGGAGACCGTCGTGACTTGAACAAGACACAGGCTCGATTGGAAAAGCAGGTAATGCGAGCGGAAAACGAGATCGCGGAGCATGAGTCCAAGATTAAAGAGCGAGATCAGATCCTTGCAGACCCGGGGCTCTACAAAGAGTTCGCGAAGTGGAATGGGCTGCATCAGGAACAGGAAATCTGGAAGAAGGAGCTTGAACGCTTGACCGCGCGGTGGGAATCGTTATCGGCAGAACTCACAGACGTGAAACAGAAACTCGAAGCCTTCCGTTAGGAGGAAGATTTAATCGTTTCTTCGAGATAGTAATACAGCCACTTGTTTTTCTCTTTCGTCACCACTTCATCCCAGACGACCCCGATCAGAAATCCCTTCTCCCACGGCTTGACCCACGCCACGGTCCCATCAAGTTTCTCCTGCTGCTCCGCACGATCCGCATCGAGAAACGCGAGAGACACGGTTACCTTCTCTGCCATCACGAGCTTTTCTTTGGCGTGCAAACCGGCACCGACCTTGTTCACATTATCCAGCACAGCTGTGATGGCCTTAGCGCCGCTCTTGGGAGACACCAATGCCGATCCGACCAATGTGGCCCGCACAAGCCTGCGCCGTTCGTTGGTGGCCATCGTAGCTGGAGTGGGTTTAGAATCCGAGCGTTTCATGGGTCTAAGTATAACCGATTAGAAATCTTTGTCCATCAGCAAGAAATGCGCCTATGCTCCCTTCGGCCGGTAGTATTTTCGGCCCTTCAAAGCCTGCGGGAGGTGCTCCTGCTCCTTGCTCGCCTGTGGATCATCATGCACGTAGCGGTATCCCTTCCCGTAATCCATATCGCGCATCATGGAGGTCACGGCATTTCGAAGATGCAGCGGAACCCCCAGATTTCCATGGGTTTTTGCATCTTCTATGGCTTCAAGCAGCCCAATATAGGAGGCATTGTCCTTCGGCCTCGTTGCCAGGTAGGTCGTTCCATGGGCCAGATTGATCTGACCTTCCGGGAGTCCTACAAACTGCACAGCATGGGCCACTGCGTTTGCCATGAGCAAGCCGGATGGGTCGGCATTGCCGATGTCCTCCGACGCAAAAATCACCAAGCGCCGGGCGATGAATTTTGGGTCTTCTCCAGCTTCCAGCATCCGTGCAAGCCAATAGAGCGCGCCGTTCGGATCGGAATCGCGCAGGCTCTTAATATAGGCGGAGATGACGTTGTAATGCTCTTCGCCTGATTTATCGTAGCGAAGAGATTTCAGCACCAGTGCCGCATCGACCGCTACGCCGTCGATTGCTCGAACGCCGTCCGCATTAACCGGCGCTTGCGTCACAACGAATTCCAACGCGGTCAGCAGCGCCCTTGCATCGCCGTTTCCGAATGCAATGAGTCGCTGCCGCGCCTCCGGTGAAAGCCGGGCATTCCATTTCCCTAATCCAATGGCTGAGTCCGAGAGCGCTCGAGCGAGAATGTGGCCCAACGCCTCATCCGAAAGTGGCTTGAGGACGACGACTAGTGAACGCGAGAGGAGCGGGCTGATGACCTCAAATGACGGGTTCTCGGTTGTTGCACCAACCAGGATGACCGTGCCCCGCTCCACGTGGGGGAGAAACGCATCCTGCTGCGCTTTGTTGAATCGATGGATTTCATCGACGAATAAAATGGTCCGTTGCCCGTTGATCGCCTGACGCTGCTCGGCCGCTTTGATGATCGTCCGCAACTCCGGGACTCCACTCGTCACAGCGGAGAACGGCACGAACTGCGCTTTCGTGTAGCGGGCAATGAGGTGCGCCAGAGTAGTCTTGCCCGAGCCTGGCGGCCCCCAGAAAATCACGGAAGAGAGTCGATCGGTCTCGATGGCGCGCCGCAAGGGCCGATCCGGCGCAGTGATCTCCTCTTGCCCGACGAAATCGGCGAACTCGCGAGGTCGCATCCGCTCAGCTAACGGTGCTGTAACGCTTCGTGCTTGTTCGGGGGATGAAAAAAGATCCGGTGCCTGGTCGTGCTGTGCCGACATCGAATTGCCTCCGGAATTTCCAAGATTTTATACTCCCGTCAGATGGATCGCAAACGCCCCTTGACCACAAGCGCCGCCGATGTTACGAACAGCCGCACGCCACGGAGGAGATTGTGCAGGCCAGGGTCAATGGCATTTCGCTCGCTTACAGCGACAAGGGAATAGGCCTTCCGGTCGTTTTTCTCCACGCCTTTCCCTTGAATCGAACCATGTGGGCACAGCAGGAAGCCGTCCTTTCAGCGAAGTGCCGAGTCATCACCATCGATCTGCGAGGGCACGGTGAATCCGACGCCCCACTCTGGCACTACACGCTCGAACAAGCAGCCGACGATGTCCTGGCGTTGTTGGACCAGCTCTCGATCCAGCAGGCGGTGTTCGTGGGACTCTCGATGGGCGGTTACATCCTCTTGGCGTTCTATCGAAAGTATGCCGAGCGCGTGAAGGGTCTGGTTTTAGCCGATACGAGAGCACAGGCAGACACAGCGGAAGGCAAAGAAGCTCGCTTTCAGATGGCACAGACGGCATACCGGGAAGGACGGGGTGCTATCGCTGACATCATGATCCCGAAACTGCTCAGCCCTGTGACCATCCAAACGAGACCGGAAATCGTGCAGAGCGTGCGAGCCATGATCGAAAGCAACCAGATCAGTGGTATCGCCGGCTACCTAATGGCAATGGCCGAGCGACCAGATTCGGTTCCACTCTTGAAGCAGATCGCCTGCCCTACTCAAATCATTGTCGGCGGCCTGGACCAAGCCACCCCGCCCTCCGATGCCAGGCTGATGGCCGAACAAATTGTAGGGGCTCGATTGGCATTGATTCCGAACGCCGCCCACCTGGCCAATCTCGAGCAGCCGGAATCCTTCAATCAGATCATCGCTTCTTTTGTGTCCACCCTTGCGGACCGCTAATCGGAGTCGCCGACGCTGCCCCGGCGGATCAGCTTCAAAAATTCCAGGCGGGTCTGTTGCTGGGTACGGAAGGCTCCGAGCATCGAACTGCTGACCGCCACGGTGTTCTGTTTTTCCACTCCGCGCATCATCATGCAGAGGTGGCGCGCTTCCACGACCACACCCACTCCGTTCGCGTTGAGTTTCGACTGGAGCGTTTCGGCGATTTGGACCGTCAGCCGTTCCTGCACTTGAAGCCGCCTGGCAAATGTGTCCACGATGCGCGGGATTTTACTCAGGCCCACAACCTTCTTGTTCGGCAGATAGCCCACATGGACCTTCCCGAAGAATGGCAACAAGTGGTGCTCGCACATGCTGAAGAAATCGATGTCTTTCACGATCACCATCTCGTCGTACTCGATCGGAAAGAGGGCCCCGTTCAACAGATGGTCGATGTTACGCTGGTAGCCCTGGGTCATAAAGGCAAACGCCTTGGCGACCCGTTCGGGTGTTTTAAGCAGACCGTTGCGCCCCGGCTTCTCGCCGAGAGCAAGCAGCATCTCGGTCACCAATGACTGCAAGACTTCCAAATCGGGCGGTCTCCCGCTGCCGCTCACGTCTTCGACCTGCCGCCGGCGTCCCTGTGCCCTTCCCCACTTAGCCATGCAATCCCCCTGTACGCTGCACCGCTCCTGCATATTCAAAGTAATTGTCTCTGGTCTCGATGACGCCAACCTTTTCGAGTTGTCCGGCCGGTAGTTGCGCGACCAACAAATCCCAGATCAGTTTCACGAGATTCTCCCCGGTCGTCGTGTATTCCGCGAAGGCCGGATCCTGGTTCAAGTCGTGATGGTCAAACCGCTTCACGATGGTGTCCTCGACCACGCAATCAAGCCGTTCAATGTCGCGGGCCTCCTGACTCCCACCGCTCTTGACCGTGACCAGCACCACGTAGTTGTGGCCATGTCCGTTGGCATTATTGCATTTCCCGAAGGCCGCCCAGTTTTCTTCGGGCGTGAGATAATCGGTATGCAGTCTGTGCGCAGCGCAAAACCGATAGCGCCTGGTGACGTTGACTTGTGCCATGGATGCCCGCAGCTCGTGAAAAGAGAGAAGCCAGGATCACCCGTTCATCCGAGTAACCCTGGCTTCGTCATTCAAACCCTATCGTCGGCGCTCGTCCGGCAAGCCCGTAATGCCGCTTATGCGCTGAATGAGCTACCGCAGCCGCAGGTCGTCTTGGCTTGCGGATTCTTGATGGAGAATCCGGAGCCCTGCACGCTGTCGACATAATCGACTTCGGCGCCCTGGAGCAGTGGCGCGCTCTGGGAGTCCATGATCACCTTGACGTCGCCCTTCTCAATGACGGTGTCGTCGTCGGCCATCTTGGACTCGAATGCCATTCCATATTGATACCCATGACAGCCGCCGCCACGGACGTAGATCCGCAACCCGACGACATCCTTTTCTTCCTTCATCAACTCCTGGATCTTCTGTTCTGCCACTGCGGTAATCGTAACCATCGTTGTCCTCCTTCTCGTCAGACCGGCCTTCTGAACCTGTCTGGATTGCGTTAGTGTAACACCTCTTTACCGAATATCAACACCCTGCGCCTCAGATTTTTCCGTGGTTGGCGCCGCCCATTTCGTCTCCGGAACCCTTACCACCACATCGCCCAAGACCTTTGCCTGACATCCAAGTCTATGCCAGGCCTCGCTGAGAGCCTCACGATCTAGTAGATCCTGCTCTTCAAAATCGATCTCCGACAGATACTCGGCGCCGCTATGCACTTCGACTCGACATGTGGTGCAGGAAGCATTGCCTCCGCAATCGTGGTTGAGAGGAAAGCCCAACTCTTTCGCCGCATCCAGCAAGGTGGTGTTCCGGGGAACGATTCCGCTCTTGCCCTGCGGATGCAGAAATGTCACGCGCGGCATTCCTATACCCTCTTAATGATGCGCGACGGCCTCGACCGGTGCCGCCGGGTACGGACAGCGCTGTAATCGTATGTGCTCGTCGAACTCGTGGCGGAAGAGCTTCACGCTGCTCTGCACCAGCACCGAGGCGCCGGTCACGAGCGTGCAATAGCCGGTTCCCTTGACGAATCCGCAGAGCTGCAAGAGGCTGTCGAGATCCTTCTGCGTCCCCTCGCCGGCTTCGATCTTGGCCATCAGCGTCGCCAGATTGATCGTGCCCATACGGCAAGGTGGACATTGTCCGCAACTCTCGCCCTTGAAGAAGTTGGAGAATTTCAGGGTCTGCCGTACCATGCAGGTCGCATCGTCGACGACAATGACCCCTGCTGAGCCCAACCCCGTTCCCGCCTTCTTCAACGAATCAAAATCCATCGGCAAATCGAGTTGATCGGCGGTAATCATCGAAAACGCCGGTCCCCCGGGGAAAACCGCTTTGATCTTCCGGCCGCCCGGCACGCCGCCCCCGCACGTGTCAATCAGTTCTCGAACCGTAACCCCCATTGGCATTTCATACACGCCGGGACGGTTCACCGAGCCACTTAAGGAAAACATCATGGTGCCGGGACATTTCTCTGTACCGACTTGTGTGAACCAGGCCGCTCCTTTATGGATGATACGAGGGATATTACAGAGCGTTTCGACGTTATTCACCAGTGTCGGTTTGCCGTAGAGGCCGTAATCCGTCGGATAGAATGGGGGCTTCTGTCTCGGCATGGCAGGACGCCCTTGCATCGACTCCAACATCGCCGTCTCTTCTCCCGCCACATAACTCCCATGCCCTTCGAACACTTCGAGATCGATATCGATCCCGCTCCCCATGATATTCTTTCCAATGAATCCCCGCTCCTTGG
Organism: Nitrospira sp.; assembly: GCA_033852435.1. Classification (GTDB taxonomy): domain Bacteria; phylum Nitrospirota; class Nitrospiria; order Nitrospirales; family Nitrospiraceae; genus Nitrospira_C. The sequence continues at coordinate 9,798 of JAWOMO010000031.1, forward strand.
CCTGAGCCAAGGCTTTCTTCAGGTTCTCGCGCTCTTCGTGATATTCGTGATTGACATAGATAAACGACGCTTTGGCCTGTGCCGTATGAGAGGCAATCAGGCAGCCTTCGATCAATTGATGGGGAATCGTTTTCAGCAAATGGCGATCTTTAAACGTACCAGGTTCGTGCTCGCCGGCGTTGCACACGAAATAACGCTCTTTGACCCGATGGTTCAGGACCTTGTCCCACTTCACGCCAGTAGGAAATCCCGCGCCGCCGCGACCACGAAGACCGGAGGTCTTGAGTTCTTGAACGACCTGATCCGGTGAGAGCTCCTTCACACATTTTTTCCATGCTTCATAACCCCCGACCTTGATGTAGGCTTCAATGTCCCAGGGGCTGCCCTCAAGCTTCTGAACGAGACGTGGCTCAACCAATGTCGTCATGCCGATCCTGTGCTCCGACCTGAGGATAGAGGTGAATGGTTACTATACGAGCCCCTTCGCCCCTCCGTCAAGGTAAAGGCATCAGAATAGGCCTGAATCTCAATGAGTTAGGGCCACAGCCCTATTCCAGACTGGGCATATTGGCCATGGAGGAAATGAAATCGTGGAACGTGAGAAAAGTCCGGGCCGGTGGGGAGCCCCACCGGCCCATTAAATCGACTACTTGAAGTGGCTGCCGGCTCCCATGAAGAACAACATTGGGATCGACAACATGAAATTCACGCGGGAGGCCAACAGCGCGGTCCGACCCCATTGGGCCATTTCAGCCGGCGCCGGAGTCCCCTGCGCTGTGGCAGAAACCGCCGCAATGATCTTCTTTTGATTCGGCCAAATGATCGCATGAACGTTGGCCATCATGATGATGCCCAACAAGCCCCCGATCCCGAGCGCCATGGCTCCGGTTCCGCCCTTGGAGTACATATAGAAGTACAGCGCGATGCCGGCGAGTACCGTCACCGTGGCGCCATGGCGAAACCAATTGAGCGCCGCCGGCATGAGCTTGGGAATGACCACGTTCTTCGTCGGACCATCCAAACTCTTGAGGAATGCCGCATTGATCAGGTTGAAAAAGTACAGCAACCCTATCCACGTAATACCTGCCAAGAAATGGACCCAGCGGAAGAGCATGCCGACCCAGTCGGCCTCACCAGCGCCGACCCCGGACATGCCAAGAAACAACACAACCAACACCAGGGCGAGAGCAAACCCGGCCCCCATCGTCTGCATCGGATCTTCAAGAAATTTCATAGTGTCTCCTCATTCAGTGCACTGCTAAGCCGCTTTCTGTACTGTAGCCTCTTTCTATTGTCAAGCGACAGGCTCACGCCATCAACCGGTCGACCGCTGTGCAGAGCTCTCGCACCGCGTTGGCGGATACTTCGAGAGCGGTCCGCTCCTCAGTCGTGAGTTCATATTCCACAACCTGCTCGGCGCCGCCGCGTCCGATCATCACAGGCACACCGACGACGACGTTGTGCAATCCATATTCGCCCTCGCAGAACACCGCGCAGGGCAACACTCGCTTCTGATCTTTATGAATCGCCTCGACCATATCCACCGCCGAGGCCGACGGGGCGTAGAAAGCGCTGCCCGTTTTGAGCAAGCCGACAATCTCGGCTCCGCCGTCGCGCGTCCGCTTGACGATCGCGTCCAGCTTTTCCTTCGACATCAATTCCGACACCGGCTTGCCTTTCACCGTCGTGTACCGCGGGAGCGGCACCATGGTATCGCCATGCCCCCCCAGCACCATGGCCTGCACCTCGGGACCCGCCACGTTCATCGCTTCCGCGATGAAGCTCCGCATCCTCGCCGAATCCAATACACCGGCCATACCGATGATTTTGGATTTCGACAAACCGCTGACCTTTCTGGCCACATGCACCATCGCATCCAGAGGATTCGTCACGAGGATCAGGATGATCTCAGGAGATCGGGACACCAATTCGGTGACGACCGATTTCACGATTTTGGCGTTCGTGGCAAGCAGCTCATCTCGGCTCATGCCCGGCTTTCTCGGAATGCCGGAGGTTATGACCGCGATGGAGGACCCAGCCGTTTCCGCATACCCGTTGGTCCCTACGACCCTTGTGCTATAGCCGCACACAGGACCGGCCTGCGAAATGTCCAGGGCCTTTCCTTGTGGCACACCCTCGACGATATCGACTAGCACCACGTCATAGACGTCCTTCTCGGCCAACCGTTGTGCCGTCGTTCCACCGACATTTCCCGCCCCGACTACCGTGATCTTCGGTCTCGCCATACTTCCTCCGGAGTTTCTAAGTCCTGATTGAACAGTCCCGGAATTTCGATCTTCCGGGCCTCGGCACTCAGCACTGCTCTCTCAGCCCTAGTCACGCGTGTTCGTGTTCCGTCCACCCCGCCACTTTAAAATTGATCGTACAGACGAAGTTCTCTCCGTCGTAGAAGTTCACCTTGATCTTCTTCTTCCCGTACGTTTTTGCCAGAAATGCTTCCGGGTTGTCGACCAGTTCCTGGTAGCCGCCAGGAGGGAACTCGCCAAGATCGTGAAAGACGACGATCATCCCGGCCTTCACTTCCTGGAGAATCTTTGCGGAGCAGCGCGGATAGACCTCCCAAAATTTGGCCTCGATCATCTCCTTCGTCGGCTCCTGTCGATCTTCACCGGGCTTCACGGGCTGCGCGAATTTTGCCAGCCTCCGGACATAGGGATATTGATGCCCGGTAAACAACTTGTACAACCAGGGTGGAACCGTCGGTCTCTCTGCTGAATTTGCCATCGGTGCTCCGTACGCCTTGCGCTGCTCTCAAGCGATGCCCCTGCTATGTGGTCAACCGTCGATAGATCCGCGGGAGTTTCGCCGGGAGCGCCTCAACCCGATCGATCACCGCATATTGCACGTCGCCATACATGCGGCGCAGATAGCTGTCCGCTTCGTGGTCGATTGTCACACAAAACGGGTCGATGCCCTGCCGCCGTGCTTCTCGCAGGGCGGCTTTGGCATCCTCCAACGAATATTCGTCTTTGTAGTCGCCATCGAGCGGTCGTCCATCGCTGAGCAGGATCAGAATTTTGATTCTGGCTTCGCGGGATTTGAGTTTGCAGATCGCATGACGAATGGCCGCGCCGTCCCGATTCTGCTCGCGCGGGCCAAGACCGCCCAAGCGGTGAGCAGCGGTGGGACCCAATCGCTCGTCAAAATCCTTGACCGTCAAGAAATCCACCGACGCGCGCCCCTGGCCCGAATAGGCGTAGAGACCGAACTGATCGCCGATCGCATCGAGCGCTTCACAGAGGAGCACGAGACTTTCTTTCTCGACATCGATCACCCGCCTGCCGTTTTCGATCTGGCGGCTCGTCGATCCGCTCACATCGACCAGGAAAGCCACAGCCACGTCACGCTCCTTCTTTTCATGGCGAACGTAGACCCGGTCGCTGCCCTCGACACCGGCGCGCTGTTCCGCGGCCCGGCGCACCACCGCGTCGATATCCACATCCTCGCCATCCGCCTGTCCTGCTACGCGGCGAAATGCCGGCGGACGCAGGCCTTCGAAAAATCGGCGAAGCGACTTGATCTCGCTCCGATTAGCCGCCAGTGCCGCAGATACGCTGTCGTCAGAGCCGGCTTCAGCGCATCGCTCGATAACTCGGCACCAGTTCATCCGGTAATCCTGAATCGAACAGTCCCACTCGGGATAACGAACAGCTCGTTCGCCCCGGCCGGTCGATTCAGAAACAGGCTGCTGCTCCACATCAAGAGCGAGTAACTCCTCGACAACCGACGGCAGGGACCGTCCTCCGCCCAGCACGTCAGCGGAGATAGATTCCTGTTCGCCGCGACGGCTACCCAGGCCAGCGCCGGATCGCTCCTTCGAACCGCCTCCCTGGCTGGCCATGCGATCGAGGTCGGCGTGCGACTCTTCGGCCTGTTTCTGATCTTGCTTGATGAACTCAGGATTCATTTCTCCGCGATAGACCCAATTGGTGACGGGACGGTAGACCTCGCTCTGGTTCTCCGAAGCCGTCGGCCCCACCCCGAATTCTTGCGTGTCCTCCTTAGCCTGTGCCGACGCGATCATCTCAGCGCGCGGTGCCAACAACTCTTCCATCCGAACGTAGATGGCATCGACGAGACGAACCGTCTTTTCCGCCGTCGCCGTGGTCGCGAAGACAGGCTGACACAAGTTCCAGAGGATCAAGACTTCTTCTTTGACAGCATGCGGTACTGCCGTCTCTTCCGACTCTCCGGTGGACAACCGCAAGAGAGAATCGACGATCAGCTCCTTGGCAGTTAAACCGTGGGCAGGGTTGCGCGGGGTGATGGCTTCAGCAGCCAGCTGGGCCAGGTCGCGCCGGAGTCCAGGATACTCTGCCTGAAGCAAAAACTCGATGCGCGCATCTTCCAGCACTGCCCACAGATCATGGACCAAGCGGGGATGAGGGTAGAGCCGAAATAGTGCGGCAAGTGAATCCGGTCCGGTCTGTTGAGAACGGCCATAGCGCCGACACACCGTCTCGACCAGATCCGTAAGCGGCTCCATGGTCAGGCGGTAGGTACCAAATTCCAGGTGACCGGCTTCATGCGCTGCCATGACCAGAAAGAGGCGTTCGTTTTCTTCCGCAGTCGGATAGCGACGAAGGAGAGCAGGCAGTGTAATCATCCGTCCATCGGCGCTCACCATCCCGCGGGCTGAGAGAGCCGTGTTTGATTCCGGGAGCGCAGTAATAGATACATCCGTTCCGCAGAGCCCTTGAACAAACAGTTTGATTTTGCGCGCCACCTGCCTGAGCGGGACACCGCTCAACGCCTGTTCAACTGACGAGAGGGCCTTCTGCGACTCCATCGCAAAATAGGCCTGGGCGCCCTCAGGACTATAGGCCAGCACTTCCATGCCCGCCCGAAACCAGTTCTCAAATCGCGACAGCGCCTGCGATCCATCGCCGATGAGGCCAACGATCTCAGGACAATGGCGCAGGTACGAGAGTGTCGCTTGGCCATCTTTCTCCGCGAGCAAGGTTCCATACTGCAAGACTTTCACTTGCCACTCCATCGTCGGCAGAGCTCTGAGCAGGCGCGGCGACTCGGCCAGCCAGGCGACGCCAATTTCCGGAGAACGTTCAGCGAGTAAGGTTCCCAAGGCCACGACCTTCGAGCGAACCGCTTTATGTTCAATATCGCCGAGAATGGCCGGACTGGTCCTGAGATACTCCATCGTAGCCAAGTAATCCGGCTTGCCCAGGGAATTCGGCGCAATCAGTTTCATGCCAAAGGACAACCAGTTTCGCACCTCGCTGAGTGGAAGAACGGGAGCCAGCGCGGGGATTTGGCGAATGTATTCCAGCCCAACCACAACATCGATCTTGGTCAATTCCACGCTGATTTCAAGCCACGGCTTCAGTTGCTCTGAAGGAACAACAGCAAGAATCTGGGGAGCAGTTCTCAGAAACTCCAACGTCACATTGGCATCCTGATCGGCAATCTCCAGCCCGACCGCCAGAATCGACGCGCGTGCATCGTCCTGTTCGATCAGACCAAGAATCAACGGGCTGTCCTTGAAATACTTGAGCGCAGTGGCACCGGAGGATTCTGCAAGTGCAACGCCCAGATCAAGCCAGGGAATGACCTGGGAGAGTCTGGCACGGCGATCCAGTTCTGGAAGCGCATCGATCGCCGCACGCGCCGCTTTCGAAGACACCTCTTCCAGCTCATCTAGCAAGGCCAACAATGCCGCAACTTTGTCTGCTTGGCCTGCCGACCGAGCCAATCGAGCGACGACCCCGTTCGAAATCGCGGCTCCCAACTCGTGGGTCAGCCGATCAACCAAGGCTTTTTGTGCCGATAAATCCCCCATGACTCCTTACTCAAAACGGACGAAGTTGTGGATTGTAAAGGAGCGATTTCCCCTTGTAAACTAGCTGGTCTCGTCACTTGTCATCTCTGAGAGGAGCATTTGCATGACCGAGCCTAAACAAGAGAGCCTCGATAAGATGTGGAAATACGTGAAAGGTTTCGCAGACAAAAGCGGGACCACCACGCATCCCAATCCTGCCGTCACCGAGGCGGTCGTGAAGGGCCTGGCCATGCATGTGGATGAACTGGGTAAGCCGCTCTGTCCCTGCAATTTCTATAAGGACAAAGCGGCCGAAGCCAAACTCCGCCGATGGATCTGTGCCTGCGACGAAATGCAGATCTATAAATACTGCCACTGCCTGTTGTTTGTTCGCGAGGACGGGATGCCGATCACGGAGTATTTGCCCGAAGGCCATGAAGGTCGAGAAGTTTACGGAGTAATTACGGACCCAAGTCCCGACAAAGGCCGAGCCCTAAAGCATAAGGCCAAATCAACATCTCATCCAACTTCTGGGACGCAAGAACGATAGGTGTCTCTCTTTTTTCAACTCACTGCCAACCGGACACTTCATATCCCTTTTCGATCAAACAACGCACGACCGCATCGGCGTATGGCGGATCCGGTTCCAGCGGCTTATAGGCCCCGCCAGCCAGACCGATGATGAGTCCCAGCCCTCCTCCTACTGCCGCTCCGATCGCGGCGCCGGTGGCACCGCCGATCAAACCGGTAGCCGCACCAGCCGTCGCGCCTCCCACCAACCCAAGTACGGCGCCGCTTGCAGCAATGCTCGTGCGATTCGTTCCGTGCTGAAGCCCTGCCGCCTCGGCCTTTTGCTGGCAAGCCGCTACATCAAGCTTCGACGCTTCACGCCCCTCAAGCTGCACTTTCGCATTCGACCGCAACATCGGCTCCGGCCCCGCACAGGCCAAAAGACTCATCGCGAGTGCCATGACCACCACACTCTTACACTTCATCATGCTCGTCTCTATCTTTCCGAAAGCGGGATGGGCATTCTTTCCTGCGAGATGGTGACGTTGGGCTCCACTGTTCGCATGCAGCCAGGGCCTGATTCTGGTTCTCACCCTCCAGCCATCGCGGCGCCAAAACGTCGCGTTCTCAGGCAGGTGGCGGATGGCGCGAGCAAAGAGAGCGCCCCACTGTCTCGCACAATCCTCTACTGCCACCCCGTTACCTCATACCCTTTCTCCTGCAGACAGCGATTCACGAAATTCGTATAAGCCTGGTTCGGCTGCGAAGAGCCGGCTCTAAACAGGCCCATGAGCAATCCCCACACCGCGCCGCTCGCCGCGCCAATCGCCGATCCCTGACCGGCTGCGCCGACAATCGCGCCGCCCACCGCGCCGCTCGCCGCACCAACTCCTGCGCCGACCGCTGTACTCGTCGCCACTTGTCCCTCCTTGCCGCTTCCTTCTTCAGCACCGGAGGATTCAGCCAACTGCTTACAGGCTTCGATGTCCTGCTCCGCCACTTCCTTCCCCACCGACTTGAAATGCGTGTTGGGGTAGAGAATTGGACGAGCACTGGAACAGGCATTGAGGAGAAGTACCCCACAAACAAGGTATCGGAGAGAACGTTTCATGTAGCGGCCGGTCCCTTCTCGAGCAGACGAGCTGTCACGTGAGCGGCAGTCACGCCATCCAGACGCACACGTTTATGCCGTCCACTCGCGCCGGACTCGATGTGCACGGCAGAGAGGGGAAGAGACAACGTCTGCGCCAGAAACCGGATCAACTCTTCATTGGCCGCGCCGTCGACCGGTGGAGCCGCAATTCGGATCTTCAGCGCATCGCCGTGAATTCCGACACAGGCTGTGCGAGATGCTTTCGGCTGGACATGGACCGTAAGGACGGCTCCGTCCTTGCTGTCCTGCACGATCCGAGGAATCATTCGTGATAGGGCGGCACCGGTTAGAAAATTGCCTTTACCAGTTCCATAATACTGCGTTGCATATCGGGATCGTCGGTGATCGGCCTGGCAATCGCCACGTCGCACGCTCGTTCGATTGCGACACCCTCGCGAATCAGGGTGCCGGCATAGATCAACAGCCTCGTGCTCACACCTTCTTCCAAGCCATGATTCTTCAGATTGCGCACCTTGCCGCCAAGCTTCACCAGCCCGGCGGCGACATCGGCAGCGACACCCGCTTCCCGCTTCACGATCGCCGTTTCGATGTCGGGGCTGGGATAATCGAACTCGATGGCCATGAAGCGCTGCTTTGTGCTCTGTTTCAAATCTTTGAGCACGCTCTGGTAGCCGGGATTGTAAGAAATGACCAGGAGGAAATCGTCGGCGGCCTCGATGACTTGGCCCTTCTTCTCGATCGGCAACAAACGGCGGTCGTCGCTGAGGGGATGGATGATCACCGTCGTATCCTTGCGAGCCTCAACCACTTCATCGAGGTAGACAATTGCGCCGTGTTTCACGCCGAGCGTCAGCGGGCCATCGACCCAGACAGTCTCCTCTCCCTTCAACAGGTAGCGTCCCACCAGATCCGATGCCGTGAGGTCTTCGTGACAGGCCACGGTAATCAATGGGCGTCCCAGTCGGTAGGCCATGTACTGCACGAAGCGCGTCTTGCCACAGCCGGTGGGGCCCTTGAGCATGACTGGCATCCGGTTCTTCGCCGCCGTCGTAAACAAACCGACTTCGCCGCGGACCTCGGCATAGAATGGTTCTTGTTGGATACGATAGTGCCCGATGTCGATCTCGCGCCCCTTGTCAGTCATGTTCTCGTTTCTCGTCGCACCACATCGTGACCGTCATCATGTTCCCACTGTCAGGGCACGATAAACGGAACGGCGGCTGAAGATCAAGCCGGCAGCGAGACCCGTAACCCATGATCAGGCCACTTGTACGCTGTCCAGCACGTCGCGCACTTTCTTCGCAAGCACGTTTGGAGTAAAGGGTTTGGGAAGGAACGACGAGGGTCGCAAAATTCCTCCTCGCTCGAATGCCGGATGGTCCGGATAGCCGGACATGTAGAGCACCTTAATGCCCGGCCTAACGACTTGGATTTTCTCCGCCACTTCGGGACCACTCATCTGCGGCATGACGACGTCCGTGAGTAACAAATGAATGGGCCCTTGGTGCTTCGCCCCGGTCATAAGCGCTTCGATCCCATGGCGGGCCTCCAGCACCGTATAGCCATGGAGGCGCAAGGTTTCTTGGACCAAGCCGCGCACCGCCGGTTCGTCTTCAACCAACAAGATCGTTTCTCGACCGTAAGGCAGCTCCGCGATATCCTGCGGCCCGCCTCCGCCTAGCGCGCCTTGTTCGATCAGCGGAAAATAAATTTTAAAGGTTGCGCCCTGCCCCGGCTTACTCTCAACGACGATGCTTCCGCCGTTCTGCTTGACGATCCCATACACGGTGGAAAGCCCCAATCCTGTCCCTTTGCCTTTTTCCTTGGTTGTGAAAAATGGTTCAAAAAGATGGGATTGCGTCTCTTCGTCCATCCCATGGCCGGTATCGCGAACCGCCAGCAACACATAGGCTCCGGGCTTCACGACGTTGGGATTCTGGCGCGTCGGGTTCCCGACCGTGACATTGTGGGTTTCAATTGTAAGCCGGCCGCCCGTAGGCATCGCATCGCGGGCATTGACCGCAAGATTCATGATGACCTGCTCGATCTGTCCAGGATCAGCTTTGATGGCCCCGGCGTGCGGAGTCAACTCGGTGCAGAGTTCAACGATGTCCTCTCCCAAGAGGCGGCGTAACATACCGTCCATATTGGCAATAAGAGCGTTGAGGTCGATCACTTTAGGTGCAATAAACTGTCGGCGGCTGAAGGAGAGCAATTGGCGGGTCAGACCGGAAGCGCGATCTGCAGCCTTCTTCACCTCTTCCATATCCTTACGCATGGGATCGTCCTGACCTAAACGGGCCAGCAGAAGTTCGCTGTACCCGCGGATCACCGTGAGCAGGTTATTGAAATCGTGCGCCACCCCTCCGGCTAACCGTCCAACTGCTTCCATTTTCTGCGACTGCCGCAACTGTGTTTCTGTCTGATGCAGCGCCTCCTCGGCCCGCGCACGATCGGCGAATTGCCCGAGTTTCTGAACGACATCGTCGATCATCTTCAACAGTTGTTCATCAGGCACGCGAACCTGGCGACTGAACAATTCGATGACACCCTCGACCTCGCCACCGACTCGGACCGGAAATCCAAAGGCGCCGTGGAACCCGACCTCACGAGCCTGCTCCCGTCGTGAAAAGCTTTCATCCTCGACCACGTCACTGATCCACGCGGCCTTTCCGCTGGCCCAAATCCGTCCAGGCAGGCTCTCCCCTATTTTAAAGACCCGTTCCCACGTGTTGGTTAAGAATACGTCCGCCTTCAACACCGTGCTGTGCCACTGATCCAGGCAGCGAAGCCCCCCCGTGGCCTTGTCTACCCGCCAAAAGATTCCGCAGTCCCATTCAAGGTTTTGTCCCACCGCCTGCATGATTCTCGGCACCGCTTCCTCCAGCGTCCGCGACTCATCCAGCACGCGTGTGACCGCATACTGGGCCGTCAAACGTTCGTCCGCCCGTTTGCGTTCGGTAATGTCGGAAAACGACACGACGACGGAGGCTGGAGTCGTTCGGCCTTTTGCGGCCAGCGGTCGGGAGTTGACGTCAATCCATCGCAGTTTTCCATCCGGTCTGTAGATCCCCATGACCACACTGGCGCAGGGCTGACCGGTCCGAAGCGTGATCAGCGCCGGGTATTCTTCCAGTGGAAACGGCGAGCCATCTTCACGGATCGTCTGCCAGCGTCCATCGCGGACGGAACGTCCGGTCAATTCCTCTAGGGACAAATCCAAAATTCTCTCGGCGCTCGCATTGGCGGTTTTGAGCATTCCCTCTGCGTCGATGACCATAACGCCTTCGTCCAGCGCGTTCACCACGGAGCGATACCTCAGCTCGCTCTCTTTCAGTTTCGTTTCCGCCTCGCGCCGCACGGTAATGTCTCGAATGAAAGCGCTGAAAAAAATGGTGTCGCCGATGCGAACCGGCGAAATGGCGAGTTCCACAGGAAATTCGTTTCCAGAGCGATGGAGCGCCAGCACTTCGATACGACGGTTGAGGATGTGCGTCTCCCCGCTGCCCAGGTAGTGGCGAAGGCCGCGCTCGTGGGCTTCCCGGTCTCTGGGAGGAATGATCAAGTCCGCCAGGCGCTGCCCGATGGCTTCTTCCCGTGACCATCCGAAAATAGCAGCCGCTTGGCTGTTCCAATCGGTCACCATGCCAACGGCATCGATCGTGACGAGCCCGTCCAGCGCTGTTTCCACGATCGCACGGGTCCGCTCCTGGCTCTGCAGCAACGCCGCTTCGGCAGCGCGCGCCCAGGAACTTTCCTGTTGCGCCTGTTGATACTCCGCCCGCAGTTTCGCCGTCGACCAGAAGAGGAGGAGCAGCATGGGAACCCACAGCACGGCGCCGGCTAACCCGATCTTCCACAAGATCGACTTGATCGGATCGAGAATGCGATCACGATCCATCCGTACCAAGACGTACCATCCATGCCCCGGAAATTCCCCATACCCCTTCGTGTGGGCATAGCCTGTGACGACAGATTCCCCCCGATATTCTTCCTCGACAAAGCCCGGCTCACCGAAGTGACTGGCGGTCACGGACGGATGACCCGATTGCTGGATATTTAACAGCTCCTTGTGCATGACATCGGAGTCGACAAATACCGTGCCCTGTTTTGTCACCATCTGAATCGCGACCGGACCTGTAAATTCCTGGCGGCCTTCGAGCGAGCGCACGGTCTTGGTCGTCACCTCTTCCAATACGGACGTCGCCACATGGGTCGTGACGACGCCCAGGAATGCCCCCTCCGAGTCGAGAATCGGCGCGGTGAATGCGACGGTTTCGACTCCGCCGTCGCCGTCACGGGCCGCTACGTCATCGGCTTGAATCTTCCTCGTTTGTCGCGCACGCTGAAACCAATCGGCTTGGCTGTAGTCTCGACCTTGTTTGGACGGCTCGGTCGACGCGACCATCACCCCGTGGCCATCGGTCACACCCAACCAGAGATAGATTGGCTCGTAATTCGCTTTCATCCACCCCAAATAGCTGGACACAAAGTGCGCGTCGGAGGTCCGTAAAGCGAAGGCCCTGGCCATCATCTGGGCATCACCGAAGCGCTGGAGCAGCATGCGATCCAGTTTGTCGGAGACTTCGGCCGCGGCAATAGTGAGCTCTTCCCCGGCCGCGACAATCAACCGACGCTCCACATTGCGCAGGAGAAAAGCCCCGGCCACCAACGCCACCAGATTCATCAGGATGATTAACTGCGGCAACCAACGATACCGCTGCGAGTCGAGAGGCCGCTGGAAATCTTGCCTGCTCATGCGCGCATGGCCTCGCTACAGATAAAACTTTGGATCTGCATCATCGGATGATAGGCCAGCTTCGACAGACGCAACCCCGACAGCCCCGCGTCATCCAACGTATTGATGAACTCGGCCCCTTCAGACAACGCACGCCGGCACGTGTCGCGAAACAGGTATTGTGCCAATCCAGGAATCGTGCGGTCAGCCACTTCCAGCAAGACACACCAGGTATCCTTGTTCAACCAATAACCAAACGTGTAGGCATGAATCCGTCCCTCGTGACGAAGGATCGTTCCAACGAGGGACAATTCCAATCCATGAGCCCAGGCAGCTTCGTGAGCGGACAAGACATCGTCGAGCAAGAGCGTGGCGAATGTGTCCAGCCCGCCGGTGCGCTTTTGCTGCCCCCACTCGTGAAACAGCGCACGGCATTCCGCTCGATCTCGGGGGTGATAGGGTTCAGTGGTGACGGCTCCGATCCGTTCGAAACGATTACAGAGCGCCCGTTGCGATTTGAACCGATCACCGGTCAGAGAGGCCAGGTCAGCGGCCCAATAGAGGTAGTCCGGGTCTTTCGGCGTCATTCGATATCCCACCGCCTCAAGCTCGGCCGCCAGCGCAGCCGGAATATTTTCAATTCGGCTGACGGCGGTCATGCCGTTCCATTGCCGCATCAGCTGGAACGCTTCCTCGATAGCATTCAGGATCGAGCCTTCTTTCAATGGAGGCAGCGGCATGAACCAGCCGTCTGGTGATTGGATAAAAAGGCAAAACGCCCCGTGGAGTTCAGTCCACCAATAGGCGAGCAGACCATTCCACACGTAATGATAGGCCGCTGAATGGGCCGCGAGCAGCTGTGCCCCGCCAGGGGCAGATCGATTCAAGGCATTTGTGAAACGTGGAAGATCCTCCAGCAAGAGCCGGTGAACGGGGTGAACCCCCCGTCGCTCCGTCAACGCCCGAGTGAGATGAGCGAGCGGACCCAATACGACCACGTCCTCCTGAAACCTTCCCACCAGCCTTGGATGATTCACGATCGTGCGGACAATTTCTGGCTGCTGAAGGAGTTCCATGACCCGTTCCGCATGCAAGCGAATGGATACCGGGAGTTGCTCCGGCATGAAGGGACACTTGGCATCCCACCCGAGCAACACTTCGTCCTGAACCGCATTCCACATGATCGCCAACGGATAGAGCTGACAATCGAGCGGACGTTGCTCGTAGATTCGGCAGGTTCCGGTCTGGCTCGCAAACGCAGGACAATGAAATCCCTCTCCCTCCAGATCTGGCACCACGAGAATTTGACATCCGCCACGGTCAGGAAATGCTCGCTCGTCCAAGCCTCCACGGACAGCCTGGTCCACTTCCTCCTTTGTGAAGTAGGGTCGTAGGGGGCTATCCGGGTCGGGAAACCGACAACAGATATCGCATCGAACACAGGTGCTACTGGGCACAAATTGAGGAAGGACGGACCGGGTAGCCGCCGAAGGTGACGCCGTTTTCGTGGTCAGCTGGCTCATGCAGGATTGCAATAGAATACCAATTATTCTAGCATTATTCCCCAAGGGGGCCTACTAGGATATGATTTCCTCGGCACGCCTCTCTTATGTAAAAACCGACAATTCCTTGACCGAAATCCCCATCGCTGAAATACTGACTGCATCGTCGCTGTTCACTGACGCTTGAAAACGATGGCGAACTCCCCAGACTTGGTGCAGTACGATCCGCAGGTGTTGTTGAACTCGCAACCCGCGATCATCACCGTCATCGACCCCCTTACCCATAAAGTCGTCTTTCAGAACCAGACCTCCCAGAGGAAATTCGGAGACATCTCCAACCTAACCTGCCACGAAAAGATCGCCGGCTGTGCAACCCCCTGTGCCTTCTGCAAGATGCCGGAATGTTTTGAAACAGGAAAACCCACTGCCAGCGAAGTTCCCCTTCCGAATGAGGAACACCTCCTCGTGCAATGGGCCCAAGTCAAAACCGCGTCCGGACAGACGCATATCGTCGAAACCATCACCGACATCACGGCGATCAAACGTCAACAGGTGGAAGCCGAGGGACTCGTCCAGAGATTGTCCAGCACTAACCGGGATCTGATTCAGGCTAATCAATTGCTCCGTGATCAATCAATACGAGACAGCCTCACCGGTCTCTACAACCACTCTCATTTCCAAGAAACCTTAGCCCAGCTTTGCGCGCTTTCACTGCGATCCATGCGTCCACTGTCGCTGCTCTTCATCGACCTCGACAATTTCAAGCAGATCAATGACGCCTATGGACATACGATGGGGGATCAAGTGCTACGTGAACTCGGCTGGCTCCTGGACAGCCAACAGGGACCGGGCCGCAGCATCGCACGATCTAGCGACTTTCCCGCCCGGTATGGCGGAGAGGAGTTTGCGCTTATCCTTCCGGACACATCTATGGAGGGTGCGCTCAGCGCGGCCGAACGGCTTCGTCTTCGCGTCACCACCTTGACGATGCTTCCGGAACTGACGGCCCTCAATAGCAAGCCCTGTTCGCTCACCTGTAGTATCGGCGTCGCGTCGTTTCCCATTCACGCCTCCACCCCATCCGATCTTGTAATCGCAGCCGACAGCGCCGTTTATACGGCAAAAAACTCCGGCAAAAACTGCGTGCGTATGGCGACTCCCGCCAATCCATCCCTGCCCCTCTTCGATCCACTTGTACGATCCTAAAGCCCGTGTTACGATTCGTGCGTCATGCGGCATCAGCATGATCCATGAAATGAACATATTTCCTGTCTGATTTGGCAACCTCCGACCTTCTCCACCGTGGCTCCAGTATCCGGGACGCTCTGATCGAAGCTGGATTGTTTGCGCCTCGAGTTGGGGCGAGCCCTTCCTCTCCTTCGGAAAAGCCGCCCGTCGAAACTTTTTGGCGGATCGGCATGAGGCCTTTGGCGATCACGCCAGACCAGCTGACATTTTTCCAAGCCCTAGGGCCTCAGTTGCTCCTCTTCTATGGCGCTTTGAATCGCCTCTATGCCGAGAGCGTCCGTGGAACACAGCCCGCATGGATTGCCGGTTACCTGGACCAAGGAAAACCGGAAGGACTGATCACCTACAGCCGCATGAAACGGTTCAGGGAACATCTGCCCGCCGTCATCCGTCCCGATGTCATCCCGACCCAGGACGGCATGGTTATTACCGAACTGGACTCGGTCCCCGGCGGCATTGGGCTCACCGCCTGTTTGTCACAAGCCTACTCTGACTTAAACTCTCAGTCCTCTGTCCTCAGCACTCCAGACTCTTCTGAGATCGTCAGTGGGCGAGATGGGATGATCGAGGGATTCGCTGCCATGTTACGGGCACAGCGTGGCCAGCTTAGTGGGGTGATCGCTATCGTCGTCTCGGAAGAGGCAAAGGATTATCGACCGGAGATGACATGGATGGCCGCTCAACTCTCGGCTCGCAGACTGGAAACCTATTGCGTCGCGCCTCGTCAGATTCGCTTCACGGAAGAAGGGCTTCTGATCACCACGCCGGAACGGCAGATTCCCGTCGGATTGGTGTACCGCTTCTATGAATTGTTCGATCTTGCGAACATACCCAAGGCCGAGCTCATCCAGTACGCGGTGAAGAAAGGGTGGGTGTCCGTCACACCGCCGTATAAGCCAGCACTGGAAGAAAAATCAGCTTTCGGACTGCTCCATCATCCGATGTTACAGCCGTATTGGCGCCAGGAATTGGGAGAGAACCTTTTCCTGCATCTCACCACGATCATGCCCAGAACCTGGATTCTTGATCCCGCTCCTGTACCGCCTTCAGCCACGATCCCAGGCCTTTCGATCGGAGGCCGTGCCACAATGAGTTGGAACGACCTCGCTGGCGCCACACAAAAGGAACGGCACTATGTCATCAAGCCATCCGGGTTCTCTGAATTGGCCTGGGGCAGCCGGGGAGTTTCCGTCGGCCATGACATTCCGCAAGCTGAATGGGCCGCCGCTATCGATTCAGCCCTTAAGTCCTTCCCCCATACACCCTATGTGCTGCAAGAGTTTCACAAAGGGCGGCAGTATCGGCTTGAATATTTCGATCCGGCCGCGGAAGAAATAAAAGAAATGGCCGGACGCGCCAGACTCTCGCCCTATTATTTCGTCAGTGGCGAAAAGGCGGAACTGGCTGGTATCCTGGCTACCATCTGTCCTGCGGACAAGAAGGTCATCCACGGCATGAAAGACGCGATTATGGTCCCCTGCGCGGTTGCGTCAGAGGCGCATCAGGCAAAGGACTTGAGTGCTGAATGAGTTCGGGGGAAAGACGAATGGAAATCGTTCTCTTGCCTTTCACCACTCAGCACTGAGGACGCAGCAGAATGTCGCTGACTCTCTACCACGTCGATTGGTGTCCAGAATGTGACCTCGTTCGCCAGAAGCTGGCGGAACTCAATTTGCCGTATACGGACGTCATCGTCCCGGACTTCCGGCCGCTGCGAAAGCAGGTCTTCGAGGTGTCCGGACAATATTACGTCCCGGTGTTGCAGGATGGCGACAAGGTGCTGAGCGAGACACATGAAATTCTTGCCCACCTTGAACGCAAGGCAAAATCAGATCGCCTCGCCCAGGGCTGAAGAGGGAGTGATCCGATGGAGGAATGGAGACGCATCCTCGCTGAGAGCATCGTGAAGCCGAAGGATCTCGCCGATCGTTTTGGACTTGACGAGAACGAGATCGAAGCGATCGTCGGCCCGTATCCCATGCGCATCACACCGACCGTGCTGGGTACGATCAAAGAAAAGGGCGACGCGATCTGGAAACAGGTCGTGCCCGACGTCGCTGAACTGGCCGACATCGACGCCGAAGACGATCCACTCGAAGAAGACCTCATGAGTCCGGTCCCGCATCTCGTCCACCGTTACCCGGACCGGGTGCTCCTCATGGTCACCAACCAATGCCCAATCTATTGCCGGTTCTGCACAAGGAAACGATTGGTCGGGAAACCCGGATTTTTAAAAAAAGGCGAACTCGACCGAGCCATCACGTATCTGCGCCAGCACAGCGAAGTGCGGGACGTCATCCTCTCGGGAGGAGATCCCCTGCTGCTCCCGGACCATTTGCTGGAGCGCGTGTTGAAAGCCCTTCGAACCATTCCGCACCTCGAACTGATCCGCGTCGGCTCTCGCGTGCCCGGCACGCTGCCCGAACGTATCACCCCCCGACTGTGCGGACTCGTGAAAAAATATCACCCCATTTATATGAACTTGCACTTCAACCATCCCGACGAGCTGACTCCGGCGGTCAAAGCGGCCTGCGGAATGCTGGCTGATGCAGGGGTACCCCTCGGCGCACAAACGGTGTTGCTCAAAGGCGTCAACGATGATCCGGAGACGATGAAACGCCTGGTCCATCAGCTGTTGCTCGCGCGGGTGAAGCCCTACTATCTCTATCAAGCCGACTTGACCAAGGGAACCAATCATTTCCGCACGAGCGTCGAGACCGGCTTGAACATCATCAAGGCGCTGCAGGGGCATACAAGCGGCATGGCTGTGCCGCACTTCGTCATCGATGCCCCTGGCGGAGGCGGGAAAATTCCACTCCTTCCGGACAACTATCTGGTGCACTTGGACGAAGAGGGCGCCGTGCTGCGCAACTATGAGAACAAGACCTTTCACTATCCCCAGCCAAAAGCAGGGAACAGCCGTGAGCTGCCGATGGTCGGAGCACGGACATCCTACGACGCTTCGAGCGAGGCCTTCGCATCCTGCGGCGACAGCTTTCCGGATCGCGACGGCTATTCCAGCTGGGGTAACAGCTGTGGCGGGGAATCGGACGACCTGTGACCAAGAACGCGGCCCAAGGTATTCTTCCCTACCAGCAGATCAGACGGCTCGTGGCCGGCGGCGCGATCACCGCCTCCGTGGGGATCGAAGACCGCCAGATTCAGCCGGCAAGCCTCGATCTTCGCTTAGGGAAGAAAGCATATCGATTGATCAGCAGCTTTCTCCCGGAGCTGTCGGCCATCTCCAGCCGGCTCGACGTCATGGATTTCTACCAGTCCGATCTCGTGATGTACGAGATGGATTTGACCGGCGGAGCCATTCTCGAGAAGGGCCATGTCTATCTGGTTCCGCTATTGGAATCGTTGAAACTCCCCGGGACCATCCGCGCACGCGCGAATCCCAAAAGCACCACCGGCAGACTTGACGTCTTCACGCGCATCGTCACGGACTTGACTGCCGGCTTCGACGAAATCCGCGCCGGCTATCGCGGCCATCTGTTTCTCGAAGTGGTCCCGCGCTCTTTTGCCATTAAGGTCAAGACCGGCCAGTCACTGAATCAGATCCGGTTCATTCGCGGCGAAGCAGCGGCCTCGGATGCGACGCTGCAGAGTCTGCACCGACACGAGCCGCTTCTGTACCACAATGTCCCGAATCGGAAGCCCCTGCGGACGAAGGAATTTCGGACGGACCGCGGCCTTTTCCTGCGTATCGACCTGAAGGGAGAAGAAGGGGGAGACTCAACGGTCATCGGTTACCGGGCAAAGAAAAACAGCCACGTCATCGACCTTTCGAAGATTGGCCATTACGCGGCGGCGGACTTCTGGGAGCCCCTCTACCGGCATCGACAGGACAGCTTGCTGCTGGAGCCCGAAGAGTTTTACATTCTCGCCTCCAAGGAGCGCATTCGAGTGCCGCCCGATTACGCCGCTGAGATGGTCGCCTACGAAGCTGCCTGCGGCGAGCTCCGCACCCACTACGCAGGATTCTTCGATCCGGGATTCGGGTATGGCGCCGATGGAGAAATCAAAGGCACCCAGGTCGTGCTGGAAGTGCGCCCGCACGACGTGCCGTTCCTGATCCACGATGGACAAACCTTCTTCAAGGTTGTATATGACAGGATGCTCGACGTGCCGGATCAACTCTACGGTGTCGGGCTCGGGTCGTCCTATCAGCAACAAGCCCTCACCCTGAGCAAGCATTTCAAGGTCTAACCCATGGCACCAACCGATCTTCCTCCCCCGCACGACCCGGCGCAGCGCCCTCCAACGCAACCGACCGGATCGGAAGGACAGGACAGCGGAAGCGACCATCAGATGCACGTTGTCGGACTGATGGTCGGAACGGCGTTAATGTTTATCGGCTTTCTCAACGTGTTTCTTTCGATCAGCGGGGGCTTTGAAATCAATGTCGTGCCGTTTTTGATTTACTTCGGAGGCCTGGCGGTGTGGGCCAATGCGGCCATTGAGACTCCTGCCCTTCGATATGGAGTCATGACCGCAGCCATAGCTCTGGCGCTGGGATTCTTTCACTACGGCGAAGTGCTGTTCTGGCATAAACAAGTCGTCTTCTGGTCCACTGTCGTCCTCGTCATGTACTTCATGTTCAACGAACCGAAGAAACCCAATTAATCCCCGCCCGATGACGATCTCCGTCATCATCCCGACGTTCAACGAATCCAGCACCATCTCGGAGACGCTTTCGCACGCAGCAAGCCTTGGCTTCGACGAACTTATTGTCGTCGACGGCGGAAGTTCAGATCAGACCCGTACCATTGTCGAGACGTTCATATCCGGAACTCAGTCCTCAGCACTCAGTACAGTCCGTCTTCTGTCAGCCCCCCGTGGCCGTGCGACACAACTGAACGCTGGGGCGCAGGCAGGCCAGGGTGAGATCCTGCTCTTCCTTCATGCCGATACCCACCTGCCGGCAACGGCCAAGCAACGGATTGCGGCAGCCCTTGCCGATACGCACATCGTCGGCGGGCGATTCGACGTGCGGTTCGATCGGCCGTCGGTCCTGGGGCGAATCATCAGCACGCTGATGAATTACCGGTCTCGCTGGAGCGGCATCTTCACCGGCGACCAAGCAATCTTCGTCCGCCGCGATATTTTCAAGCGACTCGGTGGATTCGCCGACATCCCGCTCATGGAAGACATCGACTTCAGCACCAGACTCAAGCGCGCAGGGCCGACAGAAGCATTGCGCGAAACTGTCGTCACGTCCTTCCGTCGCTGGGAACAGCAGGGCACCCTGAAGACCATCCTCTTGATGTGGACCTTGCGGTTCCTGTATTGGATGGGTGTCAGCCCGCACCGTCTCAAAACTTTCTACGCAACAGTGAGATAGAAACACGGTGAATCCGAAGCTCAGCACTCAATCCTCAGCCCTCAGCACTGCCTTGGTGATATTCGCCAAAGCACCGATTCCCGGCCAGGTCAAAACGCGTCTCTGCCCGCCGCTCACCACCGATGAAGCTGCGACGCTCCACGGCAGCTTCGTGCTCGACACGCTGGAACGGACAAAGGCTGCCGTGGGGAAGCTGAAGCTTCCGTTCGATCGCTATCTCGCCTGTTCACCATCCTCAACTGCCGTCTTCTTCAAGATCATGGAGGAACGTCAAGGGGTGCAGTTAATCGATCAAGCCGGCGAGGACCTCGGGGCGAGGATGAAACACGCTTTCGAGACACTGTTCGCCCGTGGGTACCGGCACGTGCTGATCGTGGGGACCGATGTCCCCTCACTCCCGCTCGAACATTACCAACAGGCCCTGGCGTTCCTGGACACTCATGATCTTGTCCTGGGCCCCGCCCTCGACGGCGGCTACTATTTGATCGGCCTCAACAAGCCGATGCCGGCACTCTTCGAGAATATCCCCTGGTCCACGGATCGTGTGATCTCGCTGACCCGCGAAAAAGCCGATGGCTTAGGCCTGAGGACGGCACTGCTCCCCGCATGGCGCGACGTTGACACCATCGACGATCTCAATGCATTGATCGAAGCCGGCGCGCTCGATGCCAAAAAGCCCAAGAACGAACAATCGTTTTCAAGCCGGACCGCCGGCGCGCTCCAACTGATCGCTAAACGACTACGGTCCAGGACAACATAAGGAGTGCTCATGAGTTCTCATGTCGCTGTCATCACCGGAGGAGCCAAAGGAATCGGGCGCGGAGTTGCCCTCGACCTTGCTGCACAACAATGGAAAGTCGCCTTCTGCTATCGGACCAGCGAAGCCGAAGCCAAGAAGACCGCCGCCGCCATCACCGAGAGAGGCGGGCAACCCTTGGCGATACGCTGTGACGTGTCGGATCCCGTCGCTGCGAAGAACTTGATTGCGCAGGTTGAAAAAGAATGGGGACAGATCGATGCCTTGATCAACGGTGCCGGCCCCTATCATCGTGTAAACTTGTTCGAAGAAACGGTCATCGGCTGGAACGAGATGTTCGAGGGAAACCTCCACCCCATCTTCTATTTAGCTCAGGCAGTTGCTCCCGGCATGAAAGCCCGCAAATCTGGCCGGATCGTGAATTTCGGCATGGCCAATGCCGATCAGATGATCTCCCAGCCGGATGTCACCGCCCACTATATTGCCAAAGCCGGGGTGCTGATCCTGACCCGCACACTCGCCAAGCTGCTCGCGCCGCACGGTATCACTGTCAATGCCATCTCGCCCGGTTTCATCGATTCTGGCAGCGCGCCGCCCGAAGAACTGGCCGGCATGACCAAGCGGATTCCTGCCGGCTACATCGGGACCGTTGAAGATGCCGTCGCGGCTGTCCGCTATTTATTGAGCGATCAGGCTCGCTACGTGAACGGCGCGAACATCCAAATCAGCGGTGCGTGGGGGATATGAGGAGGCTGGATGGTTTTGTCTCTGTGCTCGCGCAACGCACGGCCTCAGAAGGCACTCGTTGGACGTGCAGTTGAGCCAAGATTACCCAGCCTCCTAGCAAAAACGAAGAAAGGAGCTTGAGGGAGACATCATGAAAACAGAGCAGGAACGGCAGATCCATCATCGATTCGTGCAGGCACTCCAGCATGAGCATTTGACCTGTGCTAAAGCCGGTTGCGGCGGACCGATGGATGTCGTCGATCTCACCCCGCACAATGCCCGCATCAAAACCTATGAAGCCGAGTGCGAACGCTGTCACATGAAGGAACAAATTACCGGGACGGAACAGAACCAACCGCCGTGGGACGAGGCCTCCATCACCATGATGGCCGAGAGGCATCTGCTCCACGATCAACCGACCTGTCCCTACGACGATACGCCCATTACTTTTATTTCCATGCCGAATCCGCGCCGCAAGGCCCGCTATCGGCTGGCCTGCTTCTACTGCGGCAGACACACAGAGATGAACTGGCCGCCGCCCGAAGCGAAACGATGACAGACGGTATCGTTACCTATAGCGGTGCAGCGTGTAGACTCTTTCTTGTTCTTTTCAGCCTCTTTGTCTGTAGCAACGCAGCAGGGGCGGCCCAGCCCAACAAGCCAGCTCAGCCAGAGAAACTCCTTCTCGAAGCACGAGCAGTCGCGTCCTCCATCCAAGAATCAGCCGAACGATCACGGGCGTTGGACAGCATTGTACTCGGGCAGATTGCGGTCGACCCGGCAGGAGCCCTGGAAACACTCAAGTTGTTTCCCAATTTCCCGAACAGGGTCAATCATTTTGCCCATCTGGCTTCCGTGTACGCAAAGGCAGGTCGGGTCGATGAGGCGGAAAGAATGTATGCCGAAATTTTGGTCGAAGACCGCTCGTCACGGGAAGGGAAACTTGCTGCCGCCAATGCTCTTGGGCAACTTGCCATTGCGTATGCAAACACAGGAAACGTGGCAGAAGCGTTCCGCACACTTTCCCGAGCGAAAGAGCGGTCCAAGGAGGAGTCTCTCGCGATTGTCGGCATAGCCACGGCAGGCATCGCTGACGCGCAAGCCAGACTAGGCGATATCCGAGGAGCTGTCCAAACCACGTTGAGCATAGTTCGAGAAAATCCCTACCCGCTCATGAAGATTATTAGCAGTTGGGCTCTGAAAGGAAGCGCTGGGGGGGAGGTCGATGGAATCATTTCGAGCCTCGATGAAGGTGCTCAACAATATGCCCAGTGGGGCATCGTCCAGGCCCGGATCCAGCAAGGTCGACTCACAGATGCCCAGATCACGGCTTCGGCCATTCAGCCTGGTCATGCGAAGACTGGCGCCCTCTTGGAACTCGCAACCCACCACATTCAGCTCCAGTCCAAGCCGCTGGCGTTGGTCCTCTTACAGGAAGCGGCGACATCGGCCCACTCGACGAGCAACGAATGGACCAGGGCCGACATCCTGTGGCATATCGCCGCCGGTATGGCGGAGGCCGGCGATGCACCCGCCGCCATCGAAACAGCCAAGTTCATCGAGAAGGATGGGCATCGCATCTCCGCGCTTCATGATATCGTCAGAGCCCAGGCCAAACAGGGAGACATAGCAGGCGCTTTCAACACAGCACTCCAGCTGAAGGCAGCATTTAATACAGAATTCCCAGGATCGAGCACTTACGAAGTTGCCATTTTAGATATCCTAGTCCAGCTGGTTAAATCCGGGAAAGCGCAAGAGGCACGAGAAACAGTCGCGCGTCTTCAGGACATGCAATCAGAGCACCCTCTGCTCTACAGCGCGATCTCGGCAGCACAAGCCGATACGGGAAACATCAAAGCTGCGAAGGCCGTGCTTGCACTCGTTGAAACAGAGCGGCAGCGGACGACAAGAAAGCAAGAGCTCTTGGACCTCGCAGAGAAGTTTCGGGAGGGCCAGAATCCCGATGATGTATCTCGATGGAGAAAGTTACAGAGCCTTGACGTTGCCGTCCGTCACGCGCAGGAAGCCATCGCCAAAGCACACGCGAGGAAAGGCGATCTTGCCAGCGCGATCGCAGTGGCCAATGAAGTGAATCTATCCTCAGACCGGCTTCGGTTGATCAAGGAGATTAGCGCGCTTCAGACCCAGACCGCCCGCACAGAGTCAGCGCTCCGATGGGCTCGCGGCCTGCCTTCTCCTTCCGACAAAGCCTATGCGCTCTTAGGCATCGCGACTGAGCTATCCGACGCTAAAAATAAGAAGACTCCTAAGTAGCGGGGGCATGTTGTGCTCTGACTGCACGAATCCAAGGAAGGCCTGTGTTCCGTTCTGACCCGCCCGCCCTCGCGGCGCCAAGACGCCGCGTTTTCCAGGCAGGCCGTGCGTTGCACGAGCACAAGAGCGTGAGAACCGCTCACCTCTCCTTCCCCTAGCCGTTGCGCGATCCCCAATGACAGGCAGACGGGCGGATACGGACGCCGCCATCGCCGAAGGGGACAGGACTCGACTTGTCCTCTTCCATCCACCAAGAAAGAAAGTCGGCGGGATGGGCGTGAAGCAACTTTGCATACAAGCCACGCTGATGTGCCTGCCCGGCAACCGAGCGAGGTCCGACAGCACCTTCCTTTTTATGGGAAGATGCTGATCGGAAACCTCCACATTCTGATTTGGCGGATGGCGAGGAACCACAGCCGCTTGACCGGCTGCTACAGCAGCTTAACGAGCCCGCACCCAAGCAAAACGGTCAGTCGCCGTCTCTATTTCCCAAATGCCTTCTTCAGCAGCGGCTCTATTTCGCCCTTAGCCGCCATTGGGTCTAACACATCTGTATCACCATAGAATGTCCCGTCGATAAACACTTTTGGCAGCGTGGGCCAGTTCGTCATCTTGGTGAGAGCTTCCCTCTTCGCCGGCTGCGAGAGCACATCGATAACTTCATAGGGATACCCGTACTTGTCGAAGAATTGCATCGTTTCCCGGGTGAACCCGCACATCGGCATGGTTTTCGTGCCCTTTCCATAAATGAGAATCTTGTGCGCTTTGACTTCATTCTGGATTTCCTCTTCCATTCTTTCTGCCATCGTCGGCCTCCTTCTTAAAATGTCGCGATACCCAACCGGGATGCGTCTTATCATTCATCGTTGGTTTTCGCGGTCAACTCGAGGGCATGGATACGTCCGTCTTTCATTGGCGCATCAAGCGCCTGATAAATCAGGCGATGTCGATCAAGCAAATTTTTGCCGTGAAAGGCATCGGACACGACGACGACCTTCAAGTGATCCATCGTACCGGTTCGGTCAGTCATGGTAACCGTGGCGTCCGGCATCGCGCGGCGGATGTAATCCGTTAACGTTTCTTGAGATATCACTGTGCCTCCTATTTTTAGGCAGGATACCGTAGCGGCTTTCTGAAAGGCAATTCGAGCAAGTTCGCCCATTTACCGCGTGACGCAACAAATAAGGGGTCGCAATCTGATCCAGTGTTGAATCACATCTGATTCGACGTATTTCAACTTCTCAATGCTCTTTGCATCTCTGCTTGCCGACTGCTCCCAGTCCAACGGACCAACAACAAAAGGGATTTCACCGAATAATGTCCATGCTCTCCCCCTGGTACAGATCTTGGGAATGAAGATCGGCAACATTGATCGTTTACGGAGGAGGCAACTTATGACGAGCTTGACGACCTTGACCGCGATAACAGTCTTACTAAGTTCACTACTGCTGCTGCACCGCATTTTGTGACGAGAGTCGACACGCCATGCTGAGGCGAATACGGAAAGAACCTGGTGGTGGATATCTACCAATGGTGGTGCATACGAGCCAGTTGCCATTCGTTTGTATTGGGATACCAGTTAAAACATATTGATAAATAAAAACATTTTCGCATCTACTCTCGTGGCACACCAGTTGCTTTGTACTCTGAGCAAGAGAGATGAGAGTCCTGAAGCAACCGGTCGGACAGAGCGAAGAGGGGCCAGAACGATTAACTCGCTAGTCACATTAAAGGAGGGTGCCATGAACGAATTTACATCGGGATTTTTCATGGGGGACAAGGAAACAAATGGGCGTGTGCTGGTGGTGGATGATGAAGCGGATATCCGAAAGGTTGTCCGCATGACTCTGCAGAAGGCTGGCTATGATGTCCTCGAAGCGGAAAACGGCGAAAAGGCGATCGAGACCATAAATGCAGGTGAGAACAGACTGCTCCTCGATGTCGTCATCTGTGATATCCGCATGCCGAAGATTAACGGCGTCGAAGCGATCGCGTATTTCCGCAGCAATTATCCACGCGTGCCGGTGATCGTCCTCACCGGTTTCCCTGACACAGAAATGGCCACGTCCATGCTCCGCCAAGGTGTCGTTGACTACCTCGTGAAACCGGTGGAAGGCGAGAAACTGCGAGAGGCCGTGAGCCGCGCCATGGAGCAGAGAGAATTAGCACATCTCTAAATGACTCTCGTGCATGACACTATGGGGAGGACCAGCCAGCTGGCCTCCCCTCCTCCGGAGGTGAACGCGGTGCAACACCTGACGGACAGAGCTGTCGTGTCAAAAATCGCGCCGACCAAAGTGGCGATCCTCGGGGCAGGACGAGGAGGCAGCGCGCTTCTTGACCTCCTCCATCAGATTCCTTCGATCGAGATCGTGGGCATTACTGATCGCGACCTCCGCGCTCCTGGGATCCAACGCGCGAAAGACCTCGGCATTCCCGTGGTCGATCAAGCGGAGGAACTCGTCAACCATGACGGGATCAACCTGATCATGGACGTCACTGGCGACCCTTCAATGGAACGGTTTGTTCACGCGCATAAACGGCCTGAAGCCGAAGTGCTCAGCGGACCGGCCTCACGTGTATTGTGGGAATTGGCCCAACATGAAGCCAAGCTTCAAGCCGAGCTGTTTCATGCTGAAAAATTAGCTGGCATCGGCTCCTTTGCCACGGGAATCGCACATGACATCAATAACCCACTACAATTGATCATGGGGCTAGCGGAGAACCTTGCAGACGAGAAAGAGTTGGGCACGATCCACGAACAGGCTCGCGAGATTATCAATGCCGTGCGAAGGACCAGCGCCATCTGCCGGGATCTCACACAATATGCCAGGAGAAAGTCCGACAGCGGTGAGACGATGGTCCTTCTCAACGGACGTCTGGATGAAGCCCTCAAGATCGCCCGATACGCGGTGAGTTTTCACGATATCACGGTGCTCAAGAAATACCAGCAAGGAGCCGCGGCCAAGGGGAATGCGGATGAGTTGCTCCATGCGTTCGTGAATCTGATTACGAACGCAGTGCACGCAATGGAACATGGGGGTGGCGCGCTCACGCTCGCCACGGCAATATCCGACGGCGGGGCGACGGTCCAAATAACCGATACCGGCTGCGGCATCCCTCAGGACGTGTTGGGACAGATTTACGAGCCGTTCTTTACCACGAAGGGGCCGGGGAAAGGCACGGGACTCGGCCTCTACAACGTAAAGACCATCGTCACCAAGATGCATGGAAAGATTGCGGTCGAAAGCCGCGTCGATCACGGCACGACATTTACAATCATTTTTCCTCCCCTCCCAGAGGCTCCATCGTGACTCAGCCGCCCGATAAATCCTCATCTTCGACCCGAGGGTGGAGACTCCAGACCAAACTGATCGTCTCGATGCTGCTGGTCGGCGTCGTCCCTCTGCTCGTCGGCCTCGGCATGGCGTTCTGGCAGGGGTCCAAAGAAATCCAAGAGGTCAGCGGAGAAAGCTTTAAGGCTTTGGCCACCGAAGCGGCTAGAAAAATCGACATTCTCATAGCCGAAGAAATCGCCCGCAGCTCCCGTATCGCCGCGGACCCGTTCATCGTGCGCGAGCTGGAACGGAGACGCGATGCGCTGCAAGACCCCGCGACCTCGGCCTCCTACGACGACATCGGACGCAAGTGGGATGCTCAAGATCCTGCCACTTTGAAAGCCCTCACCGAAAATCCCATCGCGAACCTCCTGCGTGAGTATTACACGGGAGCGCGTAGTGAACCGGACCAATTGATCCCGCAAGTCGTTCGCGGTGCGACCAAGATGTTCTTCGTCACGGACATTCGTGGAGACCTCGCCGGTGCCCTTACCACCAAGCCACCCTTCGCCAACGGGAAGACGGTATGGTGGCAAGGCACCTTCAATAACGGCATCGGGCAGATATATGTCGAGGATGTCCACTTCGACGATCGGGCCGGCATCTATGCATTTACGATCTCGCTTCCGATCATGGACAGCCTCCGGTACGAGGCGATCGGGGTCTTGCACCGTGTCATCGACGCCAAGGAGTTTTTCTCCCCCTCCACCCAACCGATTCGATTCGGCAAGACCGGCCACGTCATGCTGATCGACAGCCGGGGCGTGGTCATGAGTTGCCCGATTCTCCCCACCGGAGTCAGCCTCTCGGATAGCAGCTTGATCCCCCTGGTGACGCCCAGACAGCCAGGCTGGACCAGCGCGCCGAGCGACGGCCATGGCGGTCGCTCCTCCTCTATCATCGGATTCGCGCCGCTTCCCGAAACAAGCCGCTTGACCAACGGCGCTTACGAGAGAGGCTCCTGGCATACGTTCGTCTGGCAATCGTCCGAAGAATTGTTTTCTCCAATCAGGCACCTGTTCACATGGATGACCGTGTTCGGATTCATTGCCGTGGGCTTGCTTGCCACGCTGGGTTACTTAGCGGCAACCCGTATCGTGACGCCGGTCCGGCAACTCCAACAGGCCGCCCAATCAATCGGCCGGGGGGAACTGCGGCAATCCATCAACATCAAGACCGGCGACGAACTAGAAGTGCTGGCGGAAGAATTCAATCGCATGAACAAACAACTGGAGGCGGCCTTCGCCGGTCTGACGGATCAAGTGACGTTGAAAACGCAGGAAGTGCAATACTTACAGAGATCCACAGATCAAATTCTCGATGCGGTGCCGACGCCCATCTTGATCGTCGACGACCAGGAAACCGTGCAGTACGTCAACCGGACAGGACGTGAGGCCTTCGGGCTGGCTGACGAATCCGACTCCACCGGGCGGCTCTTTGACATCCTGCCTCTCGAATCCTCACAGCAGGAGCGGCTACGACAGGAGCTCTGGAAGCATCAGACGACAGGAACGGCCTCCCTGCCAAAGATTGAAGAGTCGGCTGTTGTCGATCATGTGAGAGATCCGCTCGCCCCTGGCACGGGTACGACTCAACGCGACCGGCAAGGCGAACTGCGGTTGGACACGCACGTCTATCAGTATCAGTGGTTCCGGGTCATAGGGCGGCCAGGAGAATCAGACCGCATCGGCCTTGTCCTCCGCGACAGCACCGACGATACCCGTATGCAGGAGAAGCTCATTCAGGCGGAAAAGTCAGGGAGCCTGGGAGTGCTCACCGCGGGGATCGGTCATGAACTCAACAACCCGCTGTTCGGCATCTTAGGCCTGGGAGAAGCGCTGCAGGAAGAACGTGATCCGGCCAGAATCCGATCATACGCGCAGGACATCGTCCAGCAAGGCAAACGGATGGCTTCAATCATCAGAGATTTCACCGGCGTCGCCGCACGCGAAACGTCAGATCAGCGACAGTCCGTTCATCTTGAACGAGAACTCGACCAGGCCCTCGCCACGATCACGGCGAGCCTGGGCACTCCCGAACTGACCGTCGCGAAACAGTACGCCGGCGACACTACGGTGTCGGCACTTCCCGACCAACTCAGACAGGCATTCACCAACCTCTTGATGAACGCCGTCCAGGCCATGAAAGGGAGGGGGCTGTTGCGTCTCTCGACGGTCGTGGCCGGAACATCCGTTGTGACGACAATCGCGGATTCCGGCCCCGGCATTCCGAGAGAACATCTCTCGAAAATCTTCGACCCGTTTTTCACAACCAAAGGCCAGGGCGAAGGATCCGGTTTGGGATTGACCGTCGCCCGCCGCATCATCAGAAAGTTCGGCGGCGATATTCAGTTGGAGAGTGTCGAAGGAACCGGCACATCCTGCATGGTGACGCTTCCGATACTTTCCTCTATGCCTTCATCAAAGGAGATGCCATGGACCGCTTCGGAATCTCGCGTGCTGCCGTCGCAACCATCACGCTCCTGACCGTCGGACTGTGGTGGGGGACCGTGGTCTATTCCGCCAAGGAAGAACCCAAGACAGCCGGGATCCCCCCGGAGAAGGTCGCAGGCTTCGTGCATGCCGTGCTTCAGGCGCACCGGACCATCTATACGACACAGATCGTTGATCGCTTACAAGAAAAAGGGGTCGTGGGGGCGGCGGAACATTGGGAACAGGAGAATGCGCTCCCGCTTCCGGCTCAGTTTCTACAACACTCAGGACGGTTGGTCGCTGAAAGCGGTCAGGGAATCCGCTATCGGCTCATCGGATTGTCACCGATCTATCAACGGAATGCACCGGCGACGGACTTCGAGCGGAAGGCACTGGAATCGTTGAATCGCTCGCCGGAGGCGCCGGTGACGGGCATCGTCACCAGCGGACGCAAACAATACTTCCAGGCGATCTATCCGGACCGCGCCGTGTCGAGCGCCTGTGTCAGCTGTCACAACAGCCATCATCTGAGCCCAAAACGAGATTTCAAATTGAACGATGTGATGGGCGGAATCGCGATTACGATCCCGATCGAGTGACCAAGACGATTGATTCGATGAGAACAGGTAAGGAAGTGAACAAGACGGTGGGAAGGCGTGGAGACGCTTTCATCGATGGGGCGGGAGGGAGGCCCTTGACGATCGCCATTGGCGGCGAATCAGAGGAGGGAGAATTACCCGTTTGATTCCTTGTCGAGGACGACCCCGTGCTTGGCGCGGTGTGAAGAAAGGTCGCGAACTGCTCCGGGCAACTTGGGCAACTCATCAGGCCAGGCAGTGACACCCATATCCGTCACCCCCTGAATCTTCGCACCTTCTTCCATCATCAGCACCGGCGTATGGACCTCGCCGACCAGGATTGCAGTCTTCAGCAGCTGCACCCGCTCGACCGCTGTCACCGTTGCCTTAATCCGGCCGCTGCTGACCACGGTTCCAGCAGCAATGGTTCCCTGGACCAGACCATCTTCGCCGACGATGACTTGGCCTTTCGTGTGGATATCGCCGTCGAGGCGGCCGTCAATCCGCACGGTCCCCTCGACACGAATCTCTCCCTTCAGCTGCACCCCTTTGGCCAAAAGAGTGATGTTGTCGTCGCCCCCGAATCCATTTTTTTTCATGCGTGGCTCCTTCCCGCTCGAATTTCACCCTCAGCTTACATCAATCCCACCGGAAGCACCTAGGAGATTGTTGAATTCCTGTTCGGGCCGGCGAAAAGGGATCAGACCCTTCGTAATCCGATCACGAGAAGCCGAACGTCTGCCGGAGCCGCTCCCAGATGCCGCCGCCATGGACTTCACAATACACGTTCGGTTCCGTACCCTCGATGAACACTTCGTCGACTTGTTCGGGACATTGAGAGGTCGCAAGCTGTCCTGTTTTGGGATCGATCGCCCGCACAATCACACCCGACGGTCGGGCGAACAGCGGCGCATGGTCCGGCAACATCCGCCTGGCGATTTCAATCCAGATCGGCAACGCCGCTTGAGCGCCTGTCAACCGTACCGCCCGTTCATCGTCGAATCCTACCCAGACTCCGATGACGACATCCGAAGTGTAGCCGATGAACCAGGCGTCGCGATACCCATCGGTCGTTCCGGTCTTACCGGCAATCGCACCAGTAAGACCCAACACTTTGGCCTTTGTCGCGGTCCCGCGCTGGATCACACCTTCCATGAGGGAGGTCACAAGATAGGCTGCCTGAGGGGATACGGCCTGACGGCGATCGGGAGCCGCGCTCCACAAGGCTGTACCTTCTCGGTCGGAAGTCGCGCGCAAACTCGTTGGCCGAACCCAGATGCCTCCATTGGCCACAGTCCCATAGGCTGCTGCCATCTCTAACAACGACACGGCAGGGCTTCCTAACGCCATGGAAAGATCATCGGTCAACGCCGTCGTCACCCCCAGCTGACGGATCATTTCGAGAATCGGCTGGGTCCCCACCGCTTTCGCCACCCGCACTGCCGGGACGTTCAGCGATTGTTCCAGCGCACTTCGCAGCGTCACGTTGCCACGAAATTGATGGTCATAATTTTGAGGAGACCACGTCCCGTTTTCCGATTCGAATGTGACCGGTTCGTCGGCGATCAGACTTGCAGGCGTCAGGTACGGCTGTTTTCCCATTCGACTCGCTTCAAAAGCCGCGAGGTAGACGAACGGCTTGAACAGCGAGCCGGCCTGGCGACGAGCCTGCACCGCTCGATTGAACTGGCTGACGCGGTAGTCCCGTCCTCCCACCAGCCCGAGGATCGCCCCCGTCGATGGTTCGAGCACCACCACGGCTCCCTGCAGCGACTGCTCAGAGCTTTTGAGCGTCGGATAGGCTCGCTCGAGCCTTGCCAGCCCATTCTCCAAACCCTCAGCCGCAACCTGCTGTACCAGTGGATCGAGGGTACTATCGATGCGCAGTCCCTCCGGCAATGGCGTCCCGATGGCGTCTTCGACCTGCCTCAAGACCGTATCGACAAAATAAGGCGCATCGGCCAAGACATCGTCGGGGGGCGCAACCCGTACCGGTTGGTTGACGGCAATCTTCCATTCCTCTTCGCTTAGGTGCCCCTGATCCCGCAGAAGCCGTAACACCACGTCGCGACGCTGCTGGGCTAGCTCGAGATGCTTCGTAGGGGCATAGGTGTTCGGGCCCTTGATCAGGCCCGCAATCATCGCGATCTCTCCGGCTGTCAGTTCGTCCAGCGACTTCCCGAAATACCGATGAGCCGCCTCCCCGACTCCATAGATCGAAACGAAACCTGCTTGCCCCAGGTAGATTTCGTTCAGATAGCTTTCTAGGATCTCCTGCTTCCGATATTTGGTCTCCAGCACCACGGCAGCGAGCGCTTCCTTCACCTTTCGAACAAACGTTCGCTGCGGCGAATAGAAAAGATTCTTCGCCAGTTGTTGGGTAATCGTGCTGCCTCCCTGCACCACCCCGCCTTTGGTCAGGTTCCTCCAGACCGCGCGCCCGATGGCGAACGGATCGATCCCAATGTGCGAATAGAATCGACGGTCCTCAACCGCCAACACCGTGTCAACCAGGCGCGGAGGAATCTGAGACAGCGGAATCCATTCCCGCACTTGACGTGAAACACCTCGCAATCCGCTGATGAGCTCCGGCTCGAGAAAGACGGGAAAGATCGGGCTCCTGTCCGGTTCGGACAACACTTGGGTGACACGCCCTTGTTCCAACTCCAGCGTGATGACGCTGGCCTTTGTCAGATTTTCCGGCTGCGCATGCAAATAAATCGTGAGGCTCTGCGGGGTGAGCTGATAGTCGCCGGGCGCTGCCACCGAGCCGCTGACCGGCCGGTAACCAAGCCGCTGCAATCGATCTGGTAATCGCGCAGCGGTCACGGAAAGATCCGACTTGAGCTGGAACGGAGCAGTATAGAGGCGTAGTGGCGGGTGATCTTCGCTCTTGGGTAATTCAAGAAATGCCGCAAGGTAGGCCCCGTAGAGCGCAAGCCCGGCGGTCAGGAGCACGACCATTCCAGCGACAATCAGCCCCCCGCGAAAGAACCAGGGTGAGCGCAGGATATGACTCAGCCGTGTGAGCATCTTGTTCAGCATACGTGAGCACGAGAGGGAAAGCGATTGTGCCGCACCGGAACGAGACGTCGAGGCTCGCGGAGGGTTACGTCCTGATCTTCTGGTCGGGACGCAGCAGCGAACCCACAGCCATGCCGACTGTAGCCATCAGCAATCCCACTAACTGCGCCGGCCAGACCGGATTGTCGGAGCCAAAGAATTCCAGGCCCAACCAGACAATCAACCCTGTGACAATGGCGCAAAGCGCTCCCCAGGTCGTGGCTCTCTTCCAAAACAGCCCTGCGCATAACGGAACGAAGGCAGTCACCAAGGTCACCTTGTAGGTGTTCACGACCAGCTTGTAGATGCTTGAGTCCGACCCGAGAGCGATCGCCAGCACTACGGCGGCAAAACAGATGAGAACAATCCGCATGGTCCGTAACAGGGCCCACTCATCCATGCGGGGCATGATTCCTTTGATCACATTCTCGCTCAGGATGACCGATGGAGCCAGGAGCGTGGCGCTTGAACAGCTCATAACGGCGGAGAGCACCGCCCCGAAAAACATCACCTGCGCGAACGCTGGCGTATGTTCCACGATCAAGGTCGGCAAGACCAGTTGGGAATCCCTTTGCAGTAACGTCTCGAACTTCTCCGGATCGACCAGCAACGCCGAATAGGCGATAAACATCGGCACGAAGCAAAAGGAAAAGTAGAGCGCGGCGCCCATCAACGATCCCCGAACCGCCGTCTGTTCGTTCTTCGCGGAGGTGATGCGCTGGAAGACGTCCTGCTGCGGGATCGAGCCGAGCATCATCGTGACCCACGTGCCGACGAAAGGAATCCAGGCGTTCAGTGTGGCTGGAGGAAAGAACTCCAATTTCCCTGCCTGCGCGGCATGGGCGATGACTGTACCGACGCCGCCGGTCAAGTCGCTCATGACGCTCACGATGTAGAGCAACCCGCCTATAATGACGGAAATCTGCACAAAGTCGAGAATCGCGACGGAGAACATCCCGCCGAAGGTTGTATAGGTCAGGACGATCAATGCGCCGATGACCATACCTAGCTTCTGACTCACCGCTCCGTCCGTGACGACGTTCAACACCAATCCGAGCACCTTGAACTGCGCCGCAACCCATCCGAGATAGGAGGCGACGATACAGAGCGTACAGAGCACTTCCACACGACGGTCGTATCGAAGCCGATAGTAGTCGCCGACAGTCAGCAGATTGAGCCGATAGAAGCGAGGCGCAAAGAAGAGTCCCGCAATGATGAGGCAGAGGCTGGAACCGAACGGATCGGCGACAACCCCGCGGAGGCCCTCCTTGGCGAACGTCGCCGAGATTCCCATCACCGCTTCAGCGCCAAACCACGTCGCAAATACCGTGGCCATGACGACGGGAAGCGGGAGACTCCGTCCCGCAACCGCGAAATCCTTCGCATTACGCACACGCGTTGCGGCGTAGAGTCCGATGCCGACGGAGACGAAGAGATAGAGAATGACAAAGATGAGGATCATGCAGGAATCGAACACGAACCAGGTTGGGAGTGCAGTGTACCGTCGCACGCACGAAGGCGCAACATCGGAGAGGGCAGGCGCAGGGGCCGGCTTTGAATCCGGCCCCGTGCAATGACAATCGGCAATTAGTTCTTGCCGTCGTTCTTGCCCTGATCGTCTTTATTGCCGTCTTTGTCACGACCGTGCTTGCGAGCTTTCTTTTCGGCTTTGCGCTTCTCCTTCTCGGCCTTTCGCTCGGCTTTCCGACGCTCTTTTTCTGCCTTCCGCTCCGCCTTGTCGCGGTGGCGTTCCCCACCCATTTTCTTCTCTCCTTCCTGTTTCATCTCCCCGGAAGAAGGAACTGGGGTAGGAGCCGGCGCGGGAGCTGGGGCCGGAATGGAAGCCGGTGGTGCTGTCGGTGCAGGAGCTGGCTCCTGGGCGAATGTGGTTAGCCCAAATGCCAAGGCGATGACCACTGTTGAGAGCTGCACAGTCACACGATTCATCGTTGAGTCCTCCTTTGGTGACAAGATATGAGGGATGCTTTCTCCCTCTCGTCCGCTTATCCGGGATACTTTCTCGCAAGAAAGAAGTGCCTTGTCAACTCCGGAACAGCCTCGTAGGCAATTAATCGCGGACGTCTCTCCACACCTGTGGTACTCCGCATGAAAGAGAGGGCCGCAGATTCTCCTCCCAGCGACTCGGGGCATCCCGTTCCTCCAGCGGTCAGACTCCTAAAAAAGTGTTGAGCTTCTCCGCCGGGTGTCATATTGTGGGCGCAGATCTTTTTGAAATTTGTCACGAAAGGACAGGTCATGCAGATTCTCATTGCTATCGTACTCGGATTGTTTTTTATCGGAATGGGAACGCCAGCCTCGGCGGCTGACCCCACCACCGATGACCAAAAAACTTTCTACGCCCTGGGCTTGGCCATCAGCCAATCGCTTAGTGCCTTTACCCTCAACGAGTCTGAGCTCGAGATGGTCAAGAGCGGCATCACTGACGGCGTCTTGAAGAAGCCGCAGAAGGTCGACCTTCAAGCATTCGGGCCCAAGATCCAGCAACTCCAACAGGCGCGCATAGGAGCACTTGCCGAGGGTGAAAAGAAGGCGGGGGCGGCCTACATGGCAAAAGCGGCAGCGGAAGCAGGAACCAAGAAAACCGAGTCCGGAATCCTCATTACGACGCTCAAGGAAGGGAAAGGTGCAGTACCGAAAGCCACCGACACGGTTAAGGTCCACTACCATGGGACCCTGGTTGATGGAACGGTCTTC
Organism: Nitrospira sp.; assembly: GCA_033852435.1. Classification (GTDB taxonomy): domain Bacteria; phylum Nitrospirota; class Nitrospiria; order Nitrospirales; family Nitrospiraceae; genus Nitrospira_C. The sequence goes on from JAWOMO010000031.1 coordinate 45,937, forward strand.
GACAGTTCCGTGAAGCGGGGTGAGCCGGCAACCTTCGCCCTGAACCAGGTAATCAAGTGTTGGACAGAAGGGGTGCAGCAAATGAAGGTGGGGAGCAAGAGCAAAATGGTCTGCCCCCCCTCGCTTGCCTATGGCGACCGAGGCGCTCCGCCAAATATCAAGCCTGGCGCGACGTTGATTTTTGAAGTGGAGCTCTTGGAGATCGTCAAGCAGTAGCCTTTCGTGCATCGTCGGGTCGGGCCTGCGCGCAATCGCGACCCGACCCGGCACCAACCGCGGTCGCGCGTTACCTACTTGCAGTTCTCCAGGCCTACCCCGTACACTAATCTCGTTGCGATCCAGCCTGACTTCATCAGTCCTGCCGATCGTCTTTCATCACATTATCGACTGAATACGTTTACGCCACCATGCCACCTACGATTCTTTTGAGTTGCGAGTCCATCAGTAAAAGCTACGGCGTGAAGCCGCTGTTTCGCGATCTGTCGCTCGCGCTCTGTGAAGGCGATCATGTTGGGTTGGTCGGACCCAACGGATCAGGGAAATCGACGCTGTTGAAGATCCTCGCCGGCCTTGAGGATCCGGATGACGGCACCAGGTCCGCGCGGAGACAACTTCGCATCGGCTACGTTCCACAAGAATCGGTCTTCCCCGACAATCACACGGTCGAAGAGTTTCTTGCCCAGGTCCTCATTGATGAAGGCTTAAATCCTCACGAGCATGGAGCGCGTCTCGCCAAAGCCTTGAGTCTCGGTGAGTTCACTCGGGCAGACGAATCAACCGGCGTTCTGTCGGGAGGCTGGAAGAAACGCTTGGCGATCGCACGCTCGTTGATGATGGAACCGGACGTGTTGTTGATGGATGAGCCGACGAACCATCTGGATCTCGATGGCATTCTCTGGCTGGAACGATTGTTACGCAACGAGTCTCGAGCCTTTCTCGTGGTCAGCCACGACCGCCGCTTCCTCGAATCGATCGCGTCACGAATGCTGGAGCTCAATCGCTGTTACCCCCATGGCGTGTTCGAAGCCAAAGGCCGCTACAGCGATTTCCTGGAGCAGCGCGACGCGGCTCTGGCAGCCCAGGCCGATTATCAGGCGTCGCTCGCGAACCGCGTTCGCCGAGAAGTCGAATGGCTGCGCCGCGGACCGAAGGCGCGTACGACCAAAGCCAAATCCCGCATCGATACCGCCGGGCAATTGATCGATGAACTGCAAGAGATGGAGTCGAGGCAGAAGCAGGCGACTGCCGGCATCGACTTCATCTCATCAGGACGAAAATCCAAACAGCTGATTGTCACCACAGGACTCAGTTTCTCGCTCGGCGGGAAATCGATTGTCTCCGGTCTCGATCTCCGGCTCGGACCGGGACAGCGACTCGGCCTCCTCGGACCCAACGGAAGCGGAAAAACGACGTTACTGAAGCTGCTCGCCGGCCAACTGAAGCCCGACAGCGGATCGGTGATGCATGCCGATAAACTCCGTATCGTCACATTCGAGCAACATCGCGAGTCCCTCGACCAGCAGGCCACCCTCCGCCGCGCCCTCGCGCCGGCCGGTGACGCCGTCGTCTACCAGGATCGCTCCGTCCATATCGTGTCCTGGGCCAAGCGATTTCTGTTCAGACCCGAACAATTGGACCTGCCGGTCTCCCGGTTATCCGGAGGCGAGCAAGCACGCCTGTTGATCGCCAGACTCATGCTCCAACCGGCCGATGTATTAATTCTCGACGAACCGACGAACGACTTAGACATCCCAACACTCGATGTACTGGAGGACAGCCTGCTGGAATTTTCCGGTGCGCTGGTGCTTGTCACACACGACCGTTGGCTCTTGGACCGTATCTCGACCACGCTCCTGGCACTTGACGGACAGGGTCATGCCGAATGGTTTGCCGATTATGTGCAATGGGAGGCGGCGCAAACACGCAAGACTGCTGGCAGGCCGTCTTCTGTCTCAGGCTCCCGCCAAAACTCTGGCGACGCGGCAGAGTCGCGCAGCACGACGAAACGGAAAGGACTGTCCTATCAAGATCAGCGCGAGTGGGACAAGATTGAAGGGAATATTGTGAAAGCCGAAGTGGCGCTCGCTGCATGCCGAGCGGCCGTCAACGACCCGGCAATCGTCTCTGATGCCGACGCGCTTCGCACCCGCTATGCCGAGCTCGAAACCGCGCAGGCCGCCGTCGAACAACTCTATACTCGGTGGGCCGAACTCGAAGAGAAGCGCGCAAAGGTGTAGGCCGGTTCCGTCCTCGGAGCGTGCGTCACCGAATCCATGGAGGCGCAGTCGTCGGGGGAGGCGTGAGTCGCTCAAGTGTTCCGGGCGGCCGCTTTTGGGGTTCTGTCTGGAGTGAAAAGCCTTCCGTTTCAAGATCCCGCTTGAGCCGAACCACAAGGGCGCCCATCACATCCCACCGCTGGAAGTTCTTGCGCGCAGCGCGAGGATGTTGGTTGTGACAATCGACGCACGATTGCACTAACGCCAAGTCCGCCGACACGGCTTTGAACTGATCCCCGTCCATGAAGCTCACGAAACGCCGTTGTCGGTCCTTCTCCAACTGTATCAACGCATCCGTCTCAGCAGCCGTCTTGGGACGGTTCGCAGGATTCAAGGGTGTCAGGCCGATCAGCCCGATATCGAAACTCTCCACCTGTTCGGCCGCTGCTTTCACGAATTGTGCAGGAAGCGGAAGGAAATGCGCGTCCTTTTGCCAGTCTTCTTGCGGCGAAGTCCCGCCTCCCCTCGTATGCTCGACGACTTGGAGCACATAGGCCGTGCGGAAAGCCTTGACGACTTCAAGGATGTATCGAGCCGTCTGTTCAAAGGACGGTTCCGCGGTTGTGACGGTCCACCCGAGCATGGTCAGGAGGCTCGCGAGACTGAGAGTCGTGACGACTTGACGTGTGCGCACGAAGAGTCCTCGCAATTCAGGAGGCGTGATGATCTATCGAGATCGCCGGGAGCCTACCTGATCAGAACTTGACTCGTCAACGCGAGATCCATCTCTCTCCGTTCTGCAGTAATTTGCGGGATCACAACGCATGTTTATCCACTGGCATCATGCAGCGAAGAGCCACAAGCAACCACATCGTGTGAGGGGAAGCGCCCGCGAGGCCGACCTTGTGAGGTGCAAGAATCCGTGTAAAATAGCCTGATGCATTCCTTCACAAGGCCTGCAGCAATTCTCGCCATCTTCACCCTGATGCTCACCTCTGGATGCGAGACAACGGATCGGTTGCTCACCGGCGCAGAGAGAGCTGTGACGAGCAGGACCGGACAGACGGTCATTGACTTGGCTGCAGGCAAAGATCCTGCACAGATCGCCAAACGGCGGCTCGACCAGTACGCGCGCGACCCTGAAGCGCTGCTCAGAGATCTGCGTGCCGCCCAACGAGACTTCCAAGCGTTATACGATGCGCTGAGCGGTAAGGTCGGCGAGAAGTGGGGGAAGAAAGAGATCAAGCTCCCTGAACAGAAGAAATACGTGAAGTATACGCAGAACTACCGGAGCCGCGCCATCGTGGACTTCGACAAGGCGGAGATCCTCGTTGAAACGGTCGACAACCAGGATCCCCGGCGCAGCCTCAAAAACGCCGTCGTCACAACGCTGTTGACCCCTCAAGATCCCCGCGCCGTCGACTTGTTCTCCGATAAGGAAATCGTGCTGACGGGGGACAAGGAGCCGTACCTCCTTGGACTGGTCTTGGACCAGCAGGGCAAGCCGGTTCGTTCGCCAAATGAGGCGGAGCCCTTCGCGGAACATTTGCTCGACAACAAATTCGGCACCAGGGAGGTCGACCAGGACGGGACGAAAAAGACGGCGGCGTTTGTCACGATAAAAATGGCAGCCAACCTCTCGCAGCGACAAGCCGAGAAATACCGCCCGATGGTCCAGCAATTTGCGCAACAGTATCGCATCAGTCCCAGCCTCGTCTTCGCAATTATCCGCACGGAGAGTAACTTCAACCCCTATGCCGTGAGTTCAGCTCCAGCCTTTGGGTTGATGCAGCTCGTTCCCACGAGCGGTGGCAGAGAGGCGTACCGGCGGGCGAAAGGGAAAGATGTCACCCCGTCGCGCGACTACCTCTTCGATCCTGAGAACAACGTCGAGCTGGGGACGGCCTATCTCAACGTCTTGACCTTCACCCAGCTGGAGGAGGTCGCCAATCAGGTGTCACGAGAATACTGCGTGATTTCCGCCTACAATACCGGCCCTCGGAATGTGTTGCGCGCCTTCGCAAAAGAAATGGAAGCCGCGCTGAATAGGATCAACAGCCTTCAGCCGGCTGCCGTCTACGACCAGTTGCGGCAGCACCTGCCATATCAAGAGACCAGGACGTATTTGGAGAAAGTGACGACATTCCGAAAAGCTTTCATCAGTGCTGCCAGCTCATCGTATTGAACGGCGGGCTAACAGGGAATGTCGATTGCCGGGTCGCACAGGAGTGGCGGGATCTGAGAAGGCCGCATCCACGTGCTGGAAGGATCTTGGCCGCCAGGGGTACCGGAAACCGGCGGGCCTCCCGGCATTCCTGGAAGCCCTCGGCCGGCCGACCCGAACGACTTGCCGACGCTCGAGCTTGGGATGGTACCGACACCTGGAACCGGTGTGGCTGCCGGTACCGCTGCTGCCGCAGAACTGGTGACGCCGCTCACTTCCGTCGAGGTACCAACCTGAGGAGCAGGAGCTGGTTGGATCTGAAGTGTGGGGGGAGGCGGCGACGACGTCTGGGCGAAGCCTGTGAGGGCTCCCAAGAGCACGCCTCCAGACAGACTGACGGCGAGACTCCAGCGAATGATCGGACGAAGCATACCTCCTCCTCTCGCATTCATGAAGCGGCCATCGTTCGAATATGCTCAGGACGAAACCCAAGACCGATCATCCGAGCCGGGATCCGGCGTAAGACGGGACAGTAGGCCATCATCCTGAACGCCAAGGGAGGCATCACCGGAGCCGTACTGCCAAGCGCTGCCTTGATGACACGATTTTGGACCATCAACTGAACTCGCTGCGTCATCTTCGTCGGCCACTCGCGCCGGGCTTGTACCCTTTGAAGATGCTCGGTCGCCAGATTCCCCGCAGAGAGCGGTTCCGCAAGCATATTGGCAGTGGCCACGGCATCCTGAATCGCGAGATTGATTCCGACTCCACCAACCGGTGACATAGCATGCGCCGCGTCACCGATGCAGAGCAACCCTGCTCGGTGCCACTGACGCAATCGATCGACCTGAACCGTTAACAGCTTAATGGCCCCCCACTCGTGCAATTCGCCGATACGATCGCGCGCGAACGGAGCCAGAGCTGCCACACTCTCCCGAAACGCCGGCAATCCCTTCGCCTCCAGCTGATCTCGCGATCCCTTCGCAATTACGAAACCACATTGCCAGTACTCGCCCCGATTGAGCATGATGAAAATACGTCCGGCATCGAATCGTCCCATCGGATCCACCGGATCACCGGCCCGTCTCGAGAGCCGAAACCAGAGGACATCCATCGGTGCGCCGAATTCATCGATCAACAATCCCGCCCGAGCTCGAACCACGGAATGCCGTCCGTCGGCACCCACGACCAGATTGGCACGAACTTCTAACGGTCCATCCACCGTATCAGCACGTAGCCCGACGATCGCACCGGCCTCGTCCATGAGGTCCGTCACCTCCGCGTTCATGCGCAACTGAAAAGTCGGATACCGCCTCCCTTCCTCAGCAAGGAAGTTGAGAAAGTCCCATTGGGGCATGAAGGCTACAAACCTGCATCGCGTCGGCAGCGTCGAGAAGTCGGCCACTGTAATCGCCAAGTCGCCAAACCGTGCATTCAGACGCGGCACTTTCTGATGGGGCAGGGCCAAGAATCGATCGAGCACTTCCAGTTCATGCATCACCTCAAGCGTGGAGGGATGAAGCGTGTCTCCGCGAAAATCTCGGAGAAAGTCCGCGTGCTTTTCCAGCACCAGGACCGACACTCCGGCGCGAGCCAGCAAGAGGCCCAGCATCATGCCGGCAGGACCACCACCCACGATACAACAATGGACAGAAGCCGTCAGCGTGCCCATGCACCCCCTTAAACGACCGTGATTCCAGAAGAGGCTACGCTTTACTATCGGACGAGGCAAGTGGGCG
>JAWOMO010000014.1:0-18345 GCA_033852435.1 Nitrospira sp.
CACCAGGCGCTTCGGGATCGGACACCAGAGGAATTTGCCAAGGTGGTCGCGGCGAATCACCTCGGCGAACTCCTCACCAGCGTCGGAGACTCTCCTTAAAAATGGTACAGAAATCGAGGACCGGCCAGACGAGCTGAGGACTAACATCGTAGGTGGTACAAAAACTCCCGGCTGGTCAGTGGGGTGAGACATATCTTAACTTGGAGGGCGTTAAACGTCTGCACTCGTATATGGATCGGGTTGAGATCGTGCGAAACCAACTCATTCCATTCTTTGGAGGAATGGTTTTGACCGAGATCAAGCCCGTCGATGTCGAATCCTTCCGGGCACAGCGCAAAAAGCGGGACGGAACCGCACCGTGCCTCCAAACGATCAACAATGACCATATCGTGCTCAAACATTGTCTCAATATCGCAATCCGAAGGGGCTTGATGGTGACGAATCCAGCCTCAGCGGTTCCCTTGCCGGACCCACACAATGAGCGAGACCGGGTGTTATCGGAAGATGAATGGAAACGGCTGTATGAAGCCGCAAAGCCCCATTTGAAACCAATTCTGTTACTGGCCTATCAGCTAGGACAACGCTTCAGTGAGATTATCAATTTGACGTGGGACCGGGTTGAACTTCAACGGGGCTTTATCACCCTTCGGGCGATTGATACCAAGACCAAAAAGGCTCGCCGTGTGCCACTGACTCCAGCTGTGAAAACCGTATTGCACGATCTAGCAAAGGTGCGGAGTCTAACAACGAATCATGTGTTTCTCTACGAGGGGAAGCCAATAAAGCGTATATCTCGCACGTTCCGAACAGCCTTGAAGGAGGCAGGGATTAAGGATTTTCGGTTCCATGACCTTCGGCACTGTGCCTCCACGAACCTCCGAAGAGCAGGGGTCGATACGGCCACGGCCATGCGAATTGTTGGGCACAAGTCCGAGGAGATGTGGAAACGGTATAACGCGATTGAGGAAAGTGATCTGTTGAACGCAGCGAGTAAACTCAACACCTACCTTCAAACTAACACGGTATTAACACCTGCCTGTTCCGCCGAAGTTTCCGCATCCGTAACCGCTTGAAAATTTGGTGCCCCCGACACGAATTGAACGTGCGACCCGCGGTTTAGGAAACCGCTGCTCTATCCAACTGAGCTACGGGGGCGTATTTGAATATGATATAGTTACGCGCGTTCCGCGACAAGCGGTTTTTAGGCGTAGGGAAATAGTGATCTATTTCGGGCCAAGGCATAAGGGGAAGATCCGCATGGGCGATCCTAAAATTACTCATTTCTTTTTGGATTATCTCTTTTTATCTCCTGATAAAGAATTGTGATTGCACCTATTTACAAGACATCGGAGAAAGCTCAAAATGCGGCGTCCCGCTCATAACAATCCAGCGCTGCGTTGCCGAAATGAAAGGTGCCTTTCATGCGGCTCTCAAACGACGTGCTTAACTTTACCAGCGCATGTGAGCACCTTTTTGCAGGCATCGTGATATATCGGCCCCTTACTCACGAAGAAGTTTTGCTCGTCAAGCACTATTGCAACGAAGTGCTAACCAAAGTTGATCGACCTCCGGCAAATCCTGCGCAAGCGCGGATTCCCCTCTCTGAGTGACTTCACAAGATTTTATTTCTGCTACCGCGCTGCTAACATGACAGGCTGCGTATTCGCTCTGACATGCAAGCCGTCATGGTTCGATCCAATTTCAGGAGATGTGAACCAAGCGATCTTCTCAACCGCCTTCGCCTTGTGCGCGGGCGAGGGGTGCGCGTACCGCTCGACCATCGCGAATGTTTGCCACCCTGCGAGTTCTTGGACCGTTCGTAGATTCACGCCGGCCACGACCAATCGCGACGCGAAGATCAACACATCGGGCAACCGTTGGCCCAACTGGTCTTCGTGGTGTCACTGATAGCGCTCTCCAAGCTTCTCATACGCTTGCTTAGCGCTTCGTGTTGTCCTCGTCCTTCGATGAGGCGAGCAGGTCTTTTGTTGTAGGAATCTGAGTCAATAGATCAGCACGAATTTGGAAGATGCCCTGCAGGCGAAGCCCCATCGCATAGGCCAGGCCGTTCGCAGCATTGCCAACAGCCAGCTTGCCGGCGAGTTTTCCGTCTCGTCCGGTTGCGACAAACTCTGCGGACGGGCTAACTAACCCATAAGGCGCTAATGGGCCGGCTTGTTTGACGACGCGCTCTTCCGCCGGAACATTGGCGACGCGGCTCACAAAGAGATCGGTGACCTGCTGGTTGAGCTTCTCGGTTGGGCGATCCTCCAAAACCCATTCGCTGTTTTGATTGATGAGCACAAAATGCTCCGCGCGTGTCGTCACGGAGAGCATCGCAATATCGGTGTAATCGATTCCGAGGAGGCGTTTGTCTTGAAAGCTGAACAGTTCCTTTGTGAGATCTTTGATGGCCGTGGGGTTGATCCGGTACAGAGGGCCTTCCGGGCCGGTTTCCGCAATCGCTTCGCCGCTTGAGGGGTCCGATTGGTAGAGTTTCACCGTTTGGTCGCCATCCGCCGCGTGCAGGGTAATTCGTACTTTTGGTGTTGCCAGGGTCCTGGCGAGCGCGTCACGTTCGGGGCCTGGATCCACAATCCCCAGCGCCTTCAAGTTTTCCAGTCTAAAGAGCAGCATTCGCACTTCGTTGAGATCCGCGTCGGCCTCTATCGGATATCGAATTTTCCACTTGCCCTTGGGTTTTTCATCGAGATGATACAAAACGATTTCGGTGGTGGGATAGGTGAGGCGAATGCGTTCGATCTCGCTCTGCGTCATGCGCAGGATATCTTTCCGGCGAAAGGTCATGAGCGACTTGTTCACAAAGTCTTTCGCCGCTAAATCAGTGAGCAGGAGTGCATGATCGGATTCTCTGAGTACGTATAAGGTGGACGACAATGGGCCGCTGTCGCCGATCGAGAGCGTTTCCTGTCCGCCGGGTGAGGTGACGGTGACTGTGGTGACAGGTTTGTCGAGTCCGAATGGGGAAAGCGTCGTCGGCTTTTCTTCGACAATCCGGCGAACGGATCCGGTGACAAGCGCGCGGAGCAGGTTCTGAACTTCGCGCTGGTCCGCTTCTGTCCGCAAGGGAGCCGTCAGCATCCAGCCCTTGTCCTGGGTGCGTTCAAAGACAAGGTCGCCACGATCGGTTTTGAAGCTCAGCCCGTTGATGGAGGCCTGATCGAGGAGGAGGACTTGTTTCTGCGCTGTTGCTTGGCGCTTCTCCGTCTCTTTGGCTGGGAACTCGACGATGTAAAGATAGAGGCCGAGCCCCGCAAGCACAATTGCCATGAGCAGCGTGGACCAGTATCGCATGAGTTACAACCGGCGGCGTTTGCGCCAGACCATGAAGCCAGCGATGATGGTGAATGCCGGAAGCAGCACCACTTGAAGATAGAGCAGCGTCCGCTCTTGGAGCGGATTGGGTGTGAACGGCCTGAGCGCCTCTTCCTTTGGACCGATGGTGATCAAGTCACGCTCTTCGGCGAGCCACCCGGCCGTATGGAGAAAGAAGTCGCTGTTGCCGGGAAAATTCAGAAATGCATTGGTGGCGAACGTGGAGTTGCCGATCACGACGATGGCCGGCCGTGGTTTTCCTTCCGCAGGCGGAGATTTCGGTGATAGGGCAGCTGCCATCGGCAACGGTCCCTTCACGTCTTCCTTCTCATCCAGGTTCACCACCCGGCCTCTGAGATCCGTTTCGGCCCAGCTGTTGGGGGAGGTGCGGGCCAACGGGACGAAGTCCCAGTCCTTGCCCACCTGCTCGTCGAAGGTGAGATGTCGGGAGAGCGGGAACAGAACGGCGGCCGTCAGGTCCTGGGTGATTTCGTGTTCGGTGAACGTGCGGACGAGGAGCGCGGTCAAATCGCCCTGGGCCAAGCGGTCCTGGAGATCGACGAGGACTCCTGGGCCTGCCGCGAGTCCCCAACGTTTCAGTAGAGGATTGAGGTCCGCTTGCGTGTTCGGATCGATGAGTAGCAGGAGATGCCCGCCTTGTTGCACATAGGAATAGATGCGATCTTGCTCTTCAGTCGTGACAGACCGTTGCGGGCCTGCGAGGACAAGAATGGCTGTGTTGTCCGGAACGGCGGTATCCTTGAGGAGGCTCAGCGTGCCGACGTCATAGCCCTGCTTGATCAGGGCTTCCCGGGCGACGAAAAAGCCTGTCCGCTCCCGGTCGTCCAGGCTTCGTTCACCATGGCCTTCGAGAAAGAGCACGCGTTTCTTGCTGCTCTTCGACACGCGGATCAATCCCCCGGTGAGTTCGGCTTCCGACGGCGTCGTGACCCGAGCTTGGTGTTCGCCGCTTTCGAATATCGCCGTATCCGTTCTTGATATGCCGTAAGCCTGCGCGATTTTGGGCTGCCGTTCGGGATCAACGAATTCGACGGTGATTTTCTGACTGGCTTGCCGATAGCTGTCCAATCGTTCTTTATAAGACTGGTAGCCGGGATCCTTCTCGCGGGTAAAGACGGTAATCTTCACGTCGCGCGGCAGGCTGCGGATGATCCGATGAGTCTGCGGCGAGAGAGAGAAGTTCTGGTTTTCCGAGAAATCCCAACGAACTGAGTGTCGCGAAGCCAGGAAGTTCACGATCACGAGAATGCAGACAAACAACAGGATCATCAAGAGGCTGTTGGCACCCATGCGCGTAGCACGCCGAGTGGAAAAGGCCTTCACGGTCTGGAAATGCAGGACGAAGAACAGGATCAGGCATAGCAGTGCGAGTGTTTCCGCCAGGGTGACGAGCCACAGCTTGTCCGGCGCGAGGCTGTAGCCGATCATCCCGGCCACAGCCAGTGCGATTCCGATGACGCCGAGTGGAAGGGAGTGTAGATTCATCGCCACTGTGCCGAATCGATGACCCGGTGCGTGAGGAACAGCATCAACACGAGGGCGCTAAGGAAGTACACCAGGTCTTTCGTGTCGATTAAGCCTCGCACGAGGTGATCGTAATGTTCCATGAAGGAGAGGTAGGAAATGGCTTGTCCTGCCGTGGTATCGCCGAGGAGCGAGCCGACTCCGGCTAGAAGCCATAGAATGAGGAGCAGGCCGAAACTGGTGAAGGCGGCGACGATCTGATTTTCTGTCAATGCGGAGGCCAGGACTCCCACCGACAGGAACAGAGCGCCCAGCAGCGCGAGCCCCAGATAGCCAGTCAAGACTGGATACCAGTCGAAATCGCTGAACAGCGACAGCACGAGCGGGATCAATCCTGTGAGTCCAAGGAGCCCCAGAAAGACGAGCAAGACGCTCATGAATTTCCCTGCCACGATTTCATTCAGACCGACGGGAGAAGTCATGAGAAATTCGAATGTACGGAGCTTCCGCTCTTCGGCAAACAGCCGCATCGTCAGCATCGGGAGTATGATGAGCAGGACGAATCGCACGCTGGAAAAAAGATTCCTGAATACGAGATCATTTAGATTGATGGAGGCCTGGCCCTGCATCTGCATGAGTTGAATCGCCTGGGCGCCGGCAAACACGATATACAGATAGGCCAGGAGGCCGACGATCAGGAGAAAGACCGCTCCGACCACATACACGACCGGCGAGACAAAATAGGACCTCAACTCCTTCGCGATGATGGCGCGGACCGGAGTCATGAAGGCAGACCCGCTTTGTCCGAAGAAGTGGCGACGGCAGGTTCGGCAACGCTTTCCGTGTCCGTCGAGAGTCCTTCTTCATGTCTAGTGAGCTTCAGGAAGACGTCTTCCAACGTCATTGAGATGGATTTCAATTCGACCAGGCCCCAGCCGCTGGTCACCGCCAGCTGTCCGATGTCTTCCCGCACGTCGCGGCCTAGTTCGCATTCGACCAGGTAATTGCCAGCAGCATGACCGGGATGCACCTGCTGGACGCCCGAGATCTGGCTGAGGCGTGCCGCAGCATCTTGCGGCGGACGTATGAGTGTGAGCGACAGCTTTTCCGAATGGCGCAGCCGCGCCGAGAGTTGATCCGGCGTATCTTCGGCGACGATACGTCCGCCACTGATGATGACGACACGCTGGCAGACGGCCGTGGCCTCCGGCAAAATATGCGTGCTTAAGATGACCGAATGGGATCCAGCCAGACTCTTGATCAATTCCCGAATTTCGATGATCTGCTTCGGATCAAGCCCCACCGTCGGTTCGTCCAGAATCAGGACCGGTGGATCGTGGAGCAGCGCCTGCGCGAGTCCCACGCGTTGCCGGTAGCCCCGCGACAAGTTGCCGATAAGCCGGTGCTGCACAGACCCTAGCCCGAGCCGTTCGACTTCACGGCTCATGGCCGTACTCAGGGCGTTTCCTGCCATGCCGCGAAGTCTGCCGACAAACTGGAGATATTCCGATACGGTCAGTTCTTGGTAGACCGGCGGGGTTTCGGGCAGGTAGCCGATGCGGCGTTTCACTTCGAGCGACTGATCGGCGCAGTCGAACCCGGCCACTCGTGCTGTTCCCTCAGTGGGCGGCATGAAGCCGGTGAGAATGCGCATGGTGGTCGTTTTTCCCGCTCCGTTGGGACCGAGAAATGCCAAGACCTCGCCCTTGGCAACAGAGAAGGTGACGCGGTCGATCGCGGTGTGTTGCCCATAGCGTTTCGTGATCTGTTGAACGTCAATCATAGATAGCAGGCATGCGTGTCGGTCGAATGGACGACGTCGGGGATTACAAGGGTGGGTTGGTCATCGCCATCTGATGCACAACTGTTCGGCATCTTACTCAGGCGGTCGGAGGCAGTCAATATCGAGCCGTTGTCCGGTCACAATCTTTACATGGTCCGGGCATCCTGCTACAGTCCTGGCCGTTTGGGTGGACAGGCGGATGTAACGACGTATTGTGATACGGCACCACTACTGGTTAATGGCTTTCGTTGCGGTTTTGTCTTTTTCCCTATCCCCCCTCGCACTCCCTTCGAGCGAAGCAAGACAGGCACGAACCTACAAGGTTCAGGGTACCGTGATCGCTGTGACATTAAGCCAAGACCCTCCTTTGATTGTGGTAAGGACTCCCCTCGGCCCCCGGAACCATATGACGGTGGGAGCGACGGTGACGGCTCAGACCAAGATACTCCGTGGCAACAAACGGGTGGCGCTGAATACGATCAAAGAGGGAGAATCTGTTTGGCTGACCTATGCCAAGACACCAAGGGGCGTCTTGGCCGAGATGATCCGAGTTGGAGGTTGAGGTCCAGTTAGGGCGGTTGACGCGGTCGGTCATATCCATATATATAGCCTAGTTAGTCCAGTGCTCCCCGGTGTAATTCTGTTAAGTTCTCCCGGCGACTCTCCTTTTTTATCCAGCCAAAGGTAGGGGTAGGGGCTACGGTTTCGGTATTGTTGAACGGCCCGTCCAGGCTTAGGTTGAGCATGACAGGCGAGCGTTATCGGGTCTGTCAGTTCAACCAAGTAACACAGGTGTTGAAAATGGCTTATCACACAAAGCAGTCCAGCCGATCGCTCCTGATTCTCCTTGTGGCCAGTGCCGGGGCCCTGCTGGGAGCTTGTTCCTGGATTCCTAAAGGCGAGGCTCAATTCGATGTGGGCATGAAGGATCGTGGGGTGGCGTCTTGGTACGGTGAACAGTTCCATGGGAAACAAGCCGCGAACGGAGAAATCTTCGATATGGAGGGCCTGACTGCTGCCCATCGAACCATGCCGCTTGGCAGTATGGTTCGAGTCTTCAATTTGAGCAATGGCAAGCATGTCCACGTGCGGATTACCGACCGGGGGCCGTACGTCAACGGCCGAATTCTTGACCTATCCCTTGCCGCAGCTGCCCAGCTGGGAATGGATCGGGGAGGCCTGGCGATCGTCCAAGTTGAAATTGTTGGAGAACGCCGCCCGGAACAGCTCTTGTCGTCGGATGCGGAACCAAACCGGGGCTCTCCTTACATACTCGGTTTCAGTGCATTACCTGAACAAGAAGCGCCGATCCTGACCGATCCAGTCCGCGCCCTTCCGAGCGATCTCTGGATGACCAGACGAATTCGCCGCGTTTCAGCCATGCTGGCTGCAGACCATACTGCGCATACCGAAGTTGCTGCTCTGGCCTTGAGCTAGGTCCTACTCGTCATTTCCGATCAGGTTGACACTGCGTAAAGCACTCGATTAGACTGCGCTGTCCGGCCCTTCCTAGTTGGAGCGGTTGGATATTGACTCTTAGGGGCGGCATACATGGGAGGCGGAAGGTCGATGGCAAAGAAAAGAACAACGGAGCCGGATGAGTCACGATTGAAGAAAAAGATTGCGGCAAAACTTGTAGGAGACAGCAATCCTGAAGGGGATGTGGCGATGCGCGCCCTGCGCAAGCGGCTCAAGCGGGAGCAGCGGAAGCGACGGGCTTTGGCGCTTCGGAAGAAGCATGCTGCAGGCAGCAAGCCCGCTGAGGCTGCGGCTCCAGCAGCAGGATAAACAAGATTTTGCAGATGACGTTGGTCGCGCGCACGTCATAAGGAATATTGACCATGGAAGAACCACGCAAGGATAAAGATCAAGATCAGAAGACCCCCACCGGCTCGGACATTGCGACTGATGAATTGACAGACCAGGTTGCGGCGGAGTTGACGGGAGCTCTTGCTCCTACGGCGGAACTTCCGGGAGAGCAGGCCGAACCGGTCATGCTCGAAGAAGAAAAGGTCAAGGACGAGATCGATATTCAGATCGATCTCCTCAAGGACCCCGACTGGGTGGTGCGCCGTGAAGCGGCGATTACGCTCGGGGAAATGGGTGACGAGCGTTGCGTCGAACCGCTTTGCAATGCGTTGCGCGACGGAGATTGGCAGGTACGCGAAGTGGCCATCGACGCGCTGGGTCAGATTGGCTCTCCTGCCGTGGAGATGTTGATCAAGCTGCTCCGCGATTGGGATGTCAGAAAGTATGCGATCATCGCATTGGGAAAAATCAGGGATGAGCGCGTCCTCGACCCGCTCATGGTGCAACTGAGGAACGATGAGTTCAAGGATGATGCGACCAATGCCTTGGTTGATTTGGGCGAGCCGGCGCTCGAGCGCCTGATCAAGGCCCTGAAGGACAAAGACGAGCTGGTTCGAAAACAGGCGGTGCTGGCACTTGGGCGGATCAAGCATGCTGATGCCATCGAACCGTTGATCGAAATGCTGGCTGACAAGGATTGGTTCACGAGGCTGACTGCTGCAGCAGCGCTTGAGGCGATCGGTGATGACCGCGGACGCAATGCCATCAAGCCGTTGATGAAAGACCCGGATATGGTGGTGCGGATGCGGGTGGAGCGGATTCTGGCCAAGTGGAAGAAACATCCGGCCGGGTCGGCCTCGACGAACTAGCCGGCTACTTGTTCAATTGCCGGTCAATTTCCCGCTGCAATTCATCGAGCTTCTTCATCGGGATCGTTTTCCCCATCGACAGCTCAAGCCTGATTTCTTGCAGCCTCTCCGCGACGGTTTTCAAGGCCTGCGTCGTCTCATCTTTCTTAGCTCCTTTCAGCGCGCTTTCTAATGCCTCGACGCCTTCGGCCAACTGCTTTGCTGCCTCGCCGTAATTCTTGTCAAACAGATCCGACTTCGCTTGCACCACCCGGGCCTTTGTGTCCAAGAGGGCCTGCCGTCGTCGCAGGTCGCGTTCGATTCCCATCGTCGTATCCAGGACATTGCGGGACATTTGTTTGAGCGATTGCTGAAGGTCTCCGACCGTTTGTTCCAGTGTGCCCACAGGGCGCTGCCCGAAGTAATATCCGAGCCCGAACGAGGCGACAGCTAAGGCCACGATGCCGACGAATTTCCACATGACTATCCTTTCTGTCCCCGCCGCTGCAAGGGCTTCGTGAGACGGTCAATTTGTTGGAGGAGGCTTCCGGCCGACGTCAGGCGTACGGCTGGGTCGGAATCATGTAAGCCATTTTTTAGCAATGCCAGTACCGGGACTGTGCTTTTCCCCAACGCCTTGGCCGCGAACAGTCGCGGTTGCGGCTGCTGGTCTTGTAACAAGGTTTGGAGCACGACGACGGCTTGCTTGTCGGAGGTGGCACCCAGCGCTTGTGCAGCTGCGGCGCGAACGGAGGGATCCGGATGCCGCGCCAGATCGGTCGCAATGAGGACGGCCGAGGCGTCTCCCAGTCGCAGAAGTCCTTCGATGGCGCTGGCGCGCACCTGCATCGACGCATCGCGCGTCAGTGCTTGCAGGAGCGGGCGATTGTCTCGAATGCCGATACGTCCGAGGCTTGCGGCTGCCACGCCTCGGACGCGGGCATTCTCGTCACCGAGCGCATGGGTGAGGGGTGCAACGGCTCCCGGCTGGCCGAACTCCCCCAACGCTCCGGCTGCAAACGCGCGTACCGAAGCTTCCGGGTCGTAGACGCCTTGGCTGAGGACCGCGAGGCTTGAAGGACGTTTGAGCCGCCCGAGCACTCCGAGCGCTGCCATGCGTGTTTCGGGGTCAGGAAGCGTGGCGGCTCCGGTAATATCTATGAGCATGTCTTGCTTGCCAAGCCTGTAGAGGGCGGCGTAGGCAAAGACGGCTTCTGGCCCATCTTCTGTTCTGGCAACTTCGATCAATCGAGGCATGATGTCGACGACGTTGGCTTCGCTCAAGGCGGTCATCGCGGCGATCCGCACGGGCAACATGTCGTCTTGCAACGCACGCCTCAAAGAACCGGATTTCCCTGCAAGCCCTGCGTGACCGATTCCCTCGGCGGCGCGTGCGCGAACGAGCGGCGAGGCATCAAGCAAGCCATCCTCCAGAATAGACCGGGTCTCCGGCAATCCGAGCTCGGCTAGTGCCGTATATGCGGCGATGCGGATATATTCCTGAGGATTACGCACGTAGGCGCTCAGGAAACTGATGGCAAGTGGACGCAACCAGGCAAGATCGTCCGGATGGTCGTTCTTGACGGTGCGCTCATAAATGGCCAGCCCTTCTTCAGGCCGGCCCAGCTTGAGCATACTCTGAAAGGCCAGCCGTATAAGCGTTTTCGATGGCGCTGTCTCCGGGGGCAGCGATTGCCAGAGCTTGAGGACGCTGCCGTACTCCGCTTTGTTGAAGGCTTCGGAGGCTTCGCGCTCAAGGGTGGTGGTGGTCGAGGAGGTCGCGGCCTCGACCGCGTTCGAGAAGCCGAAAGCGACCAGCGAGCAGAGCAGGAAGATCAGCATGGAGGGAGTGATAACATCGAACGGCCAAGACTGTCGAGAGCGCATCGGCGGAGCACTCTCCTTACCATGTGGAAGGAGTGCGCGTCATTGCGGGGCGATACAACGTCTCGACATAATCCTTGACCATGCGCGCGGTACAGAACTGCGGTGCGACGGTTCGGATGCTTTCTTTCACAAGTTGGAGCCAGCCTCGCGGGACTCCGTCGAGATCGCGCTGATAAAACAACGGAACGGCTTCCTGTTCCAGCATACGGTAGAGTTGTTCGCCATCGTGGTGATCCTGGGCCTGCACCTCGACGTTCCCGGTCAAGGGCTGGATACCCCATCCGTTCGCCCCGTTGTAGCCTTCCTGCCACCAGCCGTCGAGCGTACTGAAATGTAGGGCTCCATTGAGGGCGGCCTTCATTCCGCTGGTGCCACTGGCCTCCATCGGGAAACGCGGTGTGTTCAACCAGATATCCACGCCTTGTACAAGGTACTTCGCCATGTGCATGTCGTAGTCTTCAAGAAAGGCCACGTGGCCGCCAAGCTTGTGGTCGTGGCAAAAATTCAGGACCTCATGAATGAAGTAGCGGCCTGGTTCGTCGGCCGGGTGGGCCTTCCCGGCAAAAATTAGTTGAACCGGTCGCCACTTGTCCTGCAGCAGCCGATTGAGCCGCTCGAAATCCTGGAACAAGAGGGTTGCCCGTTTATAGGTGGCGAAGCGCCTGGCGAAGCCGATGGTCAAGGCCTCGGGGTCTAAGAGCGTCCCGCGAGAAAGAACTTGTGAGGGCTGGAGGTGGCCGTGCATCCAGCTGGTACGGGCCCGTTCGCGGATGAAGGCCATCAGCTTGCGTTTCAATGCCTGGCGGACCGCCCAGAGTTCTTGGTCGGGGATTTCCAGCACACGTTGCCACATTGCTTGATCATCACAGGTTCCGGTCCAGACCGGGCTGAGCGACTTACTATACAGACGATGGAGTTCCGGAGCGATCCATGTTGGTGCGTGGATGCCGTTTGTGACGCTCCGGATCGGGACCTGTTCGACTGGGAGGCCCGGCCAAAAATGTTTCCACATCTCCCGGCTCACGCGTCCGTGCTCCCGGCTTACCCCGTTAACGTGTGCCGAGAGGCGCATGACGAGCGCCGTCATGTTGAAGCCTTGCCCCTGGGACTCCGGCGTCTCGCCCAGTTGAAGGAATTCGTCGCGGGAGAGACCGAGTTGTTCCCAGAAACCTGCGAAATAACGATCCATCAGATGGTGTGGAAACACGTCGTGGCCGGCTGGGACCGGCGTGTGAGTCGTGAAGACCGTGCTTTGACGAACGAGTTCGCTCGCCTCGGCATGAGACAAACCCTTCTGCACGAGTTCGCGGACGCGTTCCAACGTGAGGAAGGCGGAGTGGCCTTCATTCGCGTGCCAGACGGAGGGCGCAATGCCCAATGCGCGCAGCATGCGGACCCCGCCGATGCCCAAGAGGATTTCCTGGCAGAGCCGCATTTCCTGGTCGCCACCGTAGAGACGTGCCGACAGGGCTCGATTTTCAGGGCTATTTTCCGGAATGTCGGAATCAATCAAGTAGAGCGGCACGCGACCGACCAGCACTTTCCAGACCACGGCGGTGACGTTCCGTCCACCCATATCGACGTTGAATCGGCAATGCTCTCCGGACGGTGTCAGTGCCTGGTGGATCGGGGAGTCTTCGCGATTGAACGGAGCATAGGCTGCTTCTTGCCAGCCTTCCGCGGTGATGCGCTGCTTGAAGTACCCTTGCGGATACATGAACCCGATGCCGACAAGCGGGACGCCAAGATCGCTGGCTTCCTTGCAATGGTCACCGGCCAAAATGCCAAGACCGCCACTATATATGGGGATGGAAGTATGCAGGCCGAATTCGGCGGAAAAGTAGGCGATCACGCTCTTGACCTCTGTCCCATGCTTTGTGCTGAACCAGCTGCGTCCGTTGGCGCGGTATTCGTCAAACATTTTGAGCACGGCTGAGTAGTGCCTGAGATAGGAAGGATCTTCCGCGAGCTTCGCCAACCGCTCCGGCTTCACGTCGGCCAGGAGTTTGACAGGATTGTGGTGTGTCAGGAACCAGAGCGTGGGGTCGATTGCTTCGAACAGCTGGCGTGCTTCCAGCGTCCAGCTCCACCAGAGGTTCTGAGAGAGTTCTGTCAGCCGAACTAGGCTGGCTGGGATGCGGTTCGACGGGGCAGTGATCGGCGGAGTCGTATCCACTGGGTCTCCTTAATGGTGGAGTCGATGTCGGCGAGAAGAGATGGCCTGATCGCTCTGTGAAGGTCGATTCAGGCGTGGCCAGCCTTATGCCAAGAATTCCACTCATCAGAGAATGCCACGGTGGCGTACCGTTCGCCAAGCACTTTCGCAACTCGATTCATCAGTTTCGTGAGTTGTTGAACTTCTTCGGGGCTGAGGTCCTGGCGGAAACGCGGATGGAGTCCCCAGCGCGTTTCGACTTCTTCGCCGGTGACGTTCGACATCACGCTGATGAGCTTGATCTCGCTTCCGGCTTGACCTCGTGGCGCGGCAGGCGAGCTCGTCGCAGGCGCGTCATCAGATGATGGTGCCGAAGTGCCGACCGGCACCGGCGGCGCATCCCCCTTGAGGATGGCGGTAATCGCCGGTACGACGGCCGTGGCGCACAGTGTCGCGGCCGAGGTAATTTGCGGATTTCCTGCCACACCCAAGGTATCGGCGACACGCCCGCCGAACGCCTCGAACATTTCGTGTTTGGTCTTGCTCTCTTCGTTGATGGAAAAGCGATAGCGCTCGTAGAGCTGGCGGCTTTCCGCGACGGCTCCGCTGATCGTGAGCATGATCTCCGTTTGGTCGACGCTGGAACCGAAGGCCGGTTCCAGCACGGTCTTCAGTTGAGAAGTCACCGCATCCTCCAGGCCGTTCATGAACTCCGGCTGGTCCTTGATCGGGATATGAAAGCTTGAGAGGCGATCGGTCAGATTGAACATGATCTTGATGAACTCAAGATACAGGCCCCATTCGTCCTGGCGTTTCAGCTTGAGTGCTTGCGCGGGGGCGTTCTTCTTCATGACGGTGACCGATTCGCCTGCAACGGCGAGCATGAGTTCTGCGAGCGAGCGCAGCTGTTGGTTGTACGGCGTCTTCGTCGTGGCCATAAGTCTCTGTGGTGCTCCAGTGAATTCGAAGGCGCATTATAGCCGAGAGATTATCCGGCCTCCAAGGGGGGCAGTATGACCTTCGCGGATCATTGAAACCCCCTCCTCCGTAGTGCTATACAGCGTACTCACCTCCTATTTGCCTCATGACTCGAGAAGCCACACCCTACATTTTGAAGCGTGCGTCGGATGATCTCGTCCCGCGCAAGTTGTCCATTGACTATGCGGCGGCTTTGAATCCTCAGCAGTTGGCAGCGGTGACGGCGGGCGATGGGCCGGCATTGGTGATTGCCGGAGCCGGGAGCGGCAAGACCCGTACGCTCGTTTATCGCGTGGCGTATTTGATCGATTCAGGGGTTGATCCCTCAAATATCCTGCTGCTGACGTTCACTCGAAAATCGGCGCAGGAAATGCTCGATCGGGCTGGCGAATTAATCGGTGCCAGGAGCGAGCGTGTCTGCGGAGGGACGTTCCATTCCGTGGCGAACATGTTGCTCCGGCGGTATGGCCGGGCGACTGGTTTGGAGCCAGGCTTCACCATCTTAGACCGTGGTGATGCGGAAGATTTGATAGCGCTTGTTCGCTCGCAACTGGGATTGAACGAGAAAGACAAGCGCTTTCCGCGCAAAGGGACGATTGCCGAGATCTTCAGTAAGTCCGAGAATACGCTGCGCAGCCTGGACGACATTGTGGTGGAGGAGTTCAGCCACTTTGCCGATCATCTCGACGCGCTTGGCCAGCTCCAAAAGGGCTATCAGGCCGCGAAGCGGCAGCGGCAGTTGGTGGACTACGACGATCTGCTCGTCTTACTGAGGCGCTTGTTGGCGGATGACCAACAGGCGAGGCAGGCGATCTCGCGGCTTTATCGTTACATCCTCGTCGATGAGTATCAGGATACAAACCGGCTGCAGGCAGATGTGATCCGGAATCTGGCAGCGACGCATCAAAACGTGATGGTGGTGGGCGACGACAGTCAGTCGATTTATGCCTTTCGCGGTGCAACTTTTAAGAACATCATGGAGTTTCCAACTCTGTTCCCCGGCGCGACCATCTATAAGCTCGAAGAGAACTATCGCAGCACCCAGCCGATTCTGAACCTAGCGAACTGCATCATCGAAGAGGCGTCAGAAAAGTACAGCAAACGGCTCTTTACGCGGAAGCTCGACGGGCCGCTGCCGACGCTCGCAGAAGCGGCGGGTGAAAATGCGCAGTCGCGCTTCATTGCGCAGAAGATTCTTGAATTGCGGGAAGAAGGTGTGCCGCTAAGTGAGGTGGCGGTGTTGTTCCGGTCGAGTTTCCATTCGTTCGATTTGGAAATTGAATTGTCCCGGAAAGGGCTGCCCTTTATCAAGCGGGGCGGGGTCAAGTTCATCGAGACGGCGCACGTGAAGGATCTGCTCGCGCATCTGCGTGTTGTGGCTAATCCGTTAGACGCGGTGAGCTGGCATCGGGTTTTGATGCTTATCGAAGGAGTCGGTCCGAAGAAGGCTCAGGATCTTCTCGCAATACTGGTGAAATCGGAAAGGCCGTATCAGGCATTGCGGGAAGTAACCGGCCGATCGGGACAGGGGCTAAAGAATCTGGCGAACACGCTTGAAAGTTTGTCGGGTACCGATGAGCCGGGAACGGCTGATCAGGTGAACCATATTTATGAGTATTACCTGCCGATCCTGAAAGAGCAATACGACGACTACCCCAAACGGATCAGAGATCTTGATCACCTCCATACGATTGCCGAGGGCTATCCGGAAGTCGACAGTTTTCTCGCCGACCTGGCGCTCGAACCTCCGGATGGGAGCGCGGTGGATGTGGAGGCCCCGGATCGCGACGATGAACGGATGGTCTTGTCGACGATCCATTCGGCCAAGGGTTTGGAGTGGCAGTGTGTGTTTGTAATTTGGGTGGTCGATGGTAAGTTTCCTTCGATCTACTCGTTTGTCACCGATGAAGAACTGGAGGAAGAACGTCGGCTCTTCTATGTGGCGGTAACCCGGGCCAAGCGTCATCTGTTTCTTACCTATCCAATTAATGTATTCGACAAGAGCAGCGGCATGCTGCTTTCAAAACCCACGCGTTTTCTTGATCATGTTTCTCCAGCCATGTTCGAGCAGCTGGCGTTGATTGAGGAAGGGGGTCATGCGGATTGGAGAGGGTACCGGGACGACTCCTACTGATCCGCCGGCTTGCATTCTGCGTTGCCGGGCTGCGACGATTCATCATTCTGCTTCTCCCAATGACACAAGCTTCTTTGTGCTTTCTCATTGCCGCCGCTTTACTTGTCAGTCTGG
Organism: Nitrospira sp.; assembly: GCA_033852435.1. Taxonomy (GTDB): domain Bacteria; phylum Nitrospirota; class Nitrospiria; order Nitrospirales; family Nitrospiraceae; genus Nitrospira_C. The sequence continues at coordinate 16,530 of JAWOMO010000014.1, forward strand.
TGCTGGCTCCTGCAGGCGGAGATGGTCATGAGGCTCCACAGGTGTCCGGGCACATCTGGAAACAATTGGTGGTCGAGGCCGAGGGACTCGGCCTTCCGACGAAATTCTTGAAGGCCGTTCCGCCGGACTTCGTGAAGTTTGAGTTCGACGATCTACAAGCGTTTGCAGCTGAATATCATCTCGGCGAGCATCGGATGGTGTTGAACCGGACGCTTTCGTTCAACGCGGCGGGAGGTGCGTTGCGTTCACTCGGCCGGCTGACCCATGCGGAGATGGAGACGCTGTACCATGAACTCTTTCATGCATACATGGACTATCTCATGACGATGCGGGAGGGGAATCAACCCGATCCGCTCCTCACGTTTGCCAGGTTGCAGCAACGGTGTCGCTACAGTGCCGTGTTGATCACACCGGTCGTGCAGCGGAGGACCGAAACGGAGGAACGATTTCTCAGTGAGCGTGAATCGTGGGAAGCATTGAACGAGGCCTGGGCCGTCTTTATTGGGTGGGCAGTGTGGAATCAACTGGAACTTGGTCAACGGACGGGACCTTCGATTCAGAAACCTGGAAAGAGTCGCGAGGCTTGGTTGCGCCGATTGGATGAGGCGGATCGAGACGGGAAGCTCCGAGGCTACTATGAGCCAGAGGACTCTGCTGAACGAGCCGTAACGAGAAAGCGTTTTCTTGCTCCGAGTTCGCGCCTCTCGGCGGAGGAAGCGACACACTTAATGAACGAGGCGCTGGGGTTTTCGTCAGATTTGATTCGGGAAGCGGTAGCCATCCTCTCTCGTGGCCAACAGAGCCTTTCCCCTCCAAAAAACTGCAACTAGATTAGGCTGGAACTGCTTGAAAAATTAAATGGTTGTCTCGAAAACAACACTTCAAATTTGGAGACAGTGTCTCATATTAAATTCCGTTTTTAGGAATGAGGAGCGTATGTGATGGGGAAGGTTCCCTCCCAAGAAGTAACAAAAAAGCAGTGATAGGTCTTTTGGGTCTTGACATCAGAATACTTCATCAATAGAATCGGACGTTTCCTAAACAAGGCTGTGTCCGCAGCTCACGACTTTCTTCCTTATTTTTAAGGAGGGGGGTGCTGTGCGTGGACCGGCTTACTCTTCTTTTCTCATCACACGATGATCAAAGAAGATCATGATTTTGCAATTAGTTTTTCCGAGGTGGCGGTTTCGGGCAGGTACCCAAGTGGCCAAAGGGGGCAGACTGTAAATCTGTTGCCATCGGCTTCCAAGGTTCGAATCCTTGCCTGCCCACCAATTTGACGTGATGCAGGTGAGTGACGAGTACCGAGTGCTGAGTGAGCGCGCAATCCGCGGAGGGCAAACTCAGCACTGAGCATTCAGCACTGAAAGAGAAGAGGCGGGCGTAGCTCAGCGGTAGAGTCCCAGCCTTCCAAGCTGGCTGTCGTGGGTTCAACTCCCACCGCCCGCTCCAACGTTGGGAAAGTGGAGCGTCGCTCGTGAATCGTCGTCGTTGAGATGGTTGCGTAGGAAAGTGACGATGCGCACGAAAGAAGCCCACGTAGCTCAGTTGGTAGAGCACGTCCTTGGTAAGGACGAGGTCACGCGTTCGATCCGCGTCGTGGGCTCCACACCGAGTTCGCTCGACCGGGAGCCCTCCTGATTGTGGGCGACCGGATAAAACCTTGAGTGTTTCAGAAAAAGGAGTGACGTATGGCGAAGGCGAAATTTGAGCGGAAGAAGCCGCACGTGAATATCGGGACGATCGGGCACGTGGACCACGGGAAGACGACGTTGACCGCGGCACTGACGAAGATTTGTGCGGATCGCGGGATGGC
>JAWOMO010000034.1:0-5326 GCA_033852435.1 Nitrospira sp.
AATAGAGGTGCGAAGCTCGTCCAAGAAGGGGACCCTACCTCCACGCCTCATCCCGCATCCAAACCGCCGTTCGTTTTGCTGAACGCGATCGGGAAAGATTGTAGCGCTCACGGGAGTCAAGCCAGGCGAAGAGAGTGGGTCATGGACTTTCGCAAAGCCGATGGTTTTGTATGATCGGGCTGCTCGCTCTTGATGGAATCTCTTGCTAATAAAGGGAACGTACGCGGAGTTCACGGATCGATCCGGTGCGCCTGGTATTCTCTGTCGCCCTGGCTCATAAATCACTCGGCCAACGCCGCCGTAACAGCCTTCTGAAACACCTCTTCATTCGGCGCTATGCTGGTCCAGGCTTCGAATATCTGCATGGCCAGTTGCACCAACATTTCCACGCCGTCGACTACGGCACATCCTTTCCCTCGCGCTGCCTCGAGAAATGGTGTAATCCGCGGATTGGTTATCACATCGACCACCGTCGTATCGTCGGCAATGCTGTTCCAGTCGACGGGAACCGGCTCAAGCTCTGGCGCGGCCCCAAGATGCGTCGCATTCAACAGAATCTGAGTGCCCTTCGGCAGGGTGACGGTTCCTTTCCAGCCCAACCATTCAGTGGAAACCCCCGTCGCCCGGTGCACAAGGTCCGCCACTTCACGCCCCTGGGATTCACGACGCGTAATCACGGTCAGGCGTGCAGCGCCTGCGCGAGCGATTTCAACAGCCATCGCGCGTCCGGCGCCACCAGCGCCGAGCATCGCAACACGTTTTCCGGCGATCGGAATCACTTTTTGGATCGCCTTCACGACACCCTTGCCATCATTGTTGTGGCCAATGATGCGTCCATCTTCGAAGGTCACATAATTGGCCGCTCCGATCACGCGGACGTCATCATCCACCGCATCAAGGCACGGGATGGATGCGATCTTGTAGGGTACGGTGATGCAAAAACCCGAGAATCCTAGTGCTTTCGCACCGCCGATTGCCGCAGGGAGGTCCTCGACTGACCCGATGTCGCACTTCCAGAACTGCCAGTTGAGCCCGTAGTGCGCATAAACGGCATCGAACATGCGATCAATGGGATTTTCGGCGACCGGATGACCGAACATCCCGGTCATCTTCTTCTGAGGAGGGATCGATGGACCTGACATCACGCTACTCCTGGCGACTGGAATGATCATGAGTGTAGACTGCGATTGTACCAAAACGCCGTTTCCAGGGTGATCGGCTGTTCGTCCCATGCGACCCGTAGTTGCGAATCTGGTCAGGAAGGAAAGGTTTCTTAACACTTCAGATACCTGGCCATCCAAGTCAGCACCTCGTTCAAAAACCCTTCCTCCTGTCCTACAGGAGCATTCCCACTTTCGACCATTTGCTAAGGGCGAAGGTGTCCAAAAACACAATTACGAGATTCAAGCCAACTTGGCTGTCGCAATATTCCCCTTGAGATCACTTCAGGTGTAGACATTTTCCTCTCAATTCCCTCGACCACGCGTCGTCGTGTTAAGCAACTGCTGGAAACATTGGGACCTTCCGATCCGGCATGCTTCTCGCTATAGCGCATTCATATTAACGCGTGTGATTGTTTTTTTTACATATTCAATTCCAATCACATCATAACGATAACGGCCTTGGCTTGTTAGAGCCCTGGCAGAACAGAAAGGAGAGAAGTATGGCGACGATGTCAGGACCTGGGATACCGGTTGGGGGATTTCGAACGGTCGGCCAGATTGATGCAACTAATGCGGTCTTATTTCGCGCCGAGCAAAATGGTTTAGCAGTTGCAATCGAATTGATTTCTACGCACACGCCTGGGGGACCCGTTGTTGACGAACAGGGAACATTCATAGGCTTCATCAGCGAATTTGATGTGCTCAGGGCTTTAGAAGCGAACAAAGATCTCTCCAAGTTGAAAGCTGAAGATATTATGGCGAAAGATCGGTTTGCCGTCACTGCAGACACGACCATTGAGGAGGCTGTGAAGCTTATGGAGGAGAAACGCTTGCTTAATCTCCCCATTAAACAAAATGGCAAAGTGACATATTCAGTAACGCGGCATGATTTACTCCGAGCCTGGATCGGACTTGGCGTCGGGATGGGGCTCGAACCGTAAAGCCAGCGTCTGTGTGGACAATTCAGGCAAAAGGGGGCGCGAGCCCCCTTTTACCCCCTTCATTATTCTGGCACTGAGGCGGCATTCCTCTTCTACTGCCCCTGTCTCGCACAGCCATTCGTTCCATTCCCCCATCGTGGCGAGTTCCCAATGAGTCTTTCTGGTTTAGAGGTGATATTGCATGGCACGGCGCTTGCCCCTAGAGAGAAAGGCGAGGTACTTCATTCCGAACTGCTGGAGGTGACGCATGGCTGACGGCGAGGGGATGTCGTTTGTAGCCCATTGGACTCACACGCCTGAGAATTGCCCGGGAAGAAGTAAAGAAGGAGGCACCATGCTCAATGAGTTTTGGGCAAAACGGGATCTTGCTGCCAAGAAAGGAATCAAGATTCTGAGCGGCTATGTGGCAGTCACCGAACATACCTACTACATCACCGTCCAAGCCAAAGACTATCAATCGTTGCTGGAATTTTTTGAGCCGTTGGTCCCGACCCAAACCGGAGGCATTCATCCGGTCACGACGATGGATGAATGGACCAAGCACATTGATCCGAGGAGGAAGGGCTGAACCGTCGGGAAGCCTGGGAGAGTGCCGAATGACTAATTGCATATCCACGGGGGAATGGTTGGAGATCGCGGATGGAACCACGAACGGACGAGAAGACGGAATCTCTTTCACACTTTCTTATGAATGACCACATACGGATCGATGCATTACTTCAATCGGCTACGTCTGATCTCGACAAGGTAGACCAAGGAGCTTACGATCAGTTCCGATCGGCGTTGCTGAGGCATATCGGGATGGAGGAGAAAATTCTGATGCCCGCTCTTCAACGCCTGCAGGGCGGCACTCCGTTTCCTCATGCGGCCAAGCTTCGGCTGGATCATGGGGCTCTTGCCGCCCTGATGATGCCGAATCCCACGCCACCGATTCTCGCAACAATCCGAGCTATCTTGTCCGTGCACAATAAGTTGGAAGAAGGGCCTGATGGTCTCTATGCAACCTGCGATCGGCTGGCTACCTCTGAGACAGACGCGCTCATTGCGCGCCTGCGCGCTGCCCCTGACGTCGTAGTGACACCCCCTTCAGACAGCCCAGCCGTGATGAAAAACTTGCACAGCTCGCTGGAGAGAGCCGGTTATCACTTGAACGGCTAATGAGATGGCTGCAGAAAACAAGACGCTATGAGGACGGTAACTGTAACAACGCCGGACATGGTGAACGTCGCTGTGCAGGAGTGGGGCAATCCGGACGGCCCAGATATTCTATTCATCCATGGTTTCTCGCAGAGTCATGTCTCGTGGACGAAACAGGTGTTGAGCGACCTCTCTAAAAGCTTTCATATGGTCACCTACGACATCCGGGGACATGGACAATCGGACAAGCCGCTCGATGCGGTGTTCTATACTGAATCACAGCGATGGGCGGATGAAGTCATGGCGGTCATGGAAGCCACAGGCCTGCACCGGCCCGTGCTGGTTGGCTGGTCCTACGGTGGGCGCATAGTCAGCGATTACCTCATGAAGTATGGTGATGAAGGCATTGCTGGTGTTGAGTATGTCTCTGCTAATACGAATCGCGAGCTCAATGCAGGCGCGCCTGCGTTGAAGGTCATGGCCGGGATGGCGTCTGATAGCCTCACCACGAACCTGGAGAGTACGCGGGCTTTCGTACGGCTCTGTTTTGCCCGCGCTCCCACGCAAGACGAGTTTGAGACCATGGTCGGTTTCAACATGATGACTCCCGCAAAGGTCCGGGGATATATGAGAAGCCGGGCCACGCCTTATGAGGCAACCTTGAAACGGCTTCAGGTCCCAGTCCTCGTAACGCACGGAGAGGAAGACAAGGTTGTCCTTACCGCCGTAGGCCGCTACACACTGAAGACGGTGCCGGGCGCAAAGGGTTCATTTTACCCGGGCATCGGGCACTCTCCGTTTTGGGAAGATACCGAACGTTTCAATGAGGAGCTCACCGAGTTCGTGAAGCTAGCGAACCCACGGTAGCGTCCGGTTTGCGAATGGCGTTCGTGTCGTGTCCGAGGTCGGCATGAGCCATTTCTTCCCATCTAAGTTCTGCTGTTGCAAGCGACCGAACGGTGATGCCACGCCCATCCACTTGCACTTCAAACGCACAAAGCCACATCACCGTCAGGGCCTATCCAGCCATAAATATGACGCCGAAGGTCCAAAAGGGTGTACCGCTTACCAATGCCGTCACAAAGCTGAAGATAGCCAACCCTGCCGCTTTTCAACGCTTGATATACAGCAGCCCGCCGATGTGCTTCGGATCGAGGTGACTATAGTACGGGAACACGCTCTGATCGCTTCCGATCCCATCCAAGTCCGTCACTGAGAGCTTGATCGTCTTGGTTTCTCCGGACTTCACGACCTCCTTCACGCGCACCTTGTCGATCGCGAAACCCTGTTCCTTCTTGGTATGGTTCGTGACGTTGAACGTGATCCCGCTGACTTTTCCTCTCTCATCCACGATAATCGCGGAGGGCACCACAAAACTGACATTGTGTTCATCGAGAATCGCGAGGTTGAACTGCGTGGGACCCTTGGCCTCTTGGGCATAAGACAACGTGCCGAGGCACAGAAACAGAGAGCACGCTCCGAGAAATGATACGATTGCTCTTGATTTCATCATGGCGTCCTCCTCATGGTTAACCGTCGATAGTATCCACTGATGCTTGTCACTGGTCCGGTGTCACGGAAACCGAACCAGTGCCAGGGGGTCCTCCCGCTTGTGTCTGTTTACCTTTTCGGCAGGAATGCGACGTCGGTCACTTTATTTTCATCGTCCACTAGAAGCGCGGCGGCATCGCCTTTGGATAACGTCCCCAGTCTCTCCTGAACGAGCAGACGCACCTCAAACGAGTGCTCTTTGCCGTCCTCCGTGCGAATGACAATGCTATTGTCCTTCAAGGGTTTCAGGATCTTTCCTACGACCTGGCTGAGGTTGCCCTTGAGCGGAGATTTCTTTTGCCCGAGTTCGGCCGCCCGGTGAACGGATTCAGTGGTCCCCATCGTCACATCGACGATCTTATCCAACTCGTCGATGAGGAAGATGACATCGGCCCCGACGGGCATCGAGGCCACCTTGCTTCTCGCGACCGGTCGGACGAGGTGGGATTCTTCTTTCCCCTCTGGCGTACGAATCACCGCCTTATCGTGTCCGGTTTCCAGGGGGCCGGCGAGTTGCCCTCGCACCACACGATG
>JAWOMO010000142.1:0-6342 GCA_033852435.1 Nitrospira sp.
CTAATTTTCAACTATTGAACCACTTCTGGGGTGCAATAAATAAGATTTTTCGGAATCCGCCTACCTATATGAATTAATACACTGAACGTACAGTATTTATTTTACAAAACGCATAATTAAATCTTTCAGATGATATTCGTTTCTTTAACTTTGAGTGTGAATTTCATCTAGAAATTCACAAAGGTTTCGTATTCTCAAAACTTCATATTACGCCTGGAAATATCGCATGAAACGAAAAAGCAGATTTCATGACACCTACAAACCTGCACTCCTTAACTTCCAGTCACGATCGGGTTGTACCAGCCTTCGGCTGGCGCGACCCTCTGATCGACCTCTCTTGGCCCCCACGTATTCGGCTCGTATTCGTAGACCGGAGTGCCCGCCTTCAGCACCGGATCGATGATACGCCACGCCTCTTCCACGTAGTCCTCCCGGGCAAAAAGGGTGGCATCCCCCGCCATGGCGTCCCCGAGCACCCGTTCGTAGGCATCCATTTCCTCCGTGCCAAGATGTTGGCTCGCCACGATCTCCGACGATTGTCCGACCATCTTCTCCTCCGGATCCATCACGGTCACACCGAAAGCGATCGTCACATCGGGATTGACCCGGAACCGGAAATAATTCGCAGCGGGACAGCAAGCCGGGAAAATAGACGGAGGCCGGCGCAATCGGGCAACGACTTCCGTGCACGTCACGGGCAGAGACTTCCCGGCCCGGATGAAGAACGGAACCCCCTGCCAACGCCAGGAATTGACCTCAAGGCGCAGCGCAGCAAATGTCTCCATCTGCGAGTTCGGCGCCACCCCGTTCTCACTCCGGTAGCCACGGAATTGTCCACGGACAAGATTCTTCACATCGAGCGACGGGATTGCCTTCAGGACCTTGACCTTTTCATCCCGGATCGATTCGCTGTCCGTTCTGGCTGGAGGCTCCATCGCCAGGTTTGCTAGAATCTGGAACAAGTGATTCTGGACCACGTCGCGGATGGTGCCCGTCTGGTCGTAGAAAGCGCCACGGCCCTGGATCCCGAAGTCTTCCGCCATGGTGATCTGTATACTCTCGACATGGTTGCGGCTCCAGAACGACTCCAACAATGAGTTCGCGAAGCGGAAGAAAACCATTTCACGCACCGGTCGCTTCCCGAGGTAATGGTCGATTCGGAAGATCGCCTTCTCGTCGAAGGCACCGAGCAAGATCCGGTTGAGGTCCTGCGCAGAGGCGAGGTCATGGCCGAAGGGCTTTTCGATGATGACGCGTGCGCCGTCGGCGGATCCCGACTTCACGATCTGTTCCACGACCATCCCGAACAGCGCGGGCGGGATCGCAAGATAGTGCGCCGGCCGCCGGACGGAGCCGAGCTTTTTGCGAATGGCCTGAAACGTCGCCGGGTCTTTGTAGTCGCCATCCACATAGCTCAGCAGGCCGCACAGCTTGTCAAAAGCCGCGGGATCGAGTCCCCCGTGTTTTTCGACGCTGTCGCGCGCCCTTGCCTTGAGCTGTTCGAGGTTCCAGTCGGCCTTGGCTACGCCGATGACCGGTACGTTGAGGTGGCCGCGCTTCATCATCGCCTGCAGCGACGGGAAGATTTTTTTGTAGGCCAGATCGCCTGTCGCCCCGAAGAAAACAAGGGCATCCGAATGAAGATCGTGCACGATTTCCTCCTCATTTGGCAGATTTTTCCAGGTGTCCCCCGAATTGGTAACGCATGGCCGACAGCAGTTTGTCCTGGAAATCTGTTTTTCCACGTGAGCTGAAGCGCTGGTACAGCGCGGCAGAGAGAACGGGCACCGGCACGGCCTCATCAATGGCGGCTTTGATCGTCCACCGTCCCTCGCCCGAGTCCGAGACCTGTCCTCTGAATTCCGAGAGAGCGGAGTCTTTGACCAGGGCTGCTGCAGTCAGATCCAGCAGCCACGAGGCGATCACACTTCCGCGCCGCCACAGCTCCGCGATGTCACGCAGATTCAGGTCGTACTGGTAGTGCGCGGTGTCGCGCAGCGGCGTCGTCTCGGCGTCGATCGCGCGTTCCTGCTTGCCGATATTTGCGTCGCGCAGGACGCCCAATCCCTCGGCATAAGCGGCCATGAGGCCGTACTCTATACCGTTGTGCACCATTTTCACGAAGTGGCCGGCGCCGTTTGGCCCGCAGTGCAGGTATCCTTGCTCCGCGGAGCCGCCGATCTTCTCGCGCCCCGGGGTTCGCGCAATGTCTCCAACGCCTGGAGCCAGACTGGTGAATATGGGGTCGAGGCGTTTGACCACCTCGCCCTCGCCGCCAATCATCATGCAGTACCCCCGCTCCAGACCCCAGATCCCACCACTGGTCCCCACATCCACGTAGTGGATTGCCTTCGGCGTGAGTTCCTTCGCACGCCGGATGTCGTCCACATAGTAGGAATTGCCGCCGTCGATGAGGATATCTCCTGCCTCGAGAGAGGGCAGAAGCTCGGCGATGGTCTCGTCCACGACCGCCGCCGGTACCATTAGCCAGACCGCCCGCGGCTTATCAAGCTTCTTTGGGAGGTCCTGCAGCGATGAGGCCCCCACCGCTTTCTCCTTGGTCAGATCCTTCACTGCTTGCGGTGACCTGTCAAAGACCACGCACTGATGGCCTCCCTTCAAAAGCCGCCGCACCATGTTTGCTCCCATCCTTCCGAGACCAATCATTGCTAGTTGCATACCTGTCTCCTTTTCTCCTCTGGATTGCCAGAAGCGCTTCTTTCAGGTTATCCCTTGGCGAATGATCCCGAAAAGCTGCTTCACAGCTGCAGCTACTGATTCGGTGCCATTAAAGATAGCCGACCCCGCCACGAGGACGTTGGCTCCCGCATTCACTACCAGTGGCGCGGTCGTCGTGTCGATACCCCCGTCCACCTCCAGGTCGCAGTCAGGATTGATCTGGCTGATCATCTGGCGGTGCAATCTTGGGAAGGCAAGACTGCAGGAAATGCAGATGTCCGAAGCCCGGGTTTTAGCGCTTGAGTGTGCCGCTGTCGATCAAGTCACGGGAACTGTTGTCAAGCCAGAGACTCTGGACCAGAATGTGGAGCAGTTGGGTTGCTTTCATCTTGTCACCTCCTGAGAAATTTACACTAACGGCCCGCAAGCAGTGCGGTGAGATCGTAGTCAAGAAGATCGCCGATGCGATTGACCGTCAGGTCCGCAGGCGGGCATTGAGCGATCACATTTCGATTCAGGGCATACTGGCCCTGCCGAGGAAACACCGTAGTCACTCGCGAACCCCAGGCCCTTTTGACGGCGGTCAGGATTTGCAGCTTGTCGTCCACCAGGACGTAGTGCTGGGCTGGGTAACGCCGCTCGACGTCATCCAGCTCTTTCTCCTTATGAATGTAGATGAGCACGTGGCCTTCCACCGCCGCAAAGATGCCGGACCGTTCTATCTTGCGCGGTTGAAATACCACATCGCCGTCCGAGAGAATGACCGTCGGCCCCCACGTGCGGAACCGCTCCAGCACGTCGAGCGATGCGGGATAGAGACGATTTGCGAAAGGGTAGTCCACCAGGAACGAGGACATGGAAAACAGTTGAATATCGTGCGGATGTTCGACCCGGTAGCGTTGCAGGGCGCCGAGATAATCGCGGTAACCCAGCTCCGAGAAGAGCTGTTCGAGAATCGTCCAGTACCGATCGCGGCAGGCCACCCCAAACTCCCGTTCCAGGAGGCGCTTGAGATCATTCTGGATCCGGTCATTGTCGAGGAGGGTGTTGTCTGCGTCGACGAGAAAAACAATGGGGCTCGGGTTCATGACACGGCCTCCGTCCTTGTATCCGCCAGCGGAATTTGAAGTCCCGTGCGGTTTGATCTCCTTGTCAACTCCCGCAATGAATGGAAGGCCGGAGCCGATAACATCTCATCGGTACATCGCCAGCTCCAGTTACCTTCCGGGCGTCCGGGGACATTCATTCGGGCCTCTGGCCCGAGATTGAGCAGGTCTTGCAGGGGGGCAATGGCCAGTGCAGCCACTGATGACCACCCCAGGCGCATCAAATCCCAGGCGACCTTGCTGCTTTCCCCTTCCGGCGACTTAAGATAACGCCACAAGTTTTGCCGTTGAGACGGCGGCAGCTCTTCATACCATTCACGGCTCGTGGGGTTATCATGGGTGCCGGTATAAACGACGGTGTTGGAGACGTAGTTGTGAGGGAGGTACGGGTTATCTGAATGGCCGTCGAAAGCAAACTGCAGGACCCGCGTCCCGGGCACGTGGAACTGGTCGCGGAGCGCATAAACGTCCGGCGTGATCAGGCCCAGATCCTCAGCGATGAAGGGCAGCACGCCTAACTCTCGCTTAACCGAGCTGAAGAAATCAGCGCCCGGACCGGGCACCCACCGGCCGGATTGGGCCGTGGTTGCTCCAGCCGGTACATGCCAGGCGGCCGCGAACCCACGAAAATGATCCAGACGGATCACATCCACGTGGGCGAGCAGCGCACGGATGCGATCGATGCACCAGCGATAGCCAGTACGGCGCAGGGTGTCCCAGTTGTAGACGGGGTTGCCCCAGAGCTGTCCCTGAGAGCTAAAATAATCAGGGGGTACGCCAGCGACGAAGAGCGGCCTCTGCTCTTCGTCCAGCAGGAACAGTTCCGGGTTGGCCCAAACGTCGCTCGAGTCAGGAGAGACGAAAAAGGGCAGGTCACCAATCAGCCACACGCCCCTAGCGCGTGCATGTTCCTTTAGCCGTTCGCCCTGGCGGAACAGCAGGAATTGAGCAAAGCGAACTTGATCGATCTGGCTCGCGAGATCGCGCCGGGCCTCGGCCAAAGCGGCCGGCACACGCTGGATCAAATCTTTCGGCCACTGAAGGTAGTAGGCGCCATTGTGTCTGGCTCGCAACACTCGAAACAGTGCGTAATCTTCCAGCCATTGGGCCTGGTCGTGGCCGAACTGTTCAAAGGCGGTCTTTAACTCCGGAGACGCGCCGGCGTTGAAGTTAATCCACGCTCTCTCAAGCAACCGGCGTTTGAACGTAATGACCGTGCCGTAATCGACGGTGGTCTTCGGGAAGGAGGGTGGCGCGCATTGGCCTGCGGTTAACAATCCGTCCTCGATCAGCCAGTCCGGGCTGATCAGGAGTTCGTTGCCGACGAAAGACGACAGTGATTGGTATGGAGAGTTGCCGTACCCCGTTGGGCCCAGCGGCAAGGCCTGCCACCAGCGTTGTCCTGCTTCATGGAGTCGATCGATCCACTTGAGCGCAGCTGGCCCTACATCGCCTATCCCATATGGTGAGGGCAACGACGAAACATGGAGCAGCAAACCGGAGGCGCGGTATTGTTTCGGAAACGGAAGAAGACTCACTGGTAGGTTGTCGTTGCTCATATGCCGCGCCTCCCGCTACGCGTAACGTGAGTCAAAGGATTTAGCGCTTGGTTCACGATATCTTGAGCCTCCATCACGATCGCCGCCAAAAGACCCTGATCTTTAAAGCTCTCCACCGTGGATGTCAGCCGTAAGGCGACCCTCGTACTGGCCATAGTTCCATTCGAGCAAGTCCCGGTCGATTTCAGCCACAGTTCCAAAGCCGGCCAGCTCGCACGTCCTGACGGCACGTTGCAGCGGACTTGTAAGCACCCTAGTGAAAGTCAATCCGCGCAGCCATTCCGCAAGCCGGCGCGCATGATGATATAATCTACATGCTTCCCATAACTATCACGCAACTCTTGTCGCTGCAAAATTTATCACAAGGTTTCTCTTATTATTATCTAATTGTAATGTGCGTATTTCATTTCGAATCATTGAATCAAGTAGCCAGCGAAATTAACCACGATTGCTGAGATAAACTCGACTTCAGCCGCCCTTCAAATCAGCCCGTAGGCTTTGAGTTGCCTGGCTGTGCTCGAGACGAAGACCTTAAAGACGGTGATCATAGGTATAGCGAGCAGCACCCCGGCGATATCGAACAGGATGCCGCCGCCCACGACCCCTATCACCACCACGAGCGGGTGAAGCTTGACCGCGCCGCCGAGGACGAGCGGTTCGTAAAAAACGTTCTTGATCAGCTCGGCCAGTCCCACGGCGGCAATCACCCAGATCGCGACGTTCCCTGTGTTCACCATCGGCAGGAGCGGATGGATATCCTCCGCCAAGAGGGCATAGGCCAGCCCTCCCATCAAGGCGACCGCTGAGCCCAGGTATGGAACCACGTTGGTCGCGCTGGCTAAGATGCCGATGGCGATCGCCCAACGGGGGGAGACGCCCACGATGGCGAGAAGCAACGTCACGGTGAGGCCCAGCGAGGCGCACTCGAGGAAGATGCCGCGCATGTAGTCACCCAGCGCGCGGTCGAGATCTGCCAGGACCGCTAGCGCCGGTTCGAA
>JAWOMO010000009.1:0-10038 GCA_033852435.1 Nitrospira sp.
GTGCTTATCTCGAAATGAAGGTGCTGGTCCCTGATAGTGGGGCGTCCCTTTGTGTTGGCCTGGCAAAGGTCCGTTGGTCAGAGGGCCATCGATTTGGAGTGGAGTTTATTCGAATGCCAGGCCACGACCAGGTGCGGCTCGGACGATTGGTGAAAAAACGTCCTGGAAGCCTTCAGTCTCCCGCTCGACTGCGTCACGCCTGAGTGCTACACTTCCGGCATCAAGAATTGCCGGGAGCCGGTTGGCCCATGAAATCTTGTTCTCTTCTTCTCCTCCTGCTAGCCATTCTCTTGTTCACTGGTTGTGCCGAGCCGTTCACGGTTTTCCACAGCCGGACAGGAGAACCAATCCTCATCGGTCGTCGCGCATACTCGTACGACGGTTGTCTCTCCGCCATGCGCGAAGAATCAGATCGCCTGGGCGTCACCTTTCGCTATGTACAGGTTCGCGGATCTGTACAGGGTCGATCCCTTCTCTGGCCCTTCGAGCCGGGCTACGCCTGCGAAGCCGCCATTGGCCCTGAACGTCCTCCAAACGGCATCTACCTCGACGTGCCTCCACTCTCACCGCAAGGGTAATAACACTTCCCCATTCCATCTCTCGCATTCTTGTCCCGCGCGCCGGAAACTCGCGTAGGGCATCCTCAGATCCCACCAAAACAGGGCTGTTGACAATACAACTGCTGGCACAGTATTAATCCACAATAACTACCCTCTGTGGCAGATGGAATACCCGTACGTGTACTTGTTCCGCCCTTCTCAACCTGTCATCGATATCTCAACAGGAGGTCACCTGCGCGAGACGAGGCGCGCGGATTCGTTGTTCATCAGACCGATGTGCAGTAATGCGATGGCATCCGGTTCATAATCAGCATTCATTTGTACTTATTTTGAGGAGTCATCATGGAAGATCTCGTGATTGAAGAAGAAGGGGCTTCATCGGCACTCAACATCACGCTGGGGGACTTTCTGGTGTTCATCAACTGGATGAACCAAACCGAGAAGGCGCTTGAGCGGGGGGAAGCGCTCCCGACAACACCTGAGCTTGATTCGGGCAAAGTGAAGGACTGGATCCAGCTCGTTCAGCGCCTGGAAGAACGATTCCGTCGGAGTGAAGAAAAGAAGCTGGCGCTCGAAGCCAACGTGATAGCCCAGGAAGCGCAGTTGGGGCAATTGCTGACGCATTTGCATGCCAATATTGCTTCGCTCTATGAGAACCTCGGTCAGTCGCAAAAGGCCGAAGAAGTTCGCCGTCGAGCGGAAGCGTTGCACGCAAGCTAAGCCGTATTGCTCTCGCTCGGTTCGGCGGCTCAGCATGCCGGCATCAGTTGGCCGCGTCACTTTCTCTGAACAGAGAACGTGACGGACTGTGTCCGGTGCATGGCTTATCGTTCTTTATTTCAACTCGGGAACGCGCCGGTTCTCGAGTTGCCGGTTCGCCTTACTTCCCTCTGCCTTAATTACCATTGTAAATTCACGCTTTTTGTTTCTCGCCTGCCAGGGCTTGGTTATAATCGACCTACGTATCAGTTCCCGGTTGTCCCGAGCTTCATTCGGTATCATCTACGGGCAGTTGGGCATACACCGTGGTAGGACAGGCGAGATGATCAGCGTCCTTCTGATCGAAGATAACGACATCGACGCACGACTCACGCAAGATTTGCTGGCGGAATGGAGCGTCGAAGAGTTTCAGGTCGTCCATGCAAAAACCTTGTCGGAAGGGCTTGCCCATCTCGACAAACGCCGCTTCGACGCGATTTTATTGGACCTATCCCTTCCCGATGCCTTCGGGCTTCCGACCGTGCGACAGGTGCATGCCACGAATCCCTCGATTCCTGTGGTGGTATTGAGCGGGGTCAGCGATCAGACGCTGGCCCTTCAAGCGGTACAACAGGGTGCCCAGGATTACTTGGTCAAAGGCCAAGGTCATCCGGAACTCCTCACCCGGTCGGTCCGCTATGCCATCGAACGGAAGCGCACAGAGGAGCGGCTGACCTATCTCGCGCAATACGACCATCTCACGGGCCTCGTCAATCGGAGCCTCTTTCGCGATCGTGTGCTTCAGGCCATGGCTCGAAGCAAACGGCTCCAGCAACCACTCGGTCTGATGCTGCTGGACTTAGACCGCTTCAAATCCGTCAACGACACCCTGGGTCACGACGTGGGAGACGAGCTCTTGAAATCGGTGGCCGAACGTCTGAAGAGTTGCGTGCGGGAAGTGGATACGGTCGCCCGCATGGGCGGGGATGAGTTCACCATTATTCTCGAAGGGGTCGCATCCGAACAAAACATCGTGGTCGTGGCAAAACGCATTACCGAGTCCATCTCTTCCGCGTTTGAATTGAAAGGGCATACCGTCTCTGTCGGCATCAGTATCGGTATAACCGTGTATCCGCATGATGACCATAGCATCGACGAGCTGCTCAAACACGCCGACTCCGCCATGTATCTCGCCAAGCAGCGAGGCGGCAGCGGTTTTGCGTTTCACGACGCCTCCGGGTACAAACACGCCACGACCTTCTCTGCTTCCTGATTCTATCTTCAGCCTTCGTCCACCACACAGTGTCGCAGCATCGCTCTTGAGTTGGCTGTATGCTTAGCGTCCGATCTCTGCCAGTGGTTCATCTGTCATCATGATCGCACCGCGCGGATTCGGCATCAGCACGTTGGAGAGGGGGAGCGAATCGCGGTCCGGCGACGGACGAGACTCGGGTGTCATGACGACCCCCCAATGAAGATTGTCGCGGCAAATATTGTCGAGTAGCAGCGCTTCGGCATGGTGAAACAGCAGGATCCCGCTTAGCATATTCTCTCGGCACTGATTGCGCACCAGCTCAGGATGACTTCCGGGATCCCGCACCGCAATTCCGAAGTGATGGTTACCTTGACAAAGATTATCCGCGACCCTCGGTCGGGCTCCCGCAAAGACAAAGATGCCCGATTCCCGATTGTGGAAGACTTCGTTGTCGACAAAGGTGGGCCGGCATTCGGATCCATAGATCACCACGCCGGACAGAATGCCTTCTGTCGCCCGACATTGAGTAATGGTGCAAGACGAATCAAGGATATTCATGGCCGAATGTTGATCGCTGCCGACATATCGAAACGTGATGCCTGAAATCCGCCCGCTCGACACACGCTGGAGATACAGTGGCCCCCCGCGACGAGAAAAGATCTGGACGGCGTCGCGTCCCGCCCCCACCATCAACACCGGCCGCTCGGCAAGGAATACCTTGTCTTCATACACGCCGGCTCGAACAAAGATCTGGTCTCGCTCGCCGGCGTCCTTCAGCGCCGCACTCGGCCGCGGATAGAGCGCAGGATCTTGACTATCCACAAGGAGAGTCCTCCCACCCAGAGGATTGGGAGGAGGATCCCGCATCATCGTATTGTGTTCTGCCTCATTCATGGCCCGCTCTCGACTGAATCGTGATGATCTGTGATCACGATGGCGTCGTGCCTCTGTAAAGGAACGAGCCTTCCGGTTTTGTCAACCAAGTGCGCAGCTCTCACCTCGTACAAAACTGCTCAAGACAAGAGGCTCTAGCCTGAGGAGGAGCCAGATGGTTTAATCCAAGCACTTGGTTTTCCACTGGTTTTTAATCCTCGACCTCATGCCCTTGTGGCATGTGGATTGCGATCTCACCTTCTGCAGCACATTCCCTGACAGAAGACGGAGGCAGAGAGATGAACCGAATCACACACTGGGTATTGGGAATTGCAGCGTTTCTGCTCTCGTTCACTGCTTTTCCGGTCGTGTCGTACTCAGCGCCGACTCAGGTCCAAGATGCCTCACGCCATCTCTACGATCGTGTGATGGAGGAATTCAAACATCGGGATTATGAGGCCGCGCTGGCTGGATTCCGGCTCTTCATCGAGCTCCACGGCCAAACTTCATTGGCTGCAAACGCTCAGTATTGGGTTGGCGAATGCCAATATCGTCTAGGGCGGTATAAGGACGCCTTAAAATCTTTCTACAACGTCGTGTCCTACTATCCGCTCAGTCCGAAGCTGGCTGCCTCGACGTTGAAGCTCGGGCAAACATACACGAAGCTGAAAGATCATGAAAAAGCTCGCATGATGTACGAGCGGGTCGCCGACGAATACCCCGACAGTCCAGAGGCTGAGCTCGCCAGAAAAGCCATCGAGGCTGATTCAGCCACAACTGAGCCTTCTCCGCAAATCACGGAATGAGCCTGTTCTTCGACGACAAGGGGTACGATCATCCCGCAGCTCAAACCCCTTATTCTTATTCAGTTTCATTCATGTCCAGCAGCCGCTCCAGCTCCTGAACGGTGTATGTCGGCTGCACGTTAAGCGTCATAAACCGAATGCCGGCCGCCTGTACGATCCGTTGAATCTCATGGCGCCTCGCTCTGTCGCTTTCTCCAGCCAAGGGATCCGCTTCAAGCTGCACTACCTGTTCGACGACTCTCGACCCTGGATGCACTAAAACAAAATCCGCGCGTTTAAGAGCGAGGTGTCGCAGCACGGATGTTCTCAGCTTGCCCTCCCCCTCGACGGAGAGAAAACTCCACAGAGGAACCTGCGCAAAGACGAGATATCGATCCTGCACCGCCATGCGAATGAGGTTGTAGAGCAGGAGTTCCGCGTCAGTGAACAGCGCGTGCGGCTTGAGTGTGATTCCTGAAGGAAGATAAAACGGGCCGGTCTGGCCGGCCTTGCTGAATCCAGCGGCAAAGATACGCCAGAGGAGCAGGGCGAGCAGGAGAACGATGAGACCGATGAACCAGGTGTCGATGGCGTCTTCTCTCACGTGCGGAAATGCTCCAGCCAGCGAGGCCCGCCAGGGACAATCGTCCCCAGCAGGGCCGGATGTGTCGCCCCGGTGACCGAGGGAATATTGCCCCATTGTCCCGTGGCAGTCTGATAGGCCAAGACCGCAAACGCCACTGCCTCAAATGACTTGCTATCCCATCCCAATGCATCGAATGTTGTGACCGGAACCGGCGCAAACACGGCCGCGAGATGCGTCATGATGGCCCGATTCCGCACACCACCGCCCCCGACGACCAATTCATCCACCTCGCCCTTGATCCACCGCCGCGCGGTTCCCACCGCTTTGGCTGTCCACATGCTGCAGGTAGCGAGGAGATCTTCGATTGATAGCCCCTGTTGTTTCTGGGCCAAGATGAGTTCATCGACGAGTGATGGGCCGAACTCTTCGCGCCCAGTTGACTTCGGCGGGCGCTTGGACAGAAACGGGTGTGCAAGCAGTTTCCCCAGGAGCCTGGCATCAACCTCGCCTTTTCCTGCCATCTTCCCGTCTCGATCCATCAGCAAGCGGCCATTGGTCAGTCGACTGACGAGACTATCGAGCACCATGTTGGCCGGTCCCGTATCGAATGCCAGGACCTTTTCCTGCCAGCCCCCACGAGGAACGTAGGTGACGTTGCTGATGCCGCCGAGGTTGACAATCAATCTGGCGCGGCGGGGATGTTTCAGCAGGAGAGCATGAGCTGCTGGTGTCAGGGGAGCCCCCTGACCTCCTGCCGCAATGTCACGGGCTCGAAAATTCGCAATAGTCGTAATGCCGGTCCGTTCAGCAATCACGGCCGGCTCAGCAATCTGGAGCGTCGAACGGATCGACCCGACGCCGGGCGCTTGGATCCCATGAGGGAGATGATGAACCGTTTGGCCATGTGAGCCGATGAGTGCCACATCTGCCGAACGCAATTTCGCCTGACGGATCACCTGTAACGCCGCATCGGCAAACCATTCTCCGAGCAGCGCATTCAGATGGCAGATCTCCGCCACGGTTCCGGATACCGATGCCGTCAGGATGCGTTGCTGCAGGGATCGGGGATAGGCCAAGGTCTGCGCCGCAAGCGTACGAGCCGTAAGGGACCGGCCTCGGCCGGAAATTTCGACGAGTGCCGCATCAACCCCATCGCCGGACGTTCCGGACATCAGCCCTACGACTTTCATGCCTACTCCTCCAGAAATGGTTTGTAGAAGTCTGTGGGATTGCTACGCTAATGGAACAAGCCCGCCCGGTCAAGCAGGCAAGAGGACGCGTTGACATCATTGAAACCCGATGTTACGGTCCGAGCCCATGCTTTGCCGTCGTTCGCTCTGCTCGTTCCGGGCAGGAATCTTCGCTCTCTCATTCCTGATCCTGCCTCCTATCGGCTGGGCCGGTCCGTCGCACGAACCCCTGAATGTCGTCGTCACGATTCCTGTTTTGAAAGACCTTGCCGAACAAGTCGGAGGGCCCCACGTTCATGTGACGTCCCTTCTCAGCGGGTACGAAAACGAACATACCTATTCGCCGAAACCCAGCGACTTGATCGCGGTGAGGAATGCCCGACTTTTCTTTGAAATCGGCATCGGCCTTGAAGTGTGGGTCAGTAAGCTGGTGAAAACCGCTGGGAGTCCCTCCCTCGTCGTGGTCACCACCTCCAAGGGCATCGGGCTGGTCCGTGACAAACAGGGACATGACAGCGACCATTCCGGCAGTGAGGAAAGCGACCAGGGCAATCCGCATATATGGCTGGACCCGGAGAACGCCGTCACCATGATGCGCCACATTACGGAGGCCCTGATACACATCGACCCAGACCATGCCCAGGACTATCGCCACAACCAAGCGTCCTATCTCAAACGCCTGGACCAAGTCCGCGCCGAGTTAAGCGAGCGGGTTCGTAGCTTGTCGGACCGGCGGTTTGTGGCCCACCACCCGGCCTGGCCCTATTTTGCCAGGCGGTTTGGCTTTCAGATTGTTGGTACGATTCAAACGCAATCGGCGAGCGAGCCTTCTGCGATTCAAATCCAGAATCTCATCACGACCATGAAGAAACAGAAAGTACGAGTCGTGGTTTCTGAAATCCAATTGAGCCAGCGACTTCCGGAACTCTTAGCGAAGGAAACAGGGGCCAGAGTCGTCGTGCTCACGACCCTCCCGGGCGGTCTTCCCAGAACCGAGACCTACCTCGACATGCTCCGCTATAATGTGCTCCAATTGGCCAATGCCCTTGAAGCAGCCTAGTTGCTGTCATGAGAGGGGCTCTCCTCAGCGCCGGAAGGAGCCGATGTCCCGTGTCAGGACCCCACGAATCCATCATCAGGTTTGACCACGCCTCATTCGGCTTTCCGGGTGTGATCGCGCTCAAAGATATTTCGCTTTCCATCAACGCTGGCGAATTCGTCGGCGTGATCGGCCCGAACGGATCAGGCAAGACGACGCTCTGCAAAGCGGTACTGGGCCTGATGGCTCCCGTCGAAGGACATCTCCATATTTTCGATTGCGCCTGCGATGAGCTGCGCTGCCACCATCGAGCCAAGATCGGCTACCTGCCACAGAAGGGTGTGGTCGATCGTAACTTCCCCGTCACCGTACTTGAAACCGTGATGATGGGACGATACGGTGCGCTCGGCCTGTTGAAGCGGCCGTCGAAGCAGGACCGGGAAATCGCCCTCGAAGCACTTGCTCAAGTGGAAATGGAACCTCATCAGGATACAGCGCTCGGCCATCTCTCAGGCGGTCAGCAACAGCGGGTGTTCATCGCGAGGGCGTTAGCCCAACAACCCAAAGTCCTCTTGCTCGATGAACCGACCACAGGGCTCGATATCACCACTCAGCATAATGTGATCGAGCTGGTGGAGCATTTGCATCATGAACTGGGCCTCACCGTGCTCCTCATCACGCACGACATCAATATGATCCGCTCGCGGGTCGATCGCCTGGTCCTTCTCAAGACCAGGCTCTTTGCCGCCGGCCGGCCAGCCGACGTCCTGAAGCCTGATATCCTGAGCCAAGTCTATGGGAAAGACCTGGTCATCACAGAAAAGGATCTCATCCTCGTCGAGGACTACCACCATCATCACTAAGCAGCATAAATCTTCATGATGGAACTGCTCACCTATGACTTCATGCAACGGTCCCTCCTCGCTGCGGCGATGGTGGGGGGGCTCTGCTCCGTGATTGGCGTGTTTGTCGTCCTGCGAGGACTCGCGTTTGTCGGAGCGGGGACTGCGCATGCCGCTTTCGCGGGAGTGGCACTGGGCTTTCTGATGGGCTGGCCACCGCTTCTTCTGGCAATTCTGTTCGGCCTCGCAACGGTCTGGATTACGGGTTGGGTGGAGGAGAGGGGAACCATGAAGCTTGATGTGTCGATCGGGATTCTCTACACCGCGACCATGGCACTGGCCATTCTGTTCATCGGCCTCATGAAAACATACAACGCTGAGGTGTACGGCTATCTGTTTGGAAATGTCTTGTCAGTGACGACGGAGGAGCTGCGAACCATCGGCGGGCTCGCCGTTCTGGTGCTCGGCACGTTGCTGCTGTTCTCCAAAGAGCTGTACTTCATTGCGTTCGACCAGGAAATGGCGGAAGCCTCCGGTGTGCCGGCCAGACGGATATTCTTTCTCCTCTTGACCCTTGTCGCCCTGACCGTCGTCATCTCACTGAAGACTGTGGGCGCGATTTTGGTATTCGCGATGATCCTCATCCCGGCATCGACGGCCTACCAGCTCACCCATAGCCTCTCAACCCTCACGTGGTATTCAGTGTTCATCGGCGTCTGCTGTTCGGTCGGTGGAGTCCTTCTGTCGGCATTTTGGGACATACCCTCCGGTCCCGCAATCGTCCTTCTCTCAACATTGGTATTCTTCGTCTCAGTCCTCTTGTCGCCGAAACGTTTTCGCCAGAGACTTGC
The DNA here is from genome assembly GCA_033852435.1 of Nitrospira sp. GTDB lineage: Bacteria > Nitrospirota > Nitrospiria > Nitrospirales > Nitrospiraceae > Nitrospira_C. The sequence continues at coordinate 8,681 of JAWOMO010000009.1, forward strand.
GGCTCACTGATTGAGCGCAACAGCAGCTGAGCGAAACTTTCGTTGATCGGGTCTTCCGGATGTTCCATGTTGCTTTACGCCATTCCACATGACTTTGTTTCTCACTCGTGTTAAGAATTATCTCCAATAAAAAGCGGCGACGGTGGGTTGGCTATCAAGAGCCATGCTACATCGGTCCGTTGTTGTTCGGGCATAGCTGTAGGGGTGGGAATACAGTGTTGTGGCACAGAGGAGTCACCTTTTGGCTTTTTGTAGACCATGAGAACAGCTTTACAGACCGTCTAGAGCCAGACAGGTGTGATTCGACAGTTATCTGAGGCTGGTACGCCGCAATATGCACCGAACTCCAGCGGTATCAATCTTGCGTTAGATTGCTGCCGGTTCTTGTTTCTGTAATCTATTTACATTGAGAGGAGGGTTGGTATGGGTGCAGTGATATATCGCAATGGGGGATGGATGAGCCTCCTGCTGGTCGGGGCGCTCCTGCTTGGCGTAGTGCCGGATCAGGCGCAGGCGGAAATGCAAAACGGCGGGATCGAGCCGGGCAAGTTCGTACTCGGAATGCGGGCGGGGTTCGCACCGGTCACTCAAACGACATCAGACACCTTAAATACTTCGACCGACGTCGGTTCCCTCGTCAATTTTCAAGGGATGTATAGTCTGAATAATTGGTTCCTCGTCGGCATGATGTTGGAATGGGAGCGGCACGGCATGTCCTCGGGTGGGACAGACATAGGGCATCAGGATACTGTGTCCGTATTGCCAACGGTGGAAGTGCGTCCCGTGCGGTTCGGCTCCCTCACTCCTTACGTCAATATGAGTTTCGGTGTGAACGTGAACAGTTTCGGTGAAAGCAGTTCGATCGGGGGAACCCGCATCTCTCCAAGCAATACCTTCGCCTGGCGGCTAGGTTGGGGAGCTGACTACATGCTCAATAACCAATTCGCTCTGAATACCGAGATGGCCTACAAACGGAACGATGGGCATGCAACGGTGACAGCGCCATCCGGCGCTCAGACCACCCCTGACTGGAACCAGTCCTCGTTTGGCTTCCTGGTCGGTGTGAAGATGTTCTTTTAGGCATCGAGGGTTATTCCTCCCCATAAGGCAGGATGTCTGTTCACGAGGGACATCCTGCCTTTCTTTTCTGTCCTCGTCCTCAGGCACCGTCAACGGCTCGATGACGTGTTTGACGGGTTTTTATGCTGCCGCACTATTTGGATGGGAGGATGAGGTTGAAGCTGAACCGAGCTACTCAAGTCGACCGTGTTTGCTGCGGCTCCAGACCATGCCGGTCTGTTCCTTTGAGCTGAAGCCGAGTTTTTCGTAAAAGGCCGGTCGGCGGGTGCAGAGCCAGA
>JAWOMO010000143.1:0-3913 GCA_033852435.1 Nitrospira sp.
CTTGTACTTCGTAAGCTCGAGCCCCGTGCGTTTGTCCGTGCGTGGGGGAAGCCGACCTACCAACACACGGAGTTCACGCCGTTTTTTGTGCTGAAGGACGGATCCCTCATGCCCAACTCGCGAATCCAGCCCGGAGAACCTCCGAAAGAATGGGAAGCCATGATTGATGCCGGTGAGGGTTTGTTCCTGGCGTACCCGGACCATGGGTGGTTGGTCGTCTTTCTGGACGAAGTGTTCGTATACCGCGAGGCCCTCTCTGCCGAGAAGCTCCATGAGATTGGACGTACCTGGCAGCACGAGGATAAGTTTCGAACGAGACTCGATAGCTCACCCACCCCCTAATTTCCGAGCCGTCGCAGGCCTTTTGGTGAACCAATCGCACCCTCTCAATCTTCTTGTGGCGGCTTCTGAAGCCATTCCCTATGCGAAAACCGGTGGTCTGGCTGATGTCGCCGGAGCCCTTCCGCAGGAGCTGGCCAAGCTAGGGCATGATGTGATTGTGGTGATACCGCGATACCGATGTGTGACAGAGTCTGGCCAGTCGTTTCGTTCGATTGCGCGACTGCCGGTTCCGACGCCGGAGGGTCTTGTAGAGGCGTCAATTGAGGAAGCCGTCCTTCCAGTTGCCAGATGTTCAAGCGGTCTTCGGGTCTGGGCGGTTCGCCACGACCCGTACTTTGACCGGTCCGGTCTCTATCAAGAACGAGGGCTCGACTATCCCGACAATCTGATTCGCTTTACCTTCTTCAGTCGATCGATTATCGAGGCGATGGTCTATCTTCGACGAGAGACGAAGTGGAAGACGGATCTGCTTCACTTGCACGATTGGCAGACGGCGCTCTGTGCCGTGTATCTGAAAACAAGTGACCGCGGGCGAGTCGAACTGCAAGGTGTTAAATCGGTGTTGACGCTCCATAATGTGGGCTATCAAGGCCTCTTCCCCGGCAGCCAGTTTTCAAAAACAGGGCTTCCGTCGTCATTATTTAGCCTCGATGGACTGGAATTCCATGGTTCGGTGAACTTGCTCAAAGGCGGGATCATGTTTGCCGACTATCTCACTACGGTGAGTCCGACATATGCTCGTGAAATTCTGACTCCGGAATGTGGATTCGGTCTCGAGGGGGTTCTCCGTCATCGGCAAGCGAAGTTGCAGGGAATTCTGAACGGCATTGACATTGATTTGTGGAATCCGGAAACCGATCCATACTTGCCTGCGACCTATAGCGTGAGTGATCGGGCCGGAAAGCAGGTTTGCAAGCGTGTACTGCAGCGAGAATTCAAACTGCCGGAAACCCAGCGCCCGCTTCTTGCAGTGATCGGGCGGATGACTTCGCAAAAGGGGTTTGATCTCGTCGAGGCTGTGATACCCCAACTCATGGCACTCGATGTGCAGTTGGTCATACTGGGAACTGGCGATGAGGTGCATGAACACACATTCAAGGCGCTGCAGGCCCGCTATCCTCATCGAATGGGGCTTCATATTGGGTTTGATGAGGGGCTCGCCCATCGGATCGAGGGCGGGGCGGATATGCTGGTCATGCCTTCCCGTTATGAACCCTGCGGGCTGAGTCAGCAGTATAGCTTGCGCTACGGTACGGTACCGATCGTGAGAAACACAGGAGGGTTGGCAGACACTGTGGTGCCATTAAATGCAAAGAAGCCAATGACCGTTCAAGCAACAGGATTTCACGTCGAGGAGCATAGCGCAAAAGCATTGTTGGCAAGTATTCAATATGCAGTTCGGGTGTTTGATGATCGGGCAAGGTGGGATCAGCTGGTGAAGGCCGGAATGAGTTCCGATGTGTCGTGGGCGCTGTCGGCGAAGGCCTACGAAGCGCTATTTGAGAGGTTGGTATCGTTGAAGTGAAACGAAGGGTCTGGAAGTTGGACTGAGATAAGGCAGTCTACTTAACTTTCAGAGAGACTTGGATGTCTGTTGGTTCAAGCTCTGAGAGGATGGCCTTAGCCTGAACGGTATAGAAGGCATAGTCGGACTCTGGATGATACTCAAGGATGTCGTGGAGCAGTTCTTTGGCTATGTCAGTTTGCCGAGCCTGGACTGCGGCTTGCCCTGCACGGAGTGAACAGGACGCCGACATGGCTTTGACGTCGACGGCGAGACGCGGGGAGGGTTCGGCGACAAACTGCCCAATTTTACCAGGCAAGGGAAGCACGAAAGTATCATTCCAGAGCAACCGCTTGGCTGCAGTGTGCAGAATGACGGCTGATTGCTTCAGCTGGTCTAAGTCGTTGGTGTTTTGGCAGCTAGAGTAAGTCTTCCAGAGAGACATAAAGCTGCCATTGTCTACACCAAATTGCTTCATCGGCTGGTTCGATTGGCAACCCACCATCAGAAATGCGAAAGCTGCGACTGTTAAGATGGATTTCTTCATTTCACTGCATGGTTACTGCAAGCGGTAGGCCAACGCTATATTACACAAGTAATTGATTCATTTAGTATATGTATGAGTAATTCAGTTGATTCATGTGTTGCAGATAACGCACTATCGCTTTTTTGAGACAGGTACTGTGGCAGAATTTTAAGAGATTAGGAGTTGAAGATGTGAACGAGAATCCCTGTTCTCGTGGTGGCGTTGGTTTTTCTCATGATGTGCTTGATGTGTTCTTTCACGGTTTGTTCAGTGATCTGAAGCGCATTGGCAATTTCCTTGTTTGTCCAGCCTTTAGCGAGATGTTCCACGACTGCTTGTTCCCTGTTCGTGAGCTGAAACTTCTCTCTTGCCTGGTCTGTATTGAGTTGCTGGCGTCTTCCGAGTTCTTCTAATGTCACGACAAGCCTGGCAAATTGGACGCCTCCCCGATCCGGGAGGCCAAATCCTCTAAGAAGGACCGGCTGTTCAGGGTTCCCAGCTACCCGCTTGATCTCAAATTGCTCCCAGTCTTTAGCTTCTGTCCTTATATGGAGGGCCTTGACGATTTCTCCACACAGTTCAGTGAGAGCGGTAGGTAGCACGCCGTGGGCAGCCCGCGAGCCCCCACCTCCATGCTCAGACAGATTAATCTGCCTGGCTAGGTCAGAGGCCTGACGGTTCATATGGAGCAACTGCATGGATGCCGAAAGGACAACAATACCTGGCCCTGCCCGTTGGTCGGCCAGGGTTTCTGCTGGGTCCGGAGCAGATAATGGATCGTTCATACTTGGATGGAGCTTTTCAACATCTTTAAGGTGAGAATTCTCGACAACCCAATCAATTCTGATAGAGTACAATCAAACAGGTGCAAGATCCTGTGCAAGAATTTTACCTAACACTTTAGAGGGAGTCAACACCCACCTTTTGAGAAATGGGCCTACGTCATCGGTATTGTTTGCCCTGTGGAGCCTTTCTATACTGACTCGGAAATCATAAACGCGTCACCTCCCCACTAGCTAATCGGTCATCGCTGTTAATTTGGCGTTGTAGGCTGAGGGGGAGTAAGTGATAGAGCATTGCACAGGGGCTAACAAGGGAGGAGACCGTGACACAGACAGAATGGGAATGGCCGATCGTCAAAGATTTACAAAAGCACAATGAGCGGGTCTCATTGATGAGACAAATTCCCTACGAACTGACGACACCAATCGATGGCGAATCGGAATCGGTCAGGAGCGGAAAGGCCCTTTCACTGAATATCAGCAGCGGGGGAATGCTTGTGATCATGGACCAAGCTCCTGAGATCGAGCAAGTTCTCAAAGTCCTTGTGCCAACGCCGACTAATTTGGCGGAAACCCCGACCCTTGCTGAGGTTCGGTGGACTCGGAAGCTCCCATTCGGGAAGCCGAATACTCAGGGAGCGTACTTTGTTGGATTGAAGTTCATGTTTTGAGGTAGTGTACATGTTATTTTCGTCTCGACTAACGCCTCCACCCATATAAAATTATTAGGGGCCCGGCAGGAGGTACGCAGATGGACAG
>JAWOMO010000109.1:0-56807 GCA_033852435.1 Nitrospira sp.
GCCCGACGCAACACCGCTTCTGCAATACTCCCGATAAGAAGATGAGATACCCCACGACGCCCGTGTGTGCCCATCACGATCATGTCGCAGGCCTGCTCCTGCGCTACCTCCAGAATGGCATCCGCCGGCGAACCCACTTTGACCAAATACTGAGCAGTCGCACCTTCCGATTGGAACCGCTCCGCCATGTCCAACAGCTGCGTTTCGACCGACTCCCGCAACGTCTCCCAGCCGGCAAAGGCACTGATGGTGAAGTCGACCCCAAGCGATCGCCACTCCATCACGTGGAGAATCGCCACCGAGGCGTTGAATGTCCTGGCAGTCCGAAGCGCATAATCGACGGCCGGGAGCGACCCTTCCGATAGGTCCGTGGCCAGCAGGATGTGGTGCATCCGGATGGCGTCAGTCGATGCGTCAGACGAGGGGTCTTTTCCGCTGAGATGATGAGTCCGGACCGTCAGGACCGGACAAGGCGCTCCCTTGACCACCCGCTCTGCAGAGCTTCCGAGCAGCACATGTTCTAGCCCACTGTGTCCATGAGAGCCCACCACCACCAAGTCCGCTTGGTGGATTCCTGCTGCGGTGACGATCCGTTCGCTGGGTACGCCTTCATCCTGATACGCCTGAGCACGCACACCTGTGCGTCTCATGTGCGACTTGCTCAGACCTTCGAGCTTGACCCTGATCTCTTGGCGGATTTGATCAAGCCTCAGACGGTCGAGCACGCCCAGAAGGTCAATGTCCGGCCACAGCGGGATCACGTGCAACAGATCCAGATGGGTTTTCCATGCCGACGCAAAGAACGACGCGTAGGCGAAGGCTCGGGCCGAGCCGGCTGAGAAGTCGGTCGCTAACAGGATCCGCTCCATCTTGAACATCTTGTGCTCCTGTCGCAGTGAGTTCGGACCTGGCCCGCGCGGGCGACGCGCCGTAAAGGGAGTCTTCAGGTCTTCGTCAGCGCACCCTCTAGATCTGCGATCACATCTTCGATATCTTCGCAGCCGACGGAGATTCGTACAAGCCCGCTCGTCAGCCCCTGCCGCTCCATGACCTCTTTCGGCGTCGCCACATGGGTCATCGACGCCGGATGTTCGATCAACGTATCGACCGTGCCCAAGGACACCGCCAACGTGCAGAGTGTCAGTTCTTTCAACAGCCGCTTGGCCGCCTCGAACCCCCCGGCCAGCTCGAAGCTGAAGCACCCGCCGAAGCCAGTCATCTGTCGGGCTGCGACATGGTGACCAATACCATTCTCGATCCGTCAGGTCGATCAGAATTCTACGTCAAATTCTCCAAGGCTCGACAGAGGGAAAGGAAACGGCCTAATTCTCGATATTTGACAATGGTTAGCTCACTCATTAGGCTAAATCATCAAAGTCCTGGATCATCTTACAACGCATCGTATTTCGGAAGGATCTCTCAGGACCCACCCACTCATGGCGCAATCCTATCTCATCATGACGTTCTACTTAGGGTTCATGGTCGCACTCGCTGCCTGCGAGGATCGGCGCGCCGACAAGGCGTACCTCCGCGGAGATTACACGAATAGCGTCGAAGAGTTGCAGGCCATGGCAAACCTCGAAGAGCCGAGGGCGCAGTATGACCTTGCTCTTCTCTACGATAAGGGACTCGGCGTTCCACAGAGCGACGCTCAGGCATTGAAATGGTACAGCCGTTCAGCCGAACACGGCGACCAACGAGCCCAGTATAATCTTGGGCTCATGTATATGAACGGACAAGGGACAGCCCCCAACCTCATACTCGCCTACTACTGGATCAGCCTTTCCCTGGCACAAGGCAACCAGAACGCTCCGGCTGCCCGGGAATACCTGATCGAACAAATGACACCGGCCCAAATCCAGGAAGCCAATAACCTCGTCCAAGCGCACTTGCGAAATACCCGCCCTCCCACCATCTTCGGTAACCAGTAAGCAAACTGCTCAAGACCGTCCCTCCGTTTCGCCTAAACGATCCTCATCATCTCAATGATTCAATCGGCAGAGGCAGACCTACCTCCGGATATCCGCAAGCAGCATACAGTGTTAGCAGGTCCGTTGAGGAAGAGGAGCCGGCCCCTCCGCGTGATTTTTCTGGGAGGAAAGAATATCAATAAGCTGATTCAGGAAGAAGCGGAGGCACTGATGGTTCCCGCATTGCCGGCATCAGTCAAGAGAGTACAGCGCCATCTTTCAACATCGTGAGGCTTGTTGTTCTGCATGATAGGAACTGCGCACGAGCGGTCCCGATTCGATGTGGGTGAACCCCATGGCGAGGCCTTCTTCTTTCAATGCCGCGAACTCGGACGGCTCGTAGAATCGGGCAACCGCCAGATGTTCTCTCGTCGGCTGAAGATATTGCCCGATGGTAAGGATGTCGCAGGAGACCGCACGCAGGTCGTGCATGACCTCGCGCGCTTCATCTCTCGTTTCACCCATTCCAAGGATCAAGCCCGATTTGGTGGTCATCCCCCGCTCTTTCGCTTTTCCGAGCAGTTCGATGGAACGCGGGTATTTGCCCTGCGGTCTGAGAGATGGGAAGAGCCGTCGAACCGTTTCAATATTGTGATTCAGGATCTCCGGCTTCTCGGCACAGACTGTCGCTAGCGCTGCCTCGTTCCCCTCGAAATCAGGGATCAAGACTTCAATCGTGCAATCCGGGTTGAGCTGTCTCGTCTGCCGGATCGTTTCGGCAAAGATCGCCGCGCCGCCGTCTGCCAACTCGTCTCGATTCACCGACGTGATGACGGCATGACGAAGGCCCAACGCCTGGACCGCTTTGGCCACACGCCTGGGCTCTTCGTGATCCACTGCCAACGGGCGCCCGGTAGCCACTGAACAGTAATGGCACCGCCTGGTGCAGATATCGCCCAGGATCAGAAAGGTGGCGGTGCGGGCATTCCAACATTCCCATCGGTTCGGGCAGCGGGCTTCTTCACAAATGGTGTGGAGCCTGAGCCGGTCCATGGTCTGCTTAATCTCGAGATAGTCCGGGCCGGTTTTCGCAACCACTTTGAACCACGATGGAAGCCGTGGACGTTCGGGGGACCGGAGTTGGTCGAGAGAAATAAAGCTCATGTCGATGATCCCTTGGCCATTCGAGCACGAACCCAGCGTATCACCGCTCTCATGAGTCCTGACGATTCCGGTTTAGGCTGCGACGGGTCAGGATATTCAACCCACAATTCCTGAGAGCCGAGATAGACACCGTTGCGAAAGCTTATTTGTGTCTTCAGTTGGCGGTAGCCTTGCGATTGCAGAGTCTGGATCAAGGTCAGCAATGCGAGATCCTCTGTCGGATGTGGGTCGGTGGTCACACCAACCGTTTCATATCGCAAGATTGCCCGGTAGTTCTCCCCTGCCCGCTCAAACTCGACCGGCCGACTGAATCCCCGTTCCCGATCATCGAGGCCGGACAGCTGATGCCTATCGAATCGCTCTACACTCATTTGTCATGCGAGCGCACGAAAGACGGCAACCAAGTCGCTCAATGCCATGGTCTTGTTCTTGAGCACGGCCCGCTCGGCTTGTATCGTCTCGCGGGTCTTGGCGTCGGTCGCGCCGGATTTCAAGCAGGCGGCACCCAGCGCCAGAATGCGATCGCACTCCTCCGAGAGCTTCTTTTTGACTACGGGATTGACGGCTAGAATGTCCATGAGCTGGCGACGTGTCTCCGTCAGATGCGCCTGAAGCTCGGTGTCAGGATAACTCTTGCGAGCCGCTTCGTCGAAGCAGCGGTCGAGATATTGGGTCAGGAAGACATAAAGGCGAACGAAGGCTGCGGCAACTTCGAGCTGGTCTTTTGTGGAGGCGGACATGCGGCGCCCCTCCTTTCCTTGGTCGCGGAGTTAGAGGAGAACCTTGACGTCAGAGCCTTCGAGCTTTACTTGATATACTTCCACTTTCGCGGAGGGATTCTTCACACAAATGCCTGTCGTCACGTCAAACTGCCAGCCATGCCACGGGCAGGTCACAACATTTCCTTCGACGTCCCCTTCACCGAGCGGGCCGCCGCGATGGAGGCAGGTATTGTCGATGACGTGGAAGGTTCCATCGACGTTGAAGACCGCGAGAGTCTTGCCGTTCACTTCCGCCACGATGCCGTGACCCGGTTTCACATCTGCCGTACCTGCTACACGTACAAACTCTGCCATGACCGCTCTCCTCTGCTTGGATGAACCTTCGATTAGTTACTGGTGAAAGGTTGCTTGATCTTCTTGAGCAGGCTGTCGATCGTGGCGCCGCTCTTCCCCGCGCCACCCACTTCCGCAATGATCTTCTGCGCAATGTCCCTGAACGCCGCCGCCTGCGGAGAATCCGGATTGGCCACCACGATGGGATGGCCGCTGTCGCCGCCATCGCGAATCGCGGGATCTATCGGGATACGCCCAAGAAACGGCACGCCAAGTTTCTCCGCTGCCCGCTCTCCTCCCCCGTAGGAGAAAATTTCTGTTCGTTCGCCGCAATGGCCGCACACAAAGAAGCTCATGTTCTCAATGATGCCGAGGAGCGGCACATTGACTTTTTGAAACATCGCCATGCCCTTGCGGACATCGTAGAGTGCGACTTCCTGAGGAGTGGTCACGGTAATAGCGCCGGCCAATGGGACCATCTGCGAGAGAGAGAGTTGAACATCGCCGGTCCCCGGCGGCAGATCAATCAGCAAGTAATCCAGCTCGCCCCACAGGACGTCTCGGAAGAACGCTTGCAGATATTGATGCACCATCGGCCCGCGCCAGACCAGCGGCGCTTCCTCCGGAACCAGAAACGCCATAGAAATGAGTTTTACCCCGTAGCTTTCAACCGGCAGGATCTTGCCATCCTGCTGCTCGGGTCCCTTGGTGCTGCCCATCATCATGGGAATATTGGGACCGTAGAGATCGGCATCGAGCAGCCCGACCTTGGTCCCGGTCAATGCGAGCGCGCAGGCCAGGTTTGCCGCCACGGTCGATTTTCCGACGCCGCCTTTTCCGCTGCTGACGGCAATGACGTGTTTCACATCTGGAATCAGATTCTCTCTGGCTTGGGGCTGTTGGGCGGCATGGGCATGTTCGTCGGCCATGGAGTGATCCTCCTCTGCAGAGATCGGTGCCTGACTTCTCAAAATGAGAAGCAGTCATCAATCCATCATAAGCGATGGACGAGGCGAAAGAAAATGGGCCGGTTGGGCCCGCTGGACATAGCTCAATCGGGGTATCTGGAGGGCGGCTATTCAGAAAAGACGGTCGAGTCGAGCCTGCGAAGATTGGTGGCAACACCCAACAGCGAGAGCGTGTAAATGATCCACTTTGAAGGATCGAAGTGGTACCATTCCGGGCCGTTGCGGTAATCGCGCGCATAGGTGTGGTGGTAGTTGTGATAGCCCTCCCCGAAGGTGAGGAGAGAGACCAGCCAGCTGTCCCGGCTGCTGTCATGAGTTCCATGAGGCTGCGATCCGTACATATGGCAGAGGGAATTGATTGCAAAAGTCGAATTGAGCACCATGAACATCCGGAACATGCCGGCCAGGAAAAAGCAGCTGATTCCCCCCATGACGCCTCCGTGCAAGAAGCCGAGTAGCAGCGGGAGGGCCAAACCGGAAATCACAATGGCATGATAGTGCCGGTGCTGCCACATGATCATCGGATCTTTGCGCAACTGGCGCTCATAGTTTTCAGTCCGGTGGGTGGTGTTAAAAAACAACCAGCCGCAGTGGCTGTACCAGAACCCTTTCTGTGCGTTGTAGGGATCTTCTTCCTGATCGGTCCGCGCGTGATGCCGGATATGATCGGAACACCAGCGCAACGCGGAATTCTGCAGCGCCCATCCGCCTGCGATCAGCAACACAGCCTTCACCAAGGGATGACACTCAAAGCTGCGGTGCGAGATCAGCCGGTGATAGCCGACCGTGATGCCCATGCCGGTGAAGACATAGAGTATGCCGAAGACGATCCAGTCAAACAGTGTGTATCCGTACAAAAACCCAAACAGCGGCGTGCCAATCAGCGTGGCGGCAGCGACGAGGCAGAACAAAATAAACGTTTTATAGGCAAACTGCGTAGTCCCGACGGCGTCTGGCATGCCTACTCCCTATGCTGGTGGATACTAGACTTCACACAATCTGGCCGGGATCGAGAAGTCGCACAGCTCTGTATGTACAGAAGTAGAGGAATAAGATCAAGAAAATCCTTCCAGGCGGCGCTGGGAGGAACGGGGCAAGCCTGCTAGTCCACCGAAACGGTGGGGTCGAGTCGGCGAAGGTTCGAGGCGAGGCCGAAGAGCGCAAGCGTAAAGATAATCCACTTCGACGGGTCGAAGTTGTACCACTTGGGTCCGTTCCGAAAGTCGCGGGCGTAGGTATGGTGATAGTTATGATAGCCTTCGCCGAAACTGATAAAAGAGATCAGCCAGCTATCGCGGCTACTGTCCTGGGTGCCGTGCGGCTGAGCGCCGAACATGTGACAGAGTGAATTAATGGTAAACGTCGAGTTCAACACCATAAACATCCGGAAAAGCCCACCCATCAGAAATGCGCTGGCGGCGCCTTGCGCGCCACCGTGCCAAAAACCCAACATGACCGGCAGGCACAGGCCCGAGATCACAATCGGCCAGTAGTAGCGGTGTTGCCACAATACGACCGGGTCGCGGCGCAGTCTGATTTCATACTTCTCCGTCCGATGCGGTGTTTCATAGAACAGCCAACCGCAGTGGCTGTGCCAGAATCCCTTGGTCACATTGTAGGGATCTTCTTCCTGATCGGTCTTGGCGTGATGGCGAATGTGGTCGGCGCACCAGAGCAGCGCGGAGTTTTGCAGCGCCCACCCCCCTATGACCAGCAGGCAGCCTTTGACCCAGTTCCGGCATTCGAAGCTTTGGTGAGCGACAAGACGATGATAGCCTACCGTGATGCCCATCCCCGTGACGATGTACATGACGGCGAAGAGAATCCAATCAAAGAGGCTGAAGCCAAAGTAGTACCAATAGGCAGGAATGCCGATGATCGTAGCGACACCCACGGCGCAAAAGAGGATGACGTTATGTAACGAGAACTTTTCGTCGGCGGACTGAACTGCCATTTCTTCTCCTTGTGCGACAGAGCGCGCTTCATCGAAGCACCTCAAGGCCAGAACGACACAAACCAGGCGACAATATGCCAAATATAACTCAATTATTCAACAGTATCTTTGCGGTGTATACTACAATCGTTCAGGCATTTCCTTAGGAGCGTAGGCCTCTGTGACGCACGCTTCCTCCAGTCTTGAACCGGCTGTTCGCCGGATTGGCGAAGAACTCGCCCGCCTTTCCGCGGGCCGCGCCCCGACCCTGTTCGAACGTCGTTGGTGGTCGCAGGCCGCCATCAATCTCGCGATGCACGATATCGCGTTCAAAACACAGCTGTTCCGCTTTATCGATATGCTGCCGTCTGTGACCGACGACGAACGCGTCGTCGCACTGGTCGAGGAGTATTTCGGATCGATGGGCAACGAGATTTTCGGGCTTCGCTGGGGCCTGAGGGCACTCAATGCGACCGGAGTTGGCGCTCGTCTCACAGGTCATGCCATCCGATCGCAGGTCGAACAGATGGCACGCACGTTCATCGCCGGTGCCTCAATCGACGAAGCCGCGCCGGTATTGGGCGACCTCTGGAATAGCGGCAAGGCCTGGTCGGTTGATCTCCTTGGGGAGGCGACGACGAGCGACCGAGAAGCCGACCAATATCGTGACCGTTGTCTTGACGCGATGAACGCGCTCGTAAAGGCCGCACGGCAGTGGAATTCCAAACCGCACCTCGAAGAGGACCATCTGGGGCCGATCCCGCGCGTCCAGCTTTCTTTGAAAGTCTCGGCCCTCTCCCCTCACCTCGATCCGAGTGATCCGGAAGGCAGTTATCACTCCGTGGCTGTTCGCCTCAGACCGATCATCGATCTCGCCATGCAGTTGCCCGTATCGCTGATCTTCGATATGGAGCAGGCGGAGACCAAGGACCTGCTGATCGACATTTTTACCAGACTCTTTTCTGAACCAGCCTATGGAAAATTTGCCCATGCGGGTTTGGCGATGCAGGCCTACCATCGTGCCACCGCACGCGATATCGAAGGCCTGGTCGAGTGGGCACGTGGGCGCGGGGCACCCATCACGATCAGGCTTGTCAAAGGCGCCTACTGGGACTCAGATACCATCCGTTATCGTCAACGTGGCTGGCCTGTTCCCCTGTTCGAACAGAAGGCCGACACCGATGCGAGCTACGAAGCGCTGGTGCCTCGGCTACTTGCAGCGGCTTCGGTCATTCGTCCGGCCTTCGGGACTCACAATCTAAGAACACTCGCCTATATCGAAGCGGTTGCCGACGAACTTGGACTCATGCCGGCCACATGGGAATATCAGATGATCTTCGGGATGGCCGAACCATTCCAACAAGCCGTCACGCAGCGCGGACGCCGATTGCGACTCTACACCCCTGTGGGAAACTTGCTGCCCGGTATGGCCTATCTTGTCCGCCGTTTGCTGGAAAACACTTCGAACGAGTCGTTCCTACGGAAAGAATATGTAGAGTCCCAACCCTTGAGTACGTTGTTGGCGCCTTCAGCGGGTAATGCCGCCTCTGGCCCTTCCCCCTCGGCTACACCGACGGAGTTTCGCAATGAGCCGCTGCGGGACTTTTCACTAGCCGAAGCTCGAACTGCGATGAAGGAGGCCATTGCGGCCGTCAAACGGCAGGTAGGCCGGCAATGGCCTTCATCTGCCGGGGGGCTTTCACTGACCGGCCCTCTCATGGCTTCGCACAATCCCAGCCGCCCCGATGAAGTCGTCGGTCTGATTCAGGGAGCCGCTCCAGCCGATGTCGGACGAGCGATCAATCGTGCGGTAGAAGGATGGCATGCATGGCGTCAAACGCCGGCCGCACGGCGAGTTGAGATATTGCGCGCAGCGGCTGCTTTCATGCGTCAACGGCGGGAAACGCTTGCCGCTTGGGAGATATTGGAATGTGGGAAACCCTGGCGGGAGGCCGATGCCGATGTTGCCGAGGCGATCGATTTTTTGGAGTTCTACGCCGCAGAATGGCTCAGATTAGCACCTCCTCAGAGGCTGGGGCATGAACCGGGCGAATTGAACCATCGGCTATTCCACCCGCGTGGGGTAACAGCGGTGATCGCGCCTTGGAACTTTCCACTCGCCATTCCGACTGGGATGGTTTCCGCTGCGCTTGTGACCGGTAATCCCGTGATCTTCAAACCTTCCGAGCGGTCCTCCTTAATTGGCCATCTCCTTGTCGGCCTGTTACTCGAAGCTGGTGTGCCGGAAGCAGTCCTTGTCTGTCTGCCTGGTGGGCCTGAGGTTGGGCAGGCGTTGGTGCGTCATCCCGAGGTAGTGACGATTGCTTTTACGGGATCGAAATTCGTTGGGCTAGGTATTGTGAAGGAGGCATCGGCCGTGGCTCCAGGACAACGGATGATGAAACGTGTCCTTGCCGAAATGGGTGGCAAAAATGCCATTATCGTAGACGATACAGCCGATCTCGATGATGCAATCGTCGGCGTGGTGACATCCAGTACCGGCTATGCCGGGCAAAAATGCTCTGCCTGCTCGCGGGCGATCGTGCATGCCTCGATATACGACCTCTTTCTTGCGCGGCTCAAAGACGCGATGCTGAGCCTTCGGGTGGGAAATCCGGAAGATCCTGGGACACAGGTTGGTCCTGTGATCGATGAGCGGGCCCAAGCCAAGATTCTCGAATACATCAAACTAGGGAATCAGGAAGCGCGGATGCTCGTAGAAGGACGCGTCACGCCACCAGGCTGGTACGTCGGGCCAACAGTGTTTGCCGATGTGAAGCCGACGGACCGGATCGCGCAAGAGGAAATCTTCGGCCCGGTTTTAGCCGTCATCAAAGCGGCCACGTTCGAGGAGGCCTTGACGATAGCGAATGCAACCGATTATGCCTTGACCGGCGGAGTGTACTCACGCAGCCCAGCTCACCTCGAACTGGCGCGGCAGGGCTTTGATGTCGGGAATCTCTATCTGAACCGGCCCATCACCGGCGCGCTCGTACGTCGCCAGCCATTCGGAGGACATCGGCTTTCAGGAATCGGAGCGAAGGCGGGAAGTGAGGAATACCTGATGCAATTCCTGGTCACGAGGATTGTCAGCGAACAGACCCTCCGTCGAGGGTTCGCGCCGGCCGAGTGATGCTTTTGCCGGCTTGATCTCGTAGGATTCGAGTTCCTCCATAATCTCGGTGATCACGCCGCGATCTTCCAACGGAGACAATTCCTGCCGTTCGATGTATTTCACCAACCCGACGCCCTTTGCAAACCAGGCGGTCATAATGTCAGTGCCGCTGGCTATTTTGCCAGCCGCGGACAGATGAATTTTCATTCCCATCCGGGCCTCGACTTTTACTGTGTCCTTGAAGGTACCGGCCGGTACAGTGATCGACTCGATGCCCACCACGGTCGAGGTGCCCTGAACATCCGCTTTTTCATTGACGCCGTCACGATCCATATCGGTCCCAAAATCCAGATTTGCTTTGTCGAACTGCTGAATCGTGGACAGGACCTTCATCGGAAACCGGATGATTTGGTACGGGATCAATTGCTTTTCCAATGGCGTCCCGGGTTCCGACCCGTGATAGACGATCCCGACGACATCCCGGCGGT
This sequence comes from Nitrospira sp., assembly GCA_033852435.1. GTDB lineage: Bacteria > Nitrospirota > Nitrospiria > Nitrospirales > Nitrospiraceae > Nitrospira_C. Next base: position 10,634 of record JAWOMO010000109.1, read on the forward strand.
AAAAACTGTCCGAAGGGCCGTGATTGCCTGGATTCGTATCGTGAAACACGGTGACCGTCATGCCTCGGATGATTCGTGTGCCCGTCACTGAGGAGACGTTCGTGAAAAACTTGTGCTCGATTGTCTGCAGAGGCCCTTCGGTAATTTGGCCGCGATATTCCCAATGGCTGCCGAGAGCATCCGGAAAATAGTCGGCCGATTGTGCGATGGTTCCTGTCTCTTCCGCAGGAAGCGACGCAGGCGTCAGAGTGACTCCGATGGCCCAGAGGAAGATCCAATAAAGAACAAAGCGAATTCGCGGTCCGGTTGGCAGCATGCAGCGAGTCCTCCACAATTAGGTCTGCTGGTGACGGTATCATAGGCATCCTGAAGGCAGCAAGCACGCGGTGGCGCATTCATCAAAGACGGAACGCGGGCTTGCCTTCGCCCTATCGCAGACCCATAATCCCATCCCTATGGCCCAACATGATTCCTCCTCCGGCACTGCCGCATCGCAACAGACAACGCCACCTCCTTCAAGGGCCGTCTTGGTAACCGGCGCCTCAGGCGGCATTGGCCGGGCCCTGTGTCTCGCCTTTGCCAAGGCCAGATGGTCGATCGGGGTTCATTATTTTCAGAACAAGAACGCCGCCGAAGAAACCATCCGGCAGATTGAGGAGACTGGTTCGGCCGGTGCCCTCCTCCAAGCCGATATCCGAGACCAACAGGCAGTCCGGCAGATGATCGAATCCTATTCTCGACAAGCGGCCGCGCCATTCACCTTCGTGTGCAACGCAGGGATCGGCACAAGCCGACTCGTCCTACGACAAGATGAAGCCGACTGGGCCAATGTGATGGCCACGAATCTGACGGGAACCTTTCACTGCCTGCAGGCCATGGCCCCTCCCCTCTTGGCTCAGGGCGGCGGCTCAATTATCGTAATCGGATCGCATGCCGGCTTTCATGGGTCGATCGGCCAAGCGGCCTATGCCGCGTCGAAAGCCGGGTTGATCGGTCTGGTAAAAACGGCGGCGAGAGAGTGGGGCCCCGAGAACCTGCGCGTGAATCTGGTGCTGCCTGGCTGGCAGAAAACGGGCCTGTCGGAGGGTGCCATGCCGGAAAGGGATGGATGGAGCGACAATGCACTATGCCGTCCAGCATCAATCGATGAGGTTGCGAGCACCGTGTTGTATTTAGCTCAATTGAAGGATGTCTCCGGACAGGTCTGGAACTGCGACAGCAGGAATCTTTGATGAAGCAACGTCGACTACCGAGAAACGCTGGGGTTTTTATCACCGGAACCGACACCGGGGTCGGCAAGACGCTGGTCACGGCTGCGCTAGCGATGGCATTGAAGAAGCGCGGTCTCGATGTCGGCGTTATGAAACCGATAGAAACTGGGGTCTCGCAAATGAGATTGGCTCAGTCCGATGCCGCGCGACTCCAAGCCATTGTTGAAAGTGACGATACCCTGGGAGCCATCTGCCCTTACCAGTTTGGATTGCCTGTTGCTCCGCTTGCGGCGGCGCAGGCGGAACGGCGCGCCATCAATCCGGACATGATCCGACAAGTGTATCAACTCCTCTCCCGTCGTTATGCCTGCATGGTTGTCGAAGGAATCGGTGGGGTTCATGTGCCGGTCACGCCGAAAGCGAATGTCATGGATGTGATCGCTCGGTTGAAGCTGCCAGTGGTCGTCGTCGGACGGGCGGGACTTGGCGGCATCAACCATGCGCTATTGACAATTGACGCACTCCGCCGAAACAAACTCCCGATTCTTGCACTGGTCCTCAATCGGACGCAGCCGGCACGATCGGCTCTCTCACGCGCTCAAGAGCGGACAACGGTCGAGATTCTCCGCAAGCAGTCAGGGGTGCCAGTGCTTGGCCCCCTCCCCTATGTACCGGGATTGGCACGACGATTTCGGCAATCGGTCGTCCGGTTGGCTCGCACCGCTGCCATCAAGAATCTGGAAAAGTTGGTCAAGGCATCTGGGCGAGGAAGTCGCTGACTGCTTGTTTGATATCCGGAGCTTTGAGAACGGCTGAAATCACGGCGATGCCGTTGGCTCCTGCCCGCATGACCTCCCCGACCTGATCAAGCGTGATTCCGCCGATCGCAAAGATCGGCAACGGTGTCAGCGAACGAATCGCCCGCAGGCCTGCGACCCCCACAATCGGATCGTGATCCTGTTTAGAGCCGGGTTTGAAGATCGGCCCGAAGCCGATGTAGTCCGGCTTGAGCCGATCGGCTTCCCTCACTTGATCGGCATTGTGAGTTGACAGGCCGATTATTTTCTTCAGTCCCATCACTTTCCTTGCCTCGGCATACGGTAAGTCTTCTTGGCCAAGATGCACACCGTCCGCATCGACAGCCAGCGCCAGATCGCAACGATCATTCACGATAAACAGTACTCCCAGATCGGCTGCGGCCTGCCGTAATGGCAATGCCTCCGCATAGGCCTCTTTCATCGGGGCAGTCTTGTTGCGGTACTGGAAGAGTTTTGCTCCCGCCTTTGCTGATAGAAGGAGCGCGTCACGCAGTGGCCGTTCTGAACAAACAGAAGGATCGAGGATGACGTAGACGCCGGAAATGGGCTGCCGAGCAAGATCGGATGGCATAGTGGCAGAATATTAGCCCGCTTTGATCAGAGGAGGCTAGGGCAAATGGGGATCGAGATAGGAATATGTGATTGCAAGAACTGCTCTCCTCTGACGCACGCTTCTGGTTCGGCAAGAGGTTACGACTCGGGCGAAGAGTCTGCTCGGGGACGGCTAGCTGGTGAGGAACCGATCGAGGAACGTCGTCGAGACGTGCCCCTTTTGGAAGTCGGGGTCGTTAAGGATACGTTTGTGCAGGGGGATGGTGGTCTTAATGCCTTCGATGACGAATTCGTCGAGGGCGCGGCGCATGCGGGCCATGGATTCTTGGCGATCTCGTCCATGCGTAATCAGCTTGGCAATCATGGAATCATAGTATGGAACCACAATCGCGCCTGATTCCATGACAGAGTCTACTCGGACCTCGAATCCACCTGGCGCGCTGTACTTGGTGATCAAGCCCGGTGAGGGGGTGAACTTCTCCGGGTCTTCGGCATTGATCCGACATTCCAGGCTATGGCCGTTCAATTGAATGTCTTGTTGTCTGAACGAGAGCGGCTGTCCGTCGGCGAGGCGAATCTGCTCCTTGATCAAATCGATGCCCGTCACCATCTCGGTGATAGGATGCTCGACTTGGATGCGGGTATTCACTTCCATAAAAAAGAAATTGCGATCTTTGTCCAACAGAAACTCGACCGTGCCGACGTTGCGATAATGCACGGCTTTCACGGCGTCGACGGCGACGCGGCCGATCTCGCGGCGAAGTTTTTCGTCCACGGCCGGTGACGGCGTCTCCTCGACCAACTTTTGATGGCGTCGTTGGATCGAACAATCCCGCTCGCCGAGGTGCACCACATGGCCGCGGTGGTCAGCAAGGACCTGCACCTCGATATGCCGGGGTTCGAGAAAGTAGCGTTCCAGATACACGCTGTCGTTTCCGAAGGTGGATTTGGCTTCAGCCTGAGCCGCTTGGAACGCGCGCCCGAGTTCCTCTGCTGTGTTGACGACGCGCATGCCTCTCCCGCCGCCACCCGCCGCTGCTTTGATGATGACCGGATAACCGATCTTGGTCGCAGCCTCGCGCGCTTCCTGCTCGCTTTTGAGTTCACCGGGGCTTCCCGGCGTCACAGGCAAACCTCGCCGCATCACAATTTCACGCGCCTTGGCCTTGTCACCCATCAACGCAATGTTCTCTGATGTCGGTCCGATGAATTTGACACCGATGGATTCGCAGACTTCGGCGAAGTGCGCATTTTCCGAAAGGAAGCCGTAACCGGGATGGATGGCATCGGCGCCGGTAATTTCGGCAGCGCTCAGGACGTTGGGAATATTGCGATAGCTCAAGGCGGCTTCGGGCGGCCCGACACAGATGCGTTCGTCCGCCGCTCGGGCATGGAGGCTGTTAACATCGGCTTCGGAATGGATGGCGACGGTCTTGATGCCGAGCTCTTTGCAGGCCCGGATGACCCGTAATGCGATCTCTCCACGATTGGCGATCAAGACTTTCTTAAACACGCAATGGCTCCGCTATCCGATTGAGGGAGGAAACCTAGGGGGTGGCTTTTGGGTCGATGAGAAAGAGCGCCTGGCCATACTCGACGGGCTTGGTGCTTTCCACCAGGATCTTTGTCACGCGCCCGTCCACCTCCGACTCAATCTCGTTCATCAACTTCATGGCTTCGACGATACACAAGACCTGACCTTTTTTCACGTAATCCCCTTCTTCTACATACGGGTCGGCATCCGGCGAAGGCGATCGGTAGAAGGTTCCCACAATTGGCGAGGTGATGGTGATGAGGCCGGTCGTGTCCTCGGCTGGCGTGCTGACTTGGGCAGCTGCTTGGGAAGTCGCGACCGTGGGGGCCGTCATTTGCTCAGCCACGGTGGCGGCGAAGCTCTTTCCCCCGACTTCATAACGGACCCTGATCCGGACCCCCGCATGCTCGATTTCCAGTTCAGTCAGATGATTGCGTTTGAGCAGATCGATCATGTCCTGGATCTGCCTGTTCTGTGTTGTGGCCAGGATAGCGGGATCTTGGCTGCCTCTGGAGTCGGAGAATGGCTGCGGCAGCACGATCCGCGTTCCGCGCGCTTTCGATCTGCGGGATTTCTTCGAGCTCACCGGACTCGCTCCACGTAGGCTCTGGTGCGGGTATCGATCTTAATCACCGTGCCAACCTCCAAATAGAGAGGGACCTTGATCGTGGCGCCGGTTTCGACGACAGCCGGTTTGGTGCCGCCAGAGGCCGTGTCTCCACGAACGCCCGGTTCCGCATCGACGACTTTGAGCTCGATGAAAATTGGCAGTTCGACGTCGATCGGCCGATGTTCATAAATAAGGATCTTCGCGATCATGTTCTCTTTTAAGAGATCCGCATTGTCGCCGAGCTGCTTTTTATCGAAGGTAAGCTGTTCGTAGGTTTCGGTATCCATGAAGGTATACTCGCTGCCCGTTGCGTAGAGGAACTGCATTTCCCGTTCTTCGAGATCCGGTTCTTCGAACCGCTCGCCAGATCGGAAGGTACGGTCGAGGACGTTGCCGGACAGGTAGCTTTTCAGCTTGGTTCGGACGAAGGCCCCCCCTTTGCCCGGTTTCACATGCTGAAACTCGACGATGTAATAGGGTTCTCCATCGACCATCAGCCGGACGCCGCCCCGAAAATCAGTCGTTGAAATCACTCGGTACTCCCTTCACCACATAATTCTGAGTTGGATGATACTTGTCTACACTATCTCGATGATGCTTTCTGTCGGCGGGGTGCCGGCAGGGCCTTCTTTGACTTACGGATTCCCGTCAGGTGTTCATGCAGACCCCTGAGTGCAAGCAGATACCCGGATGGTCCGAGGCCGGAAACTTGCCCTAGCGCGACTCCTGCAATGTAGGAATGATGACGAAACGGCTCTCGCTGGTGGATGTTCGACAAATGCACCTCGACGGCAGGTAACCCCACCGCCGCAATGGCATCGCGGATTGCGACGCTCGTATGGGTGTAGCCCGCAGGGTTGATAATAATCCCGTCGAATCCGCTTCCGGCTTCCTGAATCCATGTCACCAGTTCGCCTTCGTTGTTGGACTGCCGGATGTCGACCGTCACTGCCAGCTCCTCGGCCAGTTTGGTCAGCGCAGCATCGAGCGTATCCAGAGAGGTCGTGCCATAGATGGACTGTTCCCTGGTGCCGAGGAGGTTCAGATTGGGGCCATGTAAGACCAGAATTCGCAGCATGTCTCAATCGGCATATCCCAAGAATAATGGATCGTTCGCCTGCTAGGGATTTTCGCAGAGCGGCATTGTAACAGGCCGCCCAGGACCGGTCAAACTATCGAAATCTCTTGGAAAATTTACGAGCTGGGGTCTCCGGATATCGCACGGTCTCGTCGCTGTCTCTCGATAGAACGCAGCCACGATTCCAGCTGGGCGATCGTCTTGGCATGAGGCGAGGGCTCCGATGTTGAACGTGACCCCCCCTTGCTTGCTTCAACTTCGGAACTTTGTTCTGTCTGCTCGTGAATATTCTCGTGGAGCGCGCTTTCCATGATGCTGGTAGCCATGCCGACAGGAGAATCAGTTGCGGCAGTTCCTTTTCCCAAGGCCGAATGTGCTTCAATTCGAAAAGTCGGGGGTTCCTCTGCCGTTGCATCAACCTGTTCGACTGATTCTGCAAAGAGCGCTGATTGCTCCTGTGCTAGTGACTTCGCCTGAATCGGGACGGGAGGCTCCGGTTGCACCGGTTCTGATTTGGCCGGCACACCGAGGGAAGCCTGGAGCGACAGCGCCTCTTCGTCACGCGAATTCATGGCCAGGATGACATTGCAGGATTGAATTGCCGCATCGGTCAACCCTTGAGCAGCGTAAATCTTGATCAACGTGCGGTGGGCGCGAAGGTTTTCCGGGCTCAGTTTCACGGCTCCTTCGAGCACGGCCCTCGCTTTGTTCGGTTGATTTAATTGGTCATACGCACGTCCCAGCGCCACCATCGCCGTGATGAATCCTGGATAGTACTTGAGTCCGTCTTCCAGAACTGCGACGGCCTCTTCCCACATGCCGACTTTGGAATATTCTTCGGCAAGGGGCAGAAATGCCTTGGAATGCGGGTCTTTCGCCAGTTGCGTGGCCAGACGATCTATTTCCATCGCGCTCGCGGCGCTTTTCTGCTTAGAAGCCATGGCCTAACGTCCTTCCGCTGTCCTCGAGACGGTTCGGTGCAATGGAGCGGTGCGAAGCAACCGGAGTGCTGCATCCAGAATATTATCGGCCAATTCACGTTTGGGCCTGAGCGAGAATTCCGTTGTCTGTCCATTCCGCTCGATCAAGGTTGCCGCGTTCTGTTCACTGCCGAATCCGCTGCCGGCTATGGTCACGTCGTTGGCAACGACCAGGTCGAGACCTTTTCTGTTCAGTTTCTCCGTGGCATGGGTCAGCAGATCGTTCGTCTCTGCGGCAAAGCCGACAAGAATTTGATTGGTTCGCTGCGCTGAAAGCGCCGCCAAGATGTCGGTGGTCGGTTCGAGATCCAGCGTCGTTTCCGTCTTGGCCTGTTTCTTCATCTTCTGTGTGGCGGTGTGTTTGGGACGGAAATCTGCCACGGCCGCCGCCATGACGACGACGGTGGACCAGCTCAAACGGGTGCAGAGCGCCTTTTTCATCTCTTCTGCAGTTTCTACCGTCACGACCTCGACACCTTTCGGAGGTGGAATGTTGGTCGGTCCGCTGACGAGCACGACCTGAGCTCCCCTCGCCTGCGCGGCTTCGGCAATGGCGTACCCCATTTTCCCCGAGGAGCGATTCGAGATGAACCGCACGGGATCGATGGGCTCTTGAGTCGGCCCTGCCGATACAAGGATACATTGGCCTTGCCAATCGCGTTTTTTGGCCAGCACAGTCTGAAGGGCATTGAGAATACGTTCTTCCTCCGCGAGGCGGCCTTGTCCGGTGCGGCCTGAAGCCAGAGGCCCGTCTTCGGGATCGACCACGACGACGCCTCTCGCTCGCAGGGTGCGCACGTGTTCAACGACCGTCTGGTGGGCCCACATGTCTCCGTCCATCGCCGGGGCACAGATCAAGGGACATTGGGCGGTCAACAGCATCGTCGAGAGGAGATCGTCGCCCAGTCCTAAGGCAGCCTTGGCCAAAAAGTTGGCCGTGGCTGGGGCGATCACGATCGCGTCAGCTTGCTCGGGGACTGTGAGATGTTTCATTTCCTGATGGGCTTCGAACAGGTCGGTCGAGACCGACCGTCCGGAGAGAACCTCGAAGGTCAGCGGCGTGACGAAGTTGGTGGCCGACTGCGTCATGGCGACATCAACCGTTGCGCCTTCGCGAACGAAGGCCCGGAGGAGGCTGACGGCTTTGTAGGCTGCGATGCTGCCGGTCACGCCGAGCACGATGCGTATTCCAACGAGTGTCGGTCCTTTCGTGCCGGCGTCCATACCTTATTCCTCGGTTTCTGCCTGAGCCGGTTTGGGGCTGTCATCGACATAGACGCTGAGTTCTTTCTTGATCTCCCGGGCATCTTCACCCGTCATCATCGCCATGCGTTCAGTTTCTCCCTCTTTTCCGCGCTTGGCTTCCTTCATCGCATCGCGTGCGTCTTTGCCCACCAGAAACTTGCATTCACCGCGCAGGACTTCGTCGAGCGCAATGGTCGTTTCCTTGGTGTAGCGCGAATGGCCGAAGGGACGAGATCCCTGTAGAATGTGTTTGGCGCGTTGAGCCGCTACGATGACAAGACGGTGGCGCGAATCGAATTGGTCCGGTGTGTATTGTGGCAACAGGCTCAGCATGTCGATCATGGGTTCGGTACTCCCCTTCGGTTATGGTAGATCTTTCCGATCACCGGGTTTTGAATCATCGTCGAGAATGAAATTGTTCTCGATCCAGGTCATGTCCAATCGCTTTGTTTTGAGGCGCTCAGCCAGAAAGATGCTCTCGAGGTCGCGCAACGAGCGCGTCAAGTCGTCGTTCCGCACGATATAGGCATATTCCCGGTAGCTCCAGACCTCTTCCTTTACCTTCTGCAACCGCCGCTGGATCTCTTCGGTCGAGTCCGAGGCTCTGGCTTGGAGGCGTTGCCGCAGCACAGTCATCGACGGCGGAAGGATAAAAATCGATACCGCGTCATCGAACTTCTTCTTGACCTGCATGGCGCCCTGAACATCGATTTCCAGCAGCACATCGATCCCCTGTTCGATTTTATCGGCCAGCATTTTTCTCGGTGTGCCGTAGAGATGTCCGTAGACGCGTGCCCACTCGACGAATTCGTGCCGGTCAATCATCGACTGAAAGATCGACTCATCCGTAAAAAAATATTCACGCCCATGGTCTTCGCCTGGCCGGGGTTTTCTGGTGGTATAGGAAATCGAATGCCAAAGGCCAGGAATATTGGTCGACAGCTGTTTACAGAGCGTGGTTTTCCCTGTCCCGGACGGAGCCGAAATTATAAAAAGAATCCCCCGTCGTTCGGTCGAAGACCGGACTGCTCCTGAAGGACTGGTGGCGGCTTTGGCGGTCGTGGTACTCATTCGACGTTCTGAACCTGCTCCCTGATCCGTTCCAACTCTGCTTTTATATGCACGACCTGACCGGCAATCTCAGCGTCATTGGCTTTCGAGCCGATTGTATTGACCTCTCGCCCCATTTCCTGAAGGAGGAAATCGAGAGTTTTGCCTACAGATTCCGCGCGGTTAAGCGCCTGCTCAAACTGTATCATATGTGAGTCTAATCTGACTATTTCTTCTGTAATGTCCCCACGGTCCGCGTACAGGGCTAATTCCTGATGGAGACGAGGGAGGTCCGGGGGCTCTGTCCCAAGGAGTTTCTCCACACGACTTTTCATCCGCTCGAATGACTCCTGAACTGACTTTGGCGATTTGGCAGCAATGGACGATCGGCGTTCCCTGATAGCCTGAATTCGGCTCTGCATGTCCTTGGCCAGGGCAGCGCCTTCCCGTTTTCTCATCCCTTCCAAATCATCCAGCGCCTGCACAGCTAACTTCTGGACCAGCTTGGTCAGTTTCGGATCTTCAGCCGGTTGGTCGGAAACCGAGACCACATCTCGAAGCCCTGCGATGAGCGCGAGATCGATTGACCCGCTCAGCTTGAGGGTTTTCTTTAAGGTACGGAGGGCTTGATGGTACTGTTTTGCGAGCGCCTGGTCAAGGTTGACCGTACCCACGCGTCCCTTGCCCCCCTGGACCGTGACGGTCATATCGACGCGTCCTCTAGTGCAGCGCTGCTGGACGGCCTTCTTGAAACTCTCCTCCAGTTGCGTCAACGACCGCGGCAAGCGGCACGCTACTTCGAGAAACCGATGATTCACGGAACGCAGTTCAACTGTCACCGAGCCATCTTGCCAGGGTGTCTGTCTTCGCCCGAATCCGGTCATGCTGCGGATCATGGTGAGCCTTTCCTATTCCAGGGGCAATGAGCGGAAATCGGGCATTGATGACATTGTGGCGCTCGTGCCGTGCAGAGATAACGGCCGTGAAGCAGCAAGCGTTGCGATGCCACTGTCCATTGTGATGGAGGGAACAAGCGCTGCAGATCCGTTTCGATCTGATCCGGATCGTTGGATTTGGTCAGCCCCAGTCTGTTGGCAACGCGCTTTACATGCGTATCCACGATGATGGCCGGTTGATCGAATGCATTCCCAAGCACGACGTTGGCAGTTTTCCTCCCGACCCCCGGCAGTGATGTCAAGTCATCCAAAGTGCTAGGAACTTGCCCGTGAAAGCGTTCCGTCAGGGCCTGGCTGCAGGCAATAATGTTCTTGGCCTTGCTCTTGAAGAAGCCGGTCGAACGAATGAGTTGTTCAACGTCCGTAAGACGGGCCTTCGCCAGATCTGCAGCGGTTCGATAGCGTTTGAAGAGTGCCGGTGTGACTTTGTTGACTCGTTCATCGGTGCACTGGGCTGACAAAATAGTGGCCACCAGTAATTCCCAAGGAGACCGATGATCTAGCTCCATCTTGGGTGCGGGCATGGTTTGTTGGAGCGCATTGGCGATCTTCTGCACTCGTGTGCGCTGGGCGGCTGTTGAGGGGGCTCTACGTATCATGGATGAACTTGTGGAAGGTGATTGTGCAGCGGTTACAGCCGAGAAGCAAGAGCCGGAACAGCAGCATGTGGAGCAAGGGTTGGGGGCGAAGCAGGCAGGATCGTCGCAAGCCGTTGCTCGAGATGGCGGAGAAGCGGGTGGAGGGTCTCCGGTTGGAGCGCCGAAATGCCAATAGCATGGTAGCGATGGCATAGCAGTTCGGCTTGTCCCTGAGGAATGCGATCGCACTTGTTGAAGACCAGAACTTTGGGAATATGTTGGAAACCCAACTCTGTGAGCACTGTATCCACGGCTTTAATATGTGCGTCGATGTCACTGGCTCCGACATCGACCACGTGCACCAGCAAATCCGCCTCACGCAATTCCTCCAGAGTCGTTCGGAACGCCCCGACGAGTTCTTGTGGAAGATCCCGGATGAAGCCGACGGTGTCCGTAATAATCACCTCCCGATCCTGTGGGAACCGGAGCCTGCGGCTGGTCGTATCGAGCGTTTCAAAGACTCGGTCCTCCGCCGAGACACGGCTCTTCGTGAGGACGTTCAAAAGGGTCGATTTTCCGGCATTCGTGTAGCCGACGAGAGAGATGACTGGTAAGCCGTACCTCGTACGGCGGGCGCGGCGCTGGTCCTGGTGACGGGCAAATTGGTTCAGCTCTCGCTCCAGATGTGTGATGCGGTCTCTGATCCGTCGTCGGTCTGTTTCTAACTTCGTCTCGCCGGGCCCCCTCGTCCCGATACCACCGCCGAGGCGAGACAGTTGCGTGCCTTTTCCGGAGAGTCGCGGAAGCAGGTAGTGTAGCTGAGCCAGCTCAACCTGAACCTTTCCTTCCCGACTGTGGGCACGGCGGGCAAAAATATCCAAAATGAGTTGAGTGCGGTCGATGACCTTGATATCGGTCATCTCTGAAATGGCACGCGATTGGGCAGGAGTCAGTGTCTGATCAAAGATCACCATATCGGCGCCCTTGTGAAGCGTCTGGATCAGGACATCCTTCAATTTTCCGGTTCCCAGGAGATAGCGTTGATGGCCGTCTGGAGTCCGTTGTACCAGACGATCGATGACGGTCACTCCGGCTGATGTCGCGAGCTCCGCAAGCTCAACCAGCTGATCCTCCTGCTCGGCTCGACTACGCGACGCGGCGCTGACCAGAATTGCCGATTCCCCTCCCCGCTCGACTGAGTGGGTCTCGCGCGCCCGTTGCATTTCCGCCTCGAGCTCTTCGATGAATTGGTCGAATGCCATCGTGAATTGGTGGAAGGGCGTAGCTTTGAAAAGATTGCAGAGCTGACCGGTTCCGTTTGGCGGAAGAAGATGTGCAAGGTAGAGATTACCCGGATGGCCGTCTGGAGTTATGGAGAGCACGCCGATAAGGTCCAAACGGAGGTATGCGAGGTCCGTTAATGATTCTTGACTCAGCGGCTGATCGTGCAATTGCGTTCTGATTAACCGTAAGCCGCGCAAGGATCGGGAACCGGCTCGGAATTTGGCCAGAGTGGTTGGAGACAATGTGAGGTCTGTCCCCACAATGATTTCTTGGACCTGCCCCCTTCTCGTCAACAGAACGCCGATGGGACGTCGGAAATCCTGCGAGAGCTGGCATATGGTCCTAGCGAGTTCGGGAGAGAGGACTTTGTCGTGAGGCACACGACGTCGATAGAGGCGTTCAAGTGCTTCAATCTGGCTGGATCGGAGACCGGTTACTTGTCCGTGAATGTCTGGAATGAGTTCGCTCCCTTTAGATTCGTCGTTACATCGTGCCGAGAGTTACCGGCTCCAAGGTGGCATGGGCCTCTGCATCTATGAACATGCGTCGTCCATTCCGCAGAGCCTGCCGGCCCGCTGCAGCAATCATGGCGGCGTTATCGGTGCAGTAATGCAACGGCGGTATGCTCAACGCAATCCCTTCCATATCCGCCCGCTGTTGGAGGAGGATTCTGAGTCGAGAATTGGCCGATACGCCACCGACGACCGCTAATGCTCTGACGCCAGTTTGACAAACCGCTGTGAACGCTTTCTCGACCAAGACTGCAACGATCGCTTCCTGGTACCCCGCCGCAAGGTCCTGCTTTTTCGCTTCGATAGATTCCTGATTCATCGCTTGAAGTTTATAGAGCAATGCCGTCTTTAAACCGCTGAAGCTGAACTCGAGACTCCCCCTCTTCATCGACGACCTTGGGAACCGGATCGCTCGGGGGTTGCCGGTCTGAGCGAGACGATCCAGTGCCGGACCACCGGGGAAGCCGAGCCCCAGCATTTGAGCGCCCTTGTCGAAGGCCTCCCCTGCTGCATCATCCCTTGTGCAGCCTAACAACTCACATGTGCCGTCATGGTTCTTCCGGTAGAGGTGCGTATGGCCGCCTGACACAACCAGTACGATGCAGGGTACGGGGAACTGGGGGTTCTGGAGCCAGGCGGAGGCAATGTGTCCTTCCAAATGACTGATGCCGACAAGTGGAAGATCGAGACTGTAGGCGAGTGTTTTGGCGTAATTGATCCCCACTATCAACCCTCCTGCCAAACCAGGCCCCTGCGTAACGGCAATACCGGCCAAGTCTTTCCAAGTCAGCTGTGCTTCGTCTATGGCGGAGGTGGCCACACGTTCAATCATCTCGATATGTGCGCGAGAGGCGAGTTCCGGGACGACACCGCCGAACCGTTGGTGGACGGCATGCTGGGAGGAGATGACGTTGGAGAGGACCGATCCATCAGCTGCGAGGACAGCGGCGGCCGTTTCATCGCAGGACGTTTCGAGAGCGAGGAGTGGGCCTTCGGTCCATGAACCGTTGTGGGAAACAGCCTGAGTTTTCATAGAAAGAGTCGGGGGTGATCGCCCCCGGAAAGCACTGCGACCCTTGCCGCCATTGTAGCAACAAGGGTCGCAGTGATGTGATGTCGTGATTGGTTAAGAAGGACGTGATTCACAGCCGTCCGTTAGACACCAGCCATGGCCTCCTGCTCGACAAAAGCCGGTGCGCCGTCACGCAACACGACACGGATCTTCCGGCTATCTTTAAAGCGACCCTTGATCATCTCTTCCGAGAGAGGATCGCCGATCGCCCGCTGGATCGTCCGGCGCATCGGTCTGGCGCCATAGAGGGGCTCGTAGCCTTCCTTGATCAGCCAGGCTTTGACTTCGTCATCCACCTCGATTTCCACACCCTTGTCGATGAGGCGCAGGTTCAGCTCACGCAACAGAATGTCGAGAATATTCGTGAGATGCGACTTGTCCAATTGGTGGAAGACCACGATCTCGTCGATCCGGTTCAAAAATTCAGGACTGAACGAGCGTCGCAGTTCTCCCATGACTTCTTCTTTCTTGTGACGATCTTGCTCGGCTTCCGTGCTCTGGAACCCAAGCGAGACACCCTTTTGGATCAGCTTCGTCCCGATATTGGATGTCATGATCACGACGGTATTTTTGAAGTCAACCTTCCGTCCCAGACTGTCGGTCAACACCCCATCATCCAACACTTGCAGCAAGAGATTGAAGACATCCGGATGGGCCTTTTCGATTTCGTCGAAGAGGACGACCGAATAGGGCCGACGGCGAACCCGCTCGGTCAATTGGCCGCCTTCCTCATAGCCTACATAACCGGGAGGTGCTCCGAAAAGCCGCGAACTGGTGAACTTTTCCTGATATTCGGACATATCGATCCGAATGAGCGCATCTTCCGTATTGAAGAGGAACTCAGCCAAGGTTCTGGCCAGCTCGGTTTTTCCGACACCGGTTGGTCCGAGGAAGATAAAGGAGCCAATCGGCTTCTTCGCCTCCTTGAGGCCGGCACGCGACCGCCGAATAGCACGAGCCACCGCTGAAATGGCTTCGTTCTGGCCGACGACACGTTTGTGCAAAAAATCTTCCATGCGAAGCAGTTTATTGGACTCTTCTTCTTCGAGCTTGAAGAGGGGGATGCCCGTCATCTTCGAAACGACATACGCCACATCTTCCTTGCCGATGGTCGGCTTATGCTTCTCCTGATTCTTCTTCCACTCCCGCTTGGATTCGTCGAGCAATTTTCGAAGTCGTTCCTCTTCCTCGCGATGGCGGACCGCTTCTTCGAAGTTCTGCATCGAAATCGCCAGTTCTTTATCGCGGGAGACTTTCTTGAGCTCCTGTTCCATAGCCTTCAATTCGCCGGGCAATGCGTAGGTTTGGAGTTTCGCGCGTGAACCGGTTTCGTCGATCAAATCGATTGCTTTATCCGGCAAGAAGCGATCGGTGATGTACCGATCTGACAGCTTCACCGCTTCGACAATGGCATCTTCAGTAATCTCGACACCGTGATGTTCTTCGTATCGATCGCGCAGCCCTTGAATGATGCGAACCGTTTCATCAAGGCTCGGCGGCTGGACATAGATCGGTTGGAAGCGGCGCTTGAGCGCCCCGTCCTTTTCAATATGTTTACGATATTCATCTAATGTGGTCGCGCCGATGCACTGAATCTCTCCGCGCGAAAGCGCAGGCTTCAACATGTTTGATGCGTCAATGGAGCCCTCGGCAGCGCCAGCTCCGACCAACGTATGCAACTCGTCGATGAAGATAATGATGTTGCCGGCCTGCACAATTTCCTTCATCACGACCTTGAGGCGTTCTTCGAACTGGCCTCGATATTTCGTACCAGCGACCAATGATCCGAGGTCCAAGGCAATAACGCGGCGTGACAACAAGTTGTCAGGCACTTCAGACTGCACGATCCGCTGTGCCAATCCTTCAACGATGGCAGTTTTTCCGACACCGGATTCTCCGATCAGAACCGGATTGTTTTTTGTCCGACGGCTGAGAATCTGCAAGACACGTTCAATTTCGTCGGCTCGCCCAATGACCGGATCAAGCTGGCCTTCTTGCGCCATTTGCGTGAGGTCACGCCCGAACTCGTCGAGCGCCGGCGTGTTGCTCTTCCGGTCGCGTTCGCGGGGAGCAGACTTGCGCAGGAAGGTCACGGTCAGTTGTCGCGCGGTCAGGAGATTGGCGCCGAGGCTGCGGAGGATTTTCCCACCGATCCCCTCCTCTTCCCGGAGCAATCCCAAGAGGAGATGTTCGCTGCCGATGTGGTTGTGGCCGAGGAGACGGGCTTCTTCCACCCCGTACTCGATCACCTTTTTCACTCGAGGGCTGAAGGGAATCTCTCCAAATGTCATGGTTGTGCCGCCGCCAGGCAAATTCCGCTCGATCTCCAGGCGGATTTGCTCTGTGGAGAGCCCCATCTTCTTCAAAATCATCAGGGCGATGCCATCGGATTCGCGGAGGATGGCTAAAACGAGATGCTCGGTCCCGAGGTAGTCATTCTGATGACGCTCGGCCTCTTCTCTCGCCAGGATGATGATCTTCCGACCCTTGTCCGTGAATCGTTCGAACATCCTGCCTCCTTAATTGGTGGGGGTCTGTACGTATGACTGACTGCGCAAACCCTTCGAAAAATCTGGTCTAATTCTAACTAGAAGGGTGTCGAGTGTCAAGGTTACGAAACAATCGAACGACCTCACTCCTCACACATGGGGAATGCTGGCATTCGAGCGATTTCCATTCGTTGACTTCAAAAGAACCCTCCCGATAGAATCCCGCACCTTCCGGCTAAGATCGCGTGATTGTTTATGACACAACGGGCACAATGAAAAGTAAAAGCATCGGTATTCTCACTAAGCCTAAATTTCCCGAAGTCAAGGCTACCTTGGAATCGGTAGTCAATTGGCTGAGGGCTCGACACATCGAGGTGCTGCTGGATACGACGTCGGCGACCCTGCTGGGCGAGCAGGGCGGAATTCAGAAAACTCAATTGGCTGGAAAGGCCGACGTTCTGCTGGTCTTGGGCGGCGACGGCACCATGCTCAATGCGGCACGTTTGGCTGGAGAGCGAGGCATTCCTATTCTTGGCGTCAATATGGGTGGGCTTGGGTTTCTCACCGAAGTCCGATTGGAACATCTGTATCCCTCGCTGGAACGAGTGTTCGCTAATGACTTCGTTCTCGATGAGCGTCTCATGCTTGGCACACATATTCATCGCCATGGTGAAACGGTCGCGCAGGGAGTGGTGCTCAACGACGTTGTTGTAAGCAAGGGCACGCTGGCTCGCATGATCGAATTGCAGATCGCCATCGAAGGACAGTTCGTCACCAACTTGCGTGGCGACGGATTAATCGTGAGCACCCCGACGGGATCGACCGCGTATTCATTGTCAGCAGGAGGGCCGATCATCAATCCAGCCGTCCAATCGTTGATTCTGACACCGATATGTCCGCATACGCTCACCCATCGGCCGTTGATCGTACCGGGCGATGCGGAAATAGACGTGACGCTGACGAGTAAGGATGAGGGAGCGATGGCCACACTCGACGGGCAAGTGGGTGTGGCGCTGACGCAAGGCGATACGGTTGTGCTCAAAGTTGCGGAGCATCGGACCAGGTTGATCCGCTTTCCGGAAACCAATTACTACGAGGTTTTGCGGGAAAAGCTGAAGTGGGGCGACGGATAGTCGACGCTAGACCTTAGGCCTTGCCGCGCTCGATCAGCGCGAGCATTTCCTGGTTGCTCGCGTATTTAAATTCACCGATAGAGTCCGACGCACCTCTGTGAGCTTTCTCGGCGGCTTCGAGTGCGCGCAATCCCTTGATATCGACGGGATGGCTCTTGCGGGATTTGAGAAGAGCGTGCAGTTTGTCGAGCACCGGCTTCGCGTCGCTGCGGCTCGACTTATCGGCCAAGTATCGCGTCACAACTTCTGCGCACCAGTCGCCATCGCGTTTCGCCACTCCAACGAGGCCTTCGCTGGCTTTTCTGGCCCAGCCGGCCAGAAAGACGCCTTCTACCACTTTCCCTGTGGCTTCGTCATAGGCCTGAAAGAGCGCATCATCGGGGTCATTGCCTGTCTTGTTCGGGTTAGTGACGAACATGCCATTCTTATATGGTAGGCCTACAGTCTCATCGACTTTGTCGCCGACCGCAAAGACGACTGCATCGCACGGGAATTCATAATACTGCTTCAGGCCAACTGCCACCGTATCCTCGCCTTTGGGATCGAGCTTATTGTCTTCCATCTCGAGCCCCAGCACCCGGTTGCTGCCATCGACGAGAATACGCTTCGGCGAGGCCAAAAACTTGAAACCCATCTTGGTGTCGCTGACCTTCGGTTCGCATTTCGTGAATTCGTCCAAGAGGCCCTTTAGCACGTCATCGGACTTTTGGCCGACTGCAACCATACGATCCTTAATACGTTCGATCTCGTTCTTGATGCCTTCGACATCCATGTTGGCACAGACCGCCCGGATTTCCTTGGGGTTGTATTTCCGTTCCACCGGCCCGCGCCTGACGATAGCCGTTACCCGCTCCACCTTCTTATAGCGGATCAGCCAGTGGGAAATATCCACCATCACATCCCCTGCCCCAATCACCGCCACGTGCTTTCCCATATCGAAAGGGCGGTCTCCGAATCCAGGCAGCCGATTAAAATGATAGACGACATCCTTTGCGTGGAAGACACCCTTGGCCGAGTCCCCTTCCACACCGATGGCTTTGGTCCCTTGAGCCCCGATTGAGAAGACGACGGCGCTGGCACCGAGCCCCCGGACCTCATCGACGGTAAGATCCTTGCCGTTACCGATTGAAACATTGCCGAGATAATGCACGTTCGGTTGTTCGAGGAGTTCCCAATATTGTTTCCTGAGACCGCCGCGCAATTTCAGCTTCGAGGGAAAGATCCCATATTCGGCAAGTCCGCCGAACTTGATATCTCGGTTCAGGACAATGACTTCATGACCTGCCTTTACGAGAGAGGAAGCGACTGCCATGCCGGCTGGTCCGGCACCGGCCACAATAATCACGTGCTTCTGCGCTGCGCTCATGCGTTGTTCCCTAGGTATAGTGGATAGAGAAAAGTCTAGAACCTCAACAGTTCCGCGGACTTTAGCATAGCCATTCCTGAAGTGTCAAAATATCCCGCGAGGAGCCCTCAGCTACCCTCCTGCACTTCCTACCGGTCCACCAGGCTCAGTCATGCGCCATGGATCAAGCAGCTCGGTCAGGCGTTTTTCCGGCAGGACCTTTTGCTCCATCGCGACTTCGCGCACCGTTTTGCCTGTCTTGTAAGCATCCTTCGCAAGCTTGGCTGCCGCTTCATAGCCGATCTCGGGGGCCAAGGCCGTGCACATGGCGAGACTTTCCTCGATCAAACTCTTGCAGCGCTCTTCATTGGCCTTAATGTCTTCGATACATTTCGCCGCAAAGTTATTGGAGGCGGTTGCGAGGAGTTCGATGGATTGCAGGATGTTGTAGGCCATAACCGGCAACATGACAATCAATTCGAAGTTAGCTGCCTGTCCACCGACGGTTACGGTGACGTCGTTGCCGATCACTTGCGCGCAGACCATCGTGACGGATTCGGCAATGACCGGATTGACCTTGCCCGGCATAATCGAAGAGCCCGGTTGTGTCTCCGGCAGGTTGATCTCTCCCAATCCGCAGCGGGGGCCTGAACCGAGCCAGCGAATGTCGTTGGCAATTTTCATGAGGCTCACGGCCAACGTGCGCAACTCCCCGCTGGCCTCAACCAGCGAGTCCTGCGTAGACTGGGCTTCGAAGTGGTTTTGTGCCTCCTTGAACGAGCAACCGGTCTCTTTGGAAATGATCGTCATCACTTTCGCGGAGAAGTCCGGATGACAATTCAGTCCAGTTCCCACCGCCGTGCCGCCGAGCGCGACTTCGCTCAAGGCCTCTTGTGCATGTTTCATCCGGGCGATACCCAATTCGATCTGTCTGGCGTACCCTCCGAACTCCTGGCCGAGACGAACCGGGGTGGCGTCCTGTAAATGGGTTCGGCCGATCTTGACAATTTTGTCGAATTCTTTCGCTTTGCGATCAAGCGCCTTATGAAGCCGCGTGAGGGCGGGAATGAGCTGGTGGTGAATTGTTTCCGATGCCGCGATATGGATGGCCGTTGGAATGACGTCGTTGCTGGATTGGCCCAGATTCACATGGTCGTTCGGATGCACGAGTTTGCTGCCCCGGCTGCCACCAAGCAATTCTGTGGCTCGGTTCGATATCACCTCGTTGGTATTCATGTTGGTCGAGGTGCCGGAGCCGGTTTGGAAAATATCAACCGGAAACTCTGCATCGAGTTTTCCTTCCACGACTTCGGTGGCTGCCTTCCTGATCGCTTCGGCCGGTTTAGTGTCGAGCAGTCCGAGCGAATGATTGACCGATGCAGCAGATCGTTTGATCAAGCCCATCGCCCTGATGACAGAGCGGGGCATACGCAGCGGGCTGATCGGAAAATTTTCGATTGCGCGGGCTGTTTGGACCCCGTAATAGGCTTCAGACGGAACGGCCAACTCGCCCATCGTATCCCGTTCTGTTCTCGTCGCTCCGGATGATTTTCTGTTCTGATCGTTCTTCATGCATTCGACTCCATGGTAAGGGTTCTCACTCACCGCGGGCGCCATGATAAACTCAGCCTACCTACTTGCACAAGGGTGTGGAGATGGACGTGCCGCGTGTCAGGGTTGAATCCTATGCGGGATACAAAGGGGAAGAGACGCCGCGGGCGTTCACAATCGACGGCGTCCATTTACTTGTGCTGGATGTGGCCGAACGGTGGTATTCGGAGACTCACAGTTACTTTCGGGTTCGTGCGAACGATCAGCATCGCTACGTGCTGCGATGCCATCACGATAGCGGGGATTGGGAACTTGTGATGCAGGAACGGTCGTCTGAAAAATAGAAAGGCCCGCGTCCGCGGGCCTTTCGGGGTGAGGTGTTTTGAAATACTGCCCTTACACCACTTTCACGTCGATGGCTTTCGGTTTCACTTTCTCGGTTTTTGGAAGGTGCAGGCTTAACACACCGTCCTTGTATTCGGCTTTGACACCGGCTTCATCCACCGATTCCGGAAGCGTAAAGCTCCGGACGAAGCTCCCGTACGAACGTTCCACACGGTGATATTTCTTGCCCTTTTCTTCCTTCTCCTGCCGACGTTCGCCCTGTAGCGTGAGCACGCCTTCTTCGACCGTGACTTTGACATCCTCCTTCTTCACCTCGGGCAACTCTGCCTTAATGAGATATTCCGCATCAGTTTCGCTGATGTCGACTGTCGGCATCCAGTCGGCCACTGTCAAAGCCTCTTTCCCGGATGGACGGAGTGCAGGACGTGTGAAGACACGATTCAATCGTTCGGACATATCTTCCAGCTCACGGAAAGGATCCCACCGTACGAGTGCCATAGTTAGCCCCCTTTGGCTTATTGTGTGTTTGGGTAAATGCCTACTGGCGCTGCGCCGATTCAACTTCTTGCGGTGTAGGTAATCAGGCTCTTTCCTGAGTCAAGGGGGGAGGCTAGGGGCGTTGATCAAGAGGCACGTAGGGGCGATTATGTTCGCCGGCATAAATCTGATCGGGACGAAACAGTTTGTTCTCCCGTAGCTGCTCCAACCAGTGGGCTAGCCAGCCGGAGACACGGGCCATGGCAAACAGGGGCGTAAACAGATCCGTCTCGATCCCCATCTTGTCGTAGATAACGCCGGAGTAGAAATCGACGTTGGGATAGATGCCTTTTCTTGCCAATAACTCCCCTGCCGCCTGCTCGACCTTTACGGCTATTTGGTACAAGGGCGAACTGCCACACTCCTGAAAGAGCCGCTCGCACAGTCGCTGCAGAATGATGGCCCGGGGATCTTTGACCTTGTAGACACGGTGACCGAATCCCATAAGCTTTTTCTTATTATTGAGGTGTTCCTTGACATAACCGAGTGCATTTCCCGGCGTGCCGATTTCTTTCAGCATTTGAATCACTTCTTCGTTCGCTCCGCCATGGAGGGGGCCTTTGAGTGCACCGATCGACGAAGCGACGACGGTGTAAGGATCGGCCAGAGTCGACGCAGTCACAAGTCCTGTGAAGGTCGAGGCGTTCATCGTATGTTCGGCGTGCAGAATCAGGCAATCGTCGAACACGTCTCCCCACAGCGGATGCGGCATCGTTTCGGTCAGCATGTAGAAAAAGTTTTCGCTGAAACCCAGGTCGTCGCGCGGCGGGATCACGTCGTCGCCGTGGCGGAGTCGCGCCCAGGCCGCCACGATGGTCGGCAGTTTCGCCACTAATCGCACAGCAGACCAGTAGTTATTTTCAACATCTTTGACATTGCGGCCCGGATAGAACATCCCGAGGGCGGCAACGGCAGCCTGCAGGGCATCCATGGGGTGGCCTTGCTCCGGCAAACATTTCATCAGATCGACAATGGAGTATTTCACACGCCGGTGATGGATGATGTCTGCCTGCCACCGCGTAAACGTGTCTTTGTTTGGTAGGTGTCCAAACAGCAGCAGGTAGGCCGTTTCCAGATAGGACGATCCGGCGCAGAGTTCTTCAATCCGGATACCACGGTATTCAAGAATCCCCCGTTCCCCGTCCACATCACTGACGGCAGACTTGGCAGCGGGAACTCCGGCCAGACCAGGCATGAAATCGTGCGGCATAGCAGTCTCCTTTGGCTAATGTGCTACACATGGTCATAAAGATGCAAGATGGCGCTGCGCGATCTTGAAATGCTCTCGGTCGATTGGCATACTGAATAAAATTGTTGCTGCGGTGCTTTCCATGAAGCATTTTGTGCCCCTTATGGTCGTGGTCGGCCTGCTCGTTCTCATTTCTGCGTTGGTCATCTTCTGGAAACCGCACGATCCTGCGTCAAATCCGGTACCGGCGAAATCAGTGGGTACCAGTACGCTCAGCCATGGGGGGCCCGCGCCGACTCGTTAAGAGGGGCGCTCATCGAGGATCTTCCTCATGCCTGTGGTCGAACGGAAAATGGTGAGGTACGGCATGAAACTCCTCCGGTTCACGGTACTCGCACTCTCGATTGTCCTCGGAGCGGCAGGGCTAGGGTATTCACAGGACGAATTATTGATTTTTGCGGTGGTGTCTGAAGTCCCAAAAGATAAGTCGCGAGTCTCAGTCAAAGCCTCTGTCGGCGATATGGTGTCGGACACCAAGCTTCTGGCTTCCGAGTCGATCCTGGCCAATCTTATTTGGAAAAAGCTTGAGATTTGTCATGCGATGAGGGTGGAAGGGACGAAATCAGCAGACGGCTATAAAGTCATGACCGTGCGGATCATCGACGCGAGCATGCTTCCGATGTCGCTGCAATCGTTCGCGGGGGATTGTTTGATCAAGAAAGCGATCGAAGTGGCACCCCTTGTCGACTAGGGGGCTGTTACGCGCGGCATTCCGGACAGGACGTTGGTTCCTCTTCTGCGTCGCATTCCTCGCTCGTGAGGGGAAACAGTTGTTCACAGTCCCGGCATTTGCGGATTTCGAAATAGGCAATGCCTTGAGGGTCAATGTCTGTGGGAAGGAGCAGCTCGAAAGGGTCATAGCCGATAGCCAGGCCGTCGGAAAACTTGACGACAGCAAGTCGATCGTTGAACACTTCAAAAGTGGCTTCCTGGCCTCTCCGCTCGAGGAGATGACCCATGACGAAAACCGGCTGCCCTTTCCGCTTGGTGCGGAGGTCGCGTAACGTGCGTTGCGTGGAGGTGGCGCAGGAAAATTGGCCGCTGGAGCTGGTTCCTACTGAGGGCATCGTAGTCGATCAAACGAACTAATAATGAACAGCATGTACCACAGCGGGAAAAATGGCGTCAAGGTATGCCTGCCCCAAACCAAAGGAGTGACAGCATGTCCGAGGTAACGATTTATCAAAAGCCAACCTGTTCGACCTGCCGACAAGCAGTGCAACTACTCAAGGAGAGCGGCAAACCATTCATCACGATCAACTACTATGAGCAGCCCTTCACGAAATCGCAACTGAAAGCGCTGCTTAAGAAAGCCAAGTTATCACCAAGAGATGTTTTGCGGACCAAGGAAGATATCTACAAGGACCTGGGATTGGCGAAGAAGGTCCTGTCGGATGATGCCCTGATCGATCTGATGATCGAGCATCCTGATTTGATTCAGCGCCCGATCGTTGAAAAGGGTGAGAAAGCGTTGCTTGCGAGGCCGGCCGAAGCTGTAAAAGACATCCTATAGGCTCAGTGTTCGCTGTGGGCGACCATTCTTCCCGAAGTGCCTGCCGATCGACGGACCGATTCGACTGCCACGACACCTCGTTTTACCACGTTCCCTCCTGCCGACTTTGCGTCGTACAGCGCACGATATGCTGATTTGATCACCAGGCTCAGCGTAGCAGGCTCTGCCGCTTTGTCCGCCACGCCGATGCTAACAGATAGAGGCAGTTCCCGATCGTTGCGTCCCGGCTGCTTGGTTCCTCGGCTATCCTCCCAGACACGTTTGTGGTCCCTGAGATAGAGCGATGTGCTCGCGACTGTTTTTCTGACCTGTTCCAATGCAGCGACTGTTTCCACTGCAGAATGATTCGGGAAAAGCAGCGTCAACTCTTCTCCGCTGATACGAAAGACTTGACCTCCATGGCACGCGGATTGGAC
Source organism: Nitrospira sp. (assembly GCA_033852435.1). GTDB lineage: Bacteria > Nitrospirota > Nitrospiria > Nitrospirales > Nitrospiraceae > Nitrospira_C. The sequence continues at coordinate 34,692 of JAWOMO010000109.1, forward strand.
TTTTGGCGCAATCAGTTTCAATATCTGTTCGGCGACTGATCTGCCGAGGGTATGGGCATAAGGTTTCAGCTGATCGATGGAAAGCACGGCGACGGCGAATTGTTTGCCCAGCTGTGCCGTGGCTTCCTCGTATGCCAAGCGTCCCGCAACTCCGGTGAGATCGTCCCGATAGGTGCGTTGATACGAAGACTGGATCAACGTGACAAATAAAATGAGTCCCGCCGCCGAGAAGAAGTTGGTCGCCTGCCAACCGAATTGTTGACCATGAAAAGCGAAAAAGACGGCGGCCATTGCCCACACTGATCCGCCGTCAAAAGGGTCCCGACGAACAACAAAGCGAATGAACTGCATCAATCCGGCGACAAGATAAACCAAGAGCGCAGCCTGAGGTATCGGGGTCCAATTCATGGGGACCCCTGGTAGATAAGCCTGCCGAAATGTAGCGGCGATTTCCTGTTGCCCAGGATAGCAAAGCCATAGGACGAGAAACGGTTGAACCAGGATGGCAAGGAGTCGAATGAGGCCGCGGATTGATGATATCGAGTCATCTTTCAGAAGGGAAAAGGCGAGCAGATTGAGTGGAAGCAAGAAGGCGCTGATTGAAAATATCGTATGGCTCAGCGAATTCGTATCATGTCCCGCCATGGGAAATAAAAAGAGGGCGCGGTCCGTGATGGCGAGCGCGAGGAGAGAGAGAATCATTCTGGTATGTGAAAAGTACCAGCCAAAAATCAGACCGAAGACCAGAACGATATACGGCAGAGCCGCGATGGGCTGGTGCAGCCAAGTCGGCAGTCCTTGCGGGCGAAGGAAGCCAAGCGCGGCGATGAAAATAAAGCCGCCAGGCGTAACCAAGGCTAAGAACGTCTTCCAGGTATTGCCGAACATGGTATCTGAGCCAACAGATTATTGGGGACTTCGGAAGTTACCCTGCGAGTTCCATACCATTCTCCATTTCGTGCCAGAGAACAGTCCGTCTTAATGTTGCCTGTAAGATGTCGAATTCATTGGCTGAGTTTTGCATGCCTATCGAACGGGCGTTGCCATGCGTAGGCATTCGACGATTGGAAGCCGTTTTTGAACGGTGACACAGCCGGGAAAAGCAAGAATACCGATAGCCAGTCTAGGAGCGAGCGTGGGGTGAAGAGTTGGTAGTCGTACGCAGAACTCCGGAAGTGGGATCTATGGAGACCATCACTGTGCCTTCCAACACTTGAAGGAGGATATTTCCGGCTAGTTCTCGTCGCCATCCACGTAAGAGCGGGAGATCCACAGCCGTCTTCTTTTCCTTGGCTTCGACGAGCGCCTGTAAATCCGCGCTGGTTGCCAGCAATGTTGGAGCAATCTCGGCGTCCGCCGCGCGTGCCTTCAAAACGGCCTGAAGGAGTTCGACCAATCCAATCGATTCTGGTTCCGGTTTGCGCTCGCGGGGGACTTCCGGCCAGCCAGAAGGTGGAAGGGCCAATGCCGTGGTAATCACAGCAATCAGTTGCTCCCCGTTCCGATCGATCTCAGAGCCGTGCAATCCTCGAAGTCCACGCAGTTCCTCCACCGTTCGCGGAGGATGACGGGCGAGCTGCAGCAGGACTTCATCCCGCATGACACGCCCACGCGGGACATTGCGGCGGCGTGCTTCGGTTTCCCTCCAGGCGGCGAGATCTCTCAGAATCGCCGCCTGCTTCGGTTTAAGACTCTCCCATCCCCGGATCCGCTGATAGCGATCGAGTGGTTCTTTGCTCTTCTCCCCCACTGAGGTTTCCAGACGGGAAAACTCTTCACGAACCCATTCGACCCGACCCAACGCGTGCAGCCGCTTGTGAAGATGTGTGTGGATGGGCAAGAGGAACTGCACATCTTCGGCCGCATACGCAATCTGGTCTCGTGAGAGCGGCCGCGCGCTCCAGTTTGTGAAGGTGTGAGCCTTTGCCAGTTTGGTCCCATGGATTCGTTGAACGAGATTGGCATAGGCGACTTGTGCCCCGAATCCGAGCATCGCGGCGGCGATCTGCGTGTCAAAAAATGGTTTAGGTATCTGTCCGGCGTGGATAGCAAAGAGGTCAAGATCCTGCCGGCCAGCGTGGACGACCTTTTCTATGCCGGGATCACAAAGAAGCTCCCAGAACCGTGCGAGTGAACCGTCGGCTTGGACAGCGGGAAAATCAATGACGGCCGAAATGTCCTGTGAGGCGATCTGAATGAGTTCAAGTTTTGGGACAAAACTATCTTCTCCAACAAATTCCGTATCGAGGGCCAGGCGTGTGCTTGATTGAAGCCGTTCGCAGAGTGAATCAAGTTCGCGGCGGCTCGTGATGTAGTTGTTGTGAGAAGGAGGTGTGGCTGCCACTGGTTACTCGGCTGGACTATAGGGACGGTCTGGCGGCCTCATCGGTTCGGTATTGCTCAGACTCAGGTATTCTTTAAGAAATTGATAGGCGTCAAGCATCCGGCGGAGTTCCGGCTCCAAACGGCGATCGCCGTTATTGGCATCTGGATGCAGCAGTTTTGCCTTTTGGCGAAAGGCCGCCGTGACATCAGCGAGCGAGCTGCCGAATTCCACTCCCATAATCGCGTAGGCATCCACCGCATTGTTGACACTTCCGGAGCTTTGGGAAAGGTCTCCCCCTCCACCGCTCGCCGCCTTCAACATATCGGCGAGGCTGATTTTGCGTCGCCGCCGCCGGGGCCGTTCTCTGATTTCACTATCCAGATCGTCCCAGCGGTCTTCGACGAATTCGAGCCTGGATTCCAATCGCATGGCACCGGAGAGATCTCGGACCTGCTCGAGTTCTTCTTCGATCTGGGACAAGGACTTCACAATTTCTTCCAGCCCCTCTTCGACCCGGAAATAACTGTCGACCCGTTCCTGCATCATGGTATCCACGGCCACATCCATACTGTCTTCAGTCTTCGAACGGAGCGAGCCGATCCGTTTCTGCATCCCACTCCGAAATTTCATGAACTTGCTGGTTGAAAATGGCATCGCAATCCACGCGCTCAGGATAACACGCTGGCATTGTAGCACAGCCCCGTCGGCAGCCAGAAGGGAGAATCGAGGGAATTCGGGTTTCGTGATCGAATCAGGATATGCCCATCTCGCGAGGATTGCCTAGGACGGCGGTCTCTCATCAGAGAATTTCGGTCGCCGGCGAGCGACGCCGGTCTCGCGTGCCGCTGCTGCAACGGCACGTGCTAAACGAGGAACGACTTCTTTGTCGAATATGCTCGGGATAATGTAGTCCTCACTCAAGGCGGCTCGAGGAATCGTCTCAGCCAGGGCTCTCGCAGCTGCAAGTTTCATTGATTCGTTGATTTCAGATGCTTGCACATCGAGTGCGCCACGAAAGATGCCCGGGAATGCCAAGGCGTTATTGATTTGGTTGGGAAAATCGGACCGCCCAGTTGCGAAAATTCGGCAATGCGAAATCGCGAGCGCAGGTGACACCTCGGGATCAGGGTTGGCCATCGCAAAAACTATGCGATCCGGTACCATGAGGTCGAGGTCCTCAGCCGTCAACACGTTGCCGACGGAAAGGCCGATGAACACATCGGCGCCTTTCAACGCATCCCGCAAGCTTCCCTTCGGGCGATTCGGCGTGAGGCATGCGGAGAGGTCCGTTCGACAGGCACGAAGCTTGTCAGCCTCTCCATAGAGGATGATGCCTTCCTTGTCGCACCCCAGCAGATGGGAGACGCCGGCGGCCAGCAACATGCGGCAGCAGGCGGTTCCAGCGGCACCTAAGCCGTTTACCACTATCCGGACACGCTCGATGTGTTTTCCCAGGACCGTGAGCGCATTGGTGAGGGCTGCCAGCAAGACGACCGCCGTACCATGTTGATCGTCATGCATGACTGGAATGTCGAGCGAGGCTTTGAGACGTCGTTCGATGTCAAAACAGCGCGGAGCGCCGATGTCTTCTAAATTAATCGCGCCGAATCCCGGTGCGATGGCTTGCACGGTTCGAACGATTTCATCGGGGTCTTGGGTACCAAGGCAGATCGGCCAGGCATCGATCCCAGCCAGTTCCTTAAAGAGCATGGCCTTCCCTTCCATGACAGGAAGCGCCGCCTCAGGCCCTAAATTTCCGAGACCCAGCACGGCTGATCCGTCCGTGACGACGGCGAGACTGTTACTCTTCATGGTAAAGGCATAGGCTTTCGTCTTGTCTTTGGCAATCGCCTGCGACACCCGCCCGACTCCGGGGGTATAGACCATTGAGAGGACATTGCGCGTGGAAATGGGGAGTTTGCTCTGGACCTGGATCTTTCCCCCAAGGTGGAGGAGGAAAATGCGGTCCGAAGCGGAGAGGACTGTAACTTGTGGAATTCCCCCCAAGCGCTTGAGGACCCGATCCCCGTGGGCTTCATCCCGCACGTCGAACGTGACGTCCCGTACCATGCGGTCGGCTGTAGCAGATACTAAGTCGACGGCGCCTAGATTCGCCTCTTCTTCCGCCAATGCGGCAGCAACTCTTGCAAACATGCCTGGTTTATTCGCAAGTTCAAGCCGAACTGTAAGGCGATAGTTTGAGTATGGACCGATGTCATTCATGCGGGCCACTCAGACGGCGAGATTGCTTTAACCATACCACAAAGGGTGTGTTTCTGAGGGAAGAATATCGAGTCGAATACCCGTGAACGAAAGAATCTCGGATTGACAAGACAAGGAGCAATTCGATACGGTACCGACCGTTTGCCTGATGGTCAGGCAAACATCACATCACAATATCTATAGGGGGTAGGGAACTATGAAGCGCATGTTGATGGCCATCATGGCAGTTGCAGTCGCAGTGACCTTCAGCGCCCCGGCATTTGCGGGCGAAGAGAAGAAGGACAAGAAGGACGAGAAGAAGGGCGGCCACGTCCTCGTGTACGGTGAAGAAAAGAAGGACAAGAAGGACGAGAAGAAGGGCGGCCATGCCGACACGTTCAGCGAAAAGAAGGACGAAAAGAAGGACGAGAAGAAGGGCAAGTAATTTCGAGACCCCATCTCGGCACTTATTCGATTCCAGCTTCGAATTGAGGAAGAGCCTATGGTCTTCGGACCGTAGGCTTTTCTTTTTGGTCCGTTGATCCTCGTTTCTGTCGGATGCTAAGGTGACGCCATGTCGTCACCGTCTGCGTCCCGCCCTCCCAATCGGCTCATTCACGAAACCAGTCCCTATTTACTTCAACACGCCTATAACCCGGTTGATTGGTATCCCTGGGGACCGGAGGCCTTGAGGCTTGCGAGAGAAAAGAACTGTCCCATCCTGCTTTCGATCGGCTATTCGGCCTGTCATTGGTGTCATGTGATGGAGCGTGAATCGTTCGAGAATGAGGCGATCGCCGCGCTCATGAACCGCCATTTTCTGTGCATTAAAGTGGATCGGGAAGAACGACCGGATCTCGATGAAATTTACATGGCTGCGACTGTGGCCATGAATAACGGCCAAGGCGGTTGGCCGATGACCGTGTTTCTCACACCGGATCAAGAACCTTTTTTTGCGGGGACGTATTTCCCTCCAGATGACCGATGGGGACGGCCAGGATTCGGCACATTACTGAAGAAAATTACCGAGGTGTGGGAAAACAATTCATCAGACCTCCGCGCGAAAGCCCGTGAGCTCACGGCGCGATTGAAACGCGAGTGGCAGGCTCCCGCCCCTGTTTCGATCAGCGCCGAGGTTCTCGATGAGGCGGCCAATGATTTCAGCCGGGAATTCGATTCCCGATTTGGAGGATTCGGCTCCGCACCGAAATTTCCTCCGGCAGCTGGTCTCTCACTCCTCCTTCGATGCTATCGCCGAACAGGCGACGCCAAGACGTTGCAAATGGTCACGAAGACGCTGGACGCTATGGCGGCTGGCGGGATCTACGACCACATTGGGGGAGGTTTTGCTCGTTATTCGACCGATGAGCGGTGGTTGGTCCCGCACTTCGAGAAAATGCTCTACGACAATGCATTGCTTGTCAGAATTTATCTCGAAGCATATCAGGTCACCAAACAAGCGTCATATCGTCACGTCGTCATAGACGTGTTGGAGTACATTTTGCGGGAGATGACCGACTCCGAGGGAGGGTTCTATTCTGCAACCGATGCCGACTCGGAAGGTGTAGAAGGTAAGTTTTTCGTCTGGACCCCCAGCGAAATTCGAGCCGTTCTCCAAAATGACGAAGATGCCCGCCGAATTTGCGCCTGCTACGACATCACCGAGCAAGGAAACTGGGAGCATACGAATATTCCCAATCGAATGCGCCCGATTGAATCGATTGCGCAGGAGTTGGATCTGACGGTTGATGAACTACAGGACACGATGCGGCGGGTTCGTCCCCTGCTTTATGAAGCACGCAAACAACGAGTGCCTCCCGCCTTGGACGATAAGGTCATTACCGCCTGGAACGGTATGATGATTTCGGGTATGGCCGAAGCTGGTCGTGTATTGGGCATATCGCGCTTCGTCGATGCAGCCTGTCTCGCGGCGGACTTTATTCTCCGCGTGCATCGAACCGCTGAGGGTCGCATGCATCGGACCTCTCGGAAAGGGCGCGCGCATCTCGATGCCGTCTTGGAAGACTATGCCTACTTTGGAGAGGGCCTCGTTGATCTCTATGAGGCCTGCGGAAACGAGCGCTATCTCGCGACTGCACAGGAACTGGCGGAACGATTGCTTGAGGCGTTTCATGACCGCGACCAAGGAGGGTTTTTTACCACCTCACAACAACACGAATTGCTCATCCTACGTGGGCGAGAGGGGGCCGATGGTGCGACGCCGAGCGGCAATGCCGTGGCAGCCTCCCTGTTGGCGAAACTCTCGTTTCATTATGACCGTCAGGATTTTCGAGAGGCCGCGACTGGGGCGGTCCGCGCTTACGGGAAACAGATGACGCGTTATCCGAGAGCATTCGCAAAAAGTCTGGCCGTCGTCGATTTTTTGACGGAAGGCCCGCTCGAGCTCGCATTCGTCGGGAAAAAGGATGATCCCGGGTTGGCTGCGCTCTGGCAAGCGACTTGTGATGTATTTCTACCGAATCGAATTATTGCCCTAACGAATCGGATTGATGGGACATCCTCTCATCCCCTCCTCACCGGGAAAGGACTAGTGAATGGTCAGGCCGCCCTCTATCTTTGCCGAAACTTCGCGTGTCAACAACCGTTGACGGACCCCTTGGCAGCGGACAAGGCCCTTCGCACTGCAGCCGCGCAGACCACCCAGGGCTCTCGGGGGAGGAGATTGCAGGGGCGGCTGCTTGCCGGATACGCGACCAGTGAAGGAACGGCACGGTACGCCGTCCGTCTGGTGAATCAGCCAAGAAATTCCGGGAAGTTCGAACATGGCTATGTGTCATTGGGTTCGACGGGACTGACGACATCAAAGTTGGGATTCGGCTGTTATCGTGTGGACGGAAGTGATCCGGAGCAGGCTGCCGCCCTGGCAAAGGCCCTTCAAGAGGGTGTCAATCTCGTCGACACATCGACCAATTATATGGATGGCGAGAGCGAACGCCTGGTCGGTTCTCTGCTGCGTGACTTGACAGCAAAGAAGGCCCTTGCCCGTGACGAATTCATCGTGGTCTCAAAGATCGGGTACATGCAGGGGCACAATTTAAAAGTGGCGGAGGCGCGCGAACAGGCCGGCCGACCCTACCCTGAGATAGTGAAGTACGGCGAGGGCATTTGGCATTGCATCCATCCTGAGTTTTTGGCCGATCAACTGGACGCGTCGTTGGATCGCTTAGGATTGGAAACGCTCGATGTCTGCTTGCTCCACAATCCGGAATATTTTCTGTCCGAAGCGGCACATCACGGCGGATCCAACCTGGCTGAACTACGGGATGAATTCTACCGTAGGATAGAGCGGGCTTTTGGCTATCTTGAGTCCCAAGTTGCAGCAGGCCGTATCCGTTGGTACGGAATTTCGTCGAATACGGTGACGAGCATTGCGACGGATGCTGATGGCACATCGTTGTCTCGCTTTCTCGATGCAGCAGGGAGAACTGCTGCATCGCAAGGCCATCAACGACATCACTTCGCGGTCCTGCAATGTCCCATGAACCTATTCGAATCCGGCGCATTGACGACGGCGAATACAGGAATCGAGCAGAAGGAAACGGTATTGCAACAGGCACGGCGGGAGCAAATGGCGATCCTCGTTAACCGCCCTCTCAATGCGATGCCGATCCGGGGCGCCGGAGTATGGAGACTGGCGGATTTTCTCCTCGAAGGGGATCCGGTCGATATCGAAGAACAGATCCGAAGCGTTGGCATCTTAGAAAACGCGTATCGGAAAGAGATTGCCCCGGCCATCCCCCACAGCGGAGAAGGGACGGCGCCGGTGGACTTCTTCAACTGGGCGGCAGAATTGACGAAGCTCAGGTCACGTATACAGGGATTGGAACATTGGGAACAGATCGAACATCAGATGATCGCTCCACACGTGAATCACGTGTTGCAGGCGATCCCTCGACTCCTTAATGGAACGGCTGCCGAACGATGGGAGGCTTGGCGGGATCGATATATTCCACCGCTGCTCACGCTCCTTCGCGGATTGCGTCGTGAAGCGACCGAGAAGAGTCAAATCCGCAACAGGAAAATCATAGTGGCGATCGATTCACTCCTACCGGCACATCGACAGGTCGAATCATTATCGAGGAAGGCGCTCTGGGTGTTGGCAAGTACTCCCGGCGTGACGTGTGTCTTAAACGGGATGAGAACGAGTCGTTATGTGAATGATTCGCTCGCGGTCTTGGGATGGGAACCGCTGAAAGAACCGGCTTCTGTCTATGGACAAGTCAAGCAAGTTGCAGAATCAGCTGGTTAAATTCTGCCTGTCTCTGGACGGGTTCTTCTCACTTGGAGGTACGGAGGCGATCTTGCCAGGATTGGATGACCTCACCGACCCAGGATCGTTGCGTTGAGACCGCGGATCTCTTCACGGGTGTTCGTTTTGTGCTCAACTGCGTGATACGGTTTTCCACATCTCGGTAGTCCGGATCTTCACGCCTGATCCATCGATAGGCTTCCAGCGTTTCGGCAATGCGTCCCAGTGATTCGAGCGTTCGCCCAAGCACGTACAGAATCTGAACGGTTTCCTTCCTCGACGCCTGCGGTGATTTGAGGGCGGTTCGAAAGGCCAGCACGGCTTCTTCATAGTGTCCGCTCGATTTGTAACAGAGACCGATTTGCGCGTAGGCCTTGAGGGCATACGTACGGTCTCTAGCCGCTTGCTCGAGTTCTTGAATGGCCGACTTGAACAAGCCGGCCTTCCTCAGCGTTAGCCCCCGCTCGTAATGCTCCGCTCCATTGATTGCTTGTTCACTCGCAATGGCTGAGGGGACGATCTTGGGGGTTGGAAGGTCAGGCACGATGCTGGTCACTCCTTAGTATTAGTATTGGTCTCCGAGCAAGACTTAGGCCAGTTGAACACCCGTCGGAGACTCTGAACTCTCAACGAGTTAGGGAGGCTGGTTTCGAGATTCCGTGGAGAGAGTGAACCGGACCGTGCACATTTCGTCCATAGGTAGTTCAATGAAGAGAAGGAGCTTGGGAGGCAGGCTCCTATGTGTTCACATCAAAAGCGTACCTCACGGAGCGAGTTGCGATGCTCTTGAAACCAATGAATGGTTTTCTTGAGGCCATCGCGGAGTGAATGCTTGGGCTGGAAGCCGATAGTTTGTTTGATGCGGCTGATGTCCAAGCAGCGACGTGGCTGGCCATTTGGTTTCGCGGTATCCCATCGAATGTGACCTTGATATCCGACCTCTGCAGCAATGATGCGGGCGAGGTTTTTGATCGACACTTCTTCTCCTGTTCCGAGATTGAGAGGATGTGACTCGTTGTAGTGCTCAGCAGCTTCCAGGATACCCTCGGCGGCATCCTCAACGTAGAGAAACTCTCGCGTCGGCGTTCCATCACCCCACAGGACAATGTCAGGCCGACCGGCTTGCTTGGCCTCAGCGCACTTTCTAATCAAGGCTGGAATGACATGGGAGGTCTCTAAATCAAAATTGTCACGAGGTCCGTAAAGGTTGACCGGGAATAGGACGATTGAATTGAAGCCGTATTGCTGGCGATAGGCTTGAGACTGGACCAGCATCATTTTTTTGGCGAGCCCGTACGGCGCGTTGGTTTCTTCCGGGTAACCGTTCCATATGTCGTCTTCTTTGAAAGGAATGGGCGCAAATTTCGGGTAGGCGCAGATCGTACCGATCGCGACGAATTTCCTTAGTCCCCGTTGCCTGCCGACCTCGATGAGCTGGGCACCCATCATCAGGTTGTCATAGTAGAATCTTCCGGGGTTGGCCTGGTTGGCTCCGATGCCTCCCACGCGTGCGGCCAGATGAATGACGATATCCGGCCTGGCATCGGCATAGAGGCGTCTCACGTCTTCCATCCGAACGAGATCGTAGTCTCGGCTCCTGGGAACGACAATGTCCGAGCAGCCCCTTGATCGGAGTTGCTCAACAACGAAGGAACCGAGGAAGCCTGCTCCCCCAGTCACGACTATGCGGGTGTCGCTCCAAAAACCCTGCATGGTTTACGCCTTTCCCCTCGTCCCGTCCAATCGCTCCCGTTCCGCGGCCAGATCGGCGTCCACCATCATGGCAATCAAATCTTGGAATCCGACCTTCGGCGTCCATCCCAGTAGGCGTTTAGCTTTGCTGGCGTCTCCGATGAGCAGATCCACTTCAGTGGGGCGGTAATACTTCGCATCGATTTTCACGTGTTTCTTCCAGTCGAGTTGCAGACGATCAAATGCGAGTTCGAGCATTTCTCGAACAGTATGGGTTTCGCCGGTCGCGATCACATAGTCATCCGGTTGGTCGACCTGGAGCATCATCCACATGGCCTCAATATAATCCCCGGCAAATCCCCAGTCCCGCTTGGCGTCCAAATTGCCAAGGTAAAGATCCTGCTGGAGACCGAGCTTGATACGCGCGGCGGCCTTCGTAATTTTTCTCGTGACGAACGTTTCCCCACGGCGGGGAGATTCGTGATTGAAGAGAATGCCATTGCAGGCAAACAGATTATACGCTTCGCGATAGTTGACGGTGATCCAGTAGGCATAGACTTTTGCTGCCCCATAAGGGCTGCGAGGATAAAAGGGAGTGGTTTCCCGCTGGGGCACTTCGAGAACCTTCCCGAACATCTCACTGGATGAAGCTTGATAGAATTTCGGCTTCAATCCAGACTCCCGAATGGCTTCGAGAAGGCGAATCGTGCCAAGGCCCGTGATCTCTCCGGTATATTCGGGAATGTCAAAACTTACGCGAACATGACTTTGCGCGCCAAGATTATAAATCTCATCCGGCTGGACCGTCCGGATGATGTGGTTCAGCGAGCTGGCATCGTTGAGATCGCCATAGACCAGGTGCAGCCGTCTTTGAGGCACGTGTGGGTCTTCATAGATGGGATCGATGCGGCCGGTATTAAACGAACTGGATCGGCGAATAATGCCATAGACCTGGTAGCCATTTTTGAGAAGAAATTCCGAGAGATAGGAACCGTCTTGCCCCGTGATGCCGGTGATCAGAGCTTTTTTCACAACGAATCTCCTTTGGTTGTGCGGAAATTATGGATCGAATCGCGAGAAATGTCCATTGATTCGATTACCTCAACTCGTATTAATCGGAGCCCTGGCAGACTGAACCATCCAGCTCGGACTTCTGGCAACGGAACGGCGCAATGTCGGCTCGTGGACGCCAGGCCATAACCACTCGGAAATGACATCTATTGCACCCCACCGGCTGCCGCTTTACAATGCAGCACCAGCTGGGAAGTGGGCCTAACTATGGTGGCATCTTAATGACTTCGCGCCGAGCCCTTATCCTCTTCGTTGTCATTGGAGCGACGTTTTTGATCGCTCATACGATCAATGCAGTCATTGCGGAGGCGTTGTTCGTGCCGACAGGCATCTCATCGCCGCGGACTGTTGTTCATTCAGAGGTTGCCACTGATCGTTCTCCCGTGACCCTGGCCGAACAGATTCGAACGAGCGGACTGTTTCCGCTTCCAGCCAATCCGATCGGGGTGGCGGGATCTGAACCCGGCGCAGTTCGCCAAACTATGAACGTAGCTTCCAAGATCAAATTGCTCGGCGTCGTCGTGGGTGACCGGCAAGGGGTTTCTGCAATTGTCGAAGAGCTTGCCAGCAAGCGACAGCTCTTCTTCCGATTGCATGACCAGATACCGGACATCGGAGAAATCAGCGAGATTCGTCGAGGGGGAATCCTGATTCGCCAGGGTGACCAGCAGGAATTGTTGGCGCTTTCCACGGGCCTGCCGGACAAACCTTCCCGAGGGGAAGTTGCCTCGGCCGCGCCGGCAACTTCCCCTGCAGGTGGGCCGATTCGCAAAGCCCTTGATCGTCGAGAAGTCGAGCAAGCAATGAATGATCTTCCCAAGCTCCTGTCGCAGGCCCGAGCGGTTCCCGTGCTTACCAACGGAGCGATGACCGGTTTCCGCTTGGACTACATTGCCCCGGGCAGTTTTTATGAAAAGATCGGCCTGCAATACGGAGATACGCTCAAACAGGTCAACGGAGTTGAAATTAAGGATCCCGGAACGATGCTGTCTCTCTTTCAGCAGCTTCGCAATGAGCAATCAGTCAAGCTGGATGTCGTGCGCAATAATCAGCGCACGACCATGACCTTCGATATTCGATAAGTCGGTCGCTTGCCGGTGCCGGGGGACCCCTCTCTTACCCCCTGTTCTATTTTCCCATTCCGAGTGCCTTGGTCGTAAGATTGTGGCCTGTCGGCCGACTCTTCTTGTTCTTGTCAAGGTTGGCAGGAGAGGAGTACTTTATTATGTTTCTTAGAGTTACGTGGTCCCCCACCACCGTCCGAAGGGCAACATGGCCTTCGTGAATTGGTTCGATTGGCAAAGATTGGGAATTTGGCTAAACAACCTCACATAACTAGACCGTTGCTCGGGGCAATTCTCGAGCAAAAATTTGGTTTGTCGGAAGCCAAACTGCTCGAAGCCCTCAATGTCCAGCAGACGAAGGGAGGCCGACTCGGAGAAGCCTTGCTCAGAATTCGCGCGATCGAGGAGGACCTGCTTCTCCAGGCGTTGGCAATCCAGTTTGAGATGCCATGGCTTCCGCATCTTGAAGTGAGTCAGGTCGATCATGAGTTGATCAGGAAGGTCCCTATCCATTTTGCTCGCCGCTATCGCGTCCTTCCCTTGAAGGTAGAAGACGGTGCCATCGTCGTGGCCACCACCGACCCATTGGAAACTGCTGCGCTCGATGATTTACGCCTTCTGCTGAGCATGCCGGTGAAGCCAGTTCTGACCAGCGGCGTTTCACTCATGAGTTGCCTGAATCGGGCCTACGATGAAGTTGCCAGCCCAACCGGTGCCGAACAAGTGATGGAGGACATCGCCGCCAGTGAAAATTTAGACCAACTCGCGCATGAACTCGACGAGCCACAAGACCTGCTGGATGCGACGGACGAAGCGCCCATCATCAGGCTGGTCAATTCGGTCCTGTTCCAAGCCGTGCGACAGAGGGCAAGCGATATCCATTTTGAATCGTTCGAACGGGGGCTGGTGGTTCGCTATCGAATCGATGGCGTGCTCTACCCGATCTTGACCCCGCCGAAGCATTTACAGTCCAGTATCATCGCCCGTCTCAAGATCATGGCCGGCTTGAACATCGCTGAAAAGCGTCTCCCGCAGGATGGACGGTTTGCCATTCGCACAGCGGGCAAGGATGTGGATCTCCGCGTGTCCGTCTTACCGACCTCGCATGGTGAACGAGTGGTCTTGCGGCTGCTGGAGAAAGAAAATCGCTTACTGAACCTGTCCGAGATGGGCTTTTCTCCGGATCATCTGCGTACGATTCAGCAGCTCATTCAACTGACGCACGGGATACTTCTGGTAACGGGTCCTACGGGGAGCGGGAAAACCACCACACTGTATGCGGCATTAAGCGAGATCAACGCGCCGGACAAGAACATTATTACGGTCGAAGATCCGGTGGAGTATCAACTGCTTGGCATCGGCCAGATGCAGGTAAACCCCAAAATCAATCTGACCTTCGCGGCGGGACTCCGGTCGATTCTTCGGCAAGATCCCGATGTGATCATGATCGGAGAAATTCGCGACCGTGAAACAGCCGAGATTGCAATTCACGCGTCGCTGACGGGACATCTGGTCTTCTCGACGCTGCACACGAACGACGCAGCCAGCGCGGCCACACGATTGATCGACATGGGAATCGAGCCGTTCCTCGTGGCGTCCTCTGTCGTCGCAGTACTCGCGCAACGACTGATTCGAAAGGTGTGTCCGGATTGTAAAAAAGCGTATCAGCCTGAGGATGAGGAACTAATCCGGTTGGGCGTCGTGCCTGGTAGGAAGAGGCCCACCTTCTACAGGGGTACTGGTTGTCCGGCCTGTTCCCAAACCGGGTATCGCGGCCGCACTGGGATTCATGAACTCCTGGTGATGGATGACGAAATCCGCCGGCTGATCGGGAGCAAAGCCGATTCCACAGCGATCAAGCAGGCAGCCATCGCCAAGGGAATGGTTATGCTCAAAGAAGTCGCCGTCGAGAAAATCTTTACCGGCGTGACCACGACTGAAGAGGTCATGCGCATGACGCAGCAAGAGGTCGAAGTCTAACGCCATGCCGGTCTACCACTACAGGGGATACCGTGCGGACGGCGGCTCTGCCACCGGTATCATTGATGCAGAGAGTCCGAAAGTTGCTCGCCTCAAATTACGCAAGGATGGCGTGTTCCCCACCGAGATGGCGGAACAGGAAGGGGCGAGCAAATCGATTGCGACACATGCCGGCAGGGGGCCGATTACCGGAGTAGGCCGCTCCCTTACGCTCACCGTAAACGACGTTGCCTTACTGACCAGGCAAATGGCCACGTTGCTTGTCGCAGGCCTTCCGCTCGTAGATGCGTTGGGCGTCTTGTTGGATCAGACTGAGAAAAAGGGGGCCAAGTCCTTGCTGGCTGACGTTCGGGAAGCCATTCGTGGCGGCGCGTCCTACAGTGCCGTGCTTGAACGATATCCCAAGGATTTCTCGCAGATTTACGTGCACATGGTTCGGGCCGGCGAAGCCAGCGGTGCGCTGGATCAGATTTTGTTCCGCCTTGCCGAATTCCTCGAGAAACAGCTTGCCCTGAAGAACAAAGTGACGAATGCGATCCTCTATCCGGCAATCATGCTGGTGGTGGGAACGCTCGTGTTGTTTTTTCTCGTGACGTTTGTCGTGCCGAAAATCACAGCGGTGTTTGAACATTCAAAACAGGCGCTGCCATGGCCAACCGTTGCACTCATGGAGATCAGCCACTTCTGCCGCGACTACTGGATGGTGCTCTTGGGGCTCCTCTTGGGAGGCATCTGGATGGTTCGCCGGGCGCTGCGGACGGAGGCCGGTCGGACCATGGGTGATCGGCTCGTGTTGAGGATTCCCCTGATCGGTCAGGTTGCCCGCATGGTGTCCATCTCAAGGCTGGCCAGCACGTTGGCGACGATGCTGTCGAGCGGCGTGCAGTTGCTCGATGCTCTCGACGTCTCGAAACGCGTCATGAATAATCGCGTGCTCGAGCAGGCCGTGGAAGAGGCCAGACAGAATATCCGCGAGGGAGAAACGATTGCCGAGCCGCTGAAGCGAAGCGGAGAGTTTCCCCCGCTGGTCACCCATATGATCGGTGTCGGTGAGAAAAGCGGCGAGATGGAGGAAATGTTGCGACGAATCGGTCAAATCTATGACGGGGAAGTCGATCGAGTCATTACACGATTTACCTCCTTGCTCGAGCCGGTCATGATTGTGGTGATGGGCGTGGTCGTGTTGTTCATCGTGGTCGCCATCTTGCTTCCCATTTTCGAAATGGGCCAGATGGTGCGGTAAACGTTTGTATCGAAGGAGGCAGCCGGTGGGTGTACATAGGCGGACGGAGCGAATCGGTAAGCCGCTCCTGCAATCTGAACGGGGATTCACGTTCATCGAGATCATGGTCGTTGTCGCCATTTTGGCGATTCTGGCCGCCCTGGTCGTACCCCGGATTATGGGACGTACCGACGAAGCTAAACGCACGGCGGCGAAGGTTCAGATCCGCAACATTGAAGGCGCCCTGCAACTCTATAAGCTCGACAACGGCGTCTATCCTTCGACGGAACAAGGATTGAAAGCTCTGGTGGAGAAACCGTCGGTCGGCGTGATTCCCAAAAAATGGAAGGTCGGGGGATATCTTCAAAAGCTCCCGGAGGATCCCTGGGGCAATCCCTACAAGTATCTCAGCCCGGCACCGCTCCAACAGGGGCAATATGGGCAGATCAAAGGCGACTACGAGATCATGTCGCTGGCCACGGATGGGGAACCAGGTGGGGAAGGTATCAACGCCGATATCACGAACTGGAATCTCGACAAAGATTAAACAAACCGGCTGGAGACTATGCGATCCAATGATAGAGGGATGCTGCGCGATGAAGGCGGATTCACCTTGCTGGAGTTCATCATCGTCCTGTTTCTGCTGGGCGGGATGTTGAGCCTGGTCATTCCCCGTCTGTCGATCGGAGACAGTTTGAACAGTGTCGGGCGCCGCTGGGTGGGGGCCTTGAAGTCGTTTCAGGAGATGTCGATGGCAACTCAGAAGACCGTTCGGTTGTATGTCGATATTGACAGAGGAACGTACTGGCCGATGGTGCTGGATGGCAATCAGGAAAAGATTCCACTCGATCCGACCTGGGCCACGCCGATCAGTCTTCCAGAGTCGATTCGGTTTACAGATATTCAAGTCGGTGCTGCAATCAAGCAATCCGGGCGGACGGAATTGTTCTTTTACCCGAACGGGCGCATCGATCAAGCGACCATGTATCTGGCCGATGCCGACAACAATATCATGGGGATTCTCATCGAGCCGACCACGGCGTTAATCCGGGTGACCGATCAGCGCATCGACCCGCCGAAACCGAAGATGATTCCCGACCGCATCAGACCTTTGCTTCAGCCAACCACAACGGTGAAGCCACAATCATTGCCATCTGGTGTCGCGAAATAAGGTGTTTGACGAAGGACTGGTACGATGACTTTCCGCTTGGATCGCAACATATTCATGACTTCCCGACTGGCAGGCAACGACGGATTCACGTTGCTTGAGGTATTGATTGCGATCGCGATTCTCGCGCTGGCTCTGCCGGTGTTGTTGGGACTTCGGAATTTTGATCTGGACTTGCATGCGAGGGCCGGCGATATCACTGCGGCGACTCTGCTGGCCCAGGAAAAGCTGATCGAGGCGGAGTTGAGCACGGCATTTCCGCTCGGTGAGACCAGCGGTGATTTCCTGAACCCTCCGATTGGCTATCAAGCGCTCGGCGATATCTCCAACCGCGCGGACAAGTATCGATGGAAACGCATTGTCACCACAACACCGCTGAATGCGGTGCGGGAAGTAAAAATACAGATCCTTTGGCAGGAAGGCGCATCGGATGAAGTGCTCGAAGTCAGCACCTATGTCTTCACGTCTGGCACACAGCTCTGAGCGAGGGTTTACCCTGGTGGAAGTGTTGCTGGCCACCGCGCTCGTGGCGGTGATTGCCGCCATGGTTTTTGGATCATTGAACCTCAGCACTATGGCGATCGACAGCGCGCGCAGCACCGCTTCGCGGGAACAGCTCCTCAGGAGCACCCTGCGCGTCATGGCGGATGAACTGACTGCGAGCGTTTCGGTCCCCGTCGGTCCATGGATGGGGTTGAATTCAGATCGAGAAGGTCAGTCGGCCGACACCGTGGCCTTTGTCACGCTGGGACAATTTCGCGGGGTGGAATCCAGCCAGGAGACGGAGCTTGTGCGGATCGTCTATGCACGGGAGGGCGACCGACTGGTTCGTTTTGTCCGGCGCAACCTCTACGGGCTTACCGATGAAAGTGTCGACCAAATGGAGTTGGCGGCAAACGTGAAGGCCTTCAATCTTCGGTATTACGACGGGCAAGCCAACGTCTGGTCGGATGAATGGGACGGACGTGCGCGGAACGCGGCGCCGAGCGTTGTGTTGATTGAGCTCACGCTGATCCAAGATGAGACGGAGTCCCGGACCTTTCGTCAGTGGGTGCCGGTGGGGGTGCGATCATGATCGGGAGGCTGACTTGGCCACCGGCTCTTGATCTCAAAAAAGAACCGGTGGTGTGGGTCCTGGTTGGGACGGCAAGCCTCTTCCTGTTTCTGTTGCTCACGTTTCCTTACGGGGCTCTGCAGGCGAGAGTTCTCTCGGACATGACTAAAGCCACCGGCTGGGAAGTACGTGCGGCCGAATGGTCACCGGGATTTCCGGTCGCAGTCGAGTGGAACGATGTAACCTGGACCAGACCTGGAATCGGGAGCGTTCCGATCCAGCTGATGCGTCTGAACATCGGCGTGATTGGATTGATCATGGGTCAGCATACGGTGAACGCGCTGGTACAATTTGCGGGGGCCGGTCACACGGGAACCGGGAGAGCAAGTGGAACCGTGACCGCGTCGTCCTGGTCATTTCTCGGGCCTGTGTCTTTCAAGGGGCATCTCCAGCAAATTGATTTAGCCGCGGTAGCCAAGCCCTACGTGACACGAGGATTGGTACAGGCCGATATCACTCATCGATGGGAGAATCACGGTCAGGAGGGCATCGTCTTCAAGGGAGACGGATCATGGAAAGTCGAGATCAAGGAACTGATCTTGGACCGGATTCCTCTCGGGACGGCAGTCGTTCCTTCACTCAGTTTTAGTCGTGTCAATGCGGTACTGAATTGTCGAGACGCTGTCTGCGATATCGTTGAATTTAAAGGCGACGGACCAGATGGAACGGTCACGGCATCGGGACGAATCCTCCTCCGCCCGTCGTTACCGGCCAGCACGTTAGACCTCACGGTGACGGTGCTGGCCGGGGCTGGATGGGCCCAGAAAGCCGGGAATCTGCCGATCCCCCCTCTTCCTCCGGGAACTCCCCTCACCTTGAAACTAGCTGGATCAGTCGCAAATCCCAAGCTAACCTTGTAAAATAACCAACTCGCGCGGCAGGCCTCGACAGGCCACCGCTGCAACCGTGATAACCGAGTGATGATGATGCCATGATTGCCGACTGCGTAGGTCTCGATATCGGACAGACAGCCATCAAGGCTGTTCGATTCCGTCGCCGTTTGACCGGTCGGGAATCCGTTGAATATTTTCATCTCCCTCTCCCCTATGGGAGACCGGAGAGTACTGAACCGGCTCGGCGCGCAGGGTTCTTGCGCAACTTCCTCTGGCAGAATGGCCTCTATGGGAGCGGAGACATTGTGACGGCCCTCCCCTGCCAGGATCTTTTTATCCGTACACTCTCCTTCCCCTTCCGGGATGCCGCGAAGCTTGAGCAGGTCGTCCCGTTTGAGGTTGAAAATCTCATTCCCATGTCGTTGGACGACGTCGCAATGGGCAGTATGGTCATGCCGGTCAGAGACTCTGGTGAGGGAAGTCAGAAACCCAAAGGGGCCGATGTTTTGGTGACGGCGGCACCGAGGGACAAGGTGACCGAACATCTCAAGTTCCTTGCTTCGGCCGACTTGAAACCGGCTGCAATCGGGGTCGATGGGATGGCGCTCTATTCCGTCACAAAGTTTTTGCAGCAGGAAGGCGCACGTGTTCCCGAGGATCTGGCCATTATCGACGTCGGTGCGACAAAAACCACTCTCTGCCTAATCCAGGAAGGCCGCCCTGCTGTGCTCCGTACAGTGCTGTGGGGTGGAAATCATCTGACCCATGCCTTGGCTGTGCGCTATGCCTGCAGTTTTGCTGAGGCGGAACGGCGGAAGCGGGCGATGGCCGTTCAAGAGGTCGATGCCTGGTTGGAACCGTTGCTGAAAGAATTGCGGGTATCTCTGCACGCTTATGAAGGAACGGCACATCAGCGCCTTTCGCATTGTTGGGTGTCCGGTGGTGGATCGAAGCTTCGGGAATTGAGCGGGCATGTGGCACATGAGTTGGGACTCACGCCCGTCGGTCCAAGGCAGGGATTTGGAGCAAATTGCCCCCGCGCCTTCTCGATCGCATTTGGTTTAGCGATTCATCCGAAGATCGTCCGTCCCCGTTGGAAAACGAAGGCCATCGGGTCCGATCTGGCAGTTGATTTAAATGCGACGGCCGAACGGGGCGTCGCGCAGTCCGACGCATCTCGCCAGGACCGCCGGTTGGCGCTCTGGGGCATGCTCCTTCTGGCCTTGCTCGGCCTTGTGGATCTGTCTGTTCGAGTGATGATGAAAGATTCTACGTTGAAGGATGTGAAGCAAGGATTACAGGCACAGTTTGTCCAGAGCTTCGGCGCAGGCGCAGGTCCCGGGGAAGAACTCGATGCGGCCCGTTATCGAATATCCCAGTTGGACAAGAGTCTGGCGGTGATCGACGGAAATCGAAACAAGGTGCTGGCCAGTCTCTCTGACCTGGCCAAGCAGATTCCCGCCGGCGTCCCCTTGACGATCCGAGATCTGACGATCGAGGGGCCGGCGGTGCATCTCGAAGGCGAAACCGTCTCATTCGATGCAGTCGAGAAGATCAAGCAAGCTTTTACGGCGAACACCGTGTTCCAGGGAGTTTCGGTCACGGACACACGAGTGGGTGTAATAGCGAATCAAGTCGTCTTCCGTTTGACGTACCAGGTGGAACGGCCATGATGCCCATGCTCAAAGAGCGATGGCGGCAACTGGCTCCGCGCGAGCGCATAATTGTCGCGGTCGGCGGGGTCGTCGTCATGGCCAGCTTGCTCTTTCTCCTGGTGGTCGATCCACTGCTGGCCAAGATCGACAAGTTGGAGCGCCAGGCGCTCAGAAAGGCGAAAGAACGTGCCGAGCTTGCGGGACTCGCCGTCGAGTATGCTGCCAAGAACGAGCGTCTCACCAAGCTTGAGCAGCGGATGCCGCCCGCAACCGCCCAGTTTTCCCTCCTGGCATTTATGGAGGAAGCAGCCACCTCCGTGCAGATCCGCGATCGCATCGTCGGTATGCAGCCGCAAGCACCGACCACACTGCAAGGGTATCAGGAGACGGCCGTCGATCTCCGGCTCGACGGCATCCAACTTCCACAGCTGCTCGCGCTCCTCGTCGCCCTCGAGCAGGCCCCCTATGAGGTACAGGTTCGTCACCTGCAGATTAAACCGAAGTACGATAATCCGGTAAACCTCGACGCCACTCTCCGAATCGTCACCTATGCGAAGGCCTGATGAGCGAGGCATCGCGCTGCTATTGGCCCTCCTCGTCCTGACTCTCCTCGTTGCACTGATCCTGGAATTCGACACGGATGCCCGCCGCGAGTACCGTGAGGCCGCCGCGTTTCGCGATAACTTCAAAGCCACCGTGCTTACCCGGGCCTCAGTTCAGGCAGCCAAGGCCGTTTTGCAACAAGATCTCCTGAGAGATAAACAAGCAGGACAGTTCTATGATGCGCTGACGGATCTCTGGGCCTTCCCGATACAGAAGTATGCGATCGGCGACGGCATGCTGACCGCTCAGATTGAAGACGAACGAGGGAAACTGAATCTAAATGATTTAGCAGCCGGCGGTGATCCGAACGCGAAGAAGGCAAAGGTGTTACGGGTCAAACGGCTGTTTGAACTCCTGCAAGTGAATCCGGACCTTGTCGACGCCATCGTGGATTGGGTAGATGCCGATGACATTCCCGAGGCGGCCGGCGCAGAGACGCTGTACTATCAATCGCTCCGCCCGTCCTACCGCGCCGCGAATGCGCCGTTGCAAACCCCACGCGAGTTGCGGCTGATCAAGGGGATGACGCCGGAGATCGTCGAAAAACTGCTCCGCTACGTCACGGTGTATCCGCAGGAGGGGGAAAGCCGCGTGAACATCAATACGGCTGACCTCATGGTCTTACAGGCGTTAGACCCTCGCATCACCCAAGCCATGGCCGGAGAAATTATTCAGGGCCGTCCGTTCAAGACGATTCAAGACTTGGATCGAGTTGGCAGCTTTGCCGAGATCGGCAAAGAACTTCGGTTACTGAATATCTATGACGTGAAGAGCAATATGTTCTCCGCCCGCATGTCACTGACCGTGAATGAGACGACCAAATCAGGTGCTATTGTCCTCCAGCGCGATGAAGCGACGGGGAATAGTACCGTCCGCTACTTTCGCTTTCTTTAATCCTTACCATGGGCAGTACGCG
>JAWOMO010000153.1:0-28298 GCA_033852435.1 Nitrospira sp.
AACAGCCGCTAAAACAGCGACCCGATCGTGAACTCGAACACGCCTTTGCGTTCACCCTCGCGCGGATCAAGATTGATCCCGTAGGCTGCCCGCAATGGACAGAAGGGCGAAATCAATCGGCCTTCGAGGCCGGCAGCCTTTCGAAGATTGAACGAGATAGATTCATTATCAGCAAACCCTTTCCCATAGTCGAAGAAAATCACGCCGTTCAACTTCGCTTCGGAAGAGATGGGGAAGATAAAGTCATTGTTGAAGATCAGCTGCTTTTGCGCGCCGAGGAGCGTGTGTGTGCTCGGGTCGACCGGCCCTGCACGGCCGAATTGGAACCCGCGCATCGTATTAATGCCGCCGACGAAAAAGAGTTCGGTAAGGGGAACCAGATGACCGTCGATCGAGTTTGCCTCTCCGAAGCGAGCGTGAACGGAGAAACGAGTATCGTACGGAAGCGGCGTGTATTTGATCACATCGAGATTATATTTATAGAAGTTATTGGACCCGCCGAGGTATGGAGTCCCCAGGTCAAACGCCGCACTCGTTCTCCACCCCGTTCGAGGATCAACATAATAGTCCCGCGTGTCGCGTGCAATTGATGTTCTGAATCCGGTCGTGGTCTGATTTCCCAGCTGCCGGCAGACGATGAGACCTGGATTAGCACCGCATGTGTTATTCGGATCGCTGTAGTTCAGCTGCTCGTCTACTAGACTGAAGCTGCCGGAGACATATTCGGACAGCCAGCGTCCAAACGTCAGGCTGGCGCCGGTCTTTTTCTCATAATACGTAATGTAGTTGGTCATGCTACGGTACACGTCCATCTGCATGGAGGTCAACGAGTCATTCAGGTAGGGATTACGGAACGTGATTAATCCGAGTGTCCTGTTCTGCCCGAGTTGGCCCCGAATGCGTCCCATCCACCCGTTGCCGCCAAGGTTTCCCTCCGTGATGTCGGCGATGGCGACCAGCTTATCCAATGTGCTGAAGCCGCCGCCGATGCTGAACTGGCCTGTCGGCTTCTCCTTCACCCGCACATTGAGATCGACCTTGTCAACGTCGACTTGTTGAGGCAGGATCTCAACGGTCTCGAAGAAATTCAAGTTGTTGAGACGCTGAAAGCTGCGCTTTAGCGCTGGCGTGTCAATGACGTCCTGCTCGTCCACACGGACTTCGCGGCGGATAACGTTGTCCTTGGTCTTGTCGTTCCCATTGATGTTGATCTGGCGGATCCGCATCATCTCCCCTTCTTTGATGCTCAGGATGATGGTGGCGGTGCGTTCTTGTTGATTGGGAGTGACGCTGGGTGTCACTTCGGCGAACGCATATCCCCTACTCCCGTACAGATCGGTCAACCGGGTGATCTCATCGCGGATTTTCTGGCGCTGGAAGATTTCCCCCGGCTTGATTTTCAACTTCTCGCGCAGCT
The DNA here is from genome assembly GCA_033852435.1 of Nitrospira sp. GTDB lineage: Bacteria > Nitrospirota > Nitrospiria > Nitrospirales > Nitrospiraceae > Nitrospira_C. The sequence continues at coordinate 1,418 of JAWOMO010000153.1, forward strand.
CCGGATCTTCGAACACCGTATTACCCCGAAACCCCACTTCGGCCACGGTGAATGGCTCCCCCTCCACGACGGCGTAGGTCACGACGAACCATTTCCTGTCGCTGCTGAGTTCGACGGACGGCAAACCGACCTGGACGTTCAAGAAGCCCTTGTTCAATAGGACTTCCTTGATCCGCTCCACGTCATTATTCGACTCCTCGCGCTTGAGGACGCCGGCATCCGACAAAAACGACGGCAGCTGCAACTTGGTGAACAACCCATACCAGGGAACCCATTCCCTGGTCGCCATGACTTTGAACATTTCTTCTTTGCTCGCGGCGTGCATGCCGTCGAAGTTCACGACTTTCACGCGCGCCTTGTCCCCTTCTTTGACCAAAAACGTCAATCGCTTACGATCTTCGTCCAGCGTCTGCACGACGGGAATGACCTGGCAATTGAAGTACCCGTCCTCCTGATAAGTAAGGCGGATTTTTTCGGCGCTCTCTTTAGCCTGCTGCTGGTCCAAAAAGGCTTGGCTCTTGATCGTGATCTTCTCCTTGAGCTTGTCGTCGCTCATCTCTATATTCCCATCGAATACAATCTCCGTGATGAACGGCTTCTCACGGACCAGAAACGTCAACGCCATCCCTTTCGGATTCGCCTCCGTCTCGACTTGGACGTCTTCAAAATATCCGGTGTCATAGAGAATCTTGATCTGCCCCCGAACGTTTTCCGGCGTGTAGGGATCACCTGGCTTCAGGGTCAGCCGCCCCTCGATCGCCTGCAGCTCAATTTTTTTATTGCCACGAATCTCGATTGAGCCGACCTTCACAGCGGTTGGTTGAGCGATCGCCTCACAGGCCAGGACGGCGCCGTAGACCAACGTGATGAGCAACACCAACGCCCAGCGCGGCCCCTGTAAGGACGACACCTCCCTCACCAGATCAGCACTCCAGACATGGCCAGATAACATGACGAATCCATCGTCGAGGCGGCTCGCATGTGACGTGACGCCTATCACCGGAAGCTCCGTTGCGAACAACGCCAAACCGGAGCCGTCAAGGACAGCGACGATGAAGGTTGTTGACGTGTGATGCATACGCGCTCGGTGCAGACACATCTTCCGCAGACCGGTGCGTGAAAAACTCTCGGATTATATGGGGCAAGTATTTCAATGTAAAGCGATTTTGGCCCAACCTGATGCCTGTCGAAAACGTACCGGGAGATCGCCGGTTTCTTGACATCCCCTACCCCATCACATACTATCGTTTTATGTCGCGTGCAGAAGTTCGAAAAGCCGTTATCCCCGCCGCTGGTCTCGGCACACGATTCCTCCCCGCAACAAAAGCCTCACCGAAAGAGATGCTGCCGCTGGTCGACAAACCGTTGATCCAATACGTCGTGGAAGAAGCAGTGGCATCGGGCATTGAAGACATCATCATCATCACCGGTCGTGGCAAACGGGCCATCGAAGATCACTTCGACCGATCCGTCGAACTGGAAGAAAATCTCAAGGGGAACGGGAAGGCTCAGCTGCTCAGCCAGATCAGGCACATTTCAAGTCTTGCGAACTTTTGCTACGTACGCCAGTCGGAAGCGCTGGGGCTCGGCCACGCAGTGCTCTGCGCCCAGCACCTGATCGGAGACGAGCCCTTCGCGATCATGTTGGGCGACGAAATCATCGACGCGCCGGTTCCCGGCCTCGCACAGTTGATCCATACCTATAAGAAGCGCCGTGGAGCGGTCTTGGGCATTCAAGAAGTCCCCCCCCAAGAGGTCAACCGCTATGGCATCATCTCGCCAAATCGTGTCACAGACGGCTTATATAAGGTGACCACCCTGGTGGAAAAACCTGCGCCGGATGATGCACCGTCCAACCTGGCCGTCATCGGTCGCTACGTCCTGCCGCCCGAGATCTTCCCGATTCTCAGAAAAACTCGGCCGGGGAAGAATGGAGAAATCCAACTGACAGATGCGCTCAAGGAGCTGGCAAAATCCTCTCCGATGTACGCGTTGGAAGTGAAGGGGAATCGATACGACGCAGGAGATAAATTGGGATTCTTAATTGCCACCGTTGAATTTGCGTTGAAGAACCCTGCTCTTGGAGCGGATTTCGCCGACTATCTCCGGAACCGGACGGAGCCCTCCGGCGAACAACGCCGCAGCGGCAGAGTCTAAGGCCACCCCTGTCATCAACATACGCGAACTGCAGTGAAACCGTGAGACAATCCCCATGAGCGATTCAATCGAACAAGACCTGACGCCTCCTCAAAACGTTGAGATCCCCGACCAGCTCCCGCTGCTCCCGGTGCGGGATATCGTCGTATTTCCATACATGGTCCTTCCCCTGTTCGTCGGACGGGAGATGTCGATCAAAGCGATCGAAGCCGCACTGGCTGGCAATCGTATGATCTTCCTGGCGACGCAAAAAGCCTTGGATGTCGAGAATCCGACCCCTGATGATATCCATACGATCGGCACAGTCGGGATCATTATGCGGATGCTGAAACTCCCGGACGAACGGATCAAAATCCTCGTCCAGGGTCTCTCAAAAGCCAAGGTCTCGGGGTACATCCAAACCGAGCCTTACTATTCCGTGCGGATCGACAAGATTGAGGAATCCAAGCCCGTGAGCTCCGCGCTTGAGAGCGAAGCCGTCATGCGAACGGTGAAGGAGCAGATCGAACGGATCGTGAGCCTCGGCAAAGTCTTGATCCCCGACGTCATGGTCGTCATCGAGAACCTGGAAGATCCAGGCCGCCTCGCCGACATGATCGCGTCGAACCTCGGTCTCAAGGTGGAGGTGACCCAGGCAGTCCTCGAAATCACCGATCCGCTCAAACGGCTCCGCCAAATCAGCGAAATCCTGGCCAAGGAAATTGACGTCCTGTCGATGCAGCAGAAGATTCAAGCCCAAGCCAAAGGGGAGATGGACAAGACACAGCGGGAATACTTCCTGCGCGAGCAGCTGAAAGCGATTCAGAAAGAACTGGGCGAGTTGGACGAGCGCGCCGAAGAGGTCGCCGAGTTCCGCAAGCGGGTCAAAGATTCCAAGATGCCGGAGAAAGTCTTGAAAGAGGCCGAGAAGCAACTCAAGCGACTCGAAAAGATGCATCCGGACACGGCGGAATCCGCCACAGTCCGCACGTACCTTGAATGGATGGTGGAACTCCCCTGGTCGAAGAAATCGAAAGACAACCTGGACCTCAAAGCCGCTGCCAAGGTGCTCAACGAAGATCACTACGACCTCGAAAAGGTGAAGGAACGGATACTCGAGTACCTTGCCGTTCGGAAGCTCAAAGAAAAGATGAAGGGGCCGATTCTCTGTTTCGTCGGGCCACCTGGTGTCGGAAAAACCTCGCTGGGAAAATCCATCGCGCGCGCGCTCGGCCGTGAATTCGTCCGCATCAGTCTCGGAGGGGTCCGCGACGAGGCCGAAATTCGAGGCCATCGACGCACCTACGTCGGTGCCCTCCCCGGCCGCATGATCCAGGGCATGAAGCAGGCGGGGACCAATAATCCGGTCTTTATGCTCGATGAGATCGATAAGGTCGGCATGGATTTCCGTGGCGATCCATCAGCGGCCTTGCTCGAAGTACTCGACCCGGAACAGAACAGCACGTTCACCGACCACTATTTGGGCGTGCCCTTCGATCTTTCAGAGGTGATGTTCATTACCACCGCGAATCTGATCGATCCCATCCTGCCGGCCTTGCGCGACCGCATGGAGGTCATCGAGATTCCCGGCTACACCGAAGAAGAAAAGCTGGGTATCGCCCAGCGATATCTGATTCCACGTCAACTGTCCGAACACGGCATCACGGAAAAACATGTGCGGATCGCCGAACCGGCGATTCGACAGATCATCACCAATTTCACGCGCGAAGCCGGCGTCAGGAACCTCGAACGTGAAATCGCGAATGTCATGCGCAAAGTGGCGAAGAAGGTTGCTGAAGGCAAGGGCCTCGGATTCCCCGTGAACCCGGCGAACCTTCACAAGTATCTGGGCGTCCCCAAGTACCTCCCGGAATCGGAGCTTGAGAAAGACGAGATCGGCGTCGCCACAGGACTGGCATGGACGGAAGCAGGCGGCGACGTGCTCTACATCGAAGCCACCGTGATGAAAGGCAAGGGCCAGCTGACATTGACCGGGCACCTCGGCGACGTGATGAAAGAATCCGCTCAGGCTGCCTTGAGCTATGTGCGGTCACGCGAAAAAACACTCGGAATCAACCCGGACATGTTCAGCAAGCAGGATCTCCATATCCACGTACCGGCAGGCGCCATTCCCAAAGACGGACCATCGGCCGGCATTACCATGGCAACTGCGATTGCCTCTGCCATGGCTCAGATTCCCGCGCGCCGCGACCTGGCGATGACAGGGGAGATCACGCTCCGCGGGCGCGTGCTTCCGATCGGCGGACTCAAGGAGAAGATTCTGGCCGCCAAACGAGCCCAGCTCACTACCGTGATCCTGCCGAAACGGAACAAGAAGGATCTGGACGAGATTCCCAAGCACATTCTGAAGGGCATCCAACTCGTGTTTGCGGACACGATGGACGATGTGATGCGTGTGGCCTTGCGCCGCACACCCAGGGCCTCACGCTCAACCGGGAGGCCGCAAGCCCCCCAGCAAACCCAAAAGCGGGTTGCGAAGAATCATAAATCAAGGCGGATAGATCGAACGGCTCACGCACAGTCAGCGATCATGGCACATTCGCACGAATAGCCTCATTAGCATGGCATCTCCGGCCAGGCCCAAGGCCATCTCCACGATTCGCGAATTCGACCTCATCCGGGCTCTGCAGCAACGCCATGGCGCCGGTGACTCTTCGATTCTTTGTGGCATCGGCGACGATGCCGCAGTTATTGCTCCTTCTCAAAACCGCTGGCAACTCCTGACAACGGACCTTTTGGCGGAGGGAATCCATTTCGATCTTCGGACGGCCGCATGGTCCGACATCGGTTTTCGCGCGGCAGCGGCGAACCTCAGCGACATTGCCGCGATGGGTGGCACGCCGCAATACCTGTTAGTCACCTTGGCGATCCCCCGGGACGGAACCGGCCGACAGGTGCATCAGCTCTATAGCGGAATGATGAAGGCTTGCCGACCCTACAGCGTTCGGCTCATCGGCGGCGATATCTCGGCGTCAGCTCACGGTTGGTTTATCAGCATCACCCTGATCGGATCAGTACTGCCACGCCGCGCCCTGCTCCGAAGCGGCGCGCGCGTGGGCGACAGCCTCTATGTGACCGGGACCATCGGAGATTCACGGGCAGGGCTGGAATTGTTGCAGCGATCATGTGGCAAGAAGGGCGCTGCTTCGTTTTCAGCAACTCACAGACATTACCTGATTCAGCGGCATCTCCGACCGACTGCCCGCGTCAAATGCGGCCGATGGCTCTCGACTCACCAGTGGGCCACCTCCGCCATCGATCTGTCTGACGGGCTTTCCGGCGATCTCCGCCACATCTGCGAGGAAAGCCGAGTCGGCGCCGACATCGACTTGTCTGCGCTCCCGATCTCACCCGCCTGTATGGCCTATGCGAAAGCCACAGGACAAGCCCCAGTGACGCTCGCGCTTGCCGGCGGAGAAGACTATGAACTTCTCTTCACAGTATCCCCACGGCACCGCACGCGCTTTGAACGGATGGCGGCAGGACAACGAGTCCGTATGACGAAAATCGGGACGATCCGGCCAGCAGGATCCGGCATCCATGGCATACTGTCGGACGGACAACGGCGGACCTTGCTGAGTATGAGTTACGAACATTTCCGTTCGACCCATTGATTACACTCACAAGGAACTATGGCGTCCTTCCGAGTATTGCTGAAACAAGTCCTTCATCTCGACGAATCCCCTCAACGCACTGCCCTTGCTTTTTCCATAGGGTCAGCGATTGCTTTTTCCCCGTTCTACGGGTTGCATACAATCCTAGTGGTCTTTTGCGCCTGGGCCCTGCGGCTAAATTTTATTGCTGTCATGGCTGGCAACCTGCTCAACAATCCTTGGACAACCGTCCCAATCCTAGGTATGACTTACTGGACTGGCGCACAATTTCTTGGACGCGCCGATACTCCCGTCTTCGACTGGAAAGATCTCAGCTTCAGTTCAATATATACGCAGGTTATGCCCCATCTTGCACCCTTCTTCATTGGTGGCATGATCCTCTCATTGTTCGCTGCTGTTTTTTCGTATCCCGCCGCACGTTATTTTATCCGTAAGTATCGGCAAGCCCACCCCACCAGATCGGGCGAGCCATTGCCGCCCCATGACTCGCTGGGCTAAGATGATGCCATCCCATGGCTCAGCAGGAGACCTCTCGTCTATCCCATGCTCCCTATGACGGTTCGGCCCTAATTGCCGACCCCATCCACAAGTACGTCTCCTTTACCGTTCCCTACAGCCAGGCAGCCCCCCAAGAGCGAACGGAAAAAGACCTCATCGATTCCCCGTGGATTCAACGCCTCCGCTATATCTATCAGCTCCAAAGCGCCCGCTGGGTCTATCCCTCCGCAGAACACACCCGCTTTGTGCACTCCATCGGCACGATGCATGTGGCCGGACGTTTCGCGAGGCACCTCTATCCTTTCCTAAAAAAAGTGGCTGGAGACATTCCATCAGCCAGCTACGTCGAGGAATTCCTCCGGGTGACAGCCCTGGTTCATGATATCGGGCATGGTCCGTTCTGCCACTTCTTTGACGATAACTATCTGCAGGGGTTCCAGGCGAGTCACGAAAAACTCGGACAAATCATCATCCGGGACCACTTGGGCCCGATCATTAAGAAAATCCGTCGCAGCCCATCAGGCTCCTTCGCCAAGGGAGAAGAACTGAACCCAGACCAAATTGCCCACGTGATTTTGAAGGAGAAGGGAAAGGATAACTCACGCTTGCCGCGTTGGCTCAACATGCTCCAGCCGGTCATATCCGGCAGCTATACCGCCGACAACCTCGACTACGTATTACGCGATTCCTATATGTGCGGAGTGGCTGTCGGACCGGTCGATCTGACCAGATTGATCCATTACAGCATCCTCACCGAGAAGGGCTTTACGATTCACAAGACCGGCTTACCGGCGCTGCAGATGTTCCTGAACACGCGCATGTACCTCTATTCCAACGTCTACTTCCACCGGACGACGAGGGCGATCGACATCCATCTCCGAGACATTTTCGGCGACACGATGAAACTGCTCTTTCCCTATGATCCACGGAAGAAGATGGACGAATACCTCACATTGACCGACTGGTCATTACTCGAGCAGGTGCGTAGCTGGAAGAAGTCGCGGCATGCAGCGGAACGGCGACTGGGAGAGGAATGGGCCAGAATTCTCGGCCGAGATGTGAAATGGAAAATGGCCTATAGCACGGTGCTCAAAGAGAAGGGCCAGGAGCGCGGAATGGACTTCCCCAGCCACGAGCACTTCGAGAAGCAAATTCAGAAAGAACTTCCGTCCGACCTCCGGCACATCCAGTTTCGCGTCGACATGGCCCCGCTCGATCCCCGACCCGACCCCAAAGATCAGCGTGGCAATCCTCTGTTCGTGTACGACCCCAGCACCAGAGGAGTGTCAACGGAACCGCTCGAAGAGTTCCTTGACCTACTTCCCACCCGCCTCGTGCAATTCCGGATCTACTCGCTCGACCACCGGCACGACGCATCGCTGTCCCGCGCCGCCGCGACGGTGTTGAACAAAACACCATCGAGCATCGAATCCAACTACTAGCCCTATCGAATTCGCCTTTCACGCTCACTGCTTGGCTGTTAGAGAAGGGACGGAGGAACGGATCCGAATGGGGCAGCAACACTCGCACGACAACTTAGGCTGACACCTTTAATGACCGGCGCTCCCACAAGAGACACTTCTGCTCTTCTAAGACCCTACGCTGACTGGCGGAGGGAGCAAAGGCATCATGTTGACTCGCAGGAAACCGATGGTCAAATTGCTCGATTGCGCGACTGGCTTCTTCATCACAGCCCTTGCGTAACAGCGTCGCAATCCATCGAAGGTAGGCGGGAACAATGAATGGTAAATGCCGCTCTTCTTTGGCGTGATCGACGACAAACCGATACCCCACGATGGCGGTATCCCTATCGGACTTTTCGAAACAGAGGGCCTCAAGCAGGTGGACGTTGACGCGGTCCGTGTCAGCACTGACACTCCGCTTCCATTGTCCCTTCACCAACTTGCATAGCTCATCGTGGGGCAATTGCAGGGCGGCTTTCTTGGAGCGCTGTTGAAGTTGCGCCACGATATCCCTCGCCTCCAGCCATCCTCCATATAACCCGATCAAGAACCCCGGACAGGGAACTGTGCCTCTACACTTTCCCTCCAGCGGAGAAAAACCTTTCCTATGCGTCCATGATGACAAAAACATTCGACCATGTGCCTTGGCACACACTTCACAGATCGGGCTGTCGTCAGGGACCATATAGACATACATGCGGACGAGGGACCGGTCAAACAGATCGACTGCTTGAATTCGCCCTGCCCGGACCTGCATTTGATGGAAAAGCCACAATCCCAGCAACCCCAGAATTGCTGCCAGGTAGATTGTGCCCTCTGAGTAGCTCATTCCCTCTCCCATCTAGCCTTTAGCCTCCATGCCAGCTTTAGCCGACTGTAAGGATACCACTCCCACCTAGAAACCCAAGAATTTCATGAAATTCTTTCGCGCAGACTCTCGGAGAATTATTGCGAATTCCCTTCAGCTCGGCGTCTTGAAGAAACCATTCGATCGCTCGGCCCAGAAGCCAATTAATGGTTCGATGAGAACAATGCCGATATGCGTGGCAGGAAAGGCCCTGGCGATGAGACCCAGCAGCGTTAGTCTTTTGCAGGAAGGGCTTCCGGAGCTGGAGTGGACTCTGGAGCAGGTGTAAAAGCTGTAGTTCCTGGAGAAGAGCCGTTCTTGAAGGGCAAATCTAGGAGCGCGTAGGGGTTCACGCGGGCGCCGTTGAGTTTGACGCCCCAGTGGAGATGCGAGCCGGTGGCGCGGCCGGTCGCCCCCACCTTGCCGATGATTTGTCCGGCCTTTATCAAATCGCCGTCTTTGACCAGAATTTCTGACAGGTGGAAATACATGCTGTAGAACCCTAGGCCGTGATCGACGAATATCCCCCTGCCGGAGAAGAAATGATCGACCGTGAGGCGCACAACCCCATCGTTTGTCGCCAATACCTCAGTCCCCTGCGGCGCGCTGATATCTTCCCCGTTGTGGGGATTCCTCGGCTGCCCGTTCATGATCCGCACGCTTCCGAAGATACCGCTTCTCCGGCCGTTGACCGGCTCAACAAAAGAACTGTGCCATAACTTCAGCCGTGAGTTCTCAGCCAGAGCCTGCTTCACCTGCTCCTGTTCAGCCTTCCAGCGAGCAAGACTCTTCTCGTCGAGATCGACCTTGTCTTTTGGCAGCTTCAAATGTTCAACGGAAAACTTTTCCTTGGCGACCAAGACGTTGTAGCTGAGGTGCTTAATCCGTTCGCCTTGCTTGATCTCTACCGCGAGTTCATACGTGCCGGGATCGTCCTGCATATCGATCCCGAGCAGCGCCACATAGCCTGGCGACTCACCGGATCGGAATTCCCGGAAAAATGGAACCGTCCGATTGAGAAAGGCTGCCTTCACCTCGGTTACCTCTTCTGACTCCGGGACCTTCACCACCAACACCTGACCCTGCCTCCCGCTGTACTGCCCATTGATGCCCTTCGGTGGAGGAGGCGTGTTCGGAAATAATTCGACGGGGAAGACGCTGGTGAGCAGCACTACCGCCGTAATCAACGTGCGATCGAGCCGAGAAATCCGCAATTGCGCCTGTTTGAGAACGGGAATAATCATCGGTAAAACCGCAACCCGGACACCTGGGACACTAATTCATCCACACGGCGATTGACAGCACTGAACGGATCCATACAGAGAATCGTTTCTTCCCAATAGCCGTTCAATTTCAGGTAGGTCCAATCGACCGTATAGGATCGATTTTTCGCACGGGCAAACCGAATAAAGTCTCCCCGCACCTTGGCTCTGGTGGTCTGGGGCGGCGTGGACATGGCCCGTTGCACCGCGTCCTCCTCCACCACCCGCTCAATCAATCCGCGTGACTCCATTAAATAATACAACCCTCTCGTTCGCTTGACATCATGATACTGCAGATCCAGTAAGAATACGCGCGGATCGTCCCAGCCGCAGCCCTTCCTGTCAATGTAGGATTGGATCAGATGCCGTTTCGTCACCCAGTCGATTTCTCGCACCAGTTGCATGGGGTCTTCTTCCAGCTTGTCCAGAACCGAAGCCCATCGCTTCCAGACATCGTCAAGGATCGGGTCATGATCCTGCTGTGCCAGGTACTCCTGGGCGCGATCGAGATAGACACGCTGGATCTCGACGGCCGTCATTTGACGGCCGTCGTCCAGCTTCACCTTTCGCTTTACCGTCGGGTCACGCGAGATCTCACGGATGGCCTTCACGGGATCCTCCAGTTCCATCCCGTGTACCGCATAGCCTTCCTCCACCATCGACAAGACCAGAGTAGCCGTCCCGACTTTGAGATACGTTACAAGCTCGGACATATTGGAGTCCCCAACGATGATGTGGAGCCGCCGATAGCGCTCGGCATCCGCATGCGGTTCATCGCGGGTATTAATGATGCTCCGGGAGGAAGTCGTGGAGGAAGACGTCTTCTCGTGTATGTGCTGCGCCCGTTGGGAGATAAAGAATTGCGGCTTTCCAGAAACCTTCAGCACTTTCCCCGCCCCGCTGTAAACCTGTCTGGTCACGAAGAATGGAATCAGCTGTTCCGTTACCTTCCAAAAGTCGACGTCGCGACGCATTAAGAAGTTTTCGTGGCATCCGTACGTGTTGCCGAGCGAGTCTGTATTATTCTTGAAGATGTAGATTTCCCCGGAAAGCCCTTCTTCGCGCAGCCGTTCTTCAGCCGCCGGCAGGCATGCCTCAAGCAGCCGCTCGCCGGCTTTATCATGCACGACCAGGTCGAGAATGTTGTCGCACTCCGGCGTGGAATATTCGGGGTGGCACCCGGTGTCCTGATAAAACCGCGCGCCGTTGACGAGGAATGCGTTGGAAGGCCAGCTGTTCGGAATCAGCCCTTCGAAGATATACCCCAACACCTTCTCCATCGGCAGGTAGATCCGTCCGTTCGGGGAGAAGATAAGACCGTACTCGTTCTCCAGGCCGAATATCCGCTGCTTCATAGGACCGGGGGGCATCATAATGGACTAAACACAGAATACACGGCGGATCTCCCTTCTTCAACAGAAGGGAACGATTCATCAAGACTGAGGGGCTAGGAAAGCAGTTGCCTGGTTTCGGCTGGAGTATACCGACGGAATTTCCGATTGTCTCTGGTGCGATCGAGCACCGCCACTTCCAGACTCTCGAGCGACAGCTTCTGATTGCCCGTCTGTTCAAGAGCCCCCATACAAAGGGTCAGTGCGGTTTTCAGATCTGGCAATTGTGCCGGCACCTTCTCCTTCAGCACAGCCTGCACCGCCTCGGATTTCCCGCCGATCACGGCATATTGTTTCTCATCAATAATGCTGCCGTCAAAGGAGATTCTATACATTTCGTTGGTATGGCCGTTGTGCCCGATCTGAACGACCAGGATCTCGACTTCAAGCGGTTTCATTTCCTGGCTGAAAATTGTTCCAAGGCTCTGGGAGTATCCGTTCGCCAACGATCGAGCGGTGACGTCCTCCCGACTGTACATGAACCCCTTCAGGTCGGCATGCCTGATGCCCGCCTTCCGAAGGTTTTCGAACTCACTGTACTTCCCGGCACCGGCGAAGGCAATGTTGTCGTAAATTTCAGAAATCTTGTGCAGGGTCGCACTCGGATTCTCGGCGGCCAGGAGAATTCCGTTCATATATTCCATGGCAATGATGGACCGGCCCTTGGCGATGCCCTTCTTGGCATACTCCGCCTTGTCCTGCATCATCTGCTCGGGCGAGACGTAATAGGGCATCGGCATGGTTATCGCTCCTTAGAACGGCGGGTCTCGATCAGACTGTTGTAGACGCCGAGGATTTGCGGCTCGGACACGTCGGTAATGCCGGTTGCATTGACAATCTTCGCCGTCGGGTAAATCCCTCGTATCAGATCTGGCCCGCCGGTCCCGACGTCATCGTCCGCGGCATTGTAGAGGGCGAGAAGAGCCAGTTTCAGTGCATCCGGCTCCGCCAGCCCGCGGCTGAAATGTTCACGCATCGTATTGCGCGCATCTTTGCCGCCGGAACCGATGGCATGGTAATCGGACTCTTCATAGCGACCGCCCGCCAAGTCGTATTTGAAAATACGTCCTTCGGACCGCTTGAGGTCGTACCCCACGTAGAGCGGCATGACGACCAGCCCTTGGAACACCATCGGAAGGTTTGCTTTCACCATCTGTCCGAGCTTGTTGGCCTTTCCTTCGCAGGATAGCTGCATCCCTTCCAGCTTCTCGTAATGCTCCAGCTCGGTCTGAAACAGTTTCGCCATCTCGATGCAGGGGCCCGCCGCGCCGGCAATGGCCATCGCCGAGTAGTCGTCGATCTTAAACACTTTTTCGATTCGCCGTTCGGCGATCTGATAGCCTTCTGTGGCTCTCCGATCCCCCGCAATGATGACCCCCTGTTGATACTTGATTGCCAGCACCGTCGTCGCCTGCGGCAACGCCACGCCCCCACCGGTTCTTGACGACTCCATACTCGACGGGTGGTTCTCAGCCCATCGTCGCCCGCCGGGTGTCAGTTCGGGATGCTGTGCTGTGAGGAAATCGAAGAAACTGGCGTCGTCATGGTTGGGAAGAAACGGAAGCTTCATGATGCCTTCAGTCGCGCCAGTAAGGCTTCTGCCGTGTCAGATTGGTCGAGCAAGTCCGCTGTCAACGATTCGGTCCCTCGGAGGGGGTCCATCAACGGAACCTTCTTGATCGTCGTATTGCCGACGTCGAACAGCACCGAGGTCCAGCTTGCGCCGTAGATCGACTTGGAAAACTTCCCGATGCACCGTCCGCGGAAATAGGCACGCGTCCCCGGAGGCGGCATAAACTCGGCTCGACTCACCTCGACATCCTGCACCACACGCTCGATGAGATGGCTTCGCTCCAAGGCATAGTAGAGCCCTTTGTCGGGACGGACATCGTGATACTGCAGATCCATCAGGCGCACGCGCGAGTCATTCCACCCGCAGCCCTTGCGATCCATGTACGATTCCATCATCTGGCGCTTGGCCACCCAATCCAGTTCGCGCGCTAACAACCGGGGGTCGCGTTCCAATTTATCGAGCACATCCTCCCAACGGACGAGCACATCCTTCGTGACCTGACTCAGCTCGTGGCAGGCGTAGAAATCCATTGCCGTCTTGAGATACGCCCGTTGAATTTCCAAAGCGGTCGTCGACCGGCCCCCCGTCAGTTTCAATGTGCCGCTCATGGTCAGATCCCGCGACACCTGTTTGATCGCGAGCACCGGGTCATCCAATTCCACTTGAGGTAACTCGACACCCGCTTCGATGAGATCCAAGACGATCGCCAGAGTCCCGACCTTTAAATACGTCGACAACTCCGCCATGTTGGCGTCGCCCACGATGACGTGAAGCCGGCGATACTTTCCATAATCGGCGTGCGGTTCATCGCGTGAATTGACGATCGGGCGCTTCACCATCGTATTGAGGTCGACAAGACACTCAAAGAAATCCGCTCGCTGAGAAATCTGATAGTCCGCCGGACTCGTTTGATTCTCCGCGCCAACCTTGCCCGCTCCCGCATAGATCGGCCGCGTCACGAAGAAGGGCGCCAACGCCTTGACGATCCGCTCGAACGGTACCGAGCGGGGCAGCATATAATTCTCGTGATATCCGTAGCTGTTCCCCTTCCCGTCGGAATTGTTCTTGTAGAGGACAAACTGTTCGGATCCCCTTACCCGAGTCATCTCATCGAGGCACTGGGCGAGAATCCGCTCGCTGATCCGCTCGTACGCTACGATCTCTCGGGGGTTCGTGCACTCTGGGGTGGAATATTCCGGATGCGCGCCGTCGACATAGAGGCGTCCGCCGTTGGCGAGCACTTTGTTGAGTTGGCGATTGTAGTCGGGGTTCGGCCGCTCACGCTCTCCGTCGACTTCGAACCCTCTTGCGTCGAGCAGCGGATTCTCGTTTTCGTAATCCCACACGGCGTGGGGAACTGAGAGACCGGGATAATGCCCGATCACCGCAAGAGAGTTGGAAATGGGATCTGTCGCGGACGCGTCTCGGGAGGCGATGCCGAATTCCGTCTCCGTTCCCATTACGCGAGGAGTCGTCAGGGGTGTGGATTCCCGCATGGAGTTAGGTCTTAGAGATAGTGGCCCGTCGTGATGGTTTCAATCTGACGTGACTCGGCCGGCCCACCGCTGATCGTTCGAATATGCACGATCTTTTCGCCTTTCTTGCCGGCAACCTTAGCCCAGTCATCGGGGTTGGTTGTATTGGGCAGATCTTCGTGCTCCTTGAACTCTTCCCTGATTGCCCGGATCAAATCCTCGGAGCGGAGGCCGCGGCCTTCCTGCGCAATCGCACGCTTCACGGCGTACTTCTTGGCCCGCGAGACGATGCCCTCGATCAAAGCGCCGCTGGCGAAATCTTTGAAATACAGAACCTCCTTTTCGCCGTTCGCGTAGGTCACTTCGATGAACTTGTTTTCTTCGGACGTGGCGTACATGGCATCGACGGTCATGTCGGTCAGATGCTCGACCAGCGCCTTAACATCCCCTCCATGGCGCTGCAACTCCTCGTGGTCGAACGGCAGATTCTCCCCGACGTATTTCGAGAAGATATCTCTGGCAGCCACGGCATCAGGGCGACCGACTTTCACCTTTACATCCAACCGTCCCGCTCGCAAGACCGCGGGGTCGATGAGGTCCTGACGATTGCTCGCGCCGATGACAATGACGTTCCGCAGGCGCTCGACACCGTCGATCTCCGAGAGGAATTGCGGCACGATTGTGGATTCAATATCGGACGAAATGCCGGTCCCGCGCGTTCTGAACAGCGCATCCATTTCATCGAAAAACACGATGACCGGCGTGCCGTCCGCAGCCCGCTCCTTCGCCTTCTTAAAAACTTCTCGCACTTGGCGCTCGGACTCGCCCACATACTTGTTGAGCAGTTCAGGCCCCTTCACGTGCAGGAAATAACTGCGTACTTCCTTACCGGTGAGATGGCCGAGCTTCTTGGCGATTGAATTCGCCACGGCTTTGGCGATCAATGTCTTGCCGCAGCCAGGAGGCCCATAGAGCAATACGCCTTTTGGAGCGCTCAAGTGAAATTCGGCAAACAGTTCCGGGTGGAGGAACGGCAGCTCAACCGCATCGCGCACCTGCTCAAGTTCCCGATGAAGTCCGCCGATATGGGCGTAATCCACATCCGGCACTTCTTCCAGGACCAATTCTTCCGCTTCGGACTTCGGCAATTTCTCGATGACGCAGCCGGAGCGAGGATCGTAGAGCAGATGGTCGCCCACACTCAGACGTTCAGCCAGAAGGGGGTCGCCAAGCTCCGCGACTTTTTCTTCATCGAAGTGCAACGTCACCAGCGCCCGATTCCCCTCGAGCACATCCTTCACCCGGACGACTTCACCCTGAACGTCAAACCCACGGGCTTCAATGACGTTGAGGGCTTCGTTCAGGATGACTTCCTGTCCCTTGCGCAGCCCGTTCGCCTTGATGGACGGATGCAGGCTTACTTTCATCTTGCGTCCCGACACATACACGTTGCCGGTGCCGTCCTGATTGAGACTCGAAAAAATGGCATACGTGGACGGTGGAGCCGTCAACTTCTCAACTTCTGCACGAAGCGCTTCGATTTGCGCCTTGGCCTCCTGCAGCGTCATCGCAAGTTTTTCGTTCTGCTTGGTGGCTTGGTCGAGTTGGTAGCGGGATTGGTACAGCCGACGGATTTCTTCCTCCATCGACTGAATTTGCACGCGGAGCTTTTCGATTTCTCGGTGTTGTTCGTCGTTCCGGTGAATCACGTCCGCTTCTCCCTCAGACAACCGCTTGGTGATGTGCTTGACGGAATCTCGGAGAGACCGGAGTCTGCTCGGACTTCCTTTCGGATCGGCCATGGCACCACCCGTGAATGGCGAGAAGTCGTTGCTGAATCATGAAGTCCAAGTCTGTGCGGATTCTAACACCCGCTATTTTAACGGTCAACAGGACGACCGATTCCCGCACAGGCGAGCTGCGCAGTCGAGAAGATCATGGATCCGCCGAGACGGCGTCCAACATCTCGCGCGCAGCCGCTTCAACGTCCGTCGCTCCGAGAATGGCCGTGATGACCGCCACACCGAACGCGCCGGCGCGACGCACGTCGCGCGCACGAGCCGGTGTGACTCCGCCAATGCCGATTACTGGGATCCGCACACACCGGCAAACCTCTTCGACACGCTCCAAGCCAAGCGGAGCACCGAATGCCTGCTTGGATGGAGTCTCGTACACAGGGCCGAGCACGACGTAATCCGCTCCTTGGGCCTCCGCCTGCACCGCTTCGTCCAGCGAATGTGCAGAGACACCGAGCAAACGTTGTTCACCCAACAATCGCCTTGCGACGGAGACCGGCAAACTGTTACTCCGTAAATGAACGCCGACTCCGTCGAGCACAAGGGCCAGGTCGATTCGGTCGTTGATGACCAAATGACTTCTCTTCTGGGTCGCTAATGTCTGGACTGTGCGCGCAAGAGCCAGAAGGGCCCTGGGAGCGAGATCTCGTTCTCTGAGTTGGATAACGGGAGACCCCGCTGCCAGCACTTTCTCAAGAATTGCTTCTAACGGACGCCCATTGGTCTGATGACGGTCCGTGACCACAAGAAGACGACTGGAGAGTTTGCGCATCAGCGGAACATTGAGTCGAACTTCCTGAGTGCTGAACGTACACGTGCTGTACTGTTGATAGCTATAGCCTCGGCACTCATCACTCAGGACGTATGGGATTAGAGCATGCCTTCTATGGGGCTGCTCGCAGTCGCATAGAGCTTTCTGGGAATTCTCCCGGCCTTGTAAGCCAGCCGTCCGGCATACACGGCATACTTCATGGCTTCGGCCATAGCGATAGGATCCTGCGCGCCCGCGATCGCTGTATTCATCAAGACTGCATCGGCACCATATTCCATGGCCAATGCCGCGTCCGAGGCCGTCCCGACGCCAGCATCTACAATGATCGGCACCTTGACTGTTTCCATGATGATCTTAAGATTGTAGGGATTGCGAATGCCAAGACCGGATCCGATCGGGGCAGCCAAGGGCATCACGGCGGGACACCCGATATCAACCAGCTTCTTCGCCACAATGGGATCGTCGTTCGTATAAGGAAGGACGATGAACCCTTCCTTGATGAGGATCTTTGCCGCCTCGATCAACCCGCCCGTATCGGGGAACAGCGTCTTCTCGTCACCTAGCACTTCCAGTTTGACCAGATCGGAAACGCCGGCAGCCCTTGCGAGCCGAGCATAGCGGACGGCATCCTCCACTGTATAGCACCCGGCTGTATTTGGGAGAATGATGTATTTCTTTGGATCGAGGTAATCGAGCAAGTTCTCTTTGGAGCGGTCGGTGATATTCACGCGGCGGACAGCCACTGTGACGACATCGGCCCCGGACACTTCGATGGCCTTTTTCGTCTCCACGAAATCCTTGTACTTGCCTGTTCCCACCCAGAGTCGAGACTTAAATTCTCGGCCGGCTATGACCAAACGATCATCATGCATGACTACAAGCCTCCCGTTCGCCATTCCGCCCTCGCGGTGCGCCGCCGCCGATGAAACTCAAAATTTCTACTCGATCCCCTTCTTTAAGGCCTCGATGATCGAATTCCTTACGGTCAAGAATCTCCAAGTTCAACTCCACCGCGACCCGCTCCGTCTTGATTGCAAGGTCTCGCAGGAGATCCCCGACCGTCAATCCGACCCGGCAATCACGCCGCTCTCCATTCACTTGAATTTGCATTCCTTCCGTCACAGTTCATCATCCTAGGGAACCATAATTCCGCTTGTCAACAAAGTCGATGTGGCTCGGTCCCTTGCCTCTACGCCAATGGTCCCTGCACAATAGGCCCATAGGCCTATGTATGGCGACACCTCTGAATAACCAGAAGATTGCCACGCTCTTTCGGTCCATGGCGGAACTGCTCGCCGCCCAGAGGGCCAATCCTTATCGAGTCCGGGCCTACCGGCGAGCAGCTGAGACGCTGCTCGCCCAGAAGGAAGACGTGGCGGAGATCGCCAAGAGGAACGCGCTTGAAGAAATCGACGGCATCGGCAAGGACTTATCGGAAAAGATCGTGGAGTTTCTGAAGACGGGAAAGATTCAGACGCTCGAAGCCCTCAAGACGCCATTGCCAGATCAGGCGAGAACCTGGGCCCGATTGCCCGGGCTCTCTGAATCACTGATCGCCTACCTATACAGCCGCCTCAACATCCACACATTGGATGATCTTGAACAACTTGTGCGGTCCCATATGCTCAGAACCCTTCCAGGTTTTTCAGGGTCCGAAGAGGAACTGCTTCAGGCCATCACGAGCCTTCGCGGCGGCACTTCTCTCAAGAAGGGCGGAGTTCCTTAAAGATCTTCCAGGTCTTGAGCATCTCCACGGCCTTTTGCAACTGAACGTCCTGCTCCAGCGCTGGTTCACCAGACGCATCCACTGACGGTACAGCCGGCGTTGTTCCGTTCTTTGGCGTCCCCTCTTCATGCCCCTTTGCATTTGCGGAAGACTGCTCTTTTCCCGGTGCAGCAGTGACCGACGGCTTGGTGCTTTTCGCGTCCGCGTCTTTCTCTCCTGGCTTTACGTCGGCCTTGGCAACCGTCGTCGGTGCCTGCGGCTTCACGACGATATCGGGGGTAATTCCCGTCGATTGGATCGAGCGGCCCTTCGGCGTGTAATACTTCGCCGTCGTGAGTCGAAGCCCTGAACCATCCCCCAGTGGGAGAATCGTCTGCACGGATCCCTTGCCGAACGACGTCGTTCCCACGATGACGGCCCGTCCGTAATCCTGCAAGGCACCGGCAACAATCTCGGAGGCGCTTGCGGACCCTTCATTCACGAGAATAATCATGGGCGAATCGTCCATCTGATCCTTCCCCTTTGCAAACCACTCGTCCTTCTTGCTTTCCCGGCCTTTCGTATACACCACCAGTTTCCCACTGGGGAGGAATTGCTCCGAAACCTCGACCGCGGCGGTCAAGAGACCACCAGGATTGTTGCGAAGATCGAGAATGGTCGCTTGGAGCTTCTGTTCTTTGAATTGCTTCAGCACTTTCCCCAGATCACGACCGGTAGCTTCCTGGAATTGGGTGAGCTTGACATAGCCGATGTTGTCCAACACCTTCGACTTGACGCTCTCAATCTTGATGGTATCGCGGACCAGCGTGAATTGGAGTGGATCAGGAGACCCGTCCCGCTGAATCGTCAGATTGACCTTGGTCCCCTTTGGTCCGCGCATCTTCTGCACGGCATCCATGAGAGAGAGATCCTTCGTGGACTCTTCGTTGACTTTGGTTATGTAGTCGCCGGCCTTAATCCCGGCTCGTTGAGCCGGAGTGCCGTCGATCGGAGCAATCACCGCCAGGCGGTTTTCCTTCACCCCGATTTGAATGCCGACCCCACCGAACTCTCCCTTGGTCTCAACCTGCATTTCCTTGTACATCTCGGGAGTCATGTAGGCCGAATGGGGGTCGAGGGTTGAGAGCATTCCCCGGATTGCCCCCTGGACGAGATCCTTGACCTTGGTCTCGTCCACATAATTTCGCTGCACCTGAGACAAGACCTCGGAGAAGGTTTTCAGCTCTTCATAGCTTTCGGTGGCATGGCCGGTTCGTTCCCATCCCTTGCCAATCAACACGCCGGACACGAGCGCTACTACGACCATCGGTCCAATCATCCAGAATCGCCGCCGTGGGTTCTGTTCCATCATATGCATTCCTTTCGCCTTCCTCGTGTCTTATCGTCTCGCCAGCCACTGAAGGGGGTCTACGGGTTCCGCCCCCTCGCGCAATTCGAAGTATAAAGTATTTTCCCCCGTCATGCCTGTATCGCCTGTTTCTCCGATCGCCTGGCCCGATCCGACTTGGGCTCCAACCGATGTCAGAATCTTCGATGCATGGGCATAGAGCGAGAAGAAGCCGTTCGCATGATCAAGGATTATAACGAGTCCGTAGCCTTTCAACCAGTCCGCATAGACGACGTTCCCCGGCATCACTGCGCGAATCGTACTCCCCTCCGCCGTCTTGATCTCGATGCCCTTGCGCTGCACATAGGTATTGAACGTCGGGTGCTTCTGCCGGCCGAAATACGTAATGACGCTCCCGTCCGCAGGCCACGGCAACCCCCCCTTCACCCCGCGCGGTGCCAGCGAGCCGCTTGGTGGCCTGGCGGCCGTTGCCCGGCGGCGATTCTCCAACTCCCGCAGCAAACTGTCGATGCGTGACGCGGACCGCTCGAGTTCCTGCAGTGCGCGCTCGTAGGACTCTTTTTCGTGCGTCAGCTTCGTCAGGTAGACCTTTTTCTCCTTCTTCACCGCTTTGATCTCTTCGAGCTGCTTTTCTGTACTCCGCTTGTAGGCCAACATGCCGACACGCGCCTCTTCACGCTGCCGTTCGGCTTCCTGCATGCGAGCCATGTCACCCTTGAAGGTTTCAAGCAAGTCGTAGTCCCGTTCAGAAACCGCCGACAGGTACCGTAGCCGGCGCTGGAAATCCCCGTACGAATCCGAGGCCAGCAGGGTTTTCCAATGTCCGAAGCGCCCTTCGATATATTGTACGCGCAAGCGCGCCAAGATGGCTTCCCGGCGCTCCTGGACACTGCCTTGCAGTCGGGACAGTTGCGCATTGATCGTTTCAATCTCCTGATCCTTCTTGCGTAATTTGCGGTCGATCTCCTGATGGGCCTGCCGGTAGCGCATGTGGCGCTCATCTAGTGTTTGAATCCCCTGGAGGATCGATTCCCGCTTTTTGCTCGCCTCGTCCGCCTGCCGGCGTTTTTCTTCTATCTGATCTTTCAGCTGTTCGAGCGCCTTCCGTTCCTTGTCGATTTTTTCGCTGATAGAGTCGGCCCATGCGCCGGCAGGCATCGACCAAGCCAACAGGCCCCAAACCAGCATGCTCACCCATCGCTCCGTAGGCTTACTCATACCTTGGCCTCGTCGAACCGCCTGAGCGACACGAAACTACCAGCACAGCCGAGTCCCACGCCGATTGCCACCAACATCAAGCACACGGAGAGCGGAAAAAACATCATGAGCTGTTCCATCCCGCTGAATCGTCCGGTCGTCCTCATCTGTTGCCTGAATAACTCGAAGAGAAGCTTGAGCATGCCCAAAGACACGGCACTTCCCAGCCCACCAAGCACGGCACCCTCCAACAAATAGGGGATGCGAATGAACGATTTGGTCGCGCCGATGAGCCGCAAAATGGCAATTTCATCGCGCCGGGCAAACAAGGTGAGCCTGATGGTATTGGCAATAATCGTCACGGCCGCCGCCGAAAGGACCAGTCCGATACCGATCGCAACCACTTCGATAGACCGAATGATCGTCGACAGTGCATCGATCCAGTCCTGATTATAGTCCACCTTCACGACACCAGTGAAGCGCCCGACCCGTTCAGCCCATCGCTTGACGGCATCCGGAGAACGAAACGGGGGACTGAGCGTCACGACAAAGGAGGCGGGCAACGGATTCTGACCGAGGCCTTCGAGTAAATGGGACTCCGACGGGAACTGCGTCTTGAATTCCCCGAGTGCTTGCTCTTTCGAAACAAAATGCTGTGCCGCGACGGCACGGTCGTCGCGTAACTGCTGTTCGATTTCGGTGATCGTCGTGGTCGCCGCACGATCATCGAGGTAAACCATAATTTTGATATCGTCCTGAAGCCAGCCCGCCGCAGCACGTAAGTTCACATACAGCAATAAAAAAATACCGACACAGGCCAGCGTAAACGCCGTGGTCAAGATGGCTACTCCTGTCGTCGTTCGGTTCGTCCAAATGTTGGCCCAGGCCTCCCGCAGGAGATAGAAAATCGATCTCATACACCGACCCCTTGCTCCGGCATCAAAGAACCTTGCACCAGCGTGACCACCCGGCGCTTGACCTGCGCCATCACCGATGGGTCGTGCGTCGCCACAACGACGGTTGTCCCGCGCGCATTGATCAGCTTGAATAACTCGATGATTTCTCCGGTCAACGCGGGGTCCAGATTGCCCGTCGGTTCATCCGCCAATAACACGACCGGCCCATTGACAATGGCTCTCGCAATGCAGACCCGCTGCTGCTCGCCCGTCGAGAGGCTGACAGGCAGTTGATCACGCTTATGCTCCACCCCAACGGCCCGCAAGGCTTCTGTGACTTTTCGTTTGATGTCTCCCGGAGATACACCCTGTACGAGCAAGGGGAGTGCCACATTCTCGAACACCGGCTTCTTGGGCAGCAGGCGGAAATCCTGAAAGACCGTTCCGACCTTGCGCCGCAGAAAAGGAATCTCCGACGCCTTCAGGGTTGTCACGTTCTTTCCGTTGACGAACACCTGGCCTTCGTCTGGCCGTTCGGCTCCAATCAGCATCCGTAACAGTGTCGATTTTCCTGCACCGCTCGGCCCCATTAACAGCACAAACTCGCCCTTTTCGATTTCAAGCGACACATCGTAAAGTGCAGGACGACGCTCATACTGTTTGGTGACGTGAATGAGCTGAATCATCGTTGTTTCACCACCGTGGCTTGTTCCCGGAAACATCGAACGCGTTCTGGATGTGTTCGATCTGAGGAGTTGACGCGTCCGTCCCTTGAAGCAAGACCACATCAAACCGGCAGGTGCGATCGGTCAGGTGATGCTTGGCAAGATATTGCGATGCCAATTGAATCAACTTCTCCTGCTTCTGCCGGTGGACGGCGTGGATCGCTCCCCCGAAATTCTCGCTCCTGCGTGCCTTCACTTCGACAAATACGAATACTCGCCCATCCTCCGCGACCAGATCCAATTCCCCCAACGTGGATCGGAGATTCTTCGCGACGATGCGGTAGCCCTTCCGCCGCAGATAACGCTCTGCTGTCGCCTCTCCTTCTTGCCCAAAGAGTCGTCTGGGGTCAAGGAATGTCATGCTATCGTCCTCTTGGGTTCCCCCTGACGAGCAACCGCCTGATGCTGCCTGGAAAGATGCGCCATCACCTCCGCGACCGGAGCAAAGGTCTTCCGGTGAATCGGACAAGGTCCATGCGCCGCCAGCTGCCGCAAGTGTTCGTCGGTCCCATAGCCCTTGTGGGAAAGAAAATTGTAGTGTGGATAGAGTTGGTGATACTCCGCCATAAGGCGATCCCTGGTGACTTTCGCCACGATAGATGCAGCCGCGACCGAGATGGACAATGCATCGCCCTTAATAATTGAACGGGTGGGAATCGTGCATCCAGGCAGCGCTACCGCGTCGATCAGCAGACAATCCGGCTGAGGCGACAGCGCCGCAATGGCCCGACGCATGGCCAGGCGCGAGGCTTCAAGAATGTTCAGCCGGTCGACTTCTTCCTGGCTCGCCGAGCCGATTCCTATGCCGACGGCTCGCTCGGTAATGATCTGGTACAGGCGTTCGCGCTCGGATTCAGAGAGCTGCTTGGAGTCATCGCAGCCGACGAGATGGCAGCGGCTCGGCAACACGACAGCCGCTGCTACGACGGGACCCGCAAGCGGGCCCCGTCCGGCTTCGTCAAGGCCGGCGATCCGGCGGTAGCCGCATCGCCTGGCTTCCAATTCAAATTCGTCGGTGGGTCCCACGAAGTTGCCTACAGTGTGCGTGCCGGCACGCACGACCCTCGTGGTCGACAGAACAGGAAAGAATTAGGACTTCGCGGCTGCCGCCGCCTCTTCCGGCGCATCCGCCGATTCAGTCGCGCGCGCGGATCCGGACTGTGCTTTGCCCTCTCCCACAAACTCCCGATCTTCGACCCTGGAGAACTTGCCCTTCTTCCCGCGCAGGTAGTAGAGCTTGGCCCGGCGCACTTTTCCTTGGCGCACCACGTCGATCTTGGTGACGATCGGCGAATGCACAGGGAATATTCGCTCCACGCCGACACCGTAGGACACCTTGCGCACGGTAAACATCTCCGTATTGAGGCTTCCTTTTCGGGCGATGACCGCCCCTTCATAGACCTGAATACGTTCTTTTTCTCCTTCGATCACCTTGACGTGGACACGAACCGTGTCCCCGATCTCAAAGTGAGGAACCGACTTCTTCTGCAACGACCGTTGAACCCGCTCTAACTGATTCATGACCTCACCCCTCCTCCCCACATCGAACCGGCGTGCCGCGCACACCTTCGCGAATAATGTCATCCAACAATTGTCTGTCCTCAACGGTAAAAACCCGGTCTTTGAGCAGATCGGGCCGCTTCTCATAGGTCGCCCGCAATGCTTCCTTCCTGCGCCAAAGACGAATTGCTTCGTGGTGACCAGAAAGCAACACCTCCGGAACCGTCATGCCTCGAACGTCCGCCGGTCTGGTGTAGTGCGGATACTCGAGCAACGAATCCGTAAACGATTCCTCGACGATCGATTCGGGATCGCCCAATACGCCGGGAATCAGCCGCGCTGCCGCGTCGATGAGAATGAGCGCCGGCAACTCGCCTCCCGTCAAGACATAGTCTCCGACCGATACTTCCTCCGGCTGGAGCGCCACGCGGACCCGCTCATCGATTCCTTCATAATGGCCGCAGAGAATCACGAGACGGCGCGACTCCGCTGCCAGGTCCTGCGCATAAGCCTGCGTGAACGGACGCCCGTGCGGCGATGGCAGCAACAGCCGGATCTGTTCGCCAGCCTGTTCATAACCAGCCTTAATTTGCTCCACCGCGCGCAGGAACGGCTCAGCTTTCATGACCATACCGGCCCCGCCGCCATAGGGCACATCGTCGGCCACCTTGTGCTTATCCAACGTGTAGTCCCGCAGATTATGCACCTGCACCTCGAGCAAACCCTTTTCTTGCGCGCGCTTCAGGATGCTGCTCCCGAGCACCGGTGCCACCATCTCAGGAAACAAGGTAATAACGTCACAGCGCATGGCGATCCTCGACTAGTCCCTCGATCCCGCGCACCGTCATCCGCCGCTGTACCAGATCTACCGTCACGACAAAATTCTTCGCCGCTGGAATGAGCAGCTCTTGGCCGTCCTTCCGCACAACGAATACCTGGTGGCCTGGCAGCTCCCAAATCGTTTCGACCAGCCCCAGTTCATGTCCGCCTTCATCCACCACTGTCAGGCCAATGAGATCACACTCGTACAGTGTATTCCCCGTGCGAGCCGAAGGCTCACATCGAGGGACTTGGATCAATCCGCCGCGAAGCGTCCCCGCTTCTTCCGGCGTCGTGATGCCGGCAAACTGCACGATATACGTGGGACCGGCCTTGCGCACATGCGTGACAGTCCGATCGACCGTCCGCCCCGTCAACTCCATCACGCTGACCTCACCCAGACTATCGAACCGGCCCGGCACATCGCTTAAGGATCGAACCTTCACCGCGCCGTGCACGCCGAAGGGCCGTTCGATCTTTCCGATGGTCACGAGGTCTGCCTGAACGGTGGTCACAAGTTAGGCCTTTTTCTTCTTCGCCGCCTTCTCCGCCTCAAACTGCTTCCACAGACCCGAACGACGAAGCAGCGTCTTGACGGTCACCGTTGGCTGAGCGCCCTGGTGAAGCCAAGAGAGCACGCGCTCCTGTTTCAATTCCGGCAAACCTGCTTCCTTCAAGGGATCAAAAATACCCAAAATCTCCAAGAAACGTCCGTCGCGAGGCTTGCGGGAATCCGCCGCTATCACGCGATAGACCGGTCGCTTATGTCGTCCTGTCCTCGTCAACCTTAAATGAACGGCCACTGTCGTCCTCCTTCTCTACGAGACACACCTGCCCGGGGTCCCTGATTTCGAACTTACATTGAACGCAAGAGCTGCGCGAGTTGCCGACGCCCTCCTGCTCCTGTCATCACCTTGGCGATCTTTCGCGCCGATAGGAACTGCTTGATCAATCGGTTCACTTCCATCACGTTTGTCCCGCTGCCGCGCGCAATGCGTTTCTTCCGGCTCCCGTTGATCATGGTGTGATCGCGACGCTCGCGGGCCGTCATCGAATCGATGATCGCGAGGACTCGCGTCATTTCCCGTTCCGGCATGTGCCCGTCCATGGCGCCTTTTAACTTTTGGCCGCCTGGCAACATTCCCAGAATTTGATCCAACGAGCCGAGCTTGTTGACCTGTCCTAACTGAGCCCGAAAATCCTCTAACGTAAACGTGCTGCTGGTCAACCGCTTTTGAGCCTCTTCCGCCTGTTCGCGCGTAAACGTCTCTTGCGCCTTCTCGATCAGGGAAAGCACATCGCCCATTCCCAGGATACGCGAAGCCATCCGATCCGGATGAAACAGCTCAAGCGCGTCCAGCTTCTCTCCAACGCCAAGAAACTTGATGGGCTTGCCCGTGACGGCCCTGATAGACAACACGGCGCCGCCCCGCGCATCGCCTTCCACCTTGGTCAGGATGATTCCGGTCAGCCCCACTCGTTGATCGAACTGGCTGGCCATCGTGACGGCATCCTGACCCGTCATCGCATCCGCCACCAGCAACACTTCGTGGGGTTGCACGGCGGACTTGACCGCGACCAATTCCCCCATCAATTCGTCATCGATGTGGAGGCGCCCCCCGGTATCCAGCACAACAAGATCAAATCCCTGATCGCGGCCTCGCTGGACACCGGCCTGACAGATTCGCACGACACCTGTTTGCGAAGCCCCTGCCTGATCGAGCCGATGCACATCGATTCCGAGATCGCGTCCTAAACTCGCCAGTTGATCTCCGGCCGCAGGACGTCGGGGATCTGCCGCGACAAGGAGAACTCGCTTACC
>JAWOMO010000002.1:0-11623 GCA_033852435.1 Nitrospira sp.
TTGAGATCTCGGGCATCCGACCGCATGTCCCGGATATCCTGCCGGATGTCTTGGCGGTTCGCCGCGATGTCACGGCCCTGCTGACCGTGCTCGCCAGCCACTTGGTTGGCGCGGTCCAGCCCCCGCAACGCCCCACCGCTGTTACTTTGTGCCGGAGTCACATTGGAAGATGGGGACGAATTCGGTTGCTGACTCACGGATGTGCCCGACTGTTGGGTCACATTGTTAGAAGTCGGTGTGCCCGACTGTGTCGCATTCATCTGTTGGACGATATTATTTTGTGTGGATGTAGTCACATCTGTTTCGACTCCGGTCTGCATCTGTGCGAGCGCAGGACTGGCCCACATAAGACCGAGTACGGAGAAGATGGTTCCACTTAATGCCAATCCATATCGTCTCATGAGTTCCTCCTTGGTTAAAAACTTGGCATGAGTTGCCGTCGACCATGCGGTTGAGCAAGTGTCGGTCCAATGCTATGCACAATTTTGTCGGGCAGCGAAAAGAGACGAAAGTTCAAACGGATAGAGAGAATGAAAAAAAAGATGCAGTGGCTTTATTAACTCACGGTGAGTGGAACATTGTGTTCCGGATGACTGGAGGGCTGCAGTCTTAAAGCGTTGATAGATCTCATAAAAGCGTTCTCACGAAACGGTTTTCTACGCCGGAACATTCTGTCACGGTTGTGAGCACATGACACAAGAGTTGCTAGGCTTATCGACTCATGGATTCACCCGGGGTATTGTGGCCCCAATCTGTGCTTCCAATGTCCCAAGGGAGGCATTCGATGTCTATTCACCTCACTGGGAGCAAGAAGCCATTCTCATGGTTGCCAGCGAATTCTCGATCTAGCGCCGTCAGAAATTCAGTTCCTGGGCGTGGAGCAGATTCTGCGGAATGTTCTAAACGCTGTACGTTCCGCTGTAAATGTCTACGACGATTTGGTGGCGGCTTCAGGAGCGATTTATTCCGTGATCCTGCCGGTGGCCTTTACGAAGTTCTGCATCGTGCACGATGCATTCAACATAGGGTCAGCGTGTCGGCGCAGATTTTGAGGTTGTTCAATTCAGTCAGAATCACACAAGCTATTTCCGAAAGCAGGTGGAGGAGAGGCACAGCTCCTCCGGCCTCTGTGTAGTAGAATGGGACTGGGAATGTGATCGGCTTGGCAAATCGCACGACAATGACGCCCATGAGATGGCCTTTCAAGAGCCCTTCCACGGACAGGAAGCGACCGAGCGGACATATGACCCGAATCTAGAGGGAGACTCTATTTCTGTTAGAACAGTCGCCTTTTCTACAGTCTGCTTTTCTCGCCTCTTGACCCTCTCTACCCTGAAGGCGTAGGCTCATCGCATATCTTCTTAGCCGCCTCAATCTGTAGGTGGTCATATGGTCCTCCGTCGAGCACAGATGCCGCGACGTGGACCTGCCGGGTGTGGTTCCCTCACCAGACGGGCTCGTCCCATCGTAGTATTACTGACTCATTCTTCTCGGGCCTGCACATGCGACCTTGCTGTGTTGTCACGCGGCGATCGCTTCCATCCAGCTTCTTTCAGGAAGTGCCAAAGGTGGGAATTCCTGCTCGCCTCACACCCAATCATCCGAATCGGACAAGTCATCGTGCCGCGCCGTTGCCGCGCGCTGAATTGCCCGATTCGGAAAGGAGGTTATCATGTCGTATCGGTATAGCACGCTCGACGTTATCGTCGGTGTCGGCATGTGCGCGATTGTCGTCGGCGCCTTACTGTTCTTCGTCGCGACCACCGGCACCGTTCTCATAACCGCTCCGCAACCCGCCTCGATCGATCAATTCTCTGAACGCTCGGCTGCGATGGTCTATTTACAGCCTGCGCTTGGACAGGCGATTGTCGAACGGACCCTCCTGCAGCGCCAAACCGATCACATCACTGCAGCAGCGTTGTCAGAATGGAATCTGGCTTTACAGGCTCACCAGAGCCTGCAAGCGTTCCAAGGTAATCCGTTTGAAATGGTCATGCAGCGTGCGGTGATGATGCCCGTCGATCATGCCGCGCGTGTTCAAGCGGTCATGGGACGATCGATCGTGAACTTTACCCGTCGCGGGATTCGAAGCGGCACGCTGTCCGCCGATCAGTATCTGTCTGATTTCAATCGCGACATGATTGGTCTCACGGAGGCAATGGGACAGCGCCTGAATAACGAGTTTGCTGCGACGTGGCAGCCTCTGCTCGGTCGATGGATAGTCGAGACCGGCCGGGAGTATATGGGGTTGGCCAAGGGGGTTCAGGAGCAACTGGGCTTGGCAATCGTTCATAGAGTGCAGGCTACAACCTCGTTGGATGACGCCTGGGCTGCAAATCAATACCAGCTGGGCAGTTTATTAGCCGCTGTTGATCGAAGCAGCGTTA
This sequence comes from Nitrospira sp., assembly GCA_033852435.1. GTDB lineage: Bacteria > Nitrospirota > Nitrospiria > Nitrospirales > Nitrospiraceae > Nitrospira_C. The sequence goes on from JAWOMO010000002.1 coordinate 2,388, forward strand.
TGCCGGAGAGGGAGGTCATGCTCGCCCGAGCTCAAGCAACAGACAAAGGCCCGTCTGTTGCGTCCACCGCATCAGTCCCGTCGTCGGAGATTCCGATCGGGTACTTGATTGTGGCTGCGCTCGCGCTCTGTAGCATCTTCTGGGGAGGGCTTATCATGTCCGCAGCGTCTAGGGAATCCAAGGCGCTTGCAGAGGCCAAGCGCAACGCCGGCAGATGGGTGTATCGCATGGCGGGCTGAAACTGGTCAATTAAGATGTCTCAATAAGAAGAAGGGCTCGCGTCCTGTGGCGCGAGGGTCTGCTGTATGTCCTGGGTATATTGGGGAATTGTGACAGGTCTTGTGGCGTTGGTCGCAATGGTGCTCGTCTGCCTAGACATGGTCTACTCTGACGCAAATGAATCTGATCGAGCACCGACGCGAACTGCTGGTGGGCCGGCTGACGTGAAGAAGCAGATGTCCGTCGGCAGCCGGCATGCTGCATAGATACGGCGAGGACTGTCACGACTCACAGGTAATCGCAAGGTGAGGCGCTCTCTGATCGAGATCATCGGTCTCGGAATGATCAGTGCGTTCGTGTGGGTGATGGTGGCAGATAGCGATGCCGAGCAACGTTGCCGTGAGGCGACAGGCAGTACTCCGCAATCCGAGACGTTCGTGCGGTCTGCCTCCTCGATGAAGCATGAGGCCTAAATAAAGGAGGTGAACAGCGCTGTTGATATGGAACTGAGTGGTTGAGGCTCGCCGCTGTCGGCCAGTGTTCCAGTGTTTGAGGGAGGACGGTTTCGAAGAATCAGGAGAACACAGCGCTTCGCTGAGGTTACTTGACCGGGACCCTGACACTGATGGCGCCGCCAAGCTCGCCTTCTTTTGCACCTTCTCGCGGATAACCGGAGATATCGCGCTGGCCCTTCGGTTCTCCGTGGCAGGCCAGGCAGGCCTGTCGATAATACAGAGGGAGTAACACGCGGACTTGTGTTCCCTCATCCGTGACTTCAGTAAGCACGTTGTCGGGAGTCTGTTGGGATCCAGCTGCAGAGAGCCGTTCGAAGGCCGAGGTTTCATACTCATCCGGTTTATTCTTGGGATTGCGCACCAAGTGCGGAGGAGCGGTTTGTTTCATGTAGATACCGGACCACGCTTGAAATCGGGTGGCGGTCTCCGTGCCGAATGTGGCGGGAATGAGGCCTTTGTAGGCGAATCCGGGAATGTTAATGACGGATTGATAGGTGTCGATCGTTTTTTTCGCTTCTTCAAGGAGTCGCGCGAGAAGCGGTTTGGCCATGGAAGGGACTTGTGCCGCTTCTAGATTGTTGAGTACGACGCCGGTTCGTTGTTGGAACTCTTCCCCAACCTTTTGTTCAAACACCCGAGCGGTAAAACCTTTGTCCGCTTTGGAGGCGTCGTTGATCAGATCCTGATTCTTTGCGATGGCGCTTCGTCCCGCGTCGAGGAGAATGGCCAACAATCGACCAGTCTCAGAGGCGTCATCCGGCGGTCCGGCCCATGACATCGTGGGGATGAGCGCCATGAGTAGGACAAGTATGTAGGTCTGCACGGCCTGTTTCATCGAATAGTCCAATTCCTTATTGTCGCCGATCCTCGAATCCTCGGCGAATAATAATGGCCTGTAAGGTACAGTGTTCGGCGAGTGTGCCCTCTTCCCCAAAGGGGGGTAACGTCGAATAGTAGCGATCGGGCTGTAAGAATGCTAGTCCATAATGGACGATCCGGCATGCCCGATTGAGTCGGAACCTGTGTCTAAACAAGGCTATCTGCAGCACGTCTTCATAAACGCCGTGATTAACTGGATGGAGAGAGTCCCCCTCAAGCCGCCAGCTCCTATTGACTTCAGCCAGCCAGCTCTATAGGGTGACTCGTGACGTATTGAGCCACGCCGACTGTCCCATCTCTCGCGCCTCCCTTTCTATTCAGTGTTTGCGCGTCTGATTCCCCGGTCTCCGCCGCCTCTACGCCAGAAGGTCCCGTCACCGACCATGAGGTCTTGATCGCCGATGTGCGGCATCGTTGTCGTGAAGGGGGAGATTGGCTAATTCCATTCCAACCAAGGAGATGCTGATGAATCAGGAACAGTTTGGACAGTTCTGGGCGCAACTGAAAGCGCCGCTCAAGACAAAATGGGAGAAGATTACGGAGAACGATCTGCTCGAGATCCAAGGCGATCTGGCCAAGTTCGGCGACGTGTTGTCGAAGCGGTACGGGGAGTTGCAGAAAGAAGCCGTCAACACGTGGGCCAATCGTCGGTATTCTCATTGGACCGGAAACTATGTCGGCTATAAAGATGCCGACCAATTGTCCTAAGCGGTAAGCGGTGGGCGATAGATGCTTGCTGTCCCGTTCATGGTCGGTCAAACAGGGGAGAAATGGTAATGCGAAAGATTGTCATCAACAAGAGCTATGATCAGTTCTACGTGAGCCATAAGGCCTTCGTCCGATTGCGCGAACTCGGGCAGCGGGAAGCACTGCAAGAGACCGATTTGGGAGCTTACTGGCCGGACGCGGCAACGCCACAAGAGCCGAGTTTGAACCGGTTTGGAGCCCTCATTCCGCGCGATGACGTCAAACTCATACGCGTGATTGAAGAGCTGCGTGCGGAAGCCAACGGGCACTGTGCAGAGTTGAAGGTGGTCTCCATTCCTGACGAGGTCAAATGGGAGATTAAAAAGACGGACGGCGTGGAGCAGGTGTGCGAAGCGCATCGCACCTGGGACTAATCTCGAGGTCTGACATGACTAACAATGTGCGAAAAGATTCCGGTCCCAGTGTCCCTGCGCATGATTCAGCGGATCTGACATGCAGCGAGGGACAGGTCGAAGATCTGCTCTCGGAAGGGGAGTCGACCGAGGTCGATGGAGAGCAGGACCAGGGATCCGATATGCGAGCCACACGAAAACCCTCTCCCGCTATTCTCTCAAAACGTCAACAGAAGTAGAGGAGCTACCGCTTGCCAGTCGCTCCCGTCATCACAGACAACGCGCGTTGACAGCATGAATCCCCTGCCGGTAGCCTGAGCAGGCATTCCCTTCGCCATCACAACGAAGGCAAGCTGTGACGACTCGCTGGGCGCTCCCACAACATGACTATTGGTCCACTCCCTTTGCCGAAGCATTGCTTCAACGACTTGATCTTTTTCCCGGGGCGACAATCCTCGACGTCGCCTCTGGTCACGGGATTCCGGCCTTCTATTTAGCCGAGCGGGTGGGGGCCGCTGGACAGGTGTGCGGCATCGATCTCAACGAAGGGCAAGTGGCCAGCGCGCGAGCCGTTCAAGGGGCACAACTCCCGTGGCTGCGGTTCGAGTGTCTGGACATGCGTGCATTGCCGTCTGAGTTGCCGCTCTTCGACCGCATCACAGGGAATCTGTCTGTCATGTTCATGCGGCCCAACCGGCTCGATGCCATACGGGGATTGATTCAGCATCTTCAACCGGGAGGTCAAATTGTTCTGACATTTCCGTCGCTGGGCACATTCGATTCGCTCTGGCGGAGGATCGATCAGGAAATGGCGGTTCGTGGCCTGCTGACAGAGCGACGCCGTTTGGAGGCCTATATTGCAGAGCGTCCGTCTGCGGAAGAGGGCAGGAGATGGCTGTATGACACGGGGCTCGAGCGGGTGGTGGTGGCCGAATATCCACTCGAAGTCGCAACCGGGTCCGGGGCAGCATTTCTCTACCATCCATTGCTGCGAGGGGGCTTTCTCGACGACGCGTTTGAATGTTTCGACGATCAACGTCTTGCAAACGAGGTGATGACACGAGTGTCGGAAGATATCGACAGCTTCGTGCCGCTCGTTGCGCAACGGTGTGTCTTGTCGGGGTGGAAAAAGAAGATGGGTGAGGCAGTCTAGGATAGCCTGTGCTCGCACAAGACAGGTACGGGCTCAATCAGATGATGATCGAAGCGGCTGGTCAAGATGAACTGTGCCTCAAAATCTGTAGCCGAGGTCCACGATGTACATGTCCACGCCGAGACTGGACGGGCCGTACACGCCGGCGTCGGAGAAGTGCTGGGCGCGAAAACCGGCATAGGCGTGAGAAAATGGATTGACGGTCATGCCTAATGTCGCGACAATTTGAACCGGGCCGCCGAAGTCTTGCTCGCCGAATTTGTAGTTGCTGAAGAAACCTGCCCCTGCTCCGGCGTCGAAGGTGATAAGCCACTCCCAGACGCTCAGCGCAAGATCCGGCACAATCGTTACCATCAAAGCGCTGTCACCTGTCGCTTGCAAAAGCCCCGCACTTGTGATCAGTCTCGTCTCCAGATTCCACGAACTCTCACCGAGCGGCCATGACCAGGGGAGCTTGAAGACGGCCGCGACGTCAGTCATGTGGAAGTAGTATTTTTGCTGTTGTCCCAATAGGGGAGCTTTTTGACTGAAGCCAACGCGGGGACCGATGGTGATGAGCGTCGGGTATTCGGCAGAACTTGGGGTGCAAACCAGGGTGGCGACTGCCAGGCTTGCGAGTAGACTGAACAGGAAGAAGCGTTGGGTGCGACTCATGTGTGGCTGCCGTTCCATGACCCACATCCTGGCATGATTTGGCAATCTCTCTAATCGTTTCGTGTTCTTTTGAACTCCATTCTAGGTAGCGAATAAGAAAGAGTAAGCGGAATCGTTCGGGTCGGAGGCTTGGTCCGGGCTGCGCAATTCGCTGCATACAGACGCGCTCGCAGTCGTCGCTGATCAAGCGTCTGCGGGAACATCAATACCTTATATATTTCTTCGGAAGCTGCGAGCCACCTACTTCTAGGCGTGGGTGGAAGAGGCGATGCGGAGTGAGGAGGCCATCTTCAGCTTCGAGAGCGCAAAGATGAGCCACTTCGACGGATCGAAGTTATACCAACGGGGGCCGTTACGGTAGTCGCTTTGAAAGGTGTGGTGATAGTTGTGATAGCCTTCGCCAAACGTCACGAGCGAGACCAGCCAGCTGTCCCGGCTGGAATCGGCCTGGCCGTGAGGCTGACGTCCCCAAATATGACAAATAGAATTGATGCAAAATGTCGAGTTGAGTACGGCAAACGTGCGGCCGACACCGGCAAGCAGAAAACATCCCAGTCCGCCGATCCAGCCATTATATAGAAAACCGACGACAAACGTCAGCCCGAGACCCGAGAGCACAATGGGCAAATAGTACCGGTGTTGCCACATGACGATGGGGTCCTGCCGTAGGCGCGACGCATATTTCTCATTGGCATGGACATCGTGAAAAAACAGCCACCCGCAGTGGCTATACCAAAATCCACGCTTCGCGTTATAAGGATCGGCTTCCTGGTCACAGCAAGCATGATGGCGGATATGGTCAGCGGCCCACTTGAGGGCAGAATTTTCGAGCGCCCATCCTCCTGCAACTAAGAATCCTGCTTTGACCCAGCCCGGACAGTCGAAGCTGCGGTGTGCCATCAGGCGATGGTATCCCACCGTGATGCCCAAACCGGTCATCACGTACAGGATTCCAAACATCGTCCAATCCAGCCAGGTATACCCATACGCAAATCCGAAGACAGGGACTCCGATGAGTGCTCCGCCGGCGACGAGACTGAAGAGGATCGTGGTCACATAATTTGGGTACGCCCGGCTAATGTCTTGGGAGGGAATTGTTTCGTCGCGCATGGTTTGTGGTCTCTGGGTTGGAGGAAGGGAGGGGCGCCTCATTGAGGCGCCCCTACTGTCGAGCCTGAAACTAGAAGCGGCTGCGGCTGCCGAAATCGTTACCGCCGCGTCCACCGCTGAACCGACCGCCGCCTCCACCGGAACGTGGTTCCTGTGGCTTGGCTTCGTTCACGGTCAGGGATCGGCCGTCCATTTGCGATCCGTTCAAGGCTGTAATGGCTGCCTTGGCTTCTTCCGGGGTTGACATTTCGACGAAGCCGAAGCCCCGCGATTGTCCCGTAAACTTGTCCGCAATCACGCGCGCGGATTCGACCGTGCCGTGTGCCGCAAACAAAGTGGTGAGCTGCGCTTCGGTTGCCGCAAACGGCAACCCGCCGACATAGAGTTTTGAACCCATGGGGGTTCCTCCTTCTGAAAATGACATTGTCTGAGACGCGAGAACAACCTTACGAGGGGAAGGAGAGGGCCAAAGACGCGATCAGGTAGGCGGCTTAGGTCAGGCTTCCAATCAGATTCTCGGTGACAACAACATCGGTGATGGGCCGTTCGATCTCCCGTTTCACGCGAGGCCCGCCGCCGTGAAACAAGAAGATATTAGCACGTCAGCATAGAATAAGCTACTCGCGTGGAACGCATTGTAGATAGCACATCATCTGTCCGCTTTTTGTAGCACATGAATTGTCCGGTTTAGGGTGCGCCCTCAAGGAGGGCCACCATGACACGGGCGAGCGTGCTACAGGAGGTGAGACGGATGCGGTTTGAAGAGCTGTACGAGCGACGACAACGGCGGGAGATCACGATGGCGGAGGCCGCGGAGATGTTAGGGATCACGGAACGCACGTTTCGCCGCTGGAGTGACCGGTATGACACGGAGGGGACGGAGGGGTTGCAGGATCGGCGGATCGGCCGAGCCTCGGCCCGCGCGGTGCCTGTGGATGAAGCCCTGCGCATGGTGACACTGTATCAGACCCGGTACACGGGCTGGACCGTCAAGCATTTCCACGAGCACTGGCACGCCGAGCATGGCGGAACGCGGTCCTATACGTGGACCAAGAAGACGCTCCAGGCCGCAGGCCACGTGGCCCGCGCTCCCCGACGGGGGGCGCACCGCAAGAAGCGGCCGCGCAAGCCCTTGCCAGGCATGATGCTGCACCAAGACGGGTCGACGCATGAGTGGGTGCCTGGCTGCCAGTGGGATTTAATCGTGACGCTTGATGATGCGACCACCGAGATCTATTCGGCCTTCTTCGTCGAGGAAGAAGGGACCATGAGCAGCTTACGGGGCCTGCAGGAGGTGATTGCGACGCAGGGGCTCTTCAGTTCCCTCTATACCGATCGGGGCTCGCACTACTGGTTGACGGAAGAGGCGGGGGGCCGCGTCGACAAGACCCGGCTGACGCAGGTGCATCGCGCGTTGCAGCAGTTGGGGATCACGCTCATTCCCGCCTATTCACCGGAAGCGCGAGGCCGGTCGGAGCGCGTCTTCCGCACCCTGCAAGATCGGCTGCCCAAAGAGTTGGCCCTGGCCGGGATCACGGAGATGGCGGCGGCCAACCGGTATCTCGCCGAGCGGTTTCTCCCCGCCTACAACCAGCGCTTTGCGGTGCCGGCGTCCGAAGCCGGCACCGCCTTCGTCCCGTGGATCGGCACGAACCTCGCTGAGATTCTGTGCGTGCAAGAAGAGCGCGTCGTCGCCAAGGACAATACGGTGCGGTATCAGGGCCTGAGTCTGCAACTCCCCCAAGACACGCACCGGTTCCATTATGTGAAGGTCACCGTGCGGGTCCACGAGTATCCGGATGGAACCGTGGCCGTGTTCCATGGGCCTCGGTGTCTGGCGCGCTATCACGCGGACGGCCGGCTGAGCGAGACCGGGCCTGCTCCACCAGGCCGCAGCAGGCCGACCCACGGATCGAATGCCCCGCCGATCGTCCATCCTAGGCCAATGGTACGCGAAACTATTTCGGCGCGCGGCTGAAACATTCGAAAGGAACAACCGGACAGATCATGTGCTACATCAACCGGACAAATTAACTTGCTATCTACACGACGGCGTGTCACGCGATGCACCATGGAAAAACAGGGCAGCGTTTATATATCCGGCCTCTCGGTGGACCACAGCTGTGTCCGGGCCTTGATGCAATACGCGCGCGTTCTCCTTATGAGCACACCGGCCTTGGTTGGGGCCGACAATTTGTCCAGGGTCTGAACGCGCGGGGTGTCCCTCTGGTGTCATCACGGATGCTCCGCGCGGCACTCCTCGGTGTGAATCCTCCTGGTGTGATGCGGCTCCGGTCTCCTCTCCTCCTGAAGACCGTCGCGACCCGTCTTCCACCTAGGCGGGTTGCCGATACGCCTCATCATGGGCCAACAAGGCCCAGATCACCCGGGCATTTTTGTTGGCTAAGGCCACCGCGGCCACATTGGTACCTTTGCGGTGTTTGAGCGCGCACAGCCACCGCCCTTGCGTATCGGTTCGCCGCTCGGCTCGTTGCACGACGGCGCGCGCCCCATGAATCAGCAGCGTCCGCACATACCGACTGCCGCGTTTCGAAATCCCGCCTAACCGCTCCTTGCCCCCACTGGAAAATTGCCGAGGCACCAGCCCCAACCAGGCCGCCAGATGCCGGCCGTTGTGAAACGCCTGGGGCCGACCGACGGTCGCCACCAGCGCCGTGGCCGTCATCGGACCAATCCCCGGCACCGCCGCCAGTTTCTGGCAGACCGGATGCGCCCGGGACACGCGCTCCACCCGGTGCGTCACCCGCTCGATACGCGCGTCGAGCTCCGTCAGTTGCGCGTACAACTCGGAGAAGGTCTCCCGGGCAAAGACGGTCAATTCCGACGCCGCGTCATCCAGAAAACGGACGAGGGCGGGCCGGACCTTCTCCGGAGATGGTCCCATCACCAATCCATACTCGGCCCACAAGCCCCGAATCTGATTGATGACGGCGGTCCGATGTTTCACGAAGAGCGATCGCGTCCGGTGCACAGCCTGCAGAGCGGCTTGTTCCACCGTCTTGATCGAGACACAGCGCATGGTGGGCCGACTCACCGCTTCGCAGATCGCTTCCGCATCGCGACGATCATTCTTGTTCGTTTTGACATACGGCTTGACGTACTTGGGGTGCATCAGCTTGACCGTATGCCCGAGTTGTTCAAACGCCCGCCCCCAGTGCTGCGCACTCCCACACGCCTCCATCCCGATCACGCAGGGCGGCAGACTCGCCACCGTGTCCATCAACTGACTGCGCTTCACGCGCCGGCTGACCACCGCGCGGCCTCGCGCATCCACCCCGTGCAGCTGGAACACATTTTTCGCCACATCAATCCCCAATGTCGTGATGTGCATAACCGCCCCTCCCTTCTTGCTGACGATGAGTGTGGGTTGTGTGCTCAACACCACCCATCTTGCCTCGTGTGAGACTCGTCTGGGAAGAAGGCTGGGTCCATTTCATTAGCACAGGTGGCCGGGCGGGCACTGACGGTTTGAGTGGTTGGAGAATTTGGCGGGCCTTGTAGTGGTCGACCCTATGGCCCGCTGGTTATGAACCTCAGACAGTTCATCGAACTTCATCGCTCACGAACCTTAAATCTCATCTGCCT
>JAWOMO010000068.1:0-4660 GCA_033852435.1 Nitrospira sp.
AGACATTGCCCAAGTCACGCGGACTTCTGGTCCGGAGACGGTGGACCACTATAATCTCCAGCGGACGATCGACGTGCTGGCCAATGTCAAAGGCTATGACCTGGGACGAGTGGCGGCACAGGTTGAAGAGGCCGTCGCAGGCGTTTCGCTTCCCAAAGATGTTACGGTGATGTTCAAAGGCGAAGTGGACAGCATGAGATCAGCTATCAAGGGCTTCGCCGGTGTGCTCCCGTTGGCCATCGTCCTCGTTTATCTGGTCATGGTCGGCTTGTTCCGGTCCTACCTTGACCCGCTCATCATTATTTTCGCCGTTCCACTGGGATTCATCGGGGTGATCTGGATGTTGCTGCTTTCACACACATCGGTCAATGTAGAATCCCTGATTGGGACGCTCATGATGATCGGCATTGTCGTCGCGAACAGCGTACTTCTGGTAGACTTTGCCAACAACCTTATACGTGAAGGCATGCCAATCGAACAGGCCGTAGTGGAGGCCGGTCGGCTCAGGATCAGGCCCATCTTGATGACGGCACTCGCGACCGTCTTCGGTCTGGCTCCGATGGCGCTCGGGATTGGCGAGGGGAGCGAGATGAACATGCCATTGGCACGTGCGGTGATCGGGGGCCTATTGGTGTCCACTGGGATGACCCTGCTCGTCATTCCGGTATTGCACGCGTTGATTCGCGGACGCTCCACGGGCCACCCTGTATCGCAGGTCACAGGATGAATCAGTATCTATCACCGAGAAGCAGGAACACAGTCCGGTTCCTTGGGCACTGGCAAAAGAAGAAGGAGGCCGTATGGCGGCGCCGTCTCAGCTTTCGATGGGGGAAGATCTCATGATGCAGCCACGGACGATGAAACGTCTCTATATTGTGATGGGGAGCGTGCTTGCCGGGGCGCTCATCGTCATCATGGCGCTGGTCGGACCAAACGGGCGAGAGGAATCTGTTTCCTCCCCGCCCCAGGGCAGCAAGCGGACAGGAGAGGCGGAAGGAGGCCCTGCGGTTCAAGTGCTAAAGCCAACACGGCGCGATATTGCACGGACGCTGACACTCCCGGCTAATATCTCTCCCTGGCAACAGGCCACGCTCTACGGAAAAGTGTCTGGCTATCTGAAATGGATTGGATTTGACAAGGGGGATGTGGTTAAGCAAGGGCAACTGCTCGCCGTGATTGATGCTCCTGAAATCGAAGATCAGTACAAACAGGCCGAGGCAGATTATGCCATCAAGAAAGTCACTTATGAGCGGTATTTGAGCGTCTGGAAGGATAATCCCGATATCATTGCCAAGCAGGATGTCGATGTGGCGAAGGCCGCGGCAGAGTCTGCCAAACACCAACGAGACAGCCGGCGGAACTTGATGGGTTACACGAAGGTCTTCGCCCCCTTTTCTGGCGTTATCACGGCGCGATTTGCGGATCCGGGTGCGTTGATTCAATCTGCCACCGGTTCCGCTACGCAAGCCGCTCCTCTCTTTACAATTATGGATCTCAGCAAGCTCCGTGTCTATGTCAGCGTTCCTCAGGAAACTGCCTTGCTGGCCAAACCCGGAATTCAGACGGTATTGACAGCCCGAGAGGTCCCTGGCAGAGAGTGGAAGGCTTCGGTGACGAGAACAACCGAGTCCTTGGATCCAGCCACCCGGACGTTACTGGTCGAGATTGACATTCAAAACGAAAAGCACGAACTTCAGCCAGGGATGTTCGTGACGGCGAAATTGACTCTTGAGCAACACCCCAACAGCCTCGCCCTTCCGCCTGCTGCCATTGTCTCCGGGAAAACACGCGATGAGAAATGGGTGTTCATCGTTGAACAGGGAAAAGCGCACCGAATGCCCATCAGGACCGGCATCGACGACGGAGTATCGATTGAAGTGGTTGAAGGCTTGACGGGTGAGGAAGAGGTGGTTGTCGTAGGCAAAAGTGGGTTGTCGGAGGGCCAAGCCGTGACCGTCTCAAATTATGACCTGCCGGCTGGCCAAAGTGCCAAACAGAAGATGTAGCTCCCTTCACAATGAGAATGATCAAATGGCCTGCCGGGGGCGGTACCTCATGCGACAGACTTTCATCGGCATCTTAGTTCTGGCGCTTGTCGCGAACTCTCTCCAGGTCGCGCTTGCTGAAGCAGGAGAGATTCCTTCGCCGGTCGAAGGTGCTGTGTCTCGTCCTGTCGTGAAACCGGCGGGGTCTCTGTTGAAACTCGATGAAGCCATCAGGACCGGCCTTGCCACCCATCCGTTGATCGAGCGCTCACGGTACAGCTCCCTGATCGCGAAGGCCCTGACCCAACAAACACAGGGTGAACGGTATCCCTGGCTCGAAGCCTCCGTTGCCGGAACCAGCGGGTCGCTGCGGATCGTGACGACCGACGGCAAAACGATTCACGATCGCGGCGGTCACGGCTTCGATCCCGGCGGTGCATTGGCGAAACACAACCAGAACATGTTGACCGGCGGCTTCATGCTCAATCAATTGATCTCCGATTTCGGCTATACCGCCCACCGCATCCTCGCGAATGAAGCGAATGAGGCAGCCAGCGAGAAAGAAATTTCGACTAACAAAGCCTTTGTGATTCTCAACGTTCAAAGGGCCTATCTGAACTGCCTGCTGCAGAAAAATCTGGTCGTAATCGCGGCTGAGACGGTCAAGCAACGGCAAGCGGTCCGGGATCAAGTGCAGGGGTTGTACAAACAGCAGCTCAGGTCAAAAGTCGATCTCGACTTGATGTTGGTGGAAGTCTCCAATGCAGAACTCTCGCTGATCAAGGCCCAGAACGATCTCAAGCAATCTTTTGCCGCTTTGAACAACGCGATGGGAATCGAAGGGCCGGAGCGGTATGAACTGGAACAGATTCCGATACAAGTGACTCCCAGTCCGGCGGTTGAAACATTGGTCACCACCGGACTCAGCGACCGACCAGAATTACTGGGCAATCGGGATCGTCTGATGGCCAGCGAAGAATTGCTCAAGGCAGTGAAGGCCCTGAATTTTGGCTCGCTTTCCGCTGTCGGCTCCCTCGGCATCACCAAATACGGCGATGTGCATGATGCGGGCATTCCTTCCGATGGCGTGGCCCCGTTTTGGGGATTCGGTGCCACGATGAAATTCCCCATTTTTACCGGATTCCGGATTCAGAATCAGATCAAGGAAGCCAGCCACCGTAAAGGGGAAACGGAGGAGGAACTTCAGAATCTCGCCAATGAAATCGTGTTGCAGATCGTCCGAGCCTATCTCACGAGAACGACGAATGCCGAACAAATCGGGCTTGAACAAGAGCGCGTGACCTTTGCAAAAGAAGCACTGATGCTTGCGCAAGAACGCTACCGTCTTGGCTTAAATCCGATCGTCGAAGTCGTCCGTGCAACAGCGGCGTTGTTTGAATCCGAATCACGCCTGGCGGAAGCCCGCTACATCTACAAAACCAGTGAGTCGGTGGTCTCCTATGCGACAGGACAAGAATACAAACGTTTCTAGATACGTGGTTGGTCTGCTGGTGTGCATCGTCTCCGGCGCGGCGACTCTGTTCGCCGCAGAAGATATGCCACCCCCTCTCCCGTCGGCGGCAGGCTCCCGTCTGAGTTGGGAGCAGGCGATCCGTACGGCCATCGAAAAACACCCGCTCATCAAAGTGGCCGAGCATGAGATGCTGGAGTCCCAGGCGCTGATCAAGCAGATCGAATCGGCCAATTATCCGCAGATCACCGGTCTGTATTCCAATTCCGCCGGCAACACCAGGGTGCTGGCCAACCTCGGGATTTCCGGCTCGCTGCCGAAGCCTACGAACTACCTGACCACTCCGGGCATCCGCGCGGATTTCCTTATCACGGACTTCGGCCAGACGGCCCATCGAATCCTCTCCCAAAAATCGTTCGCGGCGTCCGCGGAGAAAGCCCTGTTGACGTCGAAAGCCCTCGCCATTCTGGATGTGGAGCAAGCCTATCTCAACTGTCTGAAGCAGCAGCGGTTGGTGGAGATCGCGCGCGAGGTTATGAACGAACGTGATCTCATCCGTCAGCAGACGGAGACGTTCTATCGACGGCAGCTACGGTCGAAGTTGGATCTGGATTTTGCGTCGGTCGAGTTCAATCGGGCGGAGGTGGTGTTGATTAAAGCTCAGAACAATCTGGCTTCGGCATTTACCGCGCTAAATACCGCCATGGGTCTTCAGGGGCCAGGGACGTATGTACTGGAACAAGGAGGGCTCTCGGTGACACCCAGTCCCACCCCTGCATCACTGGTGCAGGAAGCCTTGAATCGGCGACCGGAGTTACTCGGAAGCAAAGACCGGGTGCAGGCTGCCGAGGAAGCTCTGAAGGCGGCGAAGGCCCTTCGGTTCGGATCGGTAACCTCGATCGGCACCTTGGCCTATACCTGGTGGGGACACGAAGAACGACCGAGTGGAAAAGACGTGAGCAATCCCGGTGCAAAGCTCGGTTGGTACGGAGTTGGGGTGGCCAGTTCGTTCCCTTTGTATACCGGCGGCCGCATTGAAGGCCAGATCGAGGAGGCCGACGCTCGAAAGGGCGAAACCCAGGCCACGACTCGATCGATCGCCAACGACATCGTGCTGCAGGTCGCACAAGCCTACTTCAGCCGGTTGACCGCTGAACAGCAAATCAAAGTCGCGGAGGAGAGGGTTGCCCAGGCGCGCGAAGCG
>JAWOMO010000166.1:0-16832 GCA_033852435.1 Nitrospira sp.
ACCGCGCCAACCAAGTGGCTGGCGAGCACGGTCAGCAGGGCCGTGACATCGCGGCGAACCGCCAAGACATCCGGCAGGATATCCGGGACATGCGGTCGGATGCCCGAGATCTCAACAAGGATCTCAAGGATGTACGGCAGGATGTGGCCAAACTCAACATAGACTTGACCACTAAGGCCGATGCCGCGACGATTGCAGCCGATCGGCAAGCCCTGGCAGCGGATTTGAAATCGTTGGCCAGGGATCGGCACGACATGAGAGCTGATGTCCGGGATATTACTCACGACGTGAGACACGACGTGAGACATGACGCGAAAGTTGATGCCCGGGATGTCAGACACGATGCGAGAGATCTTAACCAAAACCGCCCTGACAAGCCGTCTGATGGGCGATTCCATCGCTAACCAATGAATGGGTTAGCAACCCCTGTTAAGGCACATGTCGGGGGTCGGCAAGCAGCTTGGCGCGGCCAGAGGCCATCTTCCCTTCTCTGTCCGCGCCGCTTGCCCCGTTATTTTCCCCGTACAAGGAAGATTACCGAGCGCAAACCATGCCGAGGAGATGTGAGCGGCGACACTTGTGATCTGAACGGCTTAGGGGGACGGCCTTGCCACAGATGAGATAAGGAACAATCCTGTGCCATTGGACCTATTGTTGAAAAACCTGTGTGCCGGTTCATTGCTGGCAGTCATGTCTTTTGTTCTCTTCGGTTGCGGGGTCGTCTACACCTACAACCACAACGAAGACAGACTTGCGCAACCGCTCTCAATGCTGATGACCAAGACCGATGTGGATCAAGTGTTGGGGGAGCCAGGGAAGGTCGTGAAGGACAATGGAAAAATCCTCATACTGGAATACCGTTTATATTCTCGCTATCATTGGATCAAAGAACTCGTGGCCTGTCCGTTCACGGCTTGGCTTGGAGGATGCTTGTTCTATCCTGCCATAGGAGTCAGAGATCCCAATTATCCGAAAGCTTTCTATGTCGTTTTCTATGAAGAAGAGCTGTGCCGCTGGGGAACCATGGAAGTGGTGAGCGAGGGCACGACCTGCCAGGCCCCCCTCACAGTGTCGTCACATGGTCGTCGCGATGGAAGCGGATTAATAGAGATCTCACGGTAATAGCGGATCGAAGAATTAGAATAAATAATCTCGGTGCAATCGAGTCCCTGTTGTTCCGAGCGTGGCATTTCACCCAAGTTTAAATAACGGGGAGGGTGCTCATGAAAGGACACTTGAGATCTCGTTTGTTCGCCTTGGCAAGGCTCCCGGGGATCCCACTCATAGGCATGTGCTGGATCTTGATGACGGTCGCAGTCTTCCCGGAACATGCCGGAGCGCAAGAACGCGTACCTGGGACGGAAGCTAGGTTGTACGGACCTGAGGAGGAGGGCCCCAGAGCCAGCTGGCAAGTGGGCGGAGCTGCGTTCTTCACCACCGGTAAGTATGGAACAGATTCTCGAACCGACACACTCTATATTCCCGCTAGCATGCGCCGGTTGTTCGACAACGGCGACCTGACTCTGGTGGTCCCCTATCTCACTGTTACGAGCAATTGCGGAGTCACCGTCGTCAGCGGTCAACCCATTCGGACAGGGGGCCTCTGCCCCAGAACGCCCTCTGGATCGGGAACGTTTCCGTCGCGAGTGACCGAGAGCGGGATCGGTGACGTCCTCTTGATCGGCCGCTATTATCTGTACACCGAGGTTGAGCCTGGGATTATGCCTAGCATCATGCTGACTGGACGGGTCAAGGCTCCAACGGCTGACCGGGATCGAGGACTTGGAACGGGCGAGTGGGACGAGGGAGGCGGTCTCGGGCTGACCAAGCTGATTACCAACAAGTTTATCGCCCTTGCTGACGTGGGCTATACCATCATCGGCAAACCTCCGGGAGTCGACCTGCGAAATCAATGGTCGTATGACGCCGGACTCGGGTACTACTTTCTCCCGTCACTCTTGGGCAGTGTGTATTACGAAGAAGCGCGGGCGCTCGTATCGGGCTTTCAAAATCCCCGCGATATTTTTACCTCCCTCAGTTGGCGAGTCTCGCAAAACTTCAGGCTCAACGCGGGCTTTGAAAAAGGATTGACAAGTGGCGCCCCAGAATATGGATTCACTGTGGGAGCCAGGATACAGTTTTAAGACTTCGTTCCATCGAGGAGGAGCACTATGCTGCCTAGCCAGATCAGTGCGTTACGCCAAACAAGCTCCATGGTGCTTTGTCTTTGCCTCCTGCTCGCAGCCTGCGCACACGACTACGACTTCTATCAGCAGCGTGCGGACAGGATTCGAGCCCATGCGAATGCATTTCAGACGAACCTCAAGGCCAATCATATCGAGGCGGCGATCTATGAGAACGAAGAAATCGAAGCAATCGCAAGTGAGGTAGCGAATGCAATCAGAAAGCGCGGCCAGCCATTGGCCAACAATAAGGTAGATTACGAATGGAAGCTCCTGAAAACGGCGATCGACACTGCGGCCGGGAATTGGTTAGTCCTGGGCCGACAGTTGACCATCAATAAGCAATACGATCAGGCTCGAGCCGCGTATGAACGAGTCATCGAGACCTATACCGGCGAGGCAGAACAGCCGTTTCGAGAGCGGGCGGCTCGGGCAAAACGGGATATCGATATTCTCAATCCTCCCATTCCCGTAGCCGGTCCAAGATTATGATCGAGACGTTCTGTTACATCTCGGTCAGTCTCTGAACTTCAGTCGTTCGATGCTCGGCACCCCTCTGCGCCCCATGGATGCTGAGAGATATCCCGCACCGCTCTGTCCCTTTCTTCATCATTTCCGTAACAGTTGCCTTGGCAGACCTCATGATCCGCACCGACATTCCTCAACGCCTTGATCGTTTGCCGTGGTCTCGGTGGCATTGGCGCATCGTAACGGCGCTCGGTGTCACGTGGATCCTCGATGGCCTGGAGGTCACTATTGTCGGTGCGTTGGGTGCCACCCTCACCAGCCCCACAACGCTCAACCTGACCGAACCAGAAGTCGGGCTCACCGCCTCCGCCTACCTCCTCGGCTCCGTCACAGGAGCATTGATTTTTGCAAATCTCACCGATCGCCAGGGGCGAAAGAAATGGTTTCTACTCACGTTAGTCCTCTATGTGATCGCGACGATGCTGACAGCATTCTCCTGGAACTTGGAGAGCTTCATATTCTTCCGCTTTTTGACCGGGATGGGTATTGGTGGTGAATACGCCGCGGTCAACTCCGCCATTGATGAACTGATCCCCGCCCGAGTACGAGGTCAAACAGACTTGGCCATCAACGGGAGTTGGTGGTTCGGAACAGCCGTTGGAGCGTTGCTCACGGTCCTGCTGCTCAACCCGCTAGTTATTCCTGAATCGGTGGGGTGGCGGCTCTGCTTTCTCCTGGGCGCCGTCTTGAGCGTCGGAATTCTCCTCGTCCGTCAGGCCATGCCAGAAAGCCCCCGTTGGTTGATGACCCACGGCAAGACGCAGGAGGCAGAGGAAATCGTCCGCGATATCGAGCACACCGTGATGAAGCAGATGGGGCTTGACCGATTGCCGCCACCGGCAGGATTCATCACCGTCCAAGCCTCACTCCCCGTGACGTTTGTCACCGTCTGGCGTGAGCTTCTCCGTTCCTACCCCACACGCACCCTACTTGGATCGACGTTGATGACAGCACAATCATTCCTGTACAACGCCATCTTCTTCACTTATGCGTTGGTGCTCTCAAAATTCTATGGCGTGGCGCCAGGCCGGGTTGGGCTCTACATCATCCCGTTTGCCATCGGGAACTTTCTCGGACCGCTGGTGCTCGGCCGATTCTTTGATTCCGTCGGTCGGAAATCCATGATCGCCTTGACATACGGGCTATCAGGAACGCTTCTGGCCCTGACTGGCTATCTTTTCTGGCAAGGATATCTCACAGCATTCACTCAGACCCTGGCGTGGTGCCTGATTTTCTTCTTCGCATCAGCCGGAGCCAGTGCCGCTTACTTGACTGTCAGCGAATTGTTTCCTCTTGAGATTCGGGCGACGGCGATTGCGATTTTTTTCGTGTTAGCCCAGGGGATCAGCGCGCTGGGGCCGTGGCTGTTCGGTCACTTGATCGCGGGCTCGGCGCAGGACGTGTTCTATGGGAACCTGCTCGGTGCCGCAGCCATGGTGGCCGGCTCCATCGTCGCCCTAAGATTTGGGGTCAGTGCCGAACGGCAGCCCTTGGAGCACATCGCCCCTCCTCTGTCTTGCCGAGACACTCATACCTTGTAGTGGAATCTTAGGAATTTCTGTTTGACGTGTGCCTCCGTCAGCGCCCCCGCGATGAGCACTCCAATGGTTCCGGCCATTAGATCGGCACCTCGAATGATCCCAGGTCAGCTGAATTCTCGCAGCACTTGTATTGTTTCCTGTGTATGCTTGCCTCTTCTCGGCAAACAATTGAGTCACCAACTCACCACTCTCCCCCTAGAAAAGCTCAAACGCCGTTACAGCTGTCGAATTACTCTCTTCTGACGCGCTCAGGAAAGTTCGATATCACACCATCGACGCCAGCCGAGAGTGCGCGCTGGATGTCACCCAGGCTGTTTGCCGTATAAACAAATACGAGCAAGCCCTTGTCGTGAAAGGCATCGACAAGGTGGCGGGTCGCGGTGTCGTGCCGGAGACCGACGTGTGAGGGCTTAAATTTCATCGCCCTGGCGACCGGGGCAAGGGGCAGCCTACCGAAGAGCACCATGAGAGAAGCCTCCGGGTCGACCGATCGAACGTCCGTCAGCTCGTCGTGGAGGAAGGAGGCATAGATGACCGGGTCTTTAAATCCAGCCTCCCGTACCGCTTCCACTGTCTTCTGACCTATTCCGCTAATCTTCAGTTCCAACATCAGCCCTGTTTTTCCTGCAGCAGTCTTGAGCACTTCCACCACTGTTGGAATGTGTTCGCCATTTCCTGCATTCAACGTCTCTATCTCCGACCGCGCTAGGCGATCGACCCGTCCTTTCCCATTGGTCGTTCGATCCAGAGTCTCATCATGAAGGGCCACGAGGACGCCGTCCGCGGTGCGACGGACGTCAATCTCCACGAAGTCAACTCCGAGAGCGATCCCTTTCTGAACCGCGGCCACGGTGTTTTCCGGGGCATGCCCCGCAGCTCCACGATGGCCAATTCTCACGATACGGCGCATGGGATCTCTAGGGACCAACGCTTTAGAGGCACACGAGACGGCTTAGTCGTTAATAGATAGGTGGCGTAAATCGGAGATTGTGCGCATCCAAATTGGCAAGATATTCCTTCATACGTTTTCGCTCGTGGTTCTTCACAAATTCGATCACTTTGCCATCAATCTCAAGTAGCCCGAGCCCAGGCGGGATCTCGTCCGGGCGAATGACAAACAGATTGACCCCCATCTCCTTGGCTTTCACCTGTGCTTCCTTGACACGGTGGTGGATGTACCGCTCGTTCAACCGCAAGAGGTCGTTCAACTCAAGAATGTCTCGCAAGGGATAGGGCTCGACACGAACGCTCTTCGTCGGGACGTTGAGGAAGATGAACACCGTATCGCATCCAATGCTGAATGCTTCCTCAACTGGAAGGGGATTGGCGAGATCGGCATCAAGGTACCGATGCCCGTTCATTTCAACCATCTCAAACAAAGGGTACAGGGCCATGGACGCACGAATGCGTTTAAAGAAGACATCGTATTTGGCTTTCTGGCTTCGCGTATCCTCACTGCCGTCCATCGTAATATCGGGATCTTTATTGGAAAAGACCACGGTTGCTCCGTCTTCGTACCGCTCAGTGATGATGTGCCAGACGATGGGACTTGTGAGCACCTTCTGCAGATTGATCTGCTCGCCGAGTCTGGCCAAGAGCGGGAACGGATCAAGGAACGCCTTCATCCTCTTGAATTCAAAATACTTATCCATCTCATCGAAGGCCTCTTGAATTTCTGGCGCCTGCACCAGTCGTCGGAAGGACTTGTGTTGGGATTCGAACGTGTCCATGAGGCGAAACACAAAGCTCACGGCGCGGCCCGCCACGCGAAACGGCATGCGCATACAAAAGGACAGGACCAGGGGAAGAAAGTTGATGGCCCTCCTGAGATCATGGAGAAGCGATCCGCTCGGCCCCCAGCCTTGCGTCACCCGGGGAACAACCCCTAAAAGACGTCCCAATTTCTCTCGAAGAAAGGGGTGGACTTCATAGATCGCTGCCGGGGAGTTGATATACTCTTCCCAGATGCGAATGGTTTTCTCAGCCCCGATGACGCCAGGGTTCTCGACAAACCCCAGAGCGTTGCAGCTTCCTGCAGAGGAACTTACGATGTGGCTCGGAACCAAACCGGCATTAACCACTTCTGCGGCAGCAATGGCTTGGATGATGGCTTTACATCCGCCCCCGCAAAACACAAACAAGATCTTCCCGTACTTATTCGAACTATTCGGCATGCGAATCCTCCGGCCTGATGATTCTAGGACAGCCGCTGTCTTGAGAATGTGTCCCGATGACCCCACCACGGTTTTCCCGGCCTATTCTTGGATCCAAAGGACCCGACCAGATGGAAACATATGACGTCTGTATTGTCGGCGCAGGGGTTGTCGGGTGTGCCATTGCCAGGGAGTTGGGGCAGCGGTGCGTGAACCCTCCGCTCCGCGTCATTGTGCTCGAACAACGTGAGGGGCCAGGCGAGGAGACCAGCGCCCGCAACAGCGGAGTGCTCCATAGTGGCATCCATGAACACCCTCGTTCATTGAAGGCACGGCTGGCCCGAGAGGGAAGCGCCTTGGCGGTCTCGTACGCCTTACAGCACGGCATTCCCTTGCTGAGGAAAGGAATGGTTATCGCCATTGCCTGGGAGGATGTCCGTCGAGGCCTCTGGCGCGAACTGTCCATGCTGCGGCGGCTGTGGATCAACGCCTGGAAGACTCGTATCCGGGTATCCTTTGTGACGCCGCGGGGATTGCGTGCGTGGGAACCGAACCTCCGTACCTGTTGTGGAATTGTCATTCCGAGCGTCTGCGTCATAGACCCTGTGACCTTCGTGCAATCACTCAGGACCGATTCGGAACTGTCTGGTGCAACGTTTGCCTTCAATAACCGGGTCATCGGTATTGATGAAGACGCCGCTACGTACATCGTCACCACCGACCGTAAGAGATTCCGTGCCACTTGCCTGATTAACGCCGCAGGACTCTATGCCGACGATGTCGCCTCCCTCGCTCTACACGACAAAAGGTATACCATCCACCCGCTGAGGGGTGAGTACTACGAGCTCATCTCCCCGGAGAAAAAAAGCCTTATCGGACGCCTGGTATATCCCGCTTTGCCTTCTGGGGCAACAGGCAAGGGCATTCATTTCGGTCCTCGACCGAACGGACAGTTGTTCGTGGGACCGAATGAGATGGCGGTTCAAGACAAGACGGACTATACGTCGCGAAAAACGCCACCGGGCATGTTCATCGAGGCTTTGCAGAAATTTCTTCCGGCCCTGGACGAACGCGATCTTCGCTGGGCCTATTCCGGAATCCGGCCCTGCGTTATGACTGGAGACGGGCGCAAGAGCGACTTCATCGTCTCTGTAGATAGGGAAGACCCGCCGCTCATTAATCTCATCGGCATTGAATCGCCCGGACTTTCCGCTGCCTTGGCACTCGCTCGGCATGTTGGTGACCTGCCTTGCATCCAGAAGCGTTTTCGTCCAACCAGTTCTCGCTTCTCCTCCAATGGCGCCTAGGACCGTTGCAGTTGGAGTCGCGACCCCTCCTCAACACGCAACACCCGATGTAGCATCTTCCCAAGAATCGATCGTGGCAGTTCGGTGCGGAATTCAATCTTCTTAGGTACCTTGTAGGCCGCCAAATAGCGCCGACAATGTGCAAGAAGGTCGTCTACAGAGACAGACTCAGCCTTGGGCACAACAAAGGCTTTAATCGATTCGCTCCCGTCTCCGAGCTTGACCCCGATGGCCGCCGCCTCGCTCACAAGTGGATGAAGAAGAAGCACTTGCTCAATCTCGGCGGGGTACACATTGAAGCCCGAGGTGGACAGAATCATGTCTTTCTTCCGGTCCACGATATAGAAGAAGCCGTCCTCATCCGTGCGCGCCATGTCGCCGGTCGCGAGCCAGCCGCCTGGTTTCATCACGTTTGCCGTTTCCACGGGATTATTCCAGTACCTTTCCATGACTTGCGGACCTCGAACCCAGAGTTCACCGACCTCCCCCTCCGGAACTTCGTGGCCGGCCTCGTCCACGATTTTGACCTCGGTGTTCGCAATGGGTAATCCAATGGATCGCTTGACCGACAGCCCTCGGGGAATATTGCAGTGCGTGACCGGAGAGGCTTCGGAGAGACCATAGCCCTCGACGATCAAATGCCCGGTCTTTTCTTTGAATTTCTTCAGGAGTTCATAGGGGAGCGGGGCCCCGCCGCAAATGAAAAACCTGGCTGCCGTAAAGTCCTTCGCATCGCAGTGTTCGAGCAGCTTCCGCACGAAGGCGGGAACGAGTGTAATCACGGTTGGTTGTTTCTTCCGAAGAAGCGTAAGCAGAACGGGCATGTTGCGAGGATCTGGGACCAGCACCATACATCCGCCGACGGCCAGACAGATGTTTTGCGTCACCGTCATCCCGAACACGTGAAAGAGCGGGAGCGCCGCGAGAAAACTCTCCACCCGCTCCGCGGGAGAAAACCAGCTGATCAGTTGCCGGACGTTGGCCGTCAGATTGCGGTGACGCAGCTCCACTCCTTTGGATACCCCGGTAACACCGCCTGTGTATTGGAGGACGGCAATATCGTCCGGAGTCACGAGCGGAAGCTTCTCCGGCTCGACGGGGGTCACTCGATGGAGCACATCGTGGAAAAACACCGTAGTGTCCCTGGCTGGAATCTCAAGAGGCGGACGGCCGTGTCGATGCTGATAGATATACTTCGCGATCGTCGTCATGAAATCGGTGATCCGGGTGACGACGATCAGCTCAAGATTGAGATGCTCTATTTTCTGGCACATGAGATCGAGCACCACGATCGCCCGCGCTCCCGCGTCCCGAAGCTGGTGGGACAGTTCGTGTTCCGTGTAGGTCGGGTTGCAGGGCACGACGATCCCTCCTGCCCGCAAGATACCGAAGTAGGCGATGACCGCCTGGGGAGAATTCGGAAGGCAGAGGGCCACGCGATCGCCCTTGCGGATCCCCAACGCCGCGAGGCCGCAAGCGAATCGTTCGACCAGGACATGGCATTCCTGGTACGACAAGGTCTTGCCAAAGAAATAGAGAGCCGGCCGGCGTGAAAACCGTTGCGCGCTACGGGAAAACATCGCCAAGAGCGTCTCTGGACTAATGGAGAGCTCATGGGGCACTCCCTCAGGATAATGGACAAACCAAGGTTGATCAGGCATGAAGCACTCCGTTTTGGTTGGCCCAACAAAATCTTGCCACTACCACCCTCCATTCGAAAGACCCGGACAGGGCTCGAAGCGTTTGCCATACTTCATGGCCAGCGATTCCAATTGCTGGGTTACATGTCCTGGCGTCATGGTTTCCCGAACCCAAGTGAGAAGACCCCCACGAAACGCGGGGAACCCTATTCCATACGTCAGGGCAAAATCCACTTCCCAGGGATGCTCCACGATCTTGTCCTGCAGGCACCGCACAGCTTCGTCGACCATCGGAAGAAACAGGCGCTGATGAAGGATCTCGTCGGAGATGGGACCGGTTTCCGAAGGGTTTGCACGGAGATAGTTCGCAATCGCGTCGAGCGCCTGCGCATTCTCTTTTCCTGCTTTCCAAAATGTGATCGGCGACTTCTTCTCCGGAAGGAAGTTCCTCAGCAGCGCATCACGCGACTCGATCCGAGATCCCAGGACGGCGAGCGAGGTCAGCACGTGCACGGCGACAGGAAGCCCGATCAGATCGAGCAGCTCCAGCGGACCCATGGGATGCCCGCTGTCCACTGCCATACCGAAACTCTTCGCCACATGATCAATGCGCCGAATGGGGATGCCCTCGCCCACCATGATCACGGCCTCTGCCAGATAGCGTGACAGAATCCTGTTCACGAGGAATCCCGGTCCGTCGCGCACCACGAGTGGGAACTTACCCAGCTGTTTGGCGAGGCTACAGGCCTGTGCGAGGGCCCTGTCGGATGTGAAGGGTGCGTGCACCACTTCGACCAACTGCATTTTGGCGACGGGGTTGAAGAAATGAAGTCCCACGCACCGCTCATGATGGACAGCCTTCCCCGCAATATCGGCCAAGGTATATGACGAGGTATTCGTGGCAAATATGACGTCGGGACGTGCCTCCGATTCAAACTCCGCGAGCACCGCTCGTTTTACGTCCAGTTTTTCCGACACGGCTTCGATGATAAGGGACGCGGTGCTCACATCCCTCATGCGCGTGGTCGGAGCAATCCGCATGACCCGATAGCGCAGTTCGGAGGGAAGAATGATCTTCTTACGGACCTGGGTCATTTGAGTTTTATGAATCTTTCCCATCGCTGTCGCAAGAATGTCCGAGGCCACATCTCGCAACACCACCGAATAGCCTTTTTCGGCGAGCTGCCCGGCAATTTGTGAACCCATCAATCCGGCTCCCAGTACACCGATACGCATAGCCGCTTCCGGGACAACGGTAACCTTCCGTTTCACCTCCTCACCGGCCAAGAACAAACCAACGAGGTGTGCGGAAATCGTGCCACCCATGAGATCGAGAAGGAGAGGCTTTTCGACCGTAAGCGAACCCTCCTGAATGCTCAAACGCATCCCTCGCTCGACTGCATCGATGGCACGGAGCGGAGCCGGATAGAAATGCCGAACGCGCTTGATGACCTGTCGCCGCGCGTAGAGACACAGCAGTGAACGAAGACCGGGCAGGCTCAGGAATCGCTGGCTTGCCCGGAGAGGCCGTCGTCGGAACGGAGTTGAACAGAGGGCGCGGGCTTGCGCAATGGCAGCTTGAACCAGGGCTTCACGTTGAATGTCTTCCAACGTCCTGAGACGGGACGGAATAGAGGTCACCATTCCTTCGATAAGCCCCATTCGCAGAGCCTGTCGCGGAAAGACCATTCTCCCTGTCGTGATCATGTCCAATGCCGCCGGTAGGCCGACCAGCCGTGGTAGCCGTTGAGTGCCGCCGAACCCGGGCAGAATGCCCAGTTTGACTTCCGGCAGGGCGAAGCAGGTTTTCGGATGGCTACTGGAAACGCGTACATGACAGGCCAGCGCCAACTCAAGTCCACCACCCAGACAGGCGCCTTCCACTGCGGCGACAAACGGTTTTGGCGATCTGTCCGTCGCATCAAAGAGCTTATGGGCCGTGGTCACGAGTTGCTCGATCTCCTGAAAGGAGCGTCGTTGTTGGGCGTCGTGCATCTGCTTCAGATCGGCTCCCGCACAGAAATTTCCTTCCTTCAAGCTCACCAGCACGACGCCCTTGACGGTGGAAGATTGCTCGGCAAACTGTACGATCTCCTGCCATTGCGACAGGCTCTCTACATTGAGCACATTGACCGGTTTTCCGACGTAATCAAAACCTGCAAGCAGGATCCCTCCGTCAAGAACTGCAGTTTTGAAGTGCTCGGACTCGCCGTAACCGCTGGGAAAGGTGGTGGAGTCCCTGAACATGGCTATTTCCTCTCCAAGATCATCGCCACGCCCTGTCCCCCTCCAACGCAGGCACTGATCAGCGCCCGCTCGGCACTCCGTCGTTTGAGCTCAAACAGGGATGTCATGGCCAAGCGCAGACCGGAGACGCCAACGGGATGACCGAGTGCGATGGCCCCGCCATGCGGGTTGAGATCGTCGGGCGGGATTTCGCCAAGACGCTTCGTCCATCCGTAATGCCCAAACTTTCGTTCCATGAGGGATGACGAGTCCAGAATTCGGCAGATTCCCAGTACGACTGATGCGAAGGCCTCGTTAATCTCATGCACCGCGCAATCCTTGAGGGTCAGGCCAGCCTTAGACAAAACCTTCGCAATGGCCCCGACGGGAGCCAAGCCCATGCAAGCCGGCTCATAGCCAATATCGGCGTAGTCTTTCACATATCCGAGAATCGGCAAGCCGAGAGACTTGGCCTTGCTCTCCTCCATGAGAAGCATGGCAGCGGCTGCGTCCGTAATTTGCGAGGCGTTCGCCGGTGTCACCGAGCCGTGGTACCTGTCGAAGACAGGTTTGACGTCACGAAATGTCTCTAGACTGGCATCCTCACGAATTCCATTGTCGCGCTCGACATAGGTGCCTCGCTCGGAGACGTACATAGGCACGACCTCGTCCGCGAACAGTCCGTTCTTCCATGCCTGCGCGGCACTCCTATGCGACCGAACAGACAATGCGTCCTGGTCTGCGCGCGTAATACCAAGAGCCGGATCCTTTGCAATATTTTCTGCCGTAAGCCCCATGAGGAGATCACACATCGGATCCGTGAGACCCATCACCAACCCTACCCGTGGCGGATAGCGCTTCAAATTGAGGAGCTTGGGAAGGAGGGCAAGAGCGCTGGCAGTGCGTTCCCGAAAGCTTCTGGCTTTGCCGTATTGCAGAACATGGCCTGCGACCGTGCGGTTGTATTCGATCGAGATTCGGCTCATCGCCTCCATCCCGATTGTGAGCACCGTGTCGGCATCACCACTTCTGATGCGCAGGCTCGCATAGTAGAGTGCCGTTACTCCGGAGCCGCAATTTTTCCCCGCGACCGTATCGGCGGGAATCGTCGCAGGGAGGCCACCGGTGACGGCGGCGACACGCGTCGGATTCACCGCGTGCGTCGGCGTCGCCACATTGCTTCCCAACACACAATCAATTGTTTTGAGAGGGAGATTCCAACGATGACAACGCGTGATCATTTCGCGGACGACCCACGAGCCAAGCACTTCCGCATCCGTTTCGCGATAGTCCGTTCCCTCTTTGCAGAGGGGAGTACGAAATCCGTCGACGACCACGACATTGCGCATCGTACACTCTCCGTCTCATATCCGGAGAAGAACCGTCACTCGCCGATGCTCTATCTATCAACATGGTACCATGAAAATGGTGCTTCGCCTCGCTTTTCGGAGGCTTGGACCAATCCCGCATTCGGGGGGGGAAAGTAATCCTTCTGAGCATCAGACAATGAGGGTGTGAATGGTGGTAAGCTAGCCAGGATTAGGCACCTCCAGCCATGGTCGCCAGAGGAACGCTGCGGATGAGAAAGTCGGATGTATTTCAAGGCTCTGTGGCGATCGCGGAAACCGCCCGCGATAAGGCTTCCTATACCGGTTTTCTTGCAGGGCTATTCGAAACAGACGTCCGATGGGACCTCTTTGCCTCGATCGGCATCCCTCAAACAAGTCCGTCCGCCCTGGAATTTCTTGAACGATTCAAGACGGCCCTTCTCCCCCTGGATCCCGAACGAGTCGACAGCGAAGGTGAACTGCCCGAGTCGCTCTTAAAAGACTTCGCCCAACTCGGCGCATTCGGCATCAAGATCCCAAGACGCTTCGACGGCCAGGAGTTCACCCAATACGAGTATCAGAAAGTCGCCATCCTATGCGGAAGCTTTGACGCCTCGCTGACGGTACTGTTGTCGGCAGCGCAATCGATCGGCGTCCCCGAGCCGCTACGCCTCTTCGGAACAGAAGAGCAGAAAGCCAAGTATCTTCCCCGGCTCGCGCGAGGAGAGATTTCAGGGTTTGCACTCACGGAACGCAACGTGGGTTGCGATATCTCAAAAGTAGAAACCTATGCGGTCCGCGTCACAGAGAACGGAAAGACCGTCGCCTATCGCCTCACAGGAGAAAAGTTCTTTATTACGAATTCTGCCAAGCAGGATGGCGAGTTTCTGTCTTCCATGCTGGTCGTCATCGCGCGGATCGTGGATCGTCCAGAGGAGCTCAACGACCCCAAGGCGCAGAAACGATATGGAGCCTTCATCGTTGAAACGCAATGGCCCGGGTGTTCCGTCACTCGCCTGCGGTTCGAGGGTGTGAGGGGGATTTACAACGGCGTACCGATCTTCAACAACGTATACGTCCCGATTGAAAATCGCCTGGGCAGCGAAGAGGACGGTCTGAGAATCGCGCTCGCCACACTCACCGTGGGCCGCCTGACGCTTCCCGCCGCCTGTTTGGGGGGCCTTAAACAGTGCCTATCCGTGATGCGCTGGTGGGGGCGGACCCGCGTGCAGTGGAACAAACCCATCGGCGAGCATAATCTGATCGGAGAAAAACTCTGCCGGGCCGCGGCCTATACGTTGGCGCTCGAAGCCGTGATGGCCTTCTGCGGAGCTTGGGCGAACAAGAAGGGGGATCTTCGGTTGGAGTCTGCGGCAGCCAAAATTATCGGAAGTGAATGGTACTGGGAGGTGGTCAATGACCTCTTTCAAGTACGCGGGGGGCGCGGATACATGACAGTTGAGGCACAGCGTAAGAGCGGCGAACCTGCCATTCCGGTCATGCGTATGCTTCGGGACGCTCGCATCAATCTGGTGTGGGAGGGAACGAGTGAGATTCTGCGCGTGTGGATGGCGCGCGAGGCCCTTGCTCCCTACATCGAACAGGGCATGGCCTTGCTCCAAGGGTCCCTTTCAGACAAGATCGCCGCGCCACTCTATTTCGCGCGCATGTCGGTCCGTTCCTGTCTCCCTTTCATGCCCTCGCGGCGCACCTCTCCGATATTCGGAAAAGAATACACACGTTGGGTTCGTTTTATCGAGTCGTCCTCGCGGAGCCTGACACGATCCACACTCCTCGCGACGCTTCGCCACCGGCAAAGCCTGCACAATAAACAATTGCTGTTGCAGCATTTGGTCGATGACAGCCTGGTGCTCTTTCCCATGGCTGCGACGCTCTGGTTTGCCTCCCAACCAGAGATGCGCACAAAGCCCGGCATCCCTGAGCTGGTCGATTATTTCTGTCAAGAGATGGCAGATCGTCTGAACCCTTCGTCCTCTCCGACGAGAAGAATCCTCGGGCACACAAAGGACCGCACCGTCTACCGCCTGTCGAAGGCAATCATGAGAGGTGAGTACGCGTGGCTTGAGGACGGTATCCTGCCCTTGCTTGAGAAATGACAGACCGACTCGTAGAAGCCTTCTCCGCCGTCTCCATCGCCATCAACCGGGAACTAGGGCTTGATCCCAAGAGAGTCAATGTCAACGGTGGGGGTAGTTGCCTTGGGCCATCCGATCGGCACCACCGGCGCGCGTATTCTCACGACCCTGCTTTATACGATGGATGCTGGCGCCGCCAGGCGAGGATAGGCCATTCTGTGCATCGGAAGCGGAGAGGCACTTGCAATCATCCTCGAGAGGATGTAGCAGCGGCATCTTTCGCTGCTACGCCCTCGCCTACACCCTCACCGACGGGCTGATTACACTCGCGATGGGTGCCAATGAGCAAGGACAGCAATGTGTTAATGCAAGACCTGCCCCCTCGCTTTGCGTCTGGCTTTTAAAACTACGCAGACACTCGAGTCCGCTCCCAGCAGAGATGCTTGGCATCGTTGGTTCCCCCCCCAGAATGATTGGTTTGTAGTCGAACCCGGCGAACCGCTGCTTCAACTCATCCCAGATGCGATTGAAGCCTATTGCCTCTGTGGGAAACGAACAGCCTCCCTGATCTCCTTCCAGGAGAAGCCACTCGTCGGGAAGCCGTGGGCCGTCGGAGGTCGTCACGTACCAAATCCTGTTCACATCCTCCCATCGGATCGATTCTCGCTGTCGTTTCGGGTGTTCACAAGCAACCTCATCTTTGGTCATCATCAGCCGATAGTCGCAGATCACCCAAGGCCTTGCAAACCACGGCTCAAAGACGGCGATCAAGAAACATAGCCCGAAGAACCCCGCCACCAATCGGCCGAACGAATCGCCGGACGCAATCAGCCAGAGGCCGCCAGCCGCGAAAAGGGCCGACACGACCAACGTGAACCGTCGCATCGGATCAGAGACCTTGTACTTCTCCATGTCTAGGAATTGTAGACGTGAATACTCGGAAATCAAACGGAGTTTCAAAATTCTGAAGGACGCTGACGAATCAAGAGACACTTCACGCGCAGGACCGGATGGCTCTCAAAAGTAGCCTGTCCTCTTTTCTGCCCACAATAGTAAACCAGTTCATGGAACCATTTTCCACGGAGGGGCCTTTCTAAGAAATTCCGGAGATGGAGGACTCGCCGACTCGAAAGCCGCTCGAAAACTAGCCTCTGCCGCCTTCGGTCCTTTAGGTTTTCGTCGACGTTCGCGTTTGCGTATGTACTTAGAAACATCAACTCCCAGTCTCTTTCGTACGGCTTGCTGGTCGGCAGTTGCCAGAGAATTGAAGAATGCTTGCGCCCAATCCGCAAGAGTAATGAATTTTCTAGTTGTGTTTCTCCAATTCGGAAAGAACCCACGGGGAATATCCCGCGCTGGGAGAGTGCCGAGCATGCTATAGAAATTTCCGTACCGTTCTTCTAGGAGATTGAAAAACCTCGTCAAGACCAAGACGCATAGAACAATGTCAATATAGCTTATCCAGCTTGGAACGAGGGGCAGCCTAAGAGAAACTGTCCTTTCAGATCTCTTGAGTTTTCTCTTGAGTGTCTTGGCCCGATGAGACTCCCCTCCCACAAGTTTTGCTGTTTCTGGACTTGTCGTAGCGTCATTCCGTAATAAGCTGCTAACCAAATAAAGTTTTGGATGCGCAATAGAATCGCGCATCGCCGTCAGTTCGATGAGTTGCTCTTTAATGCGCTTTTCTGTCCTGTCGAGGACTCGGAATTGGGGGTCATAGGTGGTCCCTCCTGCTAGAGTGAGTGGGCACCTGCATTCTAGAGGAGAGGTGCACTGCTGATGGCTCTGCTTCCGCATATACTATGGCCTCGAATTCGCCGGCACAGCCTT
>JAWOMO010000083.1:0-45798 GCA_033852435.1 Nitrospira sp.
GGGTCGAAGGCGGAGCCAGCTTGCTCCTCAATCCGTTCGAGCGCCTCTTTAATGGGGATGGTCGTGGTACCAGGTCTATCCGCGGTGAAATCGTCAAACGCTTGGGCGACCGCTACGATGCGACCCAGGAGGGGAATCCGCTCTTCCTTCAATCCGAAAGGATAGCCTGTGCCGTCCCATCGCTCGTGATGCAAGGCGATAATCTGGACGGCTTCGGCGGGTAGTCCCATGGCTCGTCCGATCCGTGCGCCCAGATCGGGACGATGATGGCTGCGGCTATCATCGTGTTGCAGCACGGAGCTGCCGCTCCCCCCAATCAAATCCAAGTCATGCGCCAAGGCGCCGAGAGAAAGGGCCTGTTGTTCTGCCAAGGGCAATTCGAGCTTGTTCGCGACGAGCGTGGCGTAGAAGCTGACACGGTTCCCGTGATTGACCAGATGACGGTCCTTGGCTTCCAACAAATCCGAGACCAGCTGGATGAGCGGAGATGTGGTTTCCCGGCTCGAGACTTCGAGCAGGCCGCTTTTCACCTGCGTCGCATAATTGCTCATTAAATCTTGCCAGGCTTGCGTGCAATCGGGGTCCGGTCCCCAGAGCGTCTCGTTGTCGGCCAGGGCGCTGCGAAGCCGGTCGAGCCGTTGTTTTTTCTGCGAGGTTTGGAGGCTGATGGAGAGCAATTCCGAGGCATTGAACGGCTTCAGCAGGAAGCCGGCTGCGCCATGACGGACGCAATCCATGGCGGACTGGAGCGTGCCATAGGCCGTCACCATGATCACTTCTATCTCCCGGTGCGTCCGTTTGATTTCCCGTAAGACATCGGAGCCGGATTGATCGGGGAGTTTGAGGTCGAGCGTGATCAGATCAACCCCGTGGTCGTTGATGACTGCGAGGGCGTTACTTCCGTTGTCGGCCGTCAGGATATTGAAGTCCTCTTTTAAGATCTGCGTCAAAGCGGCGCGAGGGGCTGCTTCGTCGTCAACGATCAGGACCGTCGGTTTCTGTTCGATCGTGTCTTGTGCGAGAGGAGGTGTCATACCTTCACCTGTATGATGGGAAGGCAATTTCGTCAAGAAAATCGCGATTGCCAACGATGACGCAAGAGGGCACTGGCCGGCGTGGACCGAACTCATCTTCGTTCTGAGCGACCGAAGTTTTCGAGCGGACCGTTTCAGGATCGATTCGGCCATGTGCGGTAGTCGGTGTCCTTCGGCGAAGAAAATCCCTTCATTTCATCATGATGTTGCCCCTATTCTTCGCTAGGCTTCGCCCGGCCAAGTTGGGTATAATCCGCCACGCTCTACCCTGACCAGGAGGAAACTCGATGACTGAAAAAGACGACAAGAAACGCGCGCTGGATCTGGCCCTTTCTCAAATCGAAAAGCAGTACGGGAAGGGAGCCATCATGAAGCTGGGCGATGCCGAAGCCCCCGCGGACATCCCGGCTATTTCAACCGGCTCGCTGGGATTGGATATTGCGCTCGGCGTCGGCGGGCTGCCTCGCGGGCGAGTCATCGAGATTTTTGGTCCGGAAGCTTCGGGAAAAACCACCCTCACATTGCATGTCATTGCCGAAGTGCAGAAGACCGGCGGCGTGGCCGCGTTCATTGATGCCGAACATGCCTTGGACCTGACCTATGCGCGGAAACTTGGGGTTCAGGCCGATGATCTGCTGGTATCGCAACCAGATACGGGCGAGCAGGCGCTGGAAATTGCGGAGACGCTGGTGCGGAGCGGAGCGATCGATGTGATTGTCGTGGACTCTGTCGCGGCGTTGGTCCCTCGGGCCGAAATCGAAGGCGAGATGGGCGATGCCCACATGGGGCTGCAGGCGCGACTCATGTCGCAGGCGCTTAGAAAGCTCACGGCGGCTATTTCGAAATCGCAGACGACGGTAATTTTCATCAACCAGATTCGTATGAAGCTCGGCGTCATGTTCGGCAATCCGGAGACGACGACCGGCGGCAATGCGCTCAAGTTCTACTCCTCGGTACGGTTGGATATTCGCCGGATCGAGTCCATTAAAGAGGGACAGGAGGTCGTTGGAAGTCGCGTGCGTGTGAAGGTGGTGAAGAACAAGATGGCGCCGCCGTTTAAACAGGCGGAGTTCGACATCATGTTTGCGCAGGGGATTTCAAAAGCCGGCGAACTAGTCGACCTCGGTGTGGAGAAGAAAGTCTTGGAGAAGTCCGGCGCCTGGTATTCCTATCGTGGGGAACGGCTCGGTCAGGGACGCGATGCCGTGCGCGACTTTCTGATGACGAACCAGCCGTTGGCGCGCGAGATCGAGGGCAAGCTGCGCGAGATTGCCGGTGTGCCAGGGCGCGCGGCGGAGAAGCCAGCTGCGGCGCCGGCAAAAGAAGAGAAGCGCGAGGAGAAGAGGGCGCACAAAGTCGGCGTGTAGCAAGCAGAAATCTGAAAAAGCCCGCCGGCATCGTTCTCGCGTCGTTCAGAGACTGACCGTACAGGAAAACGTACGGCTCGCCTCTTCACTCGCTGCGGCCTTGCCGGTCGGCCCTTTTGAGCTTTCTGCAAATGAAATAAATGAACTACGAGCCTTTTTGTGGGTAGGAGAGCGACGGGAAAGGCTCCGCAGTCTTCCGAACGGTGGCTTCAGTGCGCCGTACGATACTTGGCCCGGTTTGATCGCACGGCGGCTCAAGTCGAGCGTTTTCTCATGAGCAAGGGCGCCTCGCCTTCTGAAGCCAGGCACGCCACCGACCGACTCTCCGGTCTCCGCTACCTCGACGATCTTGCCTATGCCAGACGGTGGGTAGAAACACGGCTGGCCCGCCGGCCGATGGGGCGGGAGCGGCTCAAGGCCGAGTTATCGGCGAAAGGCGTCGCAGAAGCTTTGGCCGAAGAGGCCATCCGCGAGGCACTTCACGCGATGGATGAAGAAACCTTGGCACGTCTGGCCCTGCGATCATATGAACGTAAAGGGCGACGGATCCTTCCCGGTCAAGCTGCGCAGCACCTACGTCGGCGGGGTTTCGAGGAGGATACCATTGAGCGTATTATACGTGGCAGCACCGATACTGAAGGATGTGATGCATGAAGCATAGCGCACAGGAGCTTCGACAAGCCTTTATTCGTTATTTTGAGCAACATGGCCACGAGGCTGTGCCGAGCTCGCCGCTGATTCCCCAGGCCGATCCCACCCTGCTCTTTACCAATGCCGGCATGAATCAATTCAAGCGGGTGTTTCTCGGTGAGGAAACCCGGGCCTACAAACGGGCGGTCTCGGCGCAGAAGTGCCTTCGCGCAGGCGGCAAACATAACGATCTTGAAAACGTCGGCTATACCAGGCGGCACCATACATTCTTCGAGATGCTCGGCAACTTTTCCTTCGGCGACTATTTTAAGGAAGACGCCATTAAGTTCGGCTGGGAATTCTTGACGCAGACGGTGGGGCTGGATCAGTCCCGGCTCTGGGTAACCGTATTCCGGGAAGACGACGATGCCGAACAGCTTTGGAAGAAGATCGGTGTGCCGCCTTCGCGCATTCTCCGTTGCGGCGAAAAGGATAATTTCTGGCAGATGGCGGACACAGGGCCTTGCGGACCCTGCTCCGAGATCCATTTCGATCAAGGACCAGCTGTTCCCGGCGAGGATCGGCCGAACGGGGAAGGCGATCGGGTCATCGAGATCTGGAATCTGGTGTTCATGCAGTACAATCGCGATGCGTCCGGAACGCTCCACTCCTTGCCGAAACCCAGCATCGATACCGGTATGGGACTTGAGCGACTCACGGCCGTGGCTCAAGGTGTTTACAGCAACTATGACACCGATCTCTTTACTCCCTTGCTCGCCGCCATTGCGAAACGAGCCGGCACTGAATATGGGAAAAAGGAGCAGACGGACCGCTCCATGCGTGTGGTGGCGGATCACCTTCGGGCCATCACCTTCCTGATGACCGACGGTATCCTGCCATCGAACGAAGGACGCGGGTACGTGTTGCGTCGCATTCTCCGCCGAGCGGCGCGGCACGGACGGCTTCTCGGCATCGTCGAGCCGTTCCTCCATGAGTTAAGCGCGACAGTCGTCGAGCAGATGGGGGGCGCCTACTCGGAATTGCGAAGCGCAGCGGCCACGGTGGCCGAGGCGACAAGAGGAGAAGAAGAGCGGTTTATCGCCACGCTCGATCAAGGGCTGCCGATATTGAACGATCTCATTGGAAAAACGAGATCGGCCGGCCGGAACGTGTTGCCTGGTCCGGATGTCTTCAAGCTGTACGACACCTACGGATTTCCGATGGATCTGATTACGGAGGCTTGTCGCGAACAGGGCATGACCGTCGATGAGCAGGGCTTCGATGCGGCGATCGAAGAGCAACGGAATCGGGCGCGCAAGACCGGCGGGTTTGAGCAGGAAACAACCCGTCCCGCAGTCGCAGAGTTGGCCGGCCGGCTGGGTGCCACGAAGTTCGTCGGGTACGATCAGCTGGAGTCGGAGAGCATCCTCCAAGCCATTCTGAAAGGCGATCGGATGGTGAAAGAGGCGGTCGAGGGTGATGAAGTCGAGGTCGCGCTGGACGTGACTCCCTTTTATGCGGAAGGCGGCGGGCAGGCTGGTGACCGTGGTCTGTTAATAGGTTCGGAAGGGCGAATGGAGATCTTCGACACGACCAGGCCGGCTCCGACCTTGATTTTGCACAAGGGGAAAGTGATCAAAGGACGGATTCGCGGAGGCGAGCAACTGCATCCGACCGTCAATAGGACGAGCAGGCAGGATGCGGCAAGAAACCATACGGCGACCCATCTGGTGCATGCCGCCCTGCGCGATCTGTTGGGGCCTCACGTGAAGCAGTATGGTTCGCTCGTCGCGCCGAATCGGCTGCGGTTCGACTTCGCGCATTTCAGGCCCTTGTCGTCGCGCGATATCGACGAGATTGAAACGATGGTCAACGGTGAGATCCGCAAGAACGAAACGGTCCGGACGGAAGTGATGAGCATTCAGGAAGCCGTGGCGAAGGGCGCCCTGGCCTTCTTCGGCGATAAGTATGGTGAGCAGGTGCGGGTCGTGACGGTGGAAGCCTTCAGCAAAGAATTGTGCGGCGGCACCCACTGCCGCCATACGGGAGAGATCGGTGTCTTCCGGATCGTATCCGAGACCGGCGTGGCCGCCGGTGTCCGGCGCATCGAGGCGCAGACCGGGAGCGGCGCAATGGCCGTGATGAAGAAACTTGAAGCGGATGTCCGGGAGCTGTCGGACCTGTTGAAGGTGGGACAGTCTGAACTGGTCGCCAAGACCCGCAAGATCATGGCGCAGCTCAAGGACAAGGAACGGGAGCTGGAGGAATTGAAGCTGAAGATGGCCAGCGGATCAGCCGTGGCGTCGAGCGCCAAAACCATTGCCGGCGTGGCGGTCCATGTCCAGCGGACCGATGGTTTGGACATGAATGGCATGCGAGCCTTGGCGGATCAGTTGCGCGACAAGCTGAAGAGCGGAGTGGTTGCCCTGGGAGCGGCGACGGATGACGGCAAAGTCTCGCTGCTCGTCGTCGTCACGAAGGATCTGGCCGGAAAGATCAAAGCCGGCGAGTTGATCAAGGTAATGGCAGCCGAGGTGGGCGGTACCGGCGGGGGACGCCCCGAAATGGCGCAGGCCGGCGGGAAGGATCCCTCGAAACTGGATGCGGCGTTGGAAAAAGTCTTTGGCTTGGTGGAAAGCACCGTCCAGCGGTAAAATCATGGCTGGATCACGCATACTGGCACTGGACTACGGAACGAAGCGGATCGGCGTCGCGCTCAGCGATGAGCTGGGGTGGACGGCGCAACCGCTTGAAACATTTGAGCGGCGGACGTTAGACCGCGATATTGCGCACATCCTTCAATTGGTCGGCACGCACGAAGTAGGTCGTGTTCTCTTAGGGTTTCCGCTCCAATTGGATGGGCGGGAGGGCCCGGCGATCCAGGCCATGCGTGAATTCGCCAAGCGATTGGAGCAAGGGTTGTCCGTTCCTCTTGTCCTGTGGGATGAGCGGATGACCACAAAAGCAGCGGAAGACCTGTTGATCGCCGCTGACGTGAGCCGGAAGAAGCGCAAAGGTGCGGTCGATCGAGTGGCCGCCGCGATTCTCCTCCAGAGTTACTTGGCGAGCCTCGAACCAGCGCCCGCCGCCGATGCGTGGCCCGAGGATTGGTCGGAAGAAGCGGCAATAGAAACGACTCATGAAACTTCGAACCATACTCCTTCTTCTGCTGGCCACCGGGGTCGTGCTCGGCGTGGCCGCCTATCAGATCGTTAAGTGGGCTGAAGGGCCTGCCGTTCCCGCACAAGAACATCCTCCCTCCAAGGTGGTCCTCATTCCCGACGGAGCGACCTTTCAACAGGTGGCGGCCTTGCTTGAACGTGAGCGATTGATCAAAAGCAAATCGGCATTCGTCCTTCTTGCACGAGCGCAATCATTGGATCGAAAAATCCACGCGGGCGAGTACGAATTAAACGCCGGCATGGTCCCGGCCGAAATTTTGACCAGATTACTCAGCGGCCAGGTGGTGCTCCATTCCGTGACGATTCCCGAAGGCCTCACGATGACGCAGATTGCCGAAGTGTTTGCGCAGCATGGCCTGGGGGACCAACAGGAGTTCTTGCGGCTCGTGAAGGATCGGGCGTTCATCACGTCGCTCGGGATCAAGGCGGAGACGCTGGAAGGGTACCTCTATCCTGATACCTACCGGTTTCCGCTGAAAACGAAAGCGAAAGACGTGCTTGTTGCCATGGTCGAGAATTTACGGCAGATGTATGGGCCGGAATTACAGGCGCGGGCGCAGGAACTCAAGATGACGCAGCATGAAGTGTTGACGCTGGCTTCCGTGATCGAGAAGGAAACGGGAACGAGCGGCGAGCGGGAAGAGATTTCAGCCGTCTTCCACAATCGGCTGAAGAAACATATCCCCTTGCAGAGCGACCCAACTGTGATTTACGGATTGCCGGCGTTCGACGGCAATATTCACAAAAAGGATCTCTCCAGCCCCAGCCCCTACAATACCTATCGTATCCAGGGGTTGCCTCCTGGACCGATTGCCAATCCCGGCATTCAGGCCATCCGTGCGGCGCTCTATCCGTCCGGATCACGGGCTCTCTTCTTTGTGTCGAAGAACGACGGGACTCACCAGTTCTCCGCGACGCTGACGGAACACAATCAAGCCGTGGAGAAATATCAAAAACGGCCGTTCCGTCGACTCATGCATCCCCGAACATGACGAATCGCCTTCGCGCTTCACCTCTATGCGTGAACTTGTTATAAAAGGACCCATATGCTCATGAGCCAGTGGAATCTTCCGGCCTTGATCGACCATACCGTGCTGCGTCCGGAGGCGACGCGAGCAGACGTGATGCGGCTCTGTCAAGAAGCCAAGGAACAGGGTTTCACAGTGATATTCGTGCCACCGTGCTATGCGAAAGAAGCCGTCTCGGCAGTCGAGGGAACGGTCGTTCGCGTCGGAATTCCCGTCGGTTTTCCGTTGGGCGGTCATCGGACGTCGACCAAGGTTGCGGAAGCGCTGGATGGAGTGGCGCAGGGGGCAACGGTCCTGGATATGGTGATCAACATCAGCCGATTGAAGTCCGGCGATCTTGATGCGGTGCGTCAGGATATTGCGGAAGTGGTGAAGGCCACGCCGAAGGCGGAGCACAAAGTCATTCTTGAGACCTGTTATCTGACGGACCAGGAAAAAATTACGGCCTGCCGATTGGTCGTGGAAGCTGGAGCAGACTTTGTGAAGACATCGACGGGTTTCGGAGCGGGCGGTGCCACGGTTGTTGATGTCACGTTGATGAAGCAGGCAGTAGCTGGTCGAGCAAAGGTCAAGGCTTCCGGCGGCATCCGGGATTGGAAGAGTACGAGAGCGATGCTGGAGGCCGGTGCCGATCGGATCGGAACCAGCGCGAGTCTGAAGATTGTGTCCGAGTGGCTGGCTTCCAGAGGAAAGGAATAGGCGACTGTGGCCATACGCAAGGATGTGCGCTACCAGGTTCAATGCCCGGTCGCATTTGTGATCGATGGCAAGGCGGGCCAAGGCAACACGTTCAATCTCTCCCGCGGTGGCTGTGCAATAGAAAGCGATATGACAGCTGCCTCAGGCGATCCTATCAGCCTTGAGATGACGTTTCCGGGCCAGCCGACACCGATTGCCGTAGAACTTGGAAAGGTCCGCTGGGCGACCAGGCGTGAATTCGGTGTCGAGTTCATGGTGGTCAGCGGAGATTCCAAAGATCGGCTGGACGATTTCCTCATCCTCGTGGCGAAGCAGGGGCTATCAGGATGAATGCGAAACTGCCGGACGCCCACTCTCCATCAGTCTTTGGTTGCCCGCTTGTCTGATTTCTCGTGCTGAGACCATGACAATGTTTGCCCGATTTCTCTCATCTGCTATATAGTGCGGCTATGATCAAACGCGTCATCTTATTCGTCGTCGATGGCTTTGGCGTCGGTGCCGCCGCCGATGCTTCCGAATATGGCGATGTTTCGGCCCATACGCTCGCGCATCTAGCCGATTCAGTCGGAGGGCTCAACCTTCCCACGCTTGAATCTCTCGGCCTTGGTCATGTGAGTGAGGTTCAAGGGGTCCGGACCATGGCTCAACCGACCGGCTGTTTCGGCCGATTGGGATTTAAGTCCAAAGGCGTGGATTCCCTTATCGGGTATTGGGAGATTGCTGGATGTCCATCCGATGTCGAATGCGCCAGCTTTCCGGGGGGATACCCACCGCAAATGATCGCGGCGCTTGAACAGAATTTTGGACGGAAAGTACTGGGGCATGGCGTGTCTTCGGGAATTGCGGCTCTCCGCGATTGGGGCGCGGACCACCTGTCGTCAGGAGCGCCGATTGTGTGGACTGACGGGCGGCAGACGTGTTATCTCGCGGCACATGACAGTGTGTGGCGTCCCGAGGAACTCTACCAGCGGGCTCGGGAAACCAGAAAAACAGTGAAAGACGCTTGGGGCGTTCGGCGTGTGGTGGCTCACCCACTGGTGGGGAGTTCTGGTTCGCTCCAGTTCGGTCCAGGCCGACGAGATTTCGCAGGAGAGCCGCCCAGTCTGACCATGCTTGATGTCTTGAACCGCGCCAGCCAGATTCTGATCGGAGTGGGAAAAGTTAGCGACCTGTTTGGCGGACGCGGCCTGACGAGGTCGGTTGCGGCTCCTGCTTGGACCGATGCGCTCGTCGAAGTCGAGGGGATGTTCAAGAAGGTTCCCCGCGGGTTGATCTTCGTGGGACTCGAGATCATTGGTCACGATGCGCATCGCTCGGCGGCCGCGCTGCAAGATTTTGACAGGCGGCTCACTGATTTTCTGGATAAACTCCGGGCCGGCGATTTGCTGATCATCACGGGCGATCACGGACGTGATGCGAGGAAGCCGCATGCCGTGCCGACTCGCGAATATGTTCCGCTCTTGATCACGGGACCGAAGTTGGCGCAAGGGGTTGATTTCGGAATCAGGGCGAGCGCGGCAGATGTGGGGCAAACGATCGTCGAAGCGTTGCAAGGCGAATCGCTGGCAATCGGCGAGAGCTTTCTCGATGTCCTTCGAGCGGGATAGCCACAAGGTGAAGGGGGAGGGGGAGTAAGGGGCAGAGGACAGGAGCGAGTGGGGCTGAGCAGATGATCGAAGGACGGGGATGAGCTACGAAGAACAATTGAAAGAAATTGGGATCGAGTTGCCGCAAGCGCCGAAACCGGTTGCCACCTATATCCCTGCAGTGCGGGCCGGCAATTTGCTCTTCTTGTCGGGCGTGTTGCCGATGCAGAACGGTCAGCTGGTCTATAGCGGTAAGTTAGGGCGCGATCTGACGGTCGAACAGGGAATGCAGGCGGCCAAGACGGCCGTACTCAATGCCCTGGCCATCGCCAAGCAGGAACTCGGTACATTGGATCGCATTACTCGCGTGGTGAAAGTGGTGGGACACGTGGCCTCTGCCGAAGGATTTACCGATCAGCCGCAAGTGTTGAACGGCGCATCGGATCTCCTTGTCGAGATCTTTGGTGATGCAGGACGCCATGCCCGGGTGGCCATCGGGGCCGCCGAATTGCCGCGTCGCGCCGCAGTTGAAATCGAAGTGATTCTGGCCGTCGTGTAAGGCCTCTGCTGATTGAGAAAACGTTCTGCCAGTGCCGATTCGCCGGCTTGACACCCGAAAAAACCGCTTGCTATAGTCCGTGCGTTCCCTCGCTTCACGTTGTACCCCCGTTTCGTCTCCCAGTCCATCGTGCGTGGGGTTCTCGTGCCACGCAGGGTTCCCGTTTTCTCCATTTTTCGATATCGGAGGCCCGTCTGTATGAAGAGTTGGATCATCATTGCTGGGGCGATCCTCTGGTGGGTCGGAGAAAGCGTATCGGTTCGGGCCGCGACTCCTTCACCATTGCAGTTACAGCCCGCCTCCGGTGTGCCCGGCGCGACGGTCTCGATCTCAGGAAAAGGGCTCGGGGCGTTTAAGTCGGCGCAGGCCAATCGTGTGATGTTCGGCGGCGTCGCCGCGTTGATTCAGCGCTGGGAAGCCGACGTAATCGAAGTGAAGGTGCCCTCCAAGGCGGAATCCGGGCCGGTCGAGGTCTTCATCGGCAAAAAGAAAATGCCGGCCGGGACCTTCAGCGTCGTCTATCCAAAGATCCTCTCCATCAGTCCTCAAGAAATTGAACCTGGTCATACGGTTGAAATCCTCGGTGAGCATTTCGGCACGACAGCCGGTCCGCGGGATCCGAATACGATGTTCGGGGTCAACGACGTCGTGGTGGGAAATTTGGTGGTCAGACCTCGGCGCTGGAAGGATGACAAGATCGAGGTCGAGATCCCGGCAAACGCGACCTCAGGCGACATCGCCGTTCGTTTGGCGTCGTCAGATCCTTTGCCGGACGGTTCATGCTGCGTGCCGGTTTCCCATACGGTCAGTAACGCCATGCCGCTCAAATTAATTCCATCCATCCGCGTGGATCCCGTCAGCGGTCCGGTCGGAACAAAAGTGGTGCTGTTCGGCAATGGATTCGGCTCTGCCAAGGGCGAGGGCGATGCCGTGTTGATCGGTGGCCATCTGGCTACTATC
This sequence comes from Nitrospira sp., assembly GCA_033852435.1. Classification (GTDB taxonomy): domain Bacteria; phylum Nitrospirota; class Nitrospiria; order Nitrospirales; family Nitrospiraceae; genus Nitrospira_C. The sequence goes on from JAWOMO010000083.1 coordinate 11,046, forward strand.
GCTCAATGGAGTGATACGACCATCGTCGTTCATTTGCCAATGGGAGCGGAATCCGGTCCGATTGTCCTGAAGTCGCAAGGCAAAGAGCGGACCGTCGGGAATTTCACGGTCCATGTACCGTTGGTCAAAGAGGTGACGCCTTCGACGGCACCGATCGGAACGTTGCTGAAAATCAGGGGAGAACATTTCGGTTTCTATTCGGAGAGTGGCGCGAGCGCCTTTGCCTTCACGGATTTCAATACGGGAGAGAATCGTGTCGAAATCGCCGGCGTGCCCGCGGTCATCTATCGCTGGCAAGACGAGCGGATCGACGTGTGGGTGCCCTTCAGCGCAAAGAGCGGGCCGATCGTTGTGTACCGGGGCGCGGCGAAACCGAATCCCGATGGATCCTGCTGCGCGGAGAAAAAGGTTGTCGCGATCGAGGCTGGCATGTTCACGCTTGTGACTCCCAAGATCGAGTCCTATGAACCGAAATCCGCCGGACTCGATGCGTTGGTCACGATCAAAGGCTCAGGTTTCGGGTCCTTTCTGAAGACCGCGGAGCATGCGTATTTGGGGATCAACCAGAAGGCCTATAAGAGAAAAGGAGATGTCGAGTTGGGTGAGAATGTCTCTCGGACAGAAGTGCTCTTTAGCGGCATCGCGGCGCAAGTCATGTCGTGGACCGATACGGAAATTGTTGTGCGTGTGCCGCACCGGAATCTCTATGGAGTGGGCAAGAAAGGCGAATTTTTCGATAACCTTGCCACCGGTCCGTTGATCGTTCGCCGGGGATCGTGGGATGTTCTGCCCGATGGCACTTGCTGCACTCCGAAGAAGTGGCTGACCTTAGAAGCGGGGTCCTTCACGATCGAAGCCAAAGGCATGCCCGATCCCGGCTACTTCAAGTCCAACCGTCCCGACGGCGATACCAATCAATGATGCCGCGGTTGCTGTCCTGGGCTGGTTGCTGCTTCGCGTTTACGCTCTTGGTTTCTTCTCTGTGGGCTGCGGATCCCCCCATCACGGTCACGGTTCAGTCGACGCATTCAGAAGCGACGCTGCTCGGTGTCTACTTTCGCTCCCCTCAATTGGGGTGGGCGGTCGGCTCAGGCGGAACCATTCTAAAGACCGTCGATGGCGGCAAACGCTGGAAGAAGATCTCCAGCGGACCGGCGGTACTCCTCACCAATGTGCTTTTCCTCGACGATAAGCAGGGCTGGGTGATAGGCGCGAACGGCAGCGTACGCATGAGCCGCGACGGTGGAGAGACCTGGACGCCTCTCGCCGTCGATACGCAGGTCCCTCTGTACGGTATTGCCTTCGCTTCGCCGAAACAAGGATGGATCGTCGGAGGCAATGGGACGATTTTACACACCAGTGACGGCGGCCTGAGTTGGTCGGAGCAAGCCAGTCGAACGAATGCTGCGCTCTATGCGGTGCAATTTGTGTCTGAACAGCACGGTCTGGCGGTGGGAGCGGTCGGGACGGTGTTGTCGACTGACGACGGGGGCGTGAACTGGTTGGTGCAAGAATCTCAAGGTGCCGTCACGTTCTTTGACGTGTATTTCTCCGACTCCTCGACCGGGTGGGCTGTCGGCAATGCCGGCGCACTCTTTCAAACCACGGATGGCGGCCTTCATTGGAGTGACCACACGTTGCCCTGCTCGCGCACGTGCACGAAACTGACCGATCTCCTTCATGTCCGGTTTACCGATCCGCAAACAGGCTGGATCGTCGGTGAACGGGGGATGCTGTATCGGACGACCGACAGCGGGTATACATGGGAGGAGTATGGCTTGATCGCAAAAGTGTCCCTGTTTGGCCTGTCATTTCCGGAACCGTCTCACGCATGGGCCAGCGGAGAGAAAGGAACGATCGTCCATCTCAAACTGGCCCGGTGACGATCATCCCAACTCGCCGAGTCGTGCTTGAAGAATGCTGATCGCGGCGATCACTGCCGTTTCCGCCCGCAATATTCTCTTTCCCAGCGAAATGTCGACATAACCCTGGTCCAGGGCGAGCCGCACTTCCTCAGCGTCCCAGCCTCCTTCCGGTCCCACCAGGAGCATCACGCTGTCCGCCGGCCCTACCGGTAGGGCGATGTTGTTGAGTGAAGGGCCGGTCGATCGTTCAGCCAGGATGTTTTTGGACACACAAGCCGCGTAGCGGGCGAACAACTCGGGGACCGTTACCGGCGTTTCGATGCTCGGCACCGTCCAGCGCTCGGATTGTTGCGCGGCCTCCAACGCAATTCGCTGCCATCTGGCCCGCTGGTGGTCGATGCGATCAGGCTGTAACCTGACGACACTGTGCTTGGCATGGACCGGCACGATTCGGTCGACCCCCAATTCCGTCGCCTTCTGAATCGCCCAATCCATTTTTTCGCCCTTCAGCAGGGCCAATCCGAGAATCAGCGAGGGAGTCGTCCTGGCCGGGGCCGGCTGCGTGTCGACGATTTGTCCCGTAATCTGTTGCGACGTGACGTCAGTCACGGTAGTGCGATAGCGCATGCCGTGATCGTCGGTGACGGTGAGCGGATCGCCCGGATGGAGGCGCAAACTCTGACGCAGGTGGTGGAGCAGCTGGCCGGTGATACACACAGTCGGGGGCGTGATGGTATCGGATGCCACAAAGAACGTCGGCATAAGATTGCACAACCCCAAGAGGCGGGTGAATCAGGGAGTACTACTCAAAGAACGTCTTCATCTTGTCGAAGAAGCCGTCGCCCTCTGCGTCCATCGACATGCCGCTTTCCTTAGCGAACTCCGAGAGCAGTTCCTTTTGACGGGCGGACAACTTGGTGGGAATTTGAATCTTGATGATGAACAATTGATCGCCGGTCGTCTGGCCCTTCAGGCTTGGAATGCCGAGACCCTTGAGGCGCAAGGTCTTGTCCGGTTGCGTGCCGGCCGGCACCTTCATCACCGTGGTGCCCTTGAGCGTCGGGACTTCAATCTTGCCCCCGAGCACGGCCGTGACGAAATTGATCGGCACTTCGCAGAGAATATCGTTGCCCCTGCGCTGAAAGATCGGATGCGGTTTGACGTTGATGGCGACGTAGAGGTCGCCCGGAGGACCGCCGTTGGCTCCGTGCTCACCTTCGTTTGACAGTCGAAGGCGCATGCCGGTTTCGATTCCCGCCGGAATGTGCACTGCGATGGTCCGTTCCTTGTAGGTTCGTTGGCGGCCTTGGCAGGCAGGGCAGGGTTCCGTCACGATCTTGCCGGCCCCTTCGCATTGGCCGCAGGGGCGACTTATACTGAAGAAGCCCTGTTGCAGCCTGATCTGCCCCGCTCCTTTACAACTCGGACAGGTCTTGATCGATGCGGCTGACTTTGCGCCGGTCCCTTTGCAGTCGGCGCAGGATTCCCAGCGCGGGATCTTGAGCTTCGCTTCCTTACCGTACACCGATTCTTCAAATGTGATCTCGAGATTGTATTGGAGATCGTTGCCGCGCTCCGCGCGGCTTCCACCCCGCTGGCCACCGAAGAAATCATCGAAGATGTCGTTAAAGACATCCCCGAATCCTCCGCCGCGCCCGAAGTCGAAGCCTTCAAAGCCCGCTCCACCTTGCGCGCCGGCATGGCCGAACATGTCATAGCGTTTGCGTTTCTCCTGATCGCTAAGATGCTCGTATGCTTCGTTGATTTCCTTGAACTTCTCTTCGGCCTGTTTCTTTTGGTGATCGCCCGTGTGGAGGTCGGGGTGATACTGGCGGGCCAGTTTCCGGTAGGCTTTCTTGACGTCGTCGTCGGATGCATTCCGATCGACGCCCAATGTTTCGTAAAAATCTCGTTTAGACACAGGTGCCATCGCTTGATGGTGACAGTGCAGAAAGACCGAGTCCCGCGTCAGACGGAACTCGGTCTCACTGAGGCTATTCTAACTTACTTTTTGTCTTTGTCTACTTCTTCGAACTCGGCATCCACAACCTTTTCGTCGGTCTTGGCGCCATTCGGACTTTCTCCTCCGGCGGAGTCGGCTCCCGCACCTGCCGCAGCAGTGGCCGAGGCTTTTTTATACATCTCTTCAGCCAATTTATGCGAGGCGGTCGTCAGCGTCTGGGTGGCCGCCTCGATCGCTTCGGGGTCATTGCCTTCCATCGCTTTCTTGAGTGTAGTCACGGCTTCTTCGATCTTGGTTTTGTCATCGGCCGCGATCTTGTCGCCATGTTCCTTGAGATTCTTCTCGGTCTGATAGATCAGATTGTCAGCCTGGTTCTTCGCCTCCGCCGTTTTGCGGCGTTTCTTGTCATCTTCCGTGTGCGATTGGGCATCTCGCACGAGCTTCTCGACCTCTTCCTTGCTGAGCCCGCTGGAGGCCGTGATCTTGATCGATTGCTCTTTCTGCGTGGCCAGGTCTTTGGCCGAGACGTGGACGATGCCGTTGGCATCGATGTCGAATACCACGTCGATCTGGGGCATGCCACGTGGTGCAGGGGGAAGGCCAACGAGATCGAACTGGCCAAGCAATTTGTTGTCGTTCGCCATTTCGCGTTCGCCTTGGAAGACGCGAATGGTCACAGCTGTCTGGTTATCCGCTGCGGTAGAAAAGATCTGACTCTTTTTGGTTGGAATCGTGGTGTTCCGCTCAATGAGTTTGGTGAACACGCCGCCAAGGGTTTCGATACCCAACGATAGCGGGGTCACATCGAGGAGAAGCACGTCCTTGACCTCGCCCTTGAGCACGCCGCCTTGAATGCCGGCACCGATGGCCACTACTTCGTCGGGGTTCACACCGCGATGCGGTTCCTTGCCGAAAAACTCCTTCACGACCTGAATGACCTTCGGCATGCGTGTCATGCCACCGACGAGCACCACTTCCTGGATGTCTCGCCCGCTCACTCCGGCATCGGCCAGGGCTTTCTTGCAGGGATCGATGGTGCGCTGAATCAAATCATCGACCAGCTGTTCCAGCCGCGCACGTGTCAGCTTGATGACCATGTGCTTAGGCCCGCTCGCGTCCGCCGTGATGAAGGGGAGATTGATTTCCGACTCCTGCGAGGAGGACAGCTCGATCTTGGCTCGCTCTGCCGCTTCTTTCAGCCGCTGAAGGGCCATCCGGTCTTTACGCAGATCGATCCCCTGATCCTTCTTGAACTCATCGACGAGCCAGTCCATGACGCGTTGATCAAAGTCGTCGCCGCCGAGGAACGTGTCACCGTTGGTGGACTTTACCTCGAACACACCCTCGCCGATTTCCAGGATGGAAATGTCGAAGGTGCCCCCCCCCAGGTCGTAGACAGCGATCCGCTCATCTTTCTTCTTGTCGAGGCCATAGGCCAACGACGCGGCGGTCGGTTCGTTGATGATGCGCAGCACGTTCAATCCGGCGATCTGCCCAGCGTCTTTGGTCGCCTGCCGCTGGCTGTCGTCGAAGTAGGCTGGTACCGTCACAACCGCTTCGGTCACTTTTTCGCCGAGATAGTCTTCTGCCGTCTGCCGCATTTTTTGAAGGATCATGGCGGAGATTTCGGAAGGACTATACCGCTTGCCGCGCAATTCTACGTGGGCGTCGCCGTTGTCGGCTTCGACCACCTTGTAGGGAAGCCGTTTCATGGCTTCCTGGACTTCCTTGCTGCGGAATTTTCTGCCCATCAGGCGCTTGACGGAAAAAATGGTGTTTTCCGGATTCGTAATCGCCTGGCGCTTCGCAATTTGGCCGACGAGACGCTCGTTCTTGTCCGTAATGCCGACAACGGACGGCGTGGTGCGGCTTCCCTCCGCGTTGGCGATGACAATGGGATCTCCGCCGCTCATTATCGCGACGCAGGAGTTGGTAGTACCTAAGTCAATGCCGATCACTTTTCCCATGGGTGTATGCTCCTTCCTCCGAACTAAGATTCCCGTCTGGTGTTCAACACCATCAGGAGGCGTTGGGTGTTTCGTCCGCTCCGTTCGCCGACGCGGCGCCCGTCGATACGGTCACCATAGCTGCTCTCAAGATGCGATCATGCAAACGATAGCCACGTTGAAATTCTTCGACGACGTGTTGTTCTGGAACCCGATCTGAAGGCACGGACGCCACGGCCTGATGGCCGGACGGATCAAAGGGTTGTCCGACCGTTTGCATCGGCTGGACGCCGAATTTCGTTAAGCTGCCGACCAGTTGCTTGAGTGTCAGCTCGACGCCCTGGACGAGAGCCTCGCCATTGCCGCCGTTTTTGGCGGCTTTGATTGCGCGTTCCAGATTGTCAACTACCGGTAGGAGCTCCTTGAGGAGCTGTTCATTGCCGAAGCGGATCTGGTCGCGCTGGTCCCGTTGAGCGAGCCGCTTATAGTTATCGAACTCGGCGGCCAGCCGAAGGTACTTGTCGTTGAGAGCCTTGAGCTCCTCGGTCTTACTCGTGAGAGCCTGTTGAATGGCGAGCACGTCCGAAGAAATTTCGCCAGTCGATCCGGCCTCTAAGTTATCGATTGTATTGGTATTCTTTTCTTCTTCTGTCACTGGTCCATCCTGTTACGGGGAGGAGATAGTCACCCTGGAAGTGAAGTCAACGGGGGCCAGAAAAATTAATTACTTATGAATGGAATAGGGGAGGTCAGACCCAGTCAGCAGAGGAGAGGTCTCCTATAGCCCGCCGATAGAGAAGCGCCAAACCCTCGAGTGTCAGCATTGGCTCAATCTTGTGGATGGTGGTTGTCTCCGGGACGATCACTGTGCTCAGGCCACCGGTGGCGATGACATAGGCCGAGCGACCGGTTTCCTGTTGGATTCGATGGACCAAGGCGTCTACGAGTCCGGCGTAGCCGAACAGCAGCCCTGATTGAATGCTGCTGGCCGTGTCGACCCCGATGACGGTCTTGGGTTTCGTGAGTTCCACTTTTGAAAGCTTCGCCGCACGGGCGAAGAGAGCTTCGGCAGATATTCCGAGACCTGGTGCGATCACCCCGCCCAGGTATTCCCCTTCCTTGGTTATGGTGCAAAACGTCGTCGCCGTGCCGAAGTCTACAACGATTAAGTCGCGCCGGTATTTGTGATACGCCGCTGCGGCATTCACCAGCCGATCGCTGCCGATTTCCTTGGGATTCGCATAGCGGAGACGGAGCCCTGTATCTGTCTCTGCCGTGACCACCATCGGGCGTTGGTGAAAATATTGCTGGATCAATGTCTCGAAGGTTGAAGTGAGTGCGGGAACGACGCTGGACATGATCGCGGCTGATATGTGAACCGGCAGGAGGCCAACTGACGCCAAGAGGTTCGTGAAGAGAATCCCGTATTCGTCCGATGTCGTTTTGGCGTCCGTCGCCAATCGCCAATGCGCCTTCAGCACGGCGCCGTCGTAGACGCCCAGAACCACGTTCGTGTTGCCGATGTCGATAACGAGCAGCATGCGGCCTATTCTAAGGCTTTCCAGGGGATTTCGCTAGGTTCTCAGGTGGATGATGTCGGCGACGCGAAGATGGACGGTTTTCGGGGATTGCCCCTCGTTCGGGATGGGGCGCTGGACGACCGTGAGGGAACCATCCCGACCGATCGATTCGGCGAGACCCACAAACTCCTTCCCTTCAGTCAGCATGGCCTTGACTATCTTCCCGACCGTGCTGCAGTGGCGTTGATAGGCCAGCGCGATCCGTTCCGAGCCATGGGCAGCAAGTTCTTCAACGCATGTCTCAAGTTCGCCGAGTAGTTGGGCAAGAAGTCTATTGCGGTCAACGCTGCGGCCCGTTTCAAGGGCCAGAGTCGTCGCAATGTCTCTGATGTCCGGCGGAAAGTCGGTCAACGCACCGTTCACGTTCAGTCCGATCCCCACGACTTGAAACGGCTCCGATTGTCGTGACGTTCCGGTTTCGCAGAGGATGCCTCCGACTTTCCGCTCTGCAATGACCAAGTCGTTCGGCCATTTGACCGCCACGTTGGCAAACGTGACGGCTTCGATGGCTTCAGCTACCGCCAGAGAGGTGACCAACGGCAGCCATGAAAGCCATTCGGCTAGTCGCTCCCTGCCGATCGTTTTTCTCAAAATGATCGAGCAATAGATGTTGACTCCGGGAGGGGAAAACCAACTGCGTGAGAGCCGTCCACGCCCTTTCGTCTGAGCATCGGCGAGGACGATCGTGCCGTGCTCAACGCCACTTTGCGCCAGCGCGACGGCCTCTCGGTTTGTTGAACCGAGCTGCGCATGCAATTCAATGCGGCGGCCGAGTGATTTAGTCGCCAGCGTACTCTGAATGGCCTGAATGTCGAGTGGTGGGGAGGGCTGCATTGGCTATGGATGCCTCGTTCGACTTTGAGTGAACGGTGTCAACTGCAAGCTCATCGTGGCGGCGGGAGCTGAATGAGTCAGCGCGCCGATCGAAATGCGATCAGGTCCTGCCGCCGCCATCGACCGGACATTCTTCAGGGTGATGCCGCCGGAAACTTCCACCAGCGCGCGTCCCTTGATCAATCGCACGGCCTTCTTGACCATGGCGGGCGTCATGTTGTCGAGCAGGATGATATCTGCGTTGCCTTTCAAGGCCTGTTTGACCTCCGCCAACGATTCCACTTCAACGATCGTCGAGTGGCTGGCCGTGGCTTTCGCAAGACGGCAAGCTGTAAGCACGACCGGCTTCTTCTTCATCAACGCAAGATGGTTGTCTTTGATCAAGATGCCGTCGCCGAGGGAACGGCGGTGATTCGTTCCGCCCCCGAGTGCAACCGCCCATTTTTGCAGAGATCTCCAGCCGGGAAGGGTCTTTCTGGTGTCGAGGATAACGACCGGATAGCCGCGTACCGCCTGACAAAACCGCTGCGTCATGGTGGCGATTCCCGAGAGATGCTGGAGAAAATTCAGCGCCACTCGTTCGCCCATAAGGATGGAGCGCCCATCGCCATGGACTTCCAAAAGGGTGTCGCCATTCTTCGCGTGTGCGCCGTCTTTTTGCACGAGAGGGAAAGTCAATGAGGGATCGACGGCGAGAAACGTTTGTACGGCCGCGGCCATGCCGGCGACGATAAGGGGCTGTTGTGCGATGATGCGGGCCGTGGCTGGGATTGGCGCTTTGAAGAGTGCCGACGTGGTGGCATCGCCTTGGCCGAGGTCTTCTTCTATCCCCTGACGGACTGTGCGTCGGATGTCGGCGGCCGGAAGCCTGACCATGTCACGGCGTTCCTAACATGGCGCGGAGCTGTTGCTCGCTGCTCGCCAGCATGGTTTGGTCATGTTCCAGGCTACGCAGGCGAGTCTGATGATCGAGAATGACGTCGGGTGGTGCCTTGGCGACAAATTCCTGGTTCCCGAGTTTGCCTTTCAGTCGACCCATTTCCTTCAACTGCTCCTCCTGCTGTTTGACGATGCGGTCGAGCGCCTTCTTGAGGTCGACATCACCTGACACGACAAGCCCGACTGAAAGCCCTTCAGTGACGAGGCGAAGCAGGTTGACAGTCGGCCAATCGGTGCGCGGCGCGAGGTCGGCTGTGCCACGGCTCAAATGGGCAAGGTTGCGCTGCAATTGGTGCAGCCGGCTGTTGCGGGACGGATCGTCGTGTGACATGTAAAAAGAAATGGGCTGTCCAGGCGAATAATTTAAGAGCACGCGGCCGGTGCGAACGAGACCGACCGTCTGTTCCAGTAACGTGAAGAGTTCCTCGGCCTCAGGTGCCCGCCACGTCTCGTTGGGTGCGGGATAGGACTGAATGACGATGCTGTCTCCCTGATGCGGAATTGTTTGCCAGATTTCTTCGGTGAGGAAGGGCATGAAAGGGTGCAGCAGCCGCATCGTGGTCTCCAGCGTCTCGACGAGCGTCTGCCTGGCCCCAGGGCCGTCGGGATGCGCGGCATCTTGGAGTGCCGGTTTGATCAATTCCAGATACCAATCGCAGTACTCGTGCCAGATGAAATGGTAGAGGACGCTAGCCGCACGATCGAATCGATAGGCTTCCAATTCCGAGGTGATGGTCTGGATCGTATGGTTGAGACGGCTCAGAATCCATCGGTCGGGAAAGGAACGTGCTGGTGGCGGGTGGGCGGCTTTGGGACCATCGAGGTACATCAAGCCGAAACGGGCGGCATTCCAAATCTTGTTGGCGAAATTGCGATAGCCTTCGATCCGCTCTTCGGCGAGCTTGATGTCCCGCCCTGGCGAGGCCATCGAAGCCAGTGTGAAGCGCAGTGCATCGGTCCCGAATTGCTCCATCACATGGAGCGGGTCGATCACGTTCCCTTTCGACTTGCTCATCTTCTGCCCTTCGGCATCGCGGACGAGCGCATGGATGTAAACGTCGCGGAAAGGGACGTCCCCCATGAACTTGAGGCCGAGCATGATCATACGTGCGACCCAGAAGAACAGAATGTCGAGGCCCGTGACGAGCACCGACGTCGGATAGTACCTCTTCAGCTCGGGCGTCTGTTCAGGCCATCCCAACGTGGAGAAGGGCCAAAGCCCTGAGGAGAACCAGGTATCGAGGACATCAGGATCGCGGAGGAAATTCTGGCTGCCGCAGTTCGAACAGCATGTTGGCGCCGATCGGGCCACTATGGGTTTCGCGCCCTGGAGAAGAGTGAGACGGACGACCGGTAACCCGTCAGTGGATGTTGTGACCTGTTTATGGATCAACGTGCTGTTGCAGGTTTCACAATACCAAGCAGGGATTTGGTGTCCCCACCAGATTTGCCGTGAAATACACCAGTCTTTGATCTCGCGCATCCATCCCAGATAGTTGTTGGTCCAGCCTTCAGGAATAATCCGGATGCGCCCATCCTCTACTGCCTTGATCGCCGGATCGGCCAGCGCTTGAATCTTGACGAACCACTGAGGGGAGAGGTATGGCTCGACCACCGTCTTGCAGCGGTAGCATTTACCGATCGCCATCTTATGGTCTTCAATCTTGACGAGTGCGCCCAGGTCGCGAAGGAGGGTTTCAACTTTGGGCCGGGCTTTTGTGACAGGGAGACCACGGAGGGCTTCGATCACTGCATGGTCGACGGAAGCGTCAACTAATTTGTCTGAGTCGAGCAGGGCTTGATGATCAAAAATTGCCAGACGTGGAAGCCTGTGCCGTTCGCCTGCTTCAAAGTCGTTGAAATCGTGCGCCGGAGTGATCTTTACCACACCGGTTCCAAACTCGCGATCGACAAGGATGGCATCACCGACAATGGGAATTGCGCGATTGGTCAGGGGGAGGCGAACGCGTTTTCCGATTAAATGCTTGAAGCGATCGTCCTCCGGATGTACGGCAACGGCCGTATCGCCGAGCATCGTTTCGGGTCTTGTCGTCGCGACGGTCAGTTTTATAGTGGGATCCTCTTCCAGCGGGTACTCGATAGAGTAGAGCTTCCCTTTAATGTCCTCGTGCTCCACCTCGATGTCCGACAAAGCGGTGAGACAGCGTGGACACCAGTTGATCAACCGCTCACCGCGATAAATCAGTCCATCTTCGTACAGCCTGACGAATACTTCCAAGACCGCTTTGGAAAGCCCCTCGTCCATTGTAAAGCGGAGGCGTTCCCAATCGCAGGATTCGCCGAGTTGTTTCTGCTGATTGACGATGGTATCGCCCGAGGTCGCTTTCCATTGCCAGACCCGTTCGATGAACCGTTCGCGTCCCAACGATTCGCGCGAGGTCCCTTCAGCCATCAGTTGCTTCTCCACCACGTTTTGTGTGGCGATTCCTGCGTGATCGGTGCCGGGCAGCCAGAGGGTATTGCGGCCTTGCATGCGCCGCCAACGGATGAGAATGTCTTGCAACGAATGGTTAAGCGCGTGGCCGACGTGGAGCGAACCCGTCACGTTCGGCGGCGGAATGACGATGCAATAGGGCTGCCCTGGATGCGTTGTGGAGGCGTGAAAGTATCCTCGCTCAATCCAGGTTGCATACCAGCGGGCTTCGACCGCTTTAGGGTCGTAGGTTTTGTCGAGTTGTGGAGTGCTCATGCTTTGGCTCAAGAAAAATGCGGGGCATCTTAACATGCAGGGAGTAGCCCCTCAAGGCGATCAACGCGGTAGTCTGACGGCTTGAGGGGTGAGGGGGCTTGTGCTATACAAAGCTTCACGATGCGAGCGCGGCTCGCGTGAATGCTCACACTATTTTGGGGAGAGATACATGGCAACTGGGCGCGAAAAGGATCGCAAGACGAGAAAGAAACATCGGAAGAATGTGCAACGGATGAAGACGTTGGCGAAGGCTCGGCGGGGGAAGAAGGGCAAAAGAGGATAACGGTCGCGCGCAGCTGCGTCGCTATGAACTCTCGGTGAGGCGTGTGATCTCCGCCTTGATCTGCTCTTCAATGATCGCGGGAACCAATTTCTGGACGGCCTGTTGAATCTGTTCATCCGCGGCGGCGCGGACGATGTCTCCAGCAAGTTTTTCGGCCTGTGCCGTCGCCGCCTCTTTGATTTCTTCCTGAACCTGCCCCTCGATAGATTTCAGATGCTCGCGGACGGCCTCCGGGAGCGAGGCCTTCACCGCATCGGCCTGTTCGCGGACCATCTGATCCACGTTGTCCTTAATTAACGGGCTGGCAATCTCAAAGATGCTGTGACGGATAATCGGTTCGAGGCTGGCCATCTCGCTGATCAGTACTTTGGGAAGTTCCTTGGCCAGGAGCGGCTCGATCACCTGCGTCAGGCGCTCTTGCGACAATCCGGCGCCGAGCTGTTGATTGACCTCGGTTTCAACGGCTTTGGCAACGAGTTCCGCGAGTTCCTTGGTGACCATCTGTGGGAGGAGATTCGCAAGCTTTTTCTCGGTTCTCTCTGACATGGATTGCAGCAGCTGTCCGAACAGGCCCTTCATGGCTTCTTCCGGTTCTGCCATTGCCTGTTTGGCCGTCGGTGTGGAGGGCATGGGAGTTTCTTTCTTATCCATGACCTTGGTTTGCACGGGGAAAGGAATTGTGAGATTTATGTCCTCATCCCCGACCTGCCCATCATCGGCTAGTCCGTCCGGTGATTCGTCATCGTCGGAATCGGTCGCACTTGACGTCGGGGGCCAGGATCGCTTCTTCTTGCCGCCGTTCAGCGAGGCTTTGGCTCGATCGAGATCTTTGATGATGTCCAGGAGGTTTTCCGACTGAAAGGGTTTCTTCAGGAAGGCCTTGACGCCGAGGGATTTGAGGTGGGATTCATCGAATTTATCGGTTGCGCCGGTCAGGGCGACGATATAGGTGTCGGTCAGGTTATCCAATTTATGGACTTCCTTGCAGAATCCTGAAAATGTCATGTTGTCGAGATGGTAATCTGTGATGATGAGATTGGGGCTGAGTTTGCGGGCCGCTTCTAGGGCAGCGGAGCCGTCTTGAAATCCGACGACGTCATAACCAGCCGGTGTCGATATCTGTTCAACCATCCGGCGTACGGCGGGGCTACTGTCGATGACGAAGATGGTGGATGCCACTCAAGCCTCCAATTTTATTGACTAGTTCGAAGCTAGCAGGGGGGGTATTTTCTGTCAAGAAAACGCGCGATCTGTACCGGTTTAATTTGAGAATGCTTCGATGACGACAAATTGTGAACCAGACACAAGGATGTACGGGCAATGAGCCAGCCAATTCAGGTCGTATTTTTCGATGCGGCCAATACGCTCTTTCATGTCAACGGGTCGGTTGCGGATATCTATCTTCAGCACGCAGTGCAGTTTGGATACCAGCAAACACCGGATTCACGAGCGGCGATCACGCAGGCCTTTAGCCGGGCCTTCAACGAGGCGCCTCCTCCAATTTTTGCCGCAACCGAACCGGCTCACATCAAACAGAGCGAACGGCTTTGGTGGTTCGATGTGGTCCACAATGTGTTTTATCGTGTGGGCATGTTCGAGCGATTCGACGATTTTTTTGAACGGGTGTTTGAGGTGTTCGAAGACCCCGGATCATGGAAACTCTTTCCGGAAACCGAACAGACGCTGGCGGGGCTTCGGAAGCAGGGGATGGAATTGGGGGTCATTTCCAACTTTGACTCTCGCCTGTTTTCGGTGATGCGCGGGCTAGGGATTGATGAGTTGTTCGATACAGTGACCATCTCCAGTATGGCCCATGCGGCGAAACCGGCCCCGAAGATTTTTCAGCTCGCGCTGGAAAAGCACGCAGTCGATCCGGATGAAGCCCTGCATATCGGCGACTGTGTGCGGGATGATGTGGAGGGTGCCTTGAACGCGGGGCTTCATGCCCTGTTGCTCGATCGCCAGGGCAGGCACCAGGGTTCGGGAGTCCCGGTGATTCGGACCTTGGATGAATTGCTTCCCGTTATCGAGCGCTTATAGCAGCAACGGCACCACATCTTTGGCCCTTCCTTGTAAGGAGAGATCAACCAGCCCAGATTGAGGGGTCGGCTCCAGGTTGATTTCCGCGACCAAGGCCCCAGCTTCTTTTGCCACCGACGCAAACCCCGCCGCCGGATATACGACGCCGGAGGTGCCGATGACGAGCAGGACCTCGCACGTTTGAAGCGCCGCCGCGCATCGGGCCAGGTCATCAGGGAACAATGATTCGCCGAACCAGACGATGTGTGGACGTAGGAGCCCCCGACAGCGTGGACAGATCGGGAGGAGGGAAATCGGCACGTCGCGGTTTTCACTGATCGATCCGCAGGCCGTACAACGCACCATCCAGATGTTGCCGTGAATCTCGGAAAGCTTTTGCGATCCGGCGGCACGGTGCAATCCATCGACATTTTGAGTAATCAACCAGAATGACTGGATGCGCCGTTCCAGTTCGACGACGGCATGATGGGCTGGATTTGGTTGCGTGCCGGCGATACGTTCGCGTCGCCAGTTGTACCATTCCCAGACCAGTCGCGGATCACGCTCAAAAGCCTCGGGCGTCGCCAAATCTTCCGCTCGATACTGACGCCATAGGCCGTCCGTACCTCGAAATGTCGGCACGCCGCTGTCTGCCGAAATGCCAGCACCGGTCAAGATTGTGAGGGACCGTGCCTTCACGATGTGCTCTCTCAGGATCGCAAGATCGGAGCCTGGTGCCATAGCTGTCGGTATTCGGTATGGGATGGAGAAGCGCTGCGTCCGGATCTTCTGCCATGCTATAGTACGCCTGTTTTTGGCGCAACTAACGAGGGCCAAATGAAGCAGATTCTGATGGTGGGAGCCGGATCGGTAGGGGGATTCTTTGGCGCTCACTTGGCGAAGAGCAATCTCAACGTGTCTTTTCTCTTGCGACCCAAGACCCTCGTCGCCGTGCAGCAACATGGCCTGACGATCCGGAGCGCCTCCGGAACATTTACTATTCGACCACAGGCGGCATCGGACTCGCGACAACTCCCCAGACCAGACTTGATCATTCTTGGTGTGAAGGCCTACGACCTCGATGAAGTTATGGCGCAAATCGAACCGGTGCTCTCAGATAAGACGGTTATTCTCACACTGCAAAACGGAATTGATACGGAAGATCGCATCATCGCGCGCCTCAAACGAGATTGTGTGGTCGGAGGCGTGGCGTTCATCTATTCCAAGATTGCCGCACCGGGAGTCATCGATCATTACAAGAAAGGCGCTGTAGCCATCGGTGAGTTGATGGGCCATGAGAGTGAGCGGCTCTTGCAGATACGAGATATCTTTGCCGCAGCGGGCATTCCCTGCCAGATGTCGAAGGATATCCGTCGCAGCAAGTGGGAAAAGATGTGTTGGAATTGTGTTTTCAATCCAATCACCGTCTTGATCGATGACAAGGTCTCCAAGGCGTTGGACCATCCGGAGATGATGGGGGTGATTCGGCAAATCGTCGGGGAGATCACCGCCGTGTCGGCTGCGTTGAAAGTCCCGTTGCCGGCAGACATGCCGGAGCGGGTGGTGAAGTGGACGCAGGAAATCCGAGACATCCATACGTCAATGTATGATGACTGGAAAGCAGGACGGCAGACGGAGATCCGCAACCTGAACGGCTACATTGTAGAACAGGGTCGAGCGCTTGGTATTCCGACGCCGGTGAACGAAGCGCTCACAGTCATGATCAAAACGATAACGGAGAAGGAAAAGGCCGGTTCAGGTGTGGTGCGGATCGACGGGGCCGTCGTGCAACCGGTGTCGTTGGATCGAACGGCGATCCGACAGCTCGCTGACGAACACCAAGTTGCGGATGTCAGTACGGTCATGCCGAGTATGAGAGGGCGCGCGATCACCCTGAAGGGTTTGCTCGATGTGCCGGCGCTCGGCATCCCAGCCGACCATGTGACGTTTCACTCGAGCGATGGAAAATATGCCGCGACGCTGACCCTGCAGCAGGCGAAGGACTTCGGGATGCTGCTCTATGAACTCGACGGGGAGCCGCTGCCGGATGGGAAGGGAGGACCGTTTCGCTTGATAACCCCCGGGCTCGGTGATCTCTGCGCGAATGTCAAAGGAGTCGGGCGGATAGAAGTTCGAATCGGATCGGGAAAAGACACGAGACCGTCCGAGCGTCCGCCGGAATGCACTGCTGACGCACGGTCTTCTTAGCCCTACCGGATCACCTGAATGGCTTTCCACCGTTCCGAGCGATAGCGCCAAAGCATCAGCGCCATCCTCAGCGTCCAGTCCGCAATCATCGCCAGCCACACATAGAACACGCCAAGTTCGAACCACACGCCGGTGATAAAAGCGATCGGGACGCGCATGGCCCACATGCCGATTGTTGTGGCGACCATAATGAAGTGGGTATCGCCTGCGCCACGGAGAGAGCCGGCCAGTACCATCGTGAGGGCGAGGGGAATTTGGAGCAGCGCCACAATTTTCAAGAACACTGTGCCGAGGTCGATGACCGCTTCGTCGCTGGTAAACGCGCGGAGCAGTACATAGGGAAAAAAGAAGAAGACCACGCCCATCACGGACATCACGATCGTAGCCATGCGATTGGCTTCCCAGTTTTCGAGTTTGGCACGGGTGTACTTCCCCGCTCCGATGCTCTGCCCGACCATTGTGGCAGCGGCGATGGCGAAGCCATAGCCAGGCAGGAACGACAAGGATTCGATCGAGAGGCCGACTTGGTGAGCGGCATATGACACCGTTCCGTATAACAGCACGATCTTGGTATAGAGCAGAATGCCCGCTTGTTGGACGATCCGCTCGCCGGAAACCGGTGCCCCCACCTGCCACATTGTTCGGAAGAGATCGAATCGGAAGTGTGTCGACTGCCGCAACAAGGGACGGCAGCGCTGAAACAGATAGAGCGCGCCGGTCGCCTCTGCAACCCCAACGGCAATGGCAGCCCCCTGCACACCAACTGCTGGCAATCCCCACCGGCCGTAGATCAGTGGATAGGCGATCGCAATGTGCAATACATTGACAACGATCATCGCGTACATCGGTGTCTTAGTATCGCCGCTGCCTTGGAGGATTGATGAGAGCACCTGGATCAGGACGGTGAAGGGAATGACAAGAAAAATCAGCGTCGAATAGGGGAGTGCGAGTGCAATGACGGCAGATTCCGCTCCAAGTTGTTGCATGGCGAATCGATTCAGGAGCATGCCGCTTATCATGAGAATGAGCGAGACGGCGATGGACAGGCCGAGAAAATGCCGCGCCGCTTGGCCTGCTTCATGGTGCCGGCGCGCTCCCCACAATTGGGCGACGATGACGTTTGAGCCGACAGAAAGGCCGGAAACCAGCGTGGTGGCGATAAAGGCCAGCAATTGGCCCAGTCCGACCGCTGCGATCGGACTGGCACCGAGTCCACCGACGAGAAAGACGGCGACAATCCCTTCCGTTCGTTGCAGGAGGCTGCTGATCGTTACGGGAAGCGCTAAGGTCAGGACGGAGCGTCGGATCTGGGTGACACCGTTGGCCATGGGGCGCTATCCTAGCAGAGTTCCGTACAGGCGCAGGTAGACAAATCCTTTTGCGTTTCTCATCGCTGTTAACCATGACAGAGCTTCACGATTTCTCACCATCTCCCACGTCCACGCCGCCGCGTTTGTCGAAATCCAAGTTCCTTTCCGGGCTCCAGTGCCATAAACGCCTGCATCTTGAAATCTATCAGCCGCAACTCGCAACTCCGCCAGATCCCGGCACGCAAGCGATCTTGGACATGGGGACAGAGATCGGTGAATTGGCACGCAAGCGATTCCCCGGAGGTGTGCTGGTGACTGCCGGATACCGGCAGCGAGACGAGGCGCTGGCCCGAACGGTGGCGTTACTTCAGGACCCGAAGGTGCCCGCGATCTTTGAGGCGGCTTTGCAACATGACGGCGTGTTGGTGCGGGTCGATATTCTTGAACGTGTGCCGGCAGGAGAGGGGGAACCGCCGGCCTGGCGCCTGATCGAGGTGAAGTCATCAACAAGAGTCAAAGATGTGCATGTGGACGATCTCGCCATCCAGAGTCAGGTGCTGTCGGGAGCCGGGCTGGCACTAGCCGGCTCCTATCTCATGCACATTGATACGAGCTACCTTTACGAAGGGGGAGAGGTTGATCTGCAGGCGCTCTTCGCAATAGAGGATCTCTCGGAGGTGGTGGCGAGCCGACGGACCCAAGTGGCTGAGCAACTTGCCGCGATGAAAGCCATGGTGCTCCTTCCAGACCCCCCGTCTATTGAACCGGACCATCATTGTCATAGTCCGTACGTCTGTCCTTTCTGGGCCCACTGCACGAAAGAAAAACCTGAGCGTTGGATTTATCACTTGCCCGGATCGAAGCAGGCGGTCAGCCGATTGGTGCAGCAAGGGATCACGACAATCGACGAGATTCCTGCTACTGCGAATCTCTCGCTTGCTCAACGGCGGGTGAAAGACAATCTCGAGTGGGTCTCGCCAAAATTGGGGTCGTTACTTCGGTCCGTTCAGTATCCCGTACATCACGTGGACTTCGAAACGGTGATGCTGGCAGTGCCCCGATTTGCTACGACGAGACCATATCAATCCATTCCAGTGCAATGGTCTAACCATATCGAACTGGCATCCGGCGAACTTCTGCATCAGGAATTTCTCCATGGCGATCCGACGGAACCTCGTCGGCGATGGGCGGAAGCATTGATCGAATCACTGGGCGAGAAGGGCAGCATCGTGGTGTATTCCGCGTACGAAGAGGCCATGATCAAACAACTGGTCGAGGCCTTCCCGGAATTTCGGACGGCGTTTAATCCGATTTTGAAGCGATTGTGGGATCTGCATCCAATTATCAAGGATCACTACTACCACCCGTCTTTTCAGGGATCATATTCGATCAAAGCGGTATTGCCGGCCGTGGTGCCGTCGATGGGGTACGAGGATCTGGCGATCAAAGAAGGTGGACAGGCGGCGAGCGAATACTACCGAATGGTGTTTGTCGAGACTGATTGGATCGAACAGTCAACGATCAAGGAAGCGCTTCTCCGGTATTGTGCACGAGACACCCTGGCAATGGTTGAATTGCGGAGGGTGCTGGGGGATAAGGCCAACGGAGGTGGACGAGAGAGTTCTTGAGGTGGTCAATCCTATCGCCAAGATCTACTAGAGGGGCTCCGGGTCGAGCAAGCTCTGTATGGCGGAGAGGGTGGGATTCGAACCCACGGTCGAGTTACCCCGACAGCAGTTTTCGAGACTGCCCGATTCGGCCGCTCTCGCACCTCTCCGTTCGTACGTTGTGCCTGAAGCTCTGACAGGATGGGGTCAATGAGTGGCTTCAGCGAGTCGACAGCCGGAAGCTTACCGTGGGCACGGGGATTTTTCAATTGGTTTTCTTTCGCACAAAGAGCCGGTACGATCACCCAATAGCCGGCGATGTTGAGTTTGCAAGAGAGGGTTATTTGTGACTTCTGGTGCGGGTGAGCCAGTGCTGACGTTTCCATCTATTGATCTGATTGCAACGGGCGGTGGGAAGAGGTCAATCGAGTGTGATGATCGCACGATTCATGTGTGGGGATTTTCGCTTGATGGAAGCGACGCTGCTGTGGAGCAGTGCCGGGCTTGGTTGAGCCAGGACGAACAGGCCAGAGCAGCACGGTTCGTCCGTCAAGAGGATCAACGGCGCTATCTCCTCGCACATGGCGGTCTCAGGGCCGTGCTCTCGCAGTATGTGGGTCTTGATCCCGGAACCTTAACTTTTCAGATCGGTCCCGCCGGTAAACCGGCGCTCGCGGATGGAAGTCGCCTACACACTCCATTGCGCTTCAACCTTTCCCATTCGCATGGCCGCATGCTCCTGGCTGTGGCCAAGGATCAAGAAGTCGGGGCGGATCTCGAACAGATTCGCGACAAGGTTGAAGTGGCCAAACTGGCCGAACGATTCTATGCTCCATCGGAGCGCAATCGTGTGGCAAGCGTGACGGGCTTGAAACAGGCCCATGAGTTCTACCGGTATTGGGTCGCCAAAGAGGCAGTGTTGAAAGGGCAGGGAGTCGGACTTTTGTCCTTGCAGCAATGCGAAATTCTTGCCTCAGACAGTGCCTCGAGAGCCGAGGTGCATCTATTGACAGGCGAAACGATGCAGCCTGGATGGACCACGCACTGGCTTGATTGTGGGCCGTGCTGGGCCGGGGCGGTCTCTGCTTACGGGAGCGACTGGATTGTTCGTACTATGGCGAGAGAATAGTAGCGCGATCCTTCTTCTTGTTCATCCCGCTCGTAACTGTCGAAAAAAATCCTGAAGGAGCGTCTGGCTCTCCTGTTCGAGCAAACCGCCCACAACTTCTACGCGGTGATTCAGGCGCGGCTCATTGGTAAAGTCGAGGACTGATCCACAGGCTCCGGCCTTTGGATCGTAAGCACCAAAGACGACGCGTGGAATCCTGGCCAGGATGATGGCTCCCAGACACATGGCGCAGGGTTCGACCGTTACATAGAGGGTGGACTCGTTGAGGCGCCAGCTGTGAAGGGATTTGGCAGCCTCACGGATAACGATCATCTCCGCATGCGCGGTGGGATCCTGCCAGGTCTCTCGATAGTTGTGTGACTGGGCCAGGATGGTCCCATTCTGAATGATGAGGGCAGCGATCGGGACTTCACCGATCGCAGTGGCTCTTGCAGCCACGTCAAGAGCTGCTCGCATGAACGCGCTATCCTGGGGCTGTTCCCCAACAGGCATTAGGCATTCCTTTCGACTGGACGAATTGTATCCATCACAACGGCCGGTTGTAGCGGGCTTTCCACGCGTAGGTCAAGCGAGGTTTTGATCTTACGATGTCTGTCCGATGAGGTAGATGGCGCCGGTTGGTTGGAGGCGTCCGCCGGACGGTTCGAGACTCACGGCGAACCTCTTGGCTTTTTCAAAGTCAGGAAGC
Source organism: Nitrospira sp. (assembly GCA_033852435.1). Taxonomy (GTDB): domain Bacteria; phylum Nitrospirota; class Nitrospiria; order Nitrospirales; family Nitrospiraceae; genus Nitrospira_C. The sequence continues at coordinate 32,127 of JAWOMO010000083.1, forward strand.
CGCTTGACCAGAAGATGTGCCGTTTCACCAGCCTCCATATGGAACGTGCCGATGCTGACAGGCCTCTGATCGATAGCCCAAAATTGATAGGTCATGCCGCTGGGGCATTTCGGGAGGTTTGCGGCATAGAGCCATGCTTTTTGCGTTCGGGCGTCGTAGAGCAGAATGGCGGTTGCAGGTTTCGCCATGTCTGACCCTGCGAGGGTCACAACCTTGGCGTCCGGTCTGCGCAACAACGCGGCCAGTTCATCTTGGGGAGTCTTGCCGCGCATTCCGCTGCTGAGCTGTGCGTGGGCGGCTTCCAGTTCCACCTCGCGTTCCATGAGTTGGTTCTTCAACTCTGCTGTGTCGTTCGCCTTTTTCTGAATTTCAGATTGCAGGTCGGCCAGCATGCGGTCACGGGTACTCAACTCACGTTGGAGGCCGCCAAGTCTGGTCGACTGCTCTTGTAGAGACGCTACCAATTGCTGAATCTTCGCGGCGTCTTCGGAGAGTTGCGTGCTATAGGTCCAGGCGAGGTAGCCGCCGAAGCCCACGACTAATAGCGTGACAAGACCGATTACCCATGGGAGCGAGAGGGACCGTGCCGGAGCAACCGGTGGAAAGAGGTGATTGAGCCATTCTCCTGGTTGGAGGCCCGGGCGGATCGATTCTTTCGCGCCGATCTCGACCGCTAACGGTTCTGGATTGCGTGCGGCCATGATTTTCGCCTTAAGCGCGCGTGGTGCCTGCATGGGGGAGAGGCCGAAGGGCAGCAAGGAGGCGGCGGATTGGTACTCCTTTAATGCATTGTGGCAGGAGGCGCAACCGGATAGAAGATGGGCTTCCAATGCTTGGCGTTCACCCCGGTCCAGGGTACCGGCTGCATAGAGGGGAACCGCTTCTTCAAGTTCGTCGTGGGTCATCCTGGCTCACCCTCGTCCCAGCAATGTCTGAGTGTCTCCCGCAGCTTCGACATCCCGAGTTTGATTCTGGTCTTCACCGTGCCGAGCGGTTGATTCAATCGCGCCGCGATTTCCTGATGGGACAATCCTTGATAATACGCCAATTCGATGGCCTGTTGCTGTGCCGGCGGCAAACTCGTGATAGCGGAGCCGACGGCCATTCGTATCTCTTGGTCAGCCTGCGTTTCGAACGGGCTGGGTCCCAAGTCGGCGACATTGGACGAGACGGCCGCATCTAGGGGGAAGGTGGCATTGTGGCCGTGGGCGCTGCGCGTACGCAACCGATCAATGGCTCGGCTGCGGGTCAGTGTAATCAGCCAGGCGATCGGCGTCCCCCGCCCGACATCGTAGCGCGCCACTTTGCGCCAGACTTCCAAATAGACATCCTGCAACAACTCGTCGGCTTCCTCTCGATTACCCAAAATCCGAAAGGCAAGCGTATAGAGCAACGTGCTCGAATGATCGTACAGCTGGCTAAATGCCTGTGAATCGCCCTTGGCGACATTTGCCAGCACGACCGGATCGATCGAAGATGTGGCGCGGCGAGTGGGTGTATCCATACTTTGTGAGAGCGCAAAGACCTGAGATCAAGGCACCTCACGCCCGCCACAACTATAGCATCTACGGGCAAATTCGCCAAAAAGATCTCTGTTTAAGTCATGAAGAATATTGATGAAATCTGCTGCTGACTTATACCGACAAGCGCTCCAAGCACTAGAGGTATTGGACAACCTGGCGGGCGGCATCATCCGCTCCCGTACAGGGGGGCGGCGTCACAGCGGTTGGTGCATGACGGATTGCCTCCAAGGCTGGCTCCCAATGTCCCGAACAGAAATCAGCGAGGGACAGCTCATGTCCACGGCCGTATTGATGGAGGAATGCGACAAGGGGCGCTTCGTCTGCAAAGTTATACCGGCGCACATAGATCACTCCCAAGCCGAGCGCGACAGCTTCGACGATGGTGGCATAGCCAGGTTTTGTCATGACAATATCAGCCGAAGCAAGGAGCGTTTTAAAGGAAAAGGGAAGGGCGGCGAGAGAGTGGATGCGAGGGGAAGTTGGAACGGAGATTCCAGCAACAATGAAGTGAAAGCCCTGCATCTGTTTCATCAGATCCCAGGGCAAGGATGTGAGAGGGATGCCGCCAAAACCGATAAGAACCACTTGCTCGGTGGGGTCGAGATGAAGATGCCTGCGCAGTTCCGGTCGGTGAGACGTAGCCGGTTCTGCAATCGGCCCGATGTCGAGCACCTTCGAACATGACGTCAAGGGAAGTCCTGGCATGATCCGTAACGCGAGATCGGCGTGGCCGTACGATTGCCGAATCGTTGCAAGGATCGCCTGATGATGGGGTTGGTGAGGATCAGCAAAAGGCTCCAGGATGTCGTTCCAGGTGAAATTGGCAAGCGCGACGGTCGGAATTCCGGCTGTGTGACCGGCGCCTACAGCTAGATAGGGTGTATCGGCAAGAATCACCTGAGGACCGGCCGACTTCAGCGCGGAGACTTCCTGTTCCACTCGTTCCTCCCACTGAGCATGAAATCTTGTGTGGCCTTCCCATGTGGCCGGGATGTCGATCTGTAAGGGACCCTTCTGGACACAACCGACATCCTGCCGAACGGCTTGGAGGTCCCAGGGGATCGTGAGTCGATCCTGGAAAAACGAGGCCGGTACGGTGGTGCGGAGAACGGCTTTGAGATTCGGCACGAGCATGCCGAGTTTGTTCAGGACCGGAACGACTTGGGCGGCGTGACCGTAGCCGTGTGCAGTGATGGCAGCCCAGATGACTGGCAAGGTGAGCGGTATCCTGCTAGCTGTTGGAGTAATCCGATTCCATCGGGGCGATGTTGTACAGGAGCTCGAGGTCGAACTCTTCGACCAGGTCGTTGAACGCCTTGGCGCCCAGATCCGACCGGACTTCGCTCAACACTAAATCAATTGCGGGGGCGGCGTGCTGCCCGTATTGCGTCACAGCGGAATCGATCCGTTTTCTGGCGTCATCGAGATTCATAACGGGGCTCTCGGTTCAGGGGTGCAATGGTTATCCCAGGGTCCGCAGCAAAGCCTGCATCTCAGGAACCAGATCGCGTCCTCCGTTGGAGCGTCCTGAAACCGCTGCATCAATACCGGCTTGCAGGACGGGCTTGGCCTCCTCTGGCTTCTTGAGCCCGACCAGTGCTCGACCGAGCGCAAGATGGGATGCCACATGGAGGGGATCGAGTTGAACCGCTACGCGCAAGTGCTCGGCAGCTTCTTCCAAACTGCCGCCTTCCTGCAAGATCTTGTTTCCGAGTCCGTAGCGCCCAAGAAACCCTTTAGGATTCTTGGTTACCATCTGACGAAACGCGTCGATATCCATCGTGGCTGCTCCCAAGCGATGGGGAATCATACCATTGGAGGTTTTCATTCAGCCAGGTGAAAAATCGGTTCGCGGCCGTGCGTGTAAACGATTACGGTGCCAGGAGACGGGAATGGGAATGACGATGAGGAAGCGGTAGCGGGCAGAAAGAGCAGGAAATGTGAAACGACGATAGAAGGCCGTAACAAGGTTTATTCTTGCGGGATCAATTTCGATAAGGATGAGACGTCGCGTTGTGTTTCCGGGAGATGATACCGCTGGTCGATCAAGACCACGCGTTCGAGGCAGCGACGGGCGGAGATTCGGTCGTTCCGTTTGTCGTAGAGTGATCCCAGCAAGCGGAGCACGGCAGCTTCGGCCGGTTCGTTGCCGAGCTTGATGTAATGTTCTGAAGCATTGTTAAGGCAGCGCTCGGCTTTGATGAGGTCGTCCTGGTCGAGAAAGCATTTACCCATCTGACTGTAGGTAACAGCGAGGCCCTCTTCGTTTCCAACCACCCTGTGATAGTCAAGCGCTCGGGTGAATGACGCGACGGCCTGCTCCCACTTCTGTTCGCGGGCCTCTTGCAGCGCCAGATTATTGTAGAGAATGCCGAGCGCCCGATCATCTTGCAGGGACCGGAGGAGGTCCAGCGCTTCGAGGTAATAGGGGCGGGCCTTCGCAGGGTGATCCGCACCGATGTGGAGATTGCCAAGGTTGACGAGTGTATGGGCGATGGCATGTTGGTTGCGCTCGGTGCGTTGGATCGTCAGCACCTCGCGGTAGCATTGCTCGGCCGCCTCGAAATCGTGCATGAGCGCGCAGGTGTTGCCGAGATTACCGAGCGAGCTGGACAATTCACGCTGATTGTTGGCCCCCCGATCGTCCGTGACTGCTGCTTCCCAGGCTGCGCGGGCCTGAACAAGATCGCCACGATGGAGAAAGACCCGCGCGCGATGTTTATCTTCGTCAGACATTGCACGAGATACGCGGTCAGTCTCCACCCTTGGGCGAGTCTCTTCGAAACTCCACTTGAATTTCGTCTTCTTCCTCCAGCCCCAACCCGGCCCTGAAGGACTCGTATAGCTCCGTCACATAGGCAATGTCCCGCTGGTCTTTGCCGTCCGGAGCAGCGAGATAGGACTCGGACAGCCTCATCCCGGTTTCAAAATGGCGTGCAATCGTTTCTTCGGTTACCTGCTGCCAGGTGATGTAGATGCAGAAGGCGTGAAAGGAGTGAGCGTTGGGATGGCGTGATGCCAGAGCGAGTAAGGCTTCATAGGCCTTGCGCGCCGTCAACCCGGCGTTTGAGGAAAAGATTTCTTCGAGTTCAACGGCGGTATCCCACTCGGCACCGAGTTCAGCTTCGGCTCGTCGGAATGTGTCCTGCGCGGCAAGGGCAGCGTCGAATTGCATGGGCGACCTTAGGTTTCTTCAGAAGGATACGTGGGGAAGAAACGAAGGTCAATGCATCCACGGGAAAGCATCCACGGGAAAGGTTGGCGCGCGGATTTACTTTCACTGAGTCGGCTTTGTAGACTGAGTTCAACACATCGATGGGCATAGAAGAAAAAAACACCTCATTCTTAGCTGAATCTGTGTCGACCGATCCCATTGATCGTGTGATCCGCTACCACGTTCAGACGAAGCATCACTTCCACCGATATGCGCGCTCGCTTGGATTTCTCGATTGGGCGAACCAGCCCGATCCATTTCGCCGCTATGAAGGCGCGTCGCTGATCCGCCTGCCGCTGCTGAAGCCCGACGATGAGCCGGTTTCACCGGCCTACGACGCCATCTATCACGCCGGGGGTGTGCCTCCTCAGCCCATCACGATGCGGACCCTGTCGAGGTTCTTTGAGCTTGCCCTTGCGCTCTCGGCCTGGAAGAAAGCAGGGGAGTCGGAATGGGCGCTGCGGAGCAACCCATCCTCCGGCAATCTCCATCCGACCGAAGGCTATCTCGTTTTACCTGAGGTCGAGGGACTGGATCTCAAACCTGGCCTCTATCACTATGCGCCGAAGGAACATGGGTTGGAGTTCCGGGCTGAGTTTCCCGCCGAGCAAGTCGCTCGATTACTGCTTCCGTTTCCGCCAGGCTCATTTTTCTTTGGTCTGACTTCCGTGCATTGGCGGGAAGCCTGGAAGTATGGAGAGCGGGCGTTCCGGTACTGCAATCATGACGTGGGCCATGCGATCGGGACGGCGAGGATTGCTGCTGCGACGCTCGGCTGGAACATGGCGCTGCTTGATAATGTGGAGCAAAACACGGTGGCGTTGCTCTTGGGGACTCATCGAACCGACGACTTCGCCGATGTGGAACCTGAGCATCCGGATTGCCTGGCGGTTATCTGGCCGTCCGGAGCTGTGAGGAGTGAGGCGTCAGGGGTAACTGGTGGCAAGAGGGAAATCCCCCTATTCCTTGACCCAGGTTTGGTGAAAGATCTTGCTGGTGGACGATGGCATGGGAAGGCCAATCGGTTGAGTCGTGAGCATGGGGTGCATTGGGACATCATCGATGAGGCGGCGGACGCATCGTGGAAAACACAGGCTGAGGAGCAAACTGTTCCCCTCTCTTCTCCTTCTGTTGCGTTTAGTGAAGCGACTCCTCACCCCTTCCCTCTCATGCCTCGCGCGCCCTCAGCCGGTACGATCATTCACCAGCGTCGCAGCGCCGTGGCATTCGATGGAAAAACAGGAATCTCTGCTGCTGCATTTTTTCGTATGATGCAGCGAGTCACGCCGCGCTTAGATCGTCCACAGCTTGAGCGACCAGTGCCGTGGGATCTCTGGCCCTATGATCCGGCTATTCATCTGATGCTTTTTGTACATCGCGTCGATGGGCTCACGCCGGGGCTCTATTTCCTGATCCGCGATCTGAAGAAGTTGGCGTTCATCCAGCAATCCATGAATCCTGAACTGAGCTGGACGAAAGCGCCGGGTTGTCCGGACGATCTTCCTCTCTACTGGCTACTGGAAGGGGATGCCAAGAAACTGGCGGTGCGAGTGAGCTGTCATCAGGAAATCGCCGGTGACAGTGCCTTTTCGTTTGGCATGCTGGCTGAGTTTGAGGGACTCTTGCGGGAGCGGGGAGCCTGGTGGTATCCACGTTTGTTTTGGGAGTCTGGCATTCTGGGACAAGTCCTCTACCTTGAAGCGGAGGCGGCAGGAGTGAGGGCGACCGGCATCGGTTGTTTCTTCGATGATCCCGTCCATGAGATCGTGGCGGTGAAGGGGCTGAGTCTCCAATCGCTCTACCACTTTACGATCGGCGGCCCGGTAGAAGACCGGCGGTTGATGACGTTGCCTCCGTACGTTCACCTCAATCGCTAACGAAGTAGTAAGACCAAAAATTCAATGTTTTGGAGATCAATAGCTCATGTTTAAGATCAAGAAAAAGACAGAGAAGCCCAAGCCGACTGTGCTCTATAACATCATCGAAGACTATTCAGAGTTCGATGCACCAGGGAACGTGACGGCTTGCGCGATGACGCTGACAGAAGATCTTCCCGGCCATGCGAAAATTCTCTCCGAGAGCTATGATGTTCCGTTAGAGATAATGACGACATTGCTCAAGGATGGAGGGGTGTATGTCTATCCGCAGGTGGGAGGGTTGCTCACGCGGGGATTGTTTGCCTCCCTTGTCGACCAAACGGGCGATTGCCCGAAGCAAACCTTCATCCTGGACCTGATGCAGTTTGCCGAAGCGGAGCAACTTGTGCGGGCACGATCAATCTCATTGGCAGAAGCTGCGATGGAGGTGTTTCGTCGGACGCTGCCGGATGAATTGAAAACGAAACTTCAACAGAAGAACTTGGGGCTGGACTACCGCACGTTGGATCGGGCCGTCGCGAAGGGCGGCGATATCAAGTACATCGATTTTCGCAAGGATTGGTCGCCTCATTTCAAACGACTCTGCATCATGCCGGATGGCCGGCTTGTCGAGACAGGCGGGCTGGAAGAATTTTCCCAACTGCACGGGATCACGACTGCTCAGGCCAAGACGCTGGTGGAGCAGGGAGGCACGTTGGAAGTAGGTGGTGAAGTGCTGGCCTGTCAGATCGTGAATGGCCAGCCGGCGGTGGCGCGGTTCAGTGCAAAGAATTACACGAAGGCCAAAGAGCTGGTGGAATCCAAGGGGCTGCATTTAATGGATGCCTTGAGTGAGGTGGGCTACAACGATCCGGCGATGATGCGCGGCCTTGTCCGCAAAGAATTGACTGGTGGTCGGTAGGGAAATCTGTCAACCGGACTATTGGAAAGGCGTTCTGCCCCTTGGAGTTCGATATGATTCGATTGACTGCGGCCGCCAGTCTCGCTGTGCTTGTCACGGCCTGCGCCCCGAAACCGATCCTGTATCCGAACGCCCATTACAAGGATGTTGGTGTGGAAACTGCCAATCAGGATATTGAGGAATGCAGCGCGATGGCCAAAGATGCCGGTGCCACTCCGAGCCAGGGGAAAACAGGACAGGTTGCCGGCAACACTACGGCAGGGGGTGCCGTCGGATCTGCGGCAGGGGCTGTGGGCGGAGCAGTGGTTGGACATCCTGGTCGCGGCGCGATGGTGGGTGCGGCCAGCGGGGCGACAGCGGGATTTTTGCGCGGCCTATTTAGGCGTTCACCTCCCAGCAATGCCTACAAGCAGTTTGTGCAGCGTTGTCTGAAGGAGCGAGGTTACGATCCGGTCGGATGGGAATGAGATAAGCGGGACGGGTGTAGCAATCGTTACTTCGCTAATTCTTCCGTAACCGCCTCGACAATCTTTTTCAAGTCGAAGGGTTTTTCAAAGACACGACGCGCTCCAAAGAGCTTGGCGACATCCAGGAAATTTCTGTCCCCTTGCGCACCGGTCATGGCGATGATCTTCGCATCGACATATTCCCTGGTGAGTTGAAGCGTCGCTTCCAGTCCGTCAGTGCCTGGCATCAGAATATCCATCAAGACTAAGTCCACCTTGTTGTTCTGATACAGCCTGAGTCCCTCTCGGCCGTCCCGGGCTTCGAGCACGCGATGGTGAGCTTTCTCCAGTACTTCCTTGAGCAAATGCCGGATTGAATCTTCGTCGTCGATGACCAGGATGGTTGCCATAGTGCTTCCTACTCCTTAAACTTTTTGGATCTTACTCGTCTTGGGCCCACCTGTCTAGGGAGAAAGTGATTTGTCCCGCTAGCGATGGCGTCCGAAATTGTCTCCCGCGATTTCTCCAGCCATTGTCCGGTGCAGGAGAGGGGATAACGGTGGAAGACCTTAGTGGAGTATACAGTATACAGGATCTAACACAACCGGCGCCCATGAATCATTTGAATGGGGGCGACGAAGCCGCTCTTTGTGAGATGCTCTGCTCGGGCCCAGCGAGCAAAGCAGTGGTGCGATCGAAGAGAGGGCTGAGGGCCAGTCTGTGCCAAGGGGAGAAGAAAATGGTTGACCAGGATGCGGCCTTTTGGTACAAGCGCTTTCGCAACTACGTACGTAGACCCCTCGTCTCTTCTTCTGGAGAGTATCCGTGAAACAGGCCGACTGGGCGTGGACGCGGCGTTCGCTACTCAAAACCTCTATGGTCGGGCTGCTCCTTCTGGGCGGACGACTCCTGGCGCCGTCGGTCGTCCGTGCACAAACTGAGGAGCTGCCCGAGGGGGAATTGTCGTTCTATAACGTCCATACCGATGAGCGGTTGCGGGTACGGTATCGCGGTGAGAACGGGCAATATGATCTCGCTGCACTGGACGATGTGAATCACATCCTCCGCTGCCACCATACAGGCGAAATTGCGACGATCGATCCGCGAGTCATTGAGCATATCAATCTCGTTCAGAAAACACTCGGTGGTGACGGAGAGATCCATGTGATCTCCGGCTATCGGTCCCCCGAGTACAATGCCATGCTGGTAAAGCGGAGTCGTCGAGCCGCTCGTCACAGTCTCCATGTCGAAGGACAAGCGGTCGATTTCTTTATTCCTGGTGTCCGCCCACGGGTGATTCGGCAGGCGGCACTGAAGCTGCAATACGGCGGTGTCGGCTATTATCCCCGTGCCGATTTTATTCATCTCGATTGTGGCCCCTTCCGCTCCTGGTAATTCCCGTCTCTTTTTCATCATCTCGATTAGGGGGTACCCGTGAAGATCTTCCTATGTCCGATCCGATTGGTGTGGACTGTTGTGATGAGTGGATTGTTACTTTCTGGGTCCCTTGCTTCAGCCGCCAGCGGCGAGAACAAGGTTCCGACAAAGATTGCCGACGGCACACAGGTGTCATTGGAATATACGTTAACGCTCGAGGATAAGAGCGTCATAGAATCCAACGTCGGTCGTGAGCCGATGACGTATCGACAGGGAGCCCATGAAATCGTGCCTGGCCTGGAAAAGGGATTAGTTGGTTTGACGAAGGGCGAGAAGAAGCGCGTGGTGGTGAAGCCGAGCGAAGGCTACGGCGAAATAGATCCCAAAGCCGTCCAAGAAGTAAAAAAGAGCATGATTCCTGAGCAGGCCAGAAAAGTCGGTGCGCAACTGGAAGCGAAAAGCCCCGACGGCCAATCAATGTTTCCCATAGTGACAGCAGTGAAAGACGAGACCGTGACAGTGGACTTCAACCATCCCCTTGCCGGGAAGACGTTGATTTTCGATGTCAAGGTGCTGGAGATACGAGCCGGAGACAAGAAAAACCCTTAGCAGAGTGGTCTGGTCTTACCCGCCGGTGTTGTGCGCTATCATCCGTCGAGGGTCGAAGATGGTTTTGAGAGCGCGGTTGTCGGCTATGGCAACGATTGATGCTTCAAGAAGAGGACCGAGAGCGGCGGGAGTGTGAGGGTGATCGAATAGGGAAAGCCATGGCTTCCCACCTCTTGCGCAGCCAGCCCTCCGGCGTTCCCAAGGTTTCCTCCGCCGTAGATTGACGCGTCTGAATTGAGGAGTTCACGGTAATATCCCTTGAGGGGAACGCCAATCCTATAGTCGTAGCGAGGTACCGGGGTGAAGTTGCACACACACAAGATCTGATTGTCTGGGTCCTTGGCTTTTCGCATGAAGGCCAGGACAGATTGCGCGGCATCATGAAAATCGACCCATTGGAATCCTTGCCAGTCGTGGTCGATCTCATAGAGCGCAGGCTCCCCTTGGTAGATGCGATTGAGATCCTTGACCAGACGCTGAAGTCCTCTGTGTGGCTGGTATGCGAGCAGATGCCAGTCTAAACTGCTGTCGTGATGCCATTCCCGCCGCTGGCCGAATTCCCCGCCCATGAACAGCATCTTTTTCCCCGGATGGCCGTACATAAGCGCATAGAGGGCGCGGAGGTTGGCGAACTTCTGCCAGTCATCTCCGGGCATTTTTTCGATCAACGATCGCTTGCCGTGGACGACTTCATCATGCGAGAGCGGAAGGACGAAATTTTCGGTAAAGGCGTAGAGTAGCCCGAAGGTGAGCTGGCTGTGGTGATACATCCGATGGATGGGATCCTTGCTGAAATATTCCAGCATGTCGTGCATCCAGCCCATGTTCCATTTGAACGTGAAGCCGAGTCCTCCGGCATAAGTCGGACGTGAGACGCCGGCCCAGGAGGTGGATTCTTCCGCCAGCATCATTGTGCCGGGAAAATCTCGATGGGTCAGGACGTTCAAGTCTTTCAAGAACAGCACGGCGCTGAGATTTTCATGCCCTCCAAATTGGTTGGGGATCCATTCGCCTGGCTTACGGCCATAGTCGAGATAGAGCATCGACGCCACGGCATCCACGCGCAAGCCGTCGATATGGTAGCGATCCAGCCAGAAGAAGGCGCTGTTCATGAGGAAGTTGCGGACTTCCACGCGGCCGTAATTGAAAATTCGGCTGTGCCAATCCGGATGGTAGCCCAGCCGCGGGTCGGCATGGTCATAGAGGTGGGTCCCGTCGAACTGTGAGAGGCCGTGCGGGTCGTCGGGAAAATGCGCGGGAGCCCAATCCATGAAGACACCGAGGCCGGCCTGGTGCGCCGCGTCCACGAAAGCCATGAAATCCTCCGGCGGGCCGTAGCGGCTGGTCACGGAGAAATAGCCTGTCGCCTGATAACCCCACGAGGCGTCGAATGGATGCTCGGTAATGGGCATGAGTTCAAGATGGGTGTAGCCCATGTCCTTCACGTACGGAATCAGTTTCGACGCCAGTTCACGGTACGTCAGCCAACGATTATCCGCCTCTGGGACCCGCATCCAGGAGCCCAGATGGACTTCATAAATAGACACCGGGATGTCGAGGGGATCTCGTTGTCGTCTCGCGTCCATCCAGGCTTGGTCGTTCCACGTGTATTGCGAAATGTCGCGGGCGACGGAGGCGGTTTTCGGCCGAAGTTCAGATGCCACGGCATAAGGATCGGCTTTCAAAAGAATCTCATCGCGATCCCGCGGACGGATTTCGTACTTGTACAGAGTACCGTCGCCGAGGCCGGGGATGAACAGTTCCCAGAGGCCGGTCGCTCCGCGGCTGGTCATGGGATGCCGGCGTCCGTCCCATCGGTTGAAATCTCCGACGACACTGACGCGGCCGGCGTTGGGAGCCCACAGGACGAAATGGATGCCCGCAATGCCATCGACAGAACGGAGATGGGAGCCTAGCGTATCGTAGGCTCTAAAGAAGGTGCCTTCCGCAAAAAGGTGCAATTCGAAGTCGGTGAGAAGGGGCGCAAATGCGTAGGGGTCGTATCGCTCTGATGTCCGACCGGTCTCGTCAGTGAAGCGCAAACGATAGCGGCCAGAGGAAGGCGCCTGTGGGAGAAGAGCTTCGAAAAGGCCCGCCTTATGTATGCGAGTCATCTGGATAGGTGGCTGCGAGAGCTCGTCCATCACGACCGCCACCTCTTTTGCGTCGGGTTGAAAACAGCGAATCGCAACGGCTGGTGAGCCATTCAGGCTGCTTGGATGAAGGCCCAGGACGGCAAGCGGATCCCAGTGGTGGCCCTTCACAATCTGATCAATCTGTTGGCGCGATAAAGTCGACATGCTCGTTCCGTGAGTTTGATCCGTATCGTACGGGGAGATCGCTCATTATGGAAGAAGAAAAGATCAAGAATCAAAAATTTCATTCCGAGGGCGAATAAATGGATAAGTTCGATTGCCAGAGAGCGAGGGTCTGGCCATAATGCGTCGGCATGGTTGATTCACGGATGCACAGACAATGCGCATGATATCGGATGTCTCAATTGCCCTGGTGATTTTCGTCCTGGCGTACCTGGTCATCATCACGGAACGCATTCATAAGACCATCGTGGCTCTTTGCGGTGCTGCGCTCATGATCGGTTTGGGTGTCGTCACGCAAGATGAAGCGTTCTACTCCCGTGAGTTTGGAGTGGATTATAACGTGGTGTTTCTCTTGATCGGGATGATGGTCATCGTGAACATCATCAGAGAGACCGGGCTCTTTGAAGTACTGGCGATCTGGGCGGCTCAGCGCGCACAGGCAAAGCCGTTTCGCATGGTCGTGCTGTTGGCGGTTCTGACAGCGGGCTTGTCCGCCATGCTCGATAATGTGACGACGGTGCTGCTCATGGCGCCGGTCACGTTAGCGATTACAAAACGGCTTGAACTCAATCCAATATCGTTCTTGATCGTCGAGGCCATTGCCTCGAACATCGGCGGCACCGCGACGCTGGTCGGAGATCCGCCCAACATCATGATCGCCAGCAAGGCGAACCTGGGGTACCTCGATTTTCTCGTCATCCTGGGCCCGATCGTCACCATCATCATGGCGGTCTTCCTCGTCGCCCTGTGGTTCTTCTTCCGTCAATCCTTGCAGGTGGCTCCACATCTGCAGGAAGCCGTATTGGGATTAAAGGCAAGCGAGGCAGTGCAGGATCGCGTCCTGCTCCATCGATGCGTCTGGATGCTCGGCGCGGTCAACCTGGCCTTCTGCTTTCACGGTCTGCTGCATCTCGAGCCGGCCACGATTGCCCTCCTTGGAGCGAGTGTATTCATGCTCGCCGGTCGCGCGCCGAGAAGGGAAGAAACGGAAGAGTTGTCTTATTTAACGGATGTGGAGTGGAAAACCATTTTCTTTTTTATCGGGTTGTTCATTCTGGTCGGAGGGCTGGTCAAGGTGGGAGTGATCCGGTATCTTGCAGATCAGTTGGTCGCCATGACACGTGGGAACCTGGCCGGTTCCACCTTTGCCGTGTTATGGGGGTCGGCGGTGCTGTCGGCGATTGTGGACAACATTCCCTATGTGGCCGCGATGAATCCCTTGATCGTGGACCTTGCCCGATCGCTGCACCCGGAGATTGCCGATCATGCGACGTTGGTCCATCAGCCGGACATTCTTCCGCTGTGGTGGGCCTTGGCTCTAGGGGCTTGTCTGGGGGGAAACGGGACGCTCATCGGCGCCAGCGCCAATGTGGTGATTGTCGATCTGGCCAGGCGAGCCGGCTATCA
>JAWOMO010000085.1:0-4810 GCA_033852435.1 Nitrospira sp.
CTTATTCTTTCAAAGCTGGAGAGGCTTTGCAAGAAGTCTTTTAGACCGAGAAATATCGGGAAAGGGAGGAGGCGCGACAGGCAGGGGCGGAAAAAGTATTTCCCTTCTGTCTACACAATGTCTACACCGGGGAATGGTAAGAGGACTGTGGTCTGTAAGTTATTGATTTTGGTGGGCCGTGTAGGGGTCGAACCTACGGCCCGCTGATTAAGAGTCAGAGTTGTTGGCCTCCTGGACGCAGCCAGTACTGTGTGAGCCAGTCTGTCTCGGCAGCAAGTGCCTCGGCCCTCGTCACATAGGGACCCAGAATGGGTCCATTGATCGGCGTGAGATCGGCAGTCCATTCTCCTCCCGACGTTGGCTCGACGTGTGAGGCTCGGCGGATCTGGCCGTCGCCGAGATGGAGGAGAGGTTTGAGCGCGTCGCGGTAAATGAAGTGTAGCCTTCCTGTTGGCGTGATCTTAATGCTGAACGGTGTCATGGAGGGTCTGCTGGGTCTCGAAATATTCCGGTTTTATCTCGTCCCGCGCGGTCTCGCCGAGCGCCTGTTCCAACACTTTGGTGAGCGTGCTGCACTGTGCCCCTTGCGCGTTGAGGACGTCGATCGTCACCTGACCGGTGGAGCTGATTTTAACCTTGACCTGTGACATTTAGACTCCTTGTTGGGCCAAGACGAGTTCGATGGATCCGTCGGGGAGTTGATACTGGTCGATCACGCAGTGATTCATCTGTTCGATCGTGCCGAGCGTCACTTCCAGCGCATACACCTGCTGGAGGCGCTCAGCGTGTTCGCCGACGTGGTCAACGAGCCCGAAGCCACCCTGATAGAAATCCCAGAGCAGTACATAGCCCGGTTTGCCATCTCGTCGCGTGACGATCCCGATCTCGTAGGCGTGGTCATTGCCGGGAATCCGGATGGCATGTTCGCATGTGCCAAGTTCGTCTTTGGCAAATCCAACCGGCAAGGGATAATCGCCGACGGACCTCCCGTACCAGCGGTAAGTCTGTTGACCGCGCACGAGTTCGAGCCCGAGTCGTCGACAGGCCCGTTGTAGGGCGTTGAGGTCTTGGACCAGCAGATTCACTTCAGCAATGTGGCTCATGGGGATTCCTTTTCTGTTGAAGACCATTCATCGGTCGCGTCGAGTGTGGCGGCGACGGGTGGTGGAGGTGATCAGCGCCTTGGGCGCGAGGCGCGAGTCTGGATACTATGATGCGGGGGAGCGTGATGATGAAAACTGAAACCGCCTACGCTCGTCGTCTCGGCAGAGGGCGATCACGTTGGTGACTACAAAGAACTTTTCAGGATGAGCTGTGGCTCCTAGCAACCTACGCCAGAATAAGCGAGGCCTTGAGTTGCTTCTTCAAAGACCTCTCCCTTCATCACGACCCGATGCCCTGGCTGCTCAACTTCGTATTTTGACAGCTTTATCACTCACCGACTTCCCATGGCTCTCGACGTACCAGATCGGCGAGATCTCTCGCGCCGTGTACAGCTCTCAGGATCGTCACGGCATCATCCTTGAGGAGATAGACGATTCGGTAACTTCCGACGATCAATTCGCGAAGATCAGGACGATTGAATTCGGGGACGACACGACCAAGGTACGGGCTGTCTGACAATTTATCTGCAGTCGCGACGATGCGATCAACGAAGCTGATGGCGTGGAGGACAGAATCACGGGCGATGAAGTTTTCAATGTCCTGAAGATCACTCGCAGCCGTCAGCGACCAGCGGACTTGCGCCATCGGGCGATTTTTTCCTTCAGTTCGTCGTGCGTGAGGACCCGCCCTTCGGCCACGTCTTGCAACCCTTTCTCCACCTGCTGTTTGAAGAACAACTCCTCCATGATCGCTCCTGTGGTCACATCATCCGGCAGTTTCTTGATGAGTTCCAACGCCTCTGCTTTTGCTTTCGCCATAGATTCCTCCTGACCTCTTCATACTGAAACTAGGCTAGGCTGACAAGGGCCAAAAAGCAAGCCCGATCACGCACTGAAGGGACAAATACTGCCATTCTCGGCCAAAAACCGAGCACAATATAGCAACACTCCTCCCATACCATCGGTAGGTCTGTTGCCCGCGCACGAGTTCAGAAGAGTCATCGTATTGATTTTCTTCATCAGTGGTAGGGCTTTTAAGGCGATGGTCTTGTTTGAACTAGTCCTGTTTGGGATTGGTGGTTAGCGAACTAAGGCAGCAGCATTATAGGCCGCATCATCTCATTATCTTCATGGTCGAGAATGTGACAATGCCACACATATCCGGGTCCTCCCGAAAATCCAAAGCCGTCCACCGTCCTCAAGGCGGCAGTTGGATCGAACGAATAGCGATTTTGCCCAGGACGTACGCCATTGAGTGGCACTGACTGAGGCGCCCACCGAACGGCCAGCCTGGTGACGGTGCCTGGCAACATGACGACCGTATCCTTCCAGCCTGTTTCATTTTCATCAGGTGGCAACGGACGCCCGTGAAGGTAGGGGCCGATCGCAAAATTTCCGCCCACCGCGCCATCGGCATTGGGAACTTGATAGTCGTTCGGTGGGCCGTCGGCCAGTGTCGACTCTTCATGGCTTTTGAGATAGGCGTTCGCCATGAACGCTTGCCGATTGATCAGTTGGAATTGCACTAAGTGCAGATGAATCGGATGGGCATCTTCCGTCGTATTCACGATGTCCCACTCTTCGGTAGAGCCGATTCGAGGGAGTTCGGTCACCCAGTTATGGCCGACCTTAACACTGCCGGAGACCGGAGTTGGTGTACGGCCCGTCAACGTACTTTCCTTGATCCCCATCCACTTCGTGTTATTGAGCGTGACTTCAAGCGGTCCCCCTGGCCCTTCGCTTTCTTTTAGAATCAGCATTCTCCTGCTGGTGGGAATGACAGTCATGCTGCCGTCTTTCGCCAATCGAATAATGGGATTTTTGCGCAGCTGGCACCCAGAGGGTATGCAGCTCGTATCGGTGCTGGTCAAGGGAACGATTCTGAATTGCATGATTTGACCGGTCGTTTGCGGATCTGGTGGTGCGCCATGTGGAAACGGCGCCTTCGCATGATTGGTCATGAGCACCGTCGTTCCTTCTGGGAGATCACTAAAATCCACGACGACATCAGCACGCTCTCCTGGGGCCAAGAACAAACGATCGATTTCCACGGGTGCATCAAGATAGCCCCCGTCGGTTCCAATTTGCCAGAATGACATATGGCCCTCGAGTTTGAGCTCATACATCCTGGCGTTGGATCCATTGAGCAGACGGAATCGATACCGGCGAGGCTCTACATTGAGATAGGGCCAGGCTTTTCCATTGACGACAATGACATCCCCGAAAAATTCCGGATTCCAGAACGGATGGACGGATGGGTTGGGCGGAGGCCCATTGAGTCCTGCTGGAGATCCGTCTGGAAACAAGACTTGCCCATTGGAATCAAACTGGCGATCTTGGATCACGATCTCTCGCTCGAATGAACCCTCGGGTAAGTTTTGCGGTTCGTTCTCGGGATCTCTGAGGAAATAAAATCCTGCCAAGCCTCCAAAGACATCAAGTCTGGTCACGCCGAGGTTATGATCGTGATACCAGAGCGTGGTGGCCTGCTGCTGATTGGGATAGGTATAAGTGTCAGTGACAAAGCCTGGGCCCGTTAAACGACTCATGAATGTACCCGCCGTAAACCAGGCTTCCGGATGGCCATCAAAGGCGGAAGGCACTTCACCACCGTGCAAATGGACCGCCATGGGAATTGGCCCCGTGTAGGGCTTCCGGCAGCCAGGATTCGTAGGATGCCTGACACACATGAGTTGCAATGGGTCTGCCCAGTGCAGGGTTTGATCAATGGTCAAGAGTGACTGCAACAGTGTTCGAGCGAGAATATTGACATACTGCACCGAGATTGGGATCGAGCGAGTCGCGACCAGGGTAGGGCCGGGATAGGTTTGATTGTATCCCCAGAGGGTCGTTTGGCCGTGGAACGCACCAGCGGTGAAGTCGGACGGAAGAATCTGCTGGTGAAATTCGGAGGCGGTAATTGTGATCGGTGATCTTATCCCTTGGCCGACATTCAAGCGCGGCGGTTGCGGCAGGGCATCAAGAAATTTCGTCAACGTACGTCCATCTAACGGGGTCTGTGGCGTCACGACCGATGCAAGAGACGCCGAAATCTGGCTGAAAAAAAGGAACGCGAGAAAGGCAGAGGAGACTAAGTGGTTGTTCATAAGCTGTGCATGTAATGATATTGATAGTAGTTATCAATATCATTGGTGGCGGCCCCATGTCAAAGGCATGAACTAGGCTCGGGGGAGCACATTAATCCCCTTCATGTAAGCTCTCTGGCGAATGGTGTGCATACCGATGTGTCATGTGGTTCATCTTATGTCCCATTAGCCGTTGGACCTTGTAGAGATCGATGCTACCGTGCACCGATCTTGTTGCAAAGGTATGGCGCAGGTCGTGAAACCGGAAATCCGGAATACCCCCCCCGATTGCGAGCCTTGCAAAATTCTCGGACCAGAAACCTTACCTTGAGTGGATTTCCCCGTGGTGTCGTGAAGACACGACCTTGTGACGCTCCGGTTGTTCCCTGCTCGGCCGCTAAAAGTTCATACACTCTACTATTCATCGGAATCGTCCTTCGCGTCCCGTTTTTGCTCTTCATGACTACCAAGGTGCAAACAAAGATAAGGAAATACTTGAAACCCTCTCGTGAAGCCAAGTTTGTTGTCCCCACAAGGGACTTTATGTCTCAGTACATGAGCAAGGGCGAAGAAAGCGCGTTTTTCTGGGCTGTGGATTCTTCTCACGCGTCAGTTCGAGGA
>JAWOMO010000069.1:0-30061 GCA_033852435.1 Nitrospira sp.
AGTTGACACAAGGAACGGGCACTGCCTATTTCACCTTCGAGAAATCAGCGTTGATGCGGACTTCTTTACCATCCTGAAGGTTGATCACGAAGACGGACGCCGCATTGGGATCGAAACTTTCATAGGCAAAGACTGCCGTAAACCGAGAACGGTAGGCCGGGCCGCTGCCTTCGTTCTTACGTCCCCGTTCTGCCTTGCCGATATCAATGGCCTTCACTTTCTTGGGGCCCTGCTGCAACTCAATCAGCGCGCCTTCGGCAAAATATTCATCGTCGCCGCAGAGTTGGACCTCCACTTCCATGTTCGGCATCTCGACGACTTTTTTGATGAACTCTTCCGGCATGCGGATTTCTGTTTTGCGTTTCTTGGACTCAGAGGCCTCTTGCCGGCCGAAGGCTTCCAACCGATAGCGTTTGGTTCTGAGCACCGCACTTGGCCCGCAGGAATCTTTCTCAGGATCCGCACCCACCCGCGTGACCGTCGACGCGTGCTGAAGGACTTTCTTCACTTCTTCAGGAGTATTGGCCTTGTCCATGGGCGCACGACCGGCTTCAAGCGCTTTTTGGGCTTCGTCCATCGACAACTTCACATCGATGGCGAAGGCAGGGCTGACTCCTACGACAAGGACACCGACCAGACCCGCCAGGCTCAATATTCCGTTGTTCCCTTCACGAACCATGACATCCTCCGTGACAACAAAACGAATAAAGAAGGCGGCATTGTACGAAAAGCTCTACCCCTTTGCAATCAGCCGGTGAAGCGGACCCAGTTCTCGAAGGGCTTCTCTGTATAGAGAACATGAAGATCCACGGGAACCCTCACACCTGCCTGCTGGAGTAATGTGGCTACGACCCGGAGCGGAAGGCCGACGACTGTGGTGAAATCTCCATTGAGGCGCTCTATCAATTCTCCGCCACCCCCCTGGATGGAATAGGCGCCAGCTTTCCCGAGACTATCCCCGGTGGCCAGGTAGCGTTCGTGGGCCTCCGCATCGAACCGTTTCATCCGGACGCGGGCGGTCGAGAGTTGCGTCATCTCGATGGCACGCGCCTGGCAGGTCACCGTCACCGCCGTGTGAACCAGGTGCTCACGCCCGGCCATACGCTCAAGCATCGTTCTGGCCTCTTCCAGATTCACCGGCTTACCCAACACCACTCCCTCCAACTCGATCAAGGTATCGCTGCCGAGAACAATAGCCTCCGGATCGTTTTTTGCGACCGAGCGGGCCTTGCCCTGAGAAAAATATGTGACAAGGTCATCGGCGGACCGGCCGGGAACAACAGATTCTTCAAAAGCCGGGCTCCTGACTTCGAAGGGGATGCCGAGGAGGGCGAGCAATTCTCGACGACGGGGTGAGGTCGACGCGAGCACTACCCGCATCGCGAGACCATGGAGGCCGTATCATCAGCGCTGTCGGAAGAGGAGACCTCGGAACCGGATTGTCCATCGGCAATTCGATTGGCCCGGTAATCGGCAAGCATCGCTTCAACATCGGCGACGGAGGAGGCACGAAACATACTGGCCCTCAGGGCCGCGGCATGGGGAAAACCTTTGCAATACCACCCGAGGTGTTTGCGCATGCGCTGGAACTGGTCCCGGCCCCACTGCATCTCGCATAACCTTGCGTGTTCGAGCAGGACTTCGAAACGAGCTGCCAGCGAGGGGCTCCAGGCCTCCGGTCCATCGCCCCCTTGCGTGCGGACAGCTTTTCGAACGTCTTCATTGCCGCGGAAGAACCAAGGGGCTCCGAGCGCCGCGCGCCCGACTAATACACCGTCGACGCCCGTTTCACGTACACGCCGCAGGACTTCTTGCAAACTCTGCACATCGCCGTTGCCGAAGAGCAGCGTTCCACTGCCACGGACCACCTCAGCCGCCCGGGCAATGGCCGACCAGTCAGCTTCGCCCCGATACATTTGTTGAAGCGTTCGCCCGTGAAGCGAAATCGTCGTCGGTGATTCGGCTAGCAAGTGTTCGATCCAGCGATCCACAATCACTTCGTCATAGCCCAGCCGCGTCTTGACCGAAAGTGGGATGCTCTTTCTGATGGTCTGTGCTGAACTCCCGCGTCGCTCGTTCAAACGACGAATGGCCGCAGCCCTCACCGGCTTGATACCGGCAGCTTCCAACGATTGACCTCCCGCCCAATCTTGGATCCCTTGGCGCGTCGCGCGCATAATGGTATGAGCGAGATCCGGGGTCCTGATCAAACCGGCTCCCGACCCAGACGATGCTACGTTTCGTGAAGGGCAGCCCATATTGAGATCCAGTCCGTCGAATCCCAGCTCGCAGACCGCATGCGCGGCCTGGTAGAAGAGCTCAGGATCCTTTCCATAGAGCTGGGCGACGATGGGGCGTTCTTCCTCATGATAGAGCAGCGAATCCAGGAGAAACTCCGGACCGCGGCAGACGTCGTGTACGTGGGTGAATTCAGTAAACGTGACGTCCGGCTTCCCCTGCTGCGCCACAATGAGGCGGAATGTCACGTCCGTCACTCCGTCCATCGGCGAGAGTCCGATGATCGGCCGTGCCAGTGAATGCCAGAAACTCATGGAGCCGGCTCCATCATCGGCCGAACTCCGTTGTTGGCCTCGGCATAGGCCAGGCGCAGCGTTTCCGCTTCTCGCTCTGCCAGGGGCAGAACCGCCGGCGCTCGTTCTGCGACGAATGCCAGTACCATCTCGATTTTGAGCAGGAAGAAATCGTACGGTCGATCAACCGGCCGTGCCGCCTGAAACCACCAGGTGACGAAACCGTCAAGTTCGACACCGGCCTGATCCAACGCACGGCAGGTGGCCGGAAACATCTCCCGCACATCCCCTCCCCAGTGAAGAATCTCGTGCGGCACATAGTCGTGCACATAGCAGTCAAGGCCGGCAGGATCGTCCAAGACACCTTGCCATTCCGGACCGCTTGGGGGCTGCTGCCCGGATGCAATCTTTGCATAACGGACATAGTCTTCTTGTAGGCGTGACCGATCGATGTCGTCGACAGCCCCATGCATAACAGTGAACTCCGATCGATGAGGGACGGGGGCCAGGGCTGCCGATCGTCCGGCAATGGCCTGGTGAATCATCGGTCCGAAATTCTTGCGGGCCTCGCGAAGCTCCTTGACAATGTGTTCGATCGGCTTCGTATCTACTTCTAGCGCTACCCCGCGAAGGTTGACAAGGCCCGGATGGGCCAACACTTGCTCGAGCATCGTCCACGATACCGTTTGAATAGTCGCAGCATGTGCGTCGATCCATTCTGGATGAACGTCTTCCCATCGGCGACGGGAGAGTGACTCGTGACGGCCCAGACCTGCAATGTGAATCTCGATGACCCGCTCCATGGGAAATTCATCAAGGAATCGTTCGATGAACTGGTCAAGCGAACCTTGCCGCCGAGCCGCTGTGTAACGATACACCGTCCAGAGATGCCCGATGTCCAGGACGAGCCCGCAGGATGTCAGTTCCGTTACAAGACGGAAGAATTGTGGAACGGACACTGTTCCCGCCATGAAATAGGTGAGCGGTCCCATCTCCAAGAGAAACAGTGGTCCGAATTCCTGTGCCGGTCGGCATGCCCGGTCCATCTTCTCCTGAACCATGGCGATATTGTTGGCCACGACCCTGGCGCTCTCGGACGTATATAAAGGTGGGAGGTAGGTACCGAAGGAATAACCCGCCATTTGCTTCGTGGCGCATTCATGGTTGAGCCACGGACTCCGCAATATTCCAAGCTGATTGGCGACTTCGTTGATCTCCTCATCGATAAATGCCTGCGTTGAGAAATCCGGCTGAGTGACCCATAGGCCTTCGCCGTGATAGGCCAGTGGAACTCTGGGGAAATGTGTCCGCACTCTTTGGAGCGCCGTTGCGGTCGCTCGAAAAATCTCGAGATAGCCCGGTCGACACTCCTCCTCTTCAAGCCGTTTCATCAGCTCAAAGAGATCGGGGGAATAGACATCAACGGACAGCCCAAGGCCACACCTCGGAATGACCGCCGCACGACACATGAATTCTTGTTCAACTGGACGAAAACGAGCCACCGACTCCCCCTTGTACAGCGACAATATTTGGCCTAGTCTAGTCTTCGAACCCCTTGTTTGACAAGGGAACATGCCGAGCGAGGTGAGGGGACCCCGTCTGCTATAATTGGCTTACGCCGCGGGGGGGGTAACCCGTCACGAATCGTTGCGAAAGAACGAATCGGGAGAGGGTTCTGCGATGGCCGGTCCTAACGAAAACCGCCCCCAAGCCCGCAATCGCACTGATGTACCAACTGTGGTAGCTCATATGATGACACCAGGAGTTGTGCAAGTTCCCGGCGATGTCTCCGTCAGCGAGGCAGCGCTGCTCCTTGAGCGAGAGCATGCGCCCTGCCTGCTTGTGAAGGAGAGCGATACCGTCTTCGGTCTTATGACGCCGACCGATATCGTGAAAAAGGTCGTCGCGCAGGGCCTTGAGCCTCACGAAATCGAGGTGCGTGCCATCATGACGCGCCCCGTGCAGTTTATTGAATATGACCAAGCCCTGGAAGAGGCTTCGTCGATGATGCTGGCGACGGGTGCCTCACTCTTGATCGTGACGAAGAAGAACCAACCTGTCGGCGTCTTGAGCGCACAAGACCTTATGCTGACACCGCCCAGACGGCAGACGAAGATCCCTGCTGTCGTCAGCGTCGTGGGGGAGGATCTATCCCACCGACAAGCTCAAAATGCCACGATCGTACAGTTGAGCCATGTCGGCGCACGCATCGAAGCGGGCACGAGACTCCACAGTAAGGCTCGCGTGGTCTTGGCATTTTCCCTGCCAGGTCAGCACACTCCCTTAACCATTCACGGGAAAGTCATGACCTGTGAATCCCCTGCGTCCGATGATCTCAAGCAATCAGGAAAACGCGTCGTTGCCATCGAAATCCAGTTCGCCGACCTCTCGAATGCTGACCTTGCCCGATTGAAAGCATGGGCACTGCAGGCGATCCCTTCTCAATCTGATCGGGCTTAAATCCCCAACACGTAGTTCTTTTGACCTATCGGCGACCAGCTGATACAATTTTTTCTCTATCGGAGAATTACCCGTCACCTTTGACGCGAATGGACAATCCCATGAAAGCCACGCCGACCCGCCCCCGTACCATGCCGTCGAATGACGAGATCTTGAACCAAATTCGGCAACTGCTTGAGCGTCCTGAAGATGATATCCAGGCCGCGCTGATCAAAGAACTCTTGGCCAGCATGCTTCGTCTCCATGACGCCCACCTCGACGCGCTCGACCTGAAGATCGTCAACCGAGCAGTCAAAGAGCTGCGGCATGCCTTTCGCGTTTTTCATGACTATCGTGATCGTAAGAAAATCAGCATCTTCGGATCGGCGCGTACCGCGGCAGATGACCCGAACTATCAGATCGCCTTTGATTTCGCGCGGCGCATCGTTCAAGAAGGATTCATGGTCATTACGGGCGGCGCCGACGGTATCATGCGGGCATCCCAGGAGGGCGCCGGTCGCGAGAATAGCTTCGGCGTGAACATCATGCTGCCCTTCGAGCAAGGTCCCAATACCACTATCGCGGACGACCCGAAGCTGGTGACCTTCAAGTATTTTTTCACCCGGAAACTCATCTTTCAGAAAGAAGCCAATGCGATTGCACTATTCCCCGGAGGCTTCGGCACCCACGACGAAGGATTTGAAATTCTCACCCTCGCTCAAACCGGCAAGAGCGATCCTCAGCCGATTGTCTGCCTCCAAGCTCCAGGCTGCGACTACTGGGACGAGTGGTACAGGTTTGTCACGGGCCAACTCCTAGATCGAAAACTCATCAATCCCGAAGACCTCAATCTCTTCAAGATTACCACCTCAGTTGACGACGCGATCAATGAGATTAGAACGTTCTACAGACGATTCCACTCGATCCGGTACGTCGGCCGTCAACTGGCAATGCGATTGAAAACGCGCCTCTCAGTCGACCAGGTGGCGGCAATTCACGAGCAGTTTGCGGATCTCTTATTGGAAGGTACGTTTGAACTTCGAGATGCGCTTCCGGAGGAATTGGACGAGCCGGACTTGAAAGACCTGCCTCGCCTTGTTTTTGCCTCCAACCGTCGAAGCGCAGCTCGGCTTCGCCAACTGATCGACCACGTAAATCACCTCTAGCGCCCTTCGCAATCAGGCTTTTGTATCGGCGGAGCCCGTGGTATGCTCCGCCAGCATGGCCACTTCCCATCCACAACGACGTTTCTCTCAGCCCCCCACGGTTGTGCTCTACCATGCCGAATGCGCGGATGGGTTCGGCGCCGCCTGGGCCCTGTGGCGTCAATTTCCTGAGGCACGGTTTCTTCCCGTAAAACATGGCAATCCAGCGCCTTCCGGCTTGAAGGGCCAGCGGGTGGTGATTGTGGATTTCAGCTACGCCCGCGAGACGCTGGAAGCCATGGCGGAGCAGGCGGACGGTCTCCTCGTGCTCGACCATCACATTACGGCCGAAAAGGCGCTCGCCGGATTGCCCTATGCCTATTTCGACTTGAAAAAGTCCGGAGCTGTCCTGGCTTGGGAATGGGCGCACGATCAGCCCGCTCCCTGGCTCCTGGACTATATTCAAGACAAGGATCTCTGGACGTGGGCGCTGCCGCAGAGCCGCGAGATCAACGCCGCGATCGCCTCCCATCCGTTTGAGTTTCAGACGTGGAATAGCTTTAGGCAAAAGGATTTGGAGCAGGAGGGTCGTGCCATCTTACGGTACGAGCATGAGCTCGTGAGCAAACTGGCCGGACAGGCTGTGCCGGTCGAATTTCAAGGCACCACCGTCCCCTCGGTGCAAAGCGCCATTCTGACCAGCCAGATCGGCGAACGGCTATCTGCTGATGCGCCCTTTTGCATTATCTGGCACGATCGGGATGGACGGCGCTACTACAGCATGCGATCACGAGAAGACGGAACGGACGTCGGCGCGATCGCTGCCTCGTTCGGCGGTGGAGGCCACACACATGCCGCTGGGTTTTCTGTACCACTCGGCCTTGACGGATCGCTGCCCGACAATCCTGCTCTCCCCCGATCGGTGATCGATCGCCGGCGTACCTCAGCCTAAGCCGGCCATTGCATGATCCCCCTCCACGACGACAACCCGACGGAACGGACTCCGGTTATCACGATCACATTCATCGTCGCCTGCGTGCTGGTGTTCTTGTATCAGGCCAGTCTCCCTCCCCAACCCGGTGAAATCCTCGTGTTTCAATACGGCGCGATTCCCGCGATCGTGTTTGGACATGCGAATTTGCCAGAAGGTATTGTCGCGATCCCTGCTTACGCCACCTTGATCACCAGCATGTTCCTGCACGGTGGCTGGATGCACTTGATCGGCAACATGCTGTACCTCTGGGTGTTCGGAAACAACATCGAAGACGTTATGGGCCATGCGAGATATGTGGTGTTCTATCTCACGTGCGGAATCCTCGCCGCCTTAAGCCACGCCGTGACCGAACCCTCTTCCACCGTTCCCATGGTCGGTGCAAGCGGCGCTATTTCAGGCGTGCTCGGAGCTTATCTGCTACTGTTTCCGCGCGCGCACGTGCTTGTCCTCATGCCAGGAATCGGCATGACGAGAGTCGCAGCCGGAATCGTGCTTGGCATGTGGTTCGTGATGCAACTCTTGAGTGGCGGCATGAGCATCGGGAGTAAGGGTGGAGGAGTGGCGTTCTTCGCCCATATCGGGGGGTTCATCGCCGGCATGGGGTTGATCGGATTATTCAAACGTCAGGATGTGCGGTTCTTTGCGCCCGCTCGGACCAGTCATTGGCGTTCGTGAGAAGTCTCCAGCAGAATCTCGTTACGCATCGATCAGCTCCCGAACCTTTTCGACTAATCCTGCCTGTCTATACGGCCGCCTCAAGAGATATCGTCGGTTGATGCGATGCGAGATGATCGCTTCATCGTCGTAGCCGGACACAAATAAGGCCTTCATCGTCGGGTACTGCTGCAACAACCGTTTAGACAACTCGCGGCCGCTGATCTCCGGCATGATGAGCCCGCTGACCGTGACATGCACAGCTTCGGTATAGAGTTGCACCAGCATGAGGGCTTCGACCGGCGAGCTGGCCTCCAGTACCCGATATCGATGGCGCCGCAACGTGGAGAGTGCCAGCTTGCGTTCGATCTCCTGAGGTTCGACCAACAAGACCGTTTCTTGCCCTTTGGCCACGAGTGCTGGGACAATCGCCTGACTATTGGAATGACCTGGTGCAACGGCAGGGAGAAAAATGCGGACCGTTGTTCCATGACCAGGCTGACTTCTGACCTCCACCTGCCCCCCGTGTTGCTTCACAAAGCCATAGACGGCGGTCAATCCTAGACCTACATTGGTTTCTTTGGTGGAAAAGAATGGTTCGAACATCCGTGATTGTGTATCCCTCGTCATTC
Organism: Nitrospira sp.; assembly: GCA_033852435.1. Taxonomy (GTDB): domain Bacteria; phylum Nitrospirota; class Nitrospiria; order Nitrospirales; family Nitrospiraceae; genus Nitrospira_C. The sequence goes on from JAWOMO010000069.1 coordinate 8,396, forward strand.
CGCTTCCGGAATCTCGCACCTGAATCCGCACAGTCGAAAGATGCCTCTTCGTCTCCGAACGAGGCTTGCCGTCCGGTCCACCCTGCACCTGCGCGACTTCGATCGTCAGCTGTCCGCCCCGAGGCATTGCGTCACGGGCATTGACGGCCAGGTTTAACAGGACCTGCTCCAGTCCTTCACGATCCACCTCCGCTTCGAGTGGCCCCTCTGCAATTGAAATCTGGCAGTCGATCCCTTGGGGCAACAGACCGCGGATGGCATCGCTCAGATCTTCGATCACCGTCCGCACCGAGAGCACCTGTCGAAACTGGCGGTGCTGAATATCGAGCATGGCCAGTTGTGTCGTCAGGGCAGCGGCCTGTTCGCCGCTCCGGAAAATCTGATCGACCGGTTCGTACAAAGGATCGTCCGGTTTCAACCGGGACAACACCACGCCGGTTTGCTTGCCGATGACGGAAAACAGATGGCTGAACTCGTTCGCAATGCCGCTCGTGGTCCTGCCGATCGCTTCCATTTTTTGCGCTTCGAACAATTGCCGTTCGAGACCTTCCCGTTCCGACCTTTCCTGCTGGACCGAGGCGTTGGCCTTCGACAGATCGTCCTTGAGTCCTTTGATGCGAATCTCCAACTGTTCGCGAGAAGCCTGAAGGGTTCTCTCAGCGCCCCTCAACTCTTCAATGCTCTCAAGTAATCGCGCTTTCTGCCTCCGCTCAACCCCAATTGTTTCCAGTGCCATCCCATAGAAGATCGCCATCACCAGAAGGACGGGCACCCCCAACAGTTGCCCGACTGAAATAGACCCGGTTTGGACGACACCTTGGTACAGCACGACGCCATAGCCTGCGCAGAGCAAGAGCGAGAATGCGATGACATGGGATAGCCGCCTCAGGGACGCCGCAATCAGCATCAGGATGAAATAGGATAAGTACAGGTCGGATCGGGCATTGCCCGAGAGATAGATCGTCCCTGTCACCAAGGCCGTATCTACCGCAATGAGCGTGCCGCTGAACCAGGCAGCCTGCAGGACGGAAACCGGCGCGGCCAACAAACAACCGACCAACAGAACCAATCCACCGACGATGCATTCACTCGTTATGCGCATCGCAATCGGCTCGGCGCCGAACAGTAACTGATACGCGAGCATCACTCCGACGAGGGACTGGAGGATCACATACCTTGCCCGGGAAACGAGCGTCTCGGAGCTTTTGGACGGCGCAGGCTGCTCACCAAGGTACTCGTCTGAAGAAGTCAAATCGTTCAGCGTCATTCCCTCCTCTGGACTACCGAGGCAGGGGAATGGAGCAAGTCCTGTACCGGTGGACTGACTCAACACTTGCCCGTTTTTTCCTCATCCCAGGGCTCCGGCCCTTGAACAGTTTCGGCCAGGACCTACAGAAACTCACAAAATGGAACGAATGGATAGGTGGACGAAACGCGGCGCTCGACAAGATTCTTCAGGAACTCAATCGGCGGAGTTACCGCGACCGTTCACTGATCAGGTTTTGACGCAAGCGAGTGGCGAGACCTTGGGCGGTGTCACGTTGATCAGCGAGAAATGTCACATGCCCCATTTTCCGGCGAGGGCGGATCGTGCGTTTACCATACAGATGCACGTGAGCGCCCGGAAGGTTCAGAAGGGCACGACATTCGGCTCCTGTTCCAATCGTCGTGGCGTCATCTCCGATGAGATTAACCATGGCGGCAGGGCTCAACAGCCGGACCTCTCCCAACGGCATCCCGCATATCGCTCGCACCTGTTGTTCAAACTGAGACACACTGCACGCATCTAACGTGTAATGGCCGGAATTATGAGGACGAGGAGCGACTTCATTGATAAGGAGCGTTCCCCCCGGCATTTGAAACAGCTCAAGGCAGAACAGGCCGACCCCTTGCATCTGTTCCATCACCGTCCGAGCCAAGCGCTCCGCTTGTTCCGCTACAGCCTGGGGAACAGCCGCAGGCACGAGCGTCGCGCGAAGAATCCCTTCTTCATGCTCGTTCTCGACGGGAGGATAGATAACAGACTGTCCGTCGACTCCACGGGCCACCAAGATCGAGAGCTCCCGTTCGAACGGCACGAAGGCTTCAACGATCCACCGCATCCCGGGCTGAGCTGCTACACCTAATAACCGTTCGATGTCGGGTGCGTCCGATTCGCGTTCGATTCTCCATTGCCCTTTCCCATCGTAACCGGCCGTCGCCGTCTTGCAGAGGGCAGGACTACCGATTTGTCGAATTGCTTCAGCCAATCCGTCGGGGTACGCCATGGCAGCAAAACGAGGAACGGGCAAACCCCGATCTGCGAGAAACGTCTTCTGGACCAGACGATCCTGAATGATACTCAAGACGGCGCTGGAGGGTCGTACCGGTTTCAGCTCTTCGAGTTCGCGGCACAGTTGCGATGGGACATTCTCCCATTCGTAGGTGACGACGCTCACCGTGTCAGCAAACTGAGCGAACGTCTGGCGGTCGGTAAATGGTTTTGGAAATGAATGGGTAGCCACACGATGGGCCGGAGCATCCGGATCGGGATCCCAGACCGCGACGCGAAACCCCAACCGTGCAGCGGCGCTGGCAAACATCGCGCCCAATTGGCCGGCGCCGAGGACACCGAGCACGGATCCTGGCTCAATAGGCGAAAGAATCACGACCGGCGACGTGGAGGGGAAATCGTAGAGACCCCAGCGACCGAACCTTTCGCTTCCGGCGACCGGAGCACACTGTCCGTCTGGGTTTTACGGAACGACCTGACGCGGGCCGCGATGTCCGGATAGCGGCCGGCCAAAATCTGCGCAGCGAGCAAGCCCGCATTGTCCGCTCCGCCAATGGCGACGGTAGCCACAGGAATGCCTCGGGGCATCTGGACAATCGAGAGGAGTGAATCAAGACCACGAAGATTTTCCGTTGGAATCGGGACACCGATAACCGGTAGGTGCGTCTTCGCCGCCAACATACCTGGCAGGTGAGCGGCCCCTCCCGCCCCAGCAATGATCACTTCAATGCCACGGGCAGCCGCCACCTCCGCATAGGCAAACAGGCGATCCGGAGTGCGATGGGCTGAGACGACCAAGAGTTCGTTGGGGACGCCCAGCTCTTTCAATACAGCCACCGCTTTCTCCAAGATCGGAAAATCGGATTTGCTCCCCCCGAGCACCCCCACCAGCGGCTGCGCGGGCGTGGCCCTGCGGTTTGCCGACCGCCTGCTCGTCGGTCTTCTGGATCGTGCCATGAACGTATAACTCCCTTAATTTACGATCTGCTCGAGCGCCCACATTAACGACTCTGGCCTACCTGGTCAAGATCGCATGATTTCCAAGAGTTCTACTTCCTTAAGAGAAATTGACCCGCCGGGCCACTTTCCTCTATGATTTATCTCACTGAGATCGGTCCAATTCCGCACCCGATGAGGGCTCGGTGGCAGGTCGAGGACAGAGTTTCCGTCAGAAAGTCCGGTCGCTCGTGCAACACCGCAGTGGCTTGGATGAGATCGCGATCGACGACATAGCCACCTCAAGCAAGCTTCAAGCTTGGGAAGCGGTCCAAATTCCTGAACGCCTGAAGTTTTCCTCTCGTCTCGCCATCAAACTGGTTCTGCTGTTCCTTCTGATCATCGCATTTGTCCCCTGGACCCAGACCATCACTGTAACCGGGCAGTTGTCCGCCTATACGCCCTACGAACGACCCCAAGACATTGAAGCTCAGATCACCGGTCGCATCAAGAAATGGCATATATTTGAAGGCGTCCGTGTGAAACAAGGGGATCTGATTCTCGAACTCGATGACTATGACCCGAGCTTTATGTCTCCAGACCTCCTCTCCCTGCTCGATCAACGGAAGAAAGCCCTCTCAGACACTCGCAAGGCTGCGCTCGGACGCGCGGATCAGTTGGATAAGCGCATTAAGGAAATGCAGAATCTCGTCAAGGCTGCTGTGCCATCGGCTCAGGCTCGTGTCGTCGAAGCCGAGAACAAGGTTCGCGAAGCCTACCAGAAGGTGGAGGCGGCAAAAATCGCCGTCGCCACCGCCGAATTGAATGTCGATCGTCATAAGCAGCTCGCGGAACAGGGTCTCGTGTCGCAACGGGAATTGGAAGTGACGATCCAGTCCGCTCTCGCCACGAAGGCGGACCTGAGCGGCGCGCAGGCTAATCTTAAGGCGGCCGAACAGAGCATGAAGGCGCTTAGCTTCGGACGTGAGCAAGTCAGCGCCGAAGTCCTGCAGCGCTTGCTCGATGCTGAAGCCGCCCGCGATGCTTCGATCGCCGAAGCCGCCAAAGCAACCGACCAGCTGGCCGATATCTCGTTGCGGATGTCTAACGCCGAGCAACGCCGGATCGCCAGCCGCATCCTTGCCCCCATCGATGGTACCGTGGTGAAGATGTCCGAAACCGGTGCCGGTGAGACGGTTCGACCGGGCGACAAGCTCGTCAGGATCTCTCCAGCAAGCGCCGATAAGGCCGTTGAAATGACGGCTGATGGAATCGACGCCCCTCTGCTCAATGTCGGACGCAAAGTAAAGATCCTGTTTTACGGCATCCCAGCCATTCCACTTCCGGCCTGGCCTGAATTGATGGCAGGCACCTATGTCGGCGTCATCAAGGTCATCGACCAAGTCGACGACGGAAAGGGGAACTTCCGGTTCTGGGTCGTGCCTGATCCGGATGAAAAACCATGGCCCCCCCAAGAGCACGTGCGCCAGGGAACCAAGGTGATGGGGTGGGTCATCCTCAACCGTGTCCCGTTATGGTACGAACTCTGGCGCCGCTTCAATCTGTTCCCGCCGGATTATCAAGAACGTCCCCCGAGCCTGATCGACACTCTCTTGCCGAAGGCAGGACGGGGTGCGAAGTAGGCAAAGCGTAACATTTCTGAGCCCACCTCAGGCCTCTCGCTCATCTCAACTATGGCTATTGCCGTAAGGGCTAGATCCTCGCGGTGTGACGTTATCCGCGTAATGAAAGGAGCGTATCCCATGAACCGTCGATGCTCTCGTGCCGCCGCCAGCCTGTTTGCGTTAATCATCGTCCTGCCGGTGACCGCAACCCCTGCGGAACCACCCAAAACGAAAGACCTTCCGCCCATTCCTCTCAGTGTCGATGAGATCCACGCCTGGATTGATCGATCGCACCCTCTCCTCAAAGGAGCTGGCACGGAGAGGGTGATGGCGCGAGGAAAGATGTTGAAAGCGCTGGGGGCCTTCGAGCCAACCCTCGTCAATGATAGCGAGGTCGAGCGCTTCATCTCCAGTTCCAATCCAAACGCAGGGACGCAGACCGTCGGCTTCAACGATACGTTGGTGGAGGCGCGGCATCCCTGGGGATTCAAGTACAGCGCCGGTATTCGCGAAGTCATCAACGGTCCCGCAAAGATTCCTGACCTGTCCTTCAACAACGGAAACAGTCAGGTGCTCCTCGGCGGAGCCTTCCCGCTGTTAAAAGGCCTCCTGATGAATCCGGAGAACGCCGAATTGCAGCGGTCCGAATTGGCAGACCCTCGGGCGGATATCAAAATTGCCCAGACCAGACAGGACCTTTTCCTTGCCGCCGCCACGCAGTTCTGGGACTGGGTCGCCGCCGTGAAATTCGCCGAGGTACAGCGTCGAGCTGTTGGAGTAGCCGAGGATCGCTACCGGCAGGTGGAAGGTCGCGCCAAGGCCGGAGCCGTCGCCCCCCTCGACGTGGTCGAGGCTAACCAGGAAGTCCAACGCCGCCGCGAGGTCGCCATCGCCGCGCAGCGCCTGGTGGAACAAGAACAACTCAGACTCTCCATGTTCCTCTGGGAAAACAACGCTCCTGTGAATCCGCCGGTCGACCGGGCACCGGATTTCCCGTCCCAGATGTTGGTGCCGACTCCCGAAACGATCAAAGCCCATAAGATCCAGGCCAAGGCCGATCGGCCGGAAATCAAGGAAATCGACATTGAGGCCAAACTTAACAACATCGACCTGGAATTGGCAAAGAACAATCTTCTCCCCAGCTTGGATGCCGAGGCGGCCCCGGCACGTGCGCCGGAAAAATTCGTCCTGGGTCTCGGCTATCGCTTTGGCCTCGAGCTCAGGGTCCCGATTCTCCAACGGAAAAGCCGGGGAGAAGTGCTGGAAGCTCAGGGCAAGGCCGACCGGTTCGTGCTGACGCAAAAGTTCCGGGAGCAACAGGTTGTGGTGGATGTCGATAATGCCCTGTCGGCCATTGAGCGAGCCAAAGAGCGAATTGCCGCGGCGGTGGAATCACTGCGCCTGGCAAAGACTCTTGAGGAAGGCGAACGGTTCCGATTCAGCCTCGGCGCGACAAGCGTTTTGTTCGTCAATTTACGAGAACGGAACAGCGTCGATTCGGAAGGTCAGGTCATTCGCGCAAAATCCGACTACCAGAAGGCGTTGGCGCTTTATCAATGGGCCATTGGCACATGGGGGAAAGGCGTGCCTTCGGCGATACCGGTTACCTATCGCGCGCGTGACTGAGACCAGAAGAAGTGGCTTTTTCTCCTGTACTTTGATAGCGTTACAATTAGTGTTATTCCCAGGTGGCTAGCTTCTGACAAGTTCAACGGTGCCAGCTTGAAGAAGAAGGCGGGTGTCCGTGCAGAGTGATGTCGACGGTCGGCCAAACCTCTTCCAATCGGTGCTCGGGTACCTCGGTACGCTTTTCCGCCTCGAGCGCCGTGTCCTTGCCCTGATTGTCTCCTACTCCCTCGCTATCGGTCTGTTCTCCCTGATCGTCCCGTTGACGGTTCAGGAGTTGACCAATACCTTCGCCTTTGCGATCCAACCGGTCACGATTATGACATTGGCTGGCGTCATGATCGCCGCCCTGCTGTTTGTGGGGGCGTTCCGCACATTGCAATATTATGCGGTTGAAGTATTGGAGCGGCGACTTTTCGCACGCGTCGCGATCGGGATGGCTCAGCAAATCCCGCATTTGCGGTTTCTCGGCTTCAAGCCCCGTTACGCCAATCATTTTATCGAAACGGTGTTCATGCAACGGGCGCTGTCGGTTCTCCTCGTCGACCTCATTAACGTCGTCGTGGGAGGTGCCGTCGGGATGACGATCTTGGTCTTCTATCATCCCTACTTCCTGCTCTATAACGCGCTCCTTCTCGCCGGATTCAACGTGGTGTTCCTGCTCTCGTATGGAGGCTTGAAGGCCACCATCGACATGTCCCATGCCAAGTACGACACTCTCCACTGGATCCAAGAGATCTCGTACAACCTATTGCATTTCAAAGCCACGGACAGTCAAGCGATTCTGATGCAGCGGACCGATGAGCTGGTCGCCAAGTACGTCGAAACCCGGCAGACCAGATTTGGAATTCTCGTTCGGCAATACCTGGGTTCCGTGGGGTGGCAAGCCGTGGCACACGGAGGGCTGATTGCCACAGCCGCCTGGCTGCTTTCGATCGGCCAGCTTACCCTGGGGCAACTCGTCGCCGCGGAAGTCGTCGTCAGTGGAATGTTGGCGAGTTTCGACGGCGTCATCAAACGGATGGGGCACATCTTCTACTTCATGACCGGATTAACCGAGCTCGATTTCGTCCTCTCGCTGCCGAAAGATCAAACGTCGGCGATGCTGTCCGTCCCGCTGCCGGATCCGACCGTGCACGGCATTCGGGTGACATGCAAGGATCTCACGATTCATCATGCGGGCGTACCACCAATTTTCGAACGCTTCAATCTGGAAGTGACCCCTGGCGAGAAGATTGGCATCTACGCCAGCACCACCGTCGCGAAAACAGCTCTCGCGCGCGTGCTGGCAGGCTTGGAAGCACCCACCGCCGGGGTTATTCGGTACAACGGCGTCGATCTTCGTCACCTCGACTTGAGTGCCATCAACCGCTGTCGCGGCTTCATGATCGATTCCCAACTGACGCTCTTCGAGGGTACGATCGAAGACAACATCGTGCTCGGCCGTGCCTACATTCCCCACAACGACATTCGCTGGGCGTTGCGATTCGCCGAGTTGGAAGAAGACGTGGACGCGCTCCCTTTCGGGCTGAAGACCCATATTCGGGCACCCGGAAAGATCCTGGCCCCGACGCACATCCTGCGCATTCTCCTGGCACGCGCGATCCTCAGTCGACCGCAAATTCTCATCTTTGATGGCATTATGCACAACATGCAACCGGTGATGCGCGAAACCTTGCTCCGCCGGCTCTGTTCGAAAGATGAGCCCTGGTCTGTGATCTTCGTCTCGAATGACCCGAACCTGACGACGCATGTCGATCGGCGCCTGATCTTGGATTGAGGAGGACTACTTGCCTCTCGTACTGTGGTTGCGATCGTTCCGTCCCAGCGGATCACAACTCTTAATCAGCCTGCTGATCGCCGGCCTTGGCTGGCTAAGTGGACAGGCGCTGAGCCGCGTCGATCAAGATCTCCGCATCATGTACACCGAATATACACTCGGCGCCGCGGATCTGGCCCACATCTCGGCGGACGTCATACGCTATCGCAACACGATCATTCGCGCATTGGAAGCGGACAGTCAGAAAGAGTATGAGCGCATCACCGAATCGCTGCCCGGGCAGCGGGCCAGGATTCAATTGGCCGTCGACCGCTATGCCGCGGCCGGCCTGCGCGTCTCCCGAAGCGGCCGCAGCGAACCAGAAGACATCGAGGCCGTCCGGCGGAGCCTCGATCAATATTTCTCTGCGGCGAGTACCACCATCCAACTGTTGACGCAGGAATGGACTGCCTCGTCCCCGTCAGAACGAGAACACCTCCGCCGCAAGGCGGAGGAGCATGCGTCGGACAATGCGGGTCCGAAAATGATTCAGGTCAGTCTCGCGTTGGACCGGCTGTTGGACACAGTCGCGGACGTGGCCAAAGATATGCGGGACGAAGGCACAAGGGCGATTCAATCCACGAGTATCCTGCTTGTCGGGGGAAGTTTCTTTATTGCCCTGCTTAATTTGTTTTTGACCAGGCCCCGTGGGGCTCATCGAAATGATGAGGAAGGGCTCGCTGAAGCTGGCCACAAACCCGGTCGAACTCCCCTTCCACTCCCACAAGCTCGTGACCAACAGCACCCTGCGTAAGGATCTCGCCGCCCTTATTTCGTCTTGAGATGCCGTCCAACGGCACGGAAGAGTCTGGTCCGCTCATCCTCTGTGAGCGGCTTCCACGCCCCTACTGCGAGCCCGGCAATCGTCACATGCATGATGCGAATACGATGCAGCGCCACCACACGATATCCGAGCGCTTGACACATGCGCCGAATCTGCCGATTTCGTCCTTCCGTCAGAATAATCCTGAACCGTCTAGACGTCAGACGTTCCATTCGACAAGGCTTGGTTGAACTCCCGAGTATGACCACTCCTGCGGCCATTCGATCGAGAAACGCCTGATCGAATGGACGGTCGACCGTCACCTCGTATTCGCGCTCGTGGCCGTGCTCGGCCCGTAAAATCTCGTTCACGATGTCTCCGTCATTGGTCAGAAGGATTAATCCTGACGAGTCTTTATCGAGCCGGCCGATCGGGAAAATCCTTTCGGCGTGGCCGATCTCCGCGATGATGTTGCGCGGGACATGCGCTTCACTCGTCGTCGTGACTCCGACCGGTTTGTGATACTTGATGTAGATCGGCGCGGCACCCCAGGGAATCACCTCCCCGTCACAGGCGATGACGTCCTGCTGATTCACTTGATCCCCGATTTTGGCGATTTGCTGATTGATGGTCACACGCCCGGCCTCAACGAGCCGATCAGCCTCGCGCCGCGAGCAGATACCGTGTTGCGTAAAGAATTTGTTGATGCGGATGGTGTCAGTCACAAGAGGGGCATCGGGTTAGTGGACCCGGCGACCGGCTTTGATCCGCCCCAGCATGCGGTAGATCAGCCGGGCGATGCAAAACTGCGGGGCAACGAACCCTTCGATTGGGGCAATCTCGCTGATGTCCATCCCGAGAATGCCCGGCCCGTTGGCTAACACGGTAATGAGATTCAAGGTATCGTACCAGCCGAGCCCCCCAGGCTCCGGCGTTCCCAGCGCCGGGACCAACGAGGCATCGAGGCCGTCGCAATCGAACGTCAGATAGACCGGCCCGCGGCAGGCCTTAACGACGTCGGGGATCCACCGCGCTGCTTTCCCCTCGTAAAGACCGGAGGGATCCAAGAGCTGTGCGGCAAAAAACGTCGAGATGCGGTCGGTGCTGTGGATTCGTTCGATTTCCTCCGGACATATGGACCGAATACCGACCTGTACCAACGGCAATCCATCGTCGACGACGCGCGCCATGACACTGGCATGGCTGTACGGATTGTCATGGTAGGCCTGGCGCAGATCACCGTGCGCATCGATCTGGACCACGCACAGATTGGGGTACCGCTTCGCATGGGCTCTGATCGCCCCCAATGCTCCGGTGTGCTCGCCGGTGAGGGTGACAACAAACCGGCCGCCCCCGACGTGAGGGCGCACAAATCCCTCAATGGCTTCCACGGCTTGACGATCGACTTGCCCTTTGAGATCGAGCGGAGTGACCGTCGCGATTCCGCCCCACTCGCGAAAGGGTTCGCACTGCAGCACTTCGTCGTAGAATTCCACTTGATGCGACGCCTCAATAATCGCCGACGGCCCTCGATCGGATCCAGGAATGTAGCTAGAGGTGTGCTCGTACGGTGCGGGAAGGACGTAGACACCCGCGTGGTCCGGGTGACACCACGGTTCTTCAAGGCCAAGAAAGTTGCTCTGATAGTCTTCCCATCCAGCGGGAAGCGTCATGGATGTGCACTCACAGGCCGTGGGATAAGGCGCCCGGACAGCCCTGTCGGGGAGGTTGAATTAGCGGCGGCCTCGTTTCGGCAGATTCTCCAAGGGGATGAACACCGCCAAAGCGACGACGGTGGTCCACTTTCCAGGTTTTCCGATCGCCGACTGCGTAATGTTCAATGTGCGCACGATCTTACCGGCCATCTTGAACACCTGCTCTCGTTCCTTCCAAGCAATGTTCGGATCGAACTCGACCCCCAAGGTTGTCGCCAGCATCTGCGCGGCAAGGTCTTCGGTGTACTCGCCGGTCTCCTCGTCCGTTTCGCCATGCGCATGGTGTTCGGAAAGATATCCGTACGTGCGACGGTCCGTCGGAATCGCCAACCCGATGGACGCGGACACCAACCGATTTCGCTCGTTGGTCTCCGAACGGGCCATGACGCAGTGCGTAATTTCACCGGGGTTCAAGAGTTTTTCGCCTCGCTTGCGAGGGATAATTTTGCAATTCGGGGGGAGAATCGAGGAGACGCTGACGAGGTTGCAATAGGCCACACCGGCGCTGCGCAACGCTTGCTCGAAGGAGGCGAGCTTTTCCCGGTGCACGCCGACGCCTCTGGTCAGAAACATATGCGTAGGTACCATCGTCTCTTCTCCCTTGCTTCGTCCGGTCAACTGCGCAGTGGCTGCTCTCTCGCAGAATCATCAGGCCCACCACGAAAATTCTATGGGCACAGGGCCGCTGTTGTATCAAGAATGACCGCGGTTCGCAATATCCCGCGACGTTTTTTTGCTAGGAAACGACCGGCGGCTTAAGATTCATCACGAGCAGCCGTGGCTCCGTCATATCTTCGATAGCCGCACGCACCCCTTCGCGGCCGATTCCTGAATCTTTCACCCCACCATAGGGCATATGATCGGCTCGGAACGTGGGGATCTCGTTGGCCAGAACCGCTCCGACTTCCAACTGCCGAAAGGCGTGAAACACTTTGTTCACATCCTGAGTAAACACACCGGCTTGCAACCCGTAATCGGATCGGTTCAACGCCTGGATCGCGTCATCAAACTGGCGATAGGGCGTCACCGTAACCACCGGCCCAAAGACCTCCTGACAGGACACCTTCATTGCCGGAGTGACGTTCGAGAGCACAGTCGCCTCAACCACCGACCCCATGCGTTTACCGCCCAAGAGGACACGGGCTCCTTGCGAGACCGCTTCACCAATCCAAGCTTCGATGCGATGGGCCGCCTGCTGATCGATCAACGGCCCGACGACCGTGGCCTCGTCGCCTGGATCGCCGGCCTTCAGCCGAGCAACCTGCAACAGCAGCTTCGTTGTAAAGAGATCGCTGACTGAATGGTGGACGAATACCTGTTGGACGGAGATACAGGTCTGGCCGGCATAGCCGAACCCGCCGGCTGCGCAACGTTGTGCGGCAAACTCCAGATCAGCGTCCGGTTCGACAATCACGCCCGCGTTCCCTCCAAGCTCCAATACGACCTTTTTCTTCCCGCACTTGGCTTTCAACATCCAGCCGACCGCCGCACTGCCAGTGAAGCTGAGCAGTTTGAAGCGAGGATCGACGACAAGTTGTTCGGCTACCGTATTGTCGCAGGGCAGCACATTGAGACCGCCTGAAGGAAGGCCAGCCTCCACCGCGATCTCCCCCAACAGCAACGCCGTCAGGGGTGCTTGCGGAGCCGGCTTAATGAGAATCGAATTCCCTGCAGCCAACGCCGGAGCGACTTTATGAGCCACAAGATTCAGGGGGAAATTAAACGGGGTGATGCCGAGTACGGGTCCGATCGGAAACCGGCGAAGAATGCCGAGATGGGAATCAGTCCCCGGCATCCAGTCGAGCGGAATAACATCGCCGGGAATACGCTTGGCCTCTTCTGCCGCCACAGTGAACGTCTGGACGGCCCGACTGACTTCCCGTTTGGCATCGGTGATCGGCTTCCCCGCCTCAGCCGTGATCAGCCTAGCAAACTCGTCGCGTCGATCGTAGATCGCCCCGGCTATCCGTTGCAGTTGATGATAACGAGCGTGAGACGGAAGGGCCCCCATTGCCTTGGCTCCGTCGACCGTTGCCTGGACAGCCGCCTCGGCATCAGCTTGAGTGGCTTGCGCGACCTCGGCCAGAACCTTCCCAGTGAAGGGATTGTGCACAGGAGCGACCCTGTCACCCTGTCGCCACTGACCCCCGATGAGAAATGGACGTGGTCCCTGCAAGGAGACGCTCCGCTGGTGGAAGAGGTCTTACAATGCGGAATCGACTGAGGATGCGGGAGCCGGCTCGACGTTTGCCGCCTCCTGTGCGGCATTGGCCTTGGCGATCAAGTCCTCCGTGCCCCAGTCGACGATGGCTTCGATCGTGAAGGCCTCGTACGTCGACACTCCGTGACAACTCGGGCAATCGGGCATCGGCACTTTGCGATAGAAGACTTCAGAGAGACAAGACATGCACACCCAGAAGGCTGGCTCACCTTCTCGGGAGGAAACGGGCCAGAACGACTGTATATCAGACATACGGTGATCCTTCGTGATTGAGGTAACGTGAATGCAGGTTACGCTTTGCCAGAACTTGCCACATGAAACGGTTCTCGTTATGAACCCGGCACCTTTGTGAGCATACGATCAATTTCTTTAGCAAAATCATCGAACGGGAACGCACCCGGAATCGCGACAGCCGGATCCTTCTCCGTTGGTCCGGCGGCTGTCTGCATCAAAATGAACCCGGGGGTACCATGAAACCCCCAGCGGTTCGCCTCTTGACGATCCTGAAATATCGACTCCAGGTGGCGCCGCTCGTCGAAACACTTTCCGAAGGTGACGGGATCTAATCCAATGGATTTTGCGAATCCCTTGAATGCGCCGGAATCCAATCGACCGCCTTCATTGAACAACCGGTCATGCATGGCCCAATAACGGCCTTGCGCGCCGGCGCACCGCGCAGCCACCGCTGCTTCGACTCCGACTCCGCGATCCGCTCTCGGATAGTCGCGATACACGAATTTGACTTTCCCGGTGTCGATGTATTTGGCCTGCAATTGTGGCAGGGTCTCCTTGAAGAACTTCAAGCAATAGCCGCAGGTAAAATCGGAATACTCGATCAACGTGAGCGGCGCGTCTTCACGGCCCCTCACCCGCCCGTCATCGCTAATCGAACCGGCCCCGACCTCGTTCGTCTGCCACAGGGCGAGGCCCAGCAAGGACACCACCAACAAGCGATACAGGACTCCGGTTCCCATCATGTCCGTGCGGCGCGCTTGGCCTTCGTACGCTCAAGCAGGCCGACCATCAGAAGCGGCCACACAACCGTCGCGTCGCTCAGGACTTCGGCAAACCGACCGCCCTCTTCCGGAGGAACGAATTTCCCCCAGGAGATCCCTTCCTGGTAGGTGCAACCGCTCAAGCCACCCCAGTAATCCGGTTCAGGACAGATCCGTACCCCATATTGAAACCGCGGCGGTCGAACGTTGAGCCCCAAACGCATGTTGCTGATCTCTATATACGGCCCGACTTGTTGCGACCAATTGCGCGGCACCCCACCCCCGATGGTAAAGATGCCGAGCCGTTTGGCCGACACGGTATGATTGGTGTAGCTGTTCAGATCCTGATAGGGATTGAACATGGGATAGGATTTATTGATCGCTCGAAGTATGTCGAGGTCGCTGCCGCCCTTCGTCTGCGCTCGCGCCTGGTCAAGCACCCGCCCCATCGCCCAGGTTCCGACATCCAAGCCCATCTCCGAATCGGTAAAGGCGGGAATATACACCGGAACCTTCTTCAGATAGGCGCTTTTAAGAATACCGGCGCCGTCGAATTCTTCGGCCAAGGTCTTGCCCAGTTCACGCGTTAACATTTCGGATGAGAGCGACTGATCTTGATTGATCCGCTTCATTGTTTGAGCGACCACGTGTTCGACGTAATTAAGGTTTGATTCCATCTCCAAGGTGTCGTAGACACGGTTATACCCCTTCTTAAACAACTCCTCGTCGGTCATCGAAGGATGATGCCGATAATGGGTCTTGCCGACGGACTCGCTCAGCCCATGAGCAATCAACGCGCCGGTCGAGACGACACATTGCACCATGCCGTGATCGATCATCGTGCTGATGATTTTGCCCATCTTCGCGATCGTCATCGCGCCAGAAAGCGTCATCACGACCGAGCAATCGGGATCGTCGATCATGGCAGACAATACTTCGTACGCCTCGCCCAGTCGACGGCCGCCGAACGCGGTCTTGCGCATGGCGACTAAGAGATCGTCGAATGATCCGATTTTCTCAGGATCGAGGGGCTCGAGGGCTTCGAGTCCATCCTTGGCCCCATCACGAAATTCACGCGCGCCCATAGGAGAGTCTTCCCGTACCAGAGTTGAACGATTAAGAAAGGCGCATCCGTTATACACAACCGACGCTAGAGGCGTCAACGAAGTTTGGGGGATAACAGCATGTCGTACGCAAAGGAGCTGCTGTTTGGGAAAAACGAAACCTGACGAAGTTTTTCTGAATTAAGGAATCTCTGATTTATTCCTTCCGAGCTCTATGATACGGTTCGTCGCATCACGGTCTCGGAGGATCACCGAATGCGCCAACAGACCTTCGCTGAAGCCACCTTTGAACGATATCGCAAGTCCACCCGACGAGAGCGGTTCCTTGACGAGATGGACCACGTGATCCCGTGGCGGAAGCTTGCGGAAGTCATCGAGCCCTTCTATCCCAAGCCAGATGGTGCCGGTCGTCCGCCGGTGGGAGTGGAGCGCATGCTGCGCGTTCATTGTCTGCAACAGTGGTTCAATCTGTCCGAGCCGGCGGTGGAGGAGGCGCTGTACGACTCGCGGGCCATGCGCCAGTTTGTCGGGATCGATCTGGGGCAGGAACCGGCGCCCGATGAGACGACGATCTGCAAGTTTCGGCACCTGCTGGAAGCCCACCAGGTGGGGGAACAGCTCTTTGTGCTGATCCGGGAGTATCTGGCCGCGCAGGGGGTGACGCTCAGCCGGGGGACCATCGTGGACGCCACCATCATCAATGCCCCGAGTTCGACCACGAATCGCCGGAAGGAACGGGATCCGGAGATGCATCAGACGAAGAAGGGCAACCAGTGGTACTTCGGCATGAAGGCGCCTCTCGGCGTGGACAGCCGGACCAAGCTGATCCATTCGGTGGCGGCGACGGCGGCGAATGTGCATGACAGCCAGGTGTTGCCGGCCCTGCTGCATGGGCAGGAGACGCGGGTGTGGGGCGATTCGGCCTACAGCGGGCCACGCGACGTGGTCCGTCACCACGCCCCCGGCGCCAGGAACTTGATCCACACGAAAGCCCATCGCGGTCAGCCCCTGAGCGAGAAAGCGCGGGCCAGGAACCGGACGAAATCGAAGGTCCGGCCCAAGGGGGAACATGTGATCTTGGTCATCAAGCGGATCTTCGGATTTTCCAAGGTGCGGTACCGAGGGTTGGCGAAGAATACCAACTGGCTCTTCATCACCTGCGGCTTGACGAATCTGTACGTGGCTCGGCGGCACGTCATGACGGTGCCGTAGGGGGCGCGTGCTCGAGCGGCGGGAGCGGGCAGCACGACGGCGGACGAACCCCGACAATCCGCTCCCGGACCATCTCGTTCCCACACGGTTTACCCTTGGTGACCAATCCATGAGCAGACTTCTCAGTTTGAACTCGAATTAATCAGACGTTCCTTAAGTTAGAATCCCCTTCGGAGCGCCTCAACACAAAGAGGAGGCTCCGGCCGAACAGCCTGAATGTGTGATGACAAGCCAACGGAGAACTTTATCTGACGCTGGCGAGTCGAGGCAAGAGCGAGGCAATCGAGAAAGATTTCCCTGGAGGTATTTATCCGCCGACACCAGTCTGAAAAAGCGGTAATGAGCCGCGGCCCACAGGAACAAAGAAATGTAGGAGTTCAGAGTCTAGGGGATCGCCGCCCAAGACGGCTCCCGCCAAGCAAGCTGGGTGTGGTGGTCCCAACGGGATTCGAACCCGTGTTTCAATCTGACTACGACTTCGCCATTTATTTACGAGGACTTCGATGATTTTCTTCAAGTCAGAACGAGGGACGACTAAAACAAGGAGGCTGGCCAAGGTACATAAACCTAAGGATTGTACGTCCGCACATGCCTTGAAACGTTGAGCCCCTTCAGTGGGGAGCCTTCGGGTATTCCCAGGGCTCCCTTCAGTTCACGAACCTAATGAGCTATTGTCCAAAGGGATCGCAGCGATAACAGTTCAGCGTGCCAGCAGGCAGAAGATTCTCTTTCAGGATGAACTGGCAGAGTCGGTCCGCAATTTCATCACGTACACGCCTGAAGACTGCTAGACGTTCACTGACGGGCGCTGTCGCTGGATCTTCAAAAGCCCAGTGGAGCATATGGGATGCCGATGGGAAGATGGGGCAGGTTTCTTTCGCCCGATCGCACACCGTAATGACATAGTCGAAGGACCGGCCTGCAAATTCTTGGACCGACTTTGATCGCTGGTAGGTCATATCGACCCCCAGCTCCTTCATGACTTCAACGGTCATGGGATTCACCCCGACCGGATGGGTCCCTGCACTGGCTGCCTCAAAGTGATCGCCCGCTATCAGCCGGAGCAACACCTCGGCCATCTGACTCCGGGCCGAATTGCCCGTGCAGAGAAAGAGGACTCGCTTCTTCATGCTGGCTGGTCCGAAACAAACCAATGTCGGGTCCGATTGCACACCCCGCAGACCGTCAACATGACGGGAACCTCCACCAACACCCCGACTACCGTCACCAGCGCCGCTCCTGATTCCGGTCCGAATAGCGCGATAGCCGTTGCGACGGCAAGTTCAAAGAAATTGCTCGCTCCGATGAGCGCCCCTGGAGCGGCCACGACGTAGGGGACCTTCAGCCATTTCATCAAGCCATAGGCCAGGGAGGCGTTGAAATAGACCTGGAACAGGATGGGAATCGCGATGAGCAATACGTGCCAGGTCTTGCCGGCAATATTCTCAGCCTGAAAAGCGAAAATCAGGATCAGCGTGGCGAGTAGCGCACCGATGGTGACGGGAGCAAAATGAGGCAGCAGCGTTTCTTCAAACCACGCCGTTCCACGGCTGCGAATGAGCTGATGTCGCAGCAGCACGCCAAAGGCTAAGGGAATCACAATAAACGCAATCACAGAATAGAGCAGCACTTCGAACGGCACATGGAGTGACGATGCCCCGCTGACCAGCAATCCGACCAACGGGGCAAACAAGACCAGCATGATGAGGTCGTTCACAGACACTTGGACCAGGGTGTACGCGGGATCGCCGTCGGTGAGATAGCTCCAGACAAATACCATAGCCGTACAGGGTGCCGCTGCGAGGATAATAGCTCCCGCGATGTATTGGTCCGCGTCGGTTGGCGTGATCCACGTTGAGAACGCGAACCGGAAAAAGATCCAGGCGAACAAGGCCATGGAAAACGGCTTCACCAGCCAGTTCACGAACAGGGTCACGAGCAATCCGCGAGGCCGTTTCCCCACATTGCGGACCGCTGCGAAATCGACCTTCATCATCATCGGGGTGATCATGAGCCAGATCAGGACGGCGATGGGGAAATTGACGTGACTGCCTTGGCCAAACTCTAAACTTCGTAGCACTTGCACGGTCGCCGGCGCCCAATGGCCCAACAGAATCCCGGCCACCATACAGAGCCCGACCCAGATCGTCAGGTACCGCTCGAAGAGATTGAGCCGCTTCTCACTGCTTGAAACCATCGTTGGGAACGCAATTTCCATATCGTCTGTTCTTTCCTCGGTTATGAGCAACAGGTGGGGGTGCAGCAGAGGCGGGACGTCACCGGTTTCACCGCCCGCACAAAGCCGCTCATGATTTTGCCGTCAACCGTTTTCGCAACGGATTCCACATCGAGCCCAACGCCCAGGAGAAAATCGCGGACATCAGAGGCTGTATAGACGCGCGTCGGCTCAATAAAGACCTGTTCAAACCCCGCGTTTTGCAATTTGGCGATGTAATCCGACTCCTCCAGTGCCCCGGCCACACAGCCGGCCCACAACTCGATGTTGTGCTTGACTTCAGGCGGCATGCCACCCCGGATCACGATGTCCGAGACCGCAAATCGCCCACCCGGCTTCAGCACACGAAAGGCTTCGGCCAGCACAGCATCTTTGTCCGGAGAGAGATTGATGACGCAATTCGAAATGATAAGGTCGACTGACTCATCTGGCAGGGGAATGTGATCGATGTCGCCCTTCAGAAACTCGACATTGGTGACCCCGGCTTTTGCCTGATTGGCTCGCGCAAGGTCCAACATTTCATCGGTCATATCCAACCCATACACTTTCCCAGTCGGACCGACGCGTCGCGCTGACAGCAACACATCAATTCCACCACCTGAGCCGAGGTCTAATACAGTTTCACCCGGCTGGATGGTGGCCAACGCTGTTGGATTCCCGCAGCCCAATGAGGCACGCACTGCCGCATCCGGCAGTTGCGCCGTATCGTGCTCGCCGTACAGATTCGAGGTAATCGGATCAAGCTGGCCTTGCTGGAGGGCTGATCCGGTCCCGCAACAGGAACCGGCTCGTCCTTCTTTCGCCTGCGCTGCGGCATGGCCGTACTGGGCTTTCACGAAGGCCTTGAGGTCGTCTTTGTTCGCCATGAACCACCTCCCATCAATAATTCTTGATCAATCGGAGCCAAAAAAATTAACAACACTGACTCGATGAACGCGCATTCTTCGCAGCCTTCTTCATGGTGCGAATGAAGTCCTCTACCTCTTCAAAGGCTTCCTCATTGATGGCGTAGTACATCCAGCGTCCTTCGGGACGATCGCGAATCAGCCCGGCCTCCTTGAGCACTCGTAAATGAAACGACAGGCGCGACTGGGCGGCTTTCAAGATATCGGTCAGCTCGCAGACGCATTGTTCCCCGCTGCGCAGTCGATCCAAGATCTCTAAGCGCGTTTCATCGGAGAGCGCATGAAAGAATGCAGCCGCTTGGCTCAGATTTGTCGACGAGGTTTTCATCCCCCTACAATATATATCAATAAATATTGATTGTTCAAGCCCGCGGATACCACTCTCTAATCAACCTCTCCTCGTTCCAAGCGGTCCCAATCAGCCCTCGATTACCTAATCCCGTATTTAAATCCAACTACGACTTCGCCTTTTATTCTTGCAAGGATAGACGATTTTGTTAACGGGGAAAACGGGCGGGACTAAAAGACACAGGCGTAAAATCGTTAAGCTGAGGTTTCGTATATCAGTCTGCAATAGTGCACTAGGTGCCGTCCCGTGAGAAGACCGCCTTGACTCTCCAAAATTCTTCATATTGAAAACGCTGGACGCACTCCTGTCAAAATCCTCTCCTTCAATTCACCGCTAGCTTGTCGATTTCTCGGAGATTTTGACCTATCCTAGAGGCGGTTCAAAAACGAATCATAATGACTCACATGGGAGCTGGCACAAAAACTCCCGGCTAGGCAATGACAATGAGGCTCCTCATGGTGCTCGGTCTCCTTTGGTTCGTCGGTTCCGGAGCGCCCGAGGGTTGACGTGCCTGCTGAATAAGAAAACTCACGTTCCTGTCCACACTGGTCACACCTTTGAGAGAAAACCCGGACGCACCTCAGGAAGATTCAGTCTGCCCATATCACGACCACGGGGCGAAACGACAGCGATCGGTTAGCATCCCTGCCTTGACCGTGGCGATCCTGCTCACTCTGACGGTAGTCGTCGCCGAAGCGCGGGCAACAGAACAGGAATCGGAAACCGAGCTGGCCCTAAAGAGCGAAAACCCCATCTCGGACCTGATGAGGATTCCGTTTCAGAACAATATGAATTTCGGAATTGAGCCGAACCACCGCATGAATAATGAGCTCAAAATTCAGCCCGTCATCCCCTTCACCCTCAACCGTGACTGGAATCTCATTACCCGGACGATTGTGCCGGTCATCAAACAGCCGATTCCTTCCACTGCCAACGAAGATACCTGGGGGCTAGGCGCCACTCAATTCTCGGCATTCCTCTCCCCAGCTGGATCTAGTTCGATGGTCTGGGGTGCGGGTCCCATCTTCCAGTTTCCCACAACCACCGACGATGTCCTCGGGTCGCGAAAGTGGGGCGCGGGGCCCACCGCCGCCTTCTTCATCGTTGAAGGCCCCTGGGCCATAGGCCTTCTCGCGAACAATGTCTGGTCCTTCGCGGGTAGTCGCAATCAACCTGATGTAAGTAAGTTCCTCGCACAATACTTCCTCAACTACAATTTTGATCGGGGTTGGTATCTGACTTCCTCGCCGATCATTACCGCGAACTGGGAAGGGAGTAGTGGAAACAAATGGATAGTGCCGGTGGGGGGAGGGCTTGGCAAGGTGTTTAAAATCGGGGCACTGTCCTTCAATGCGACCGTGCAAGCGTTCTCCAATGTGGTTCGACCGGATCCTGGTCCGGACTGGACTTTGCGCCTCCAGTTCACCTTGCTGCTCCCGAGATCAACCTTCTAGGGACTGGTGGAACCTGCGTCTCGCTCGTCTGAGCTGACATAGGAGCAGCCCGTGCTCTTTACAAGTTCCGATACAGCGCGATTGCTTTTTGTTGTGGATTGACCGTGGTAGTGAGGAGTACCAGAAACCGTTCTTTTTGAATACTCACGAAGAACAGGACAAAGCCCTTCAAAAATCGATGTCTAGGAACCTAGAATCGAACGAGGATTCTGGCCAGCCTAAAGCCCATGACCGGCCAGCCCTTTGTTAATTATGGGTTCGATATTCGGAACGAGCGCGAAAGCCCAAAGACAAAACTGGTTCCTTGGGCAAGACTGTTGTTGGAATCCCGCGCCAACGGAACCGAGGAGTAGAAATACAGTGAGGTCGCTCTCGTCCAAGGCGAGTCGAATATCCCGTCCAGGCTAAGCTGAAAGCCCGGTGTGAAGCCGAGGAACGTCGAGCCAGTGGTCGGTACCGGCCGGTTTTTCACGG
>JAWOMO010000062.1:0-4027 GCA_033852435.1 Nitrospira sp.
CTGGAAGCCGGTAAGACCGTGTCGTTCCAGATGCCGGACAAGATCATGAACGCACCGAATCAGTACATCAACGGCGGGACGCATACGACCGGCAGCGGATTTAACTTCCGCGCGGAACCGTTTGCGCAACGCCTGTCGAACAATCCGGATACGTCGAAGCTGTTCAACAGCGCGATCCATGGTGATCCCGACACGCCACTCTTGCGGGCGTACACCGGTGACACGATGGTATTCCGTCTGTTGCACCAGCTGATGAACGAATCGCACGTCTGGACGATCGCCGGCCATACCTTCCTGACGGAACGGTATGCGGCGGATGCCAATCGGAAGAACTCGATTCACGTCGGGATCGCCGAGCGGTATGACCTCGTGACCAAGGCGGGCGGATTCCAGGGCATGCCGGGCGACTACATCCACTTCAACGGCCGAAGCTCGCACTTCGCCGAGGGTGGATGGGGCATCGTGCGTGTGCTTGATAAGGAAACACCGGACCTCAAGCCGCTTCCGAAGGGAACCAATCCTCTGGGAATCCCTGCCGCGCCAAGTTCGGTGTGTCCGGCTGATGCCCCGGTGAAGAGTTTCAACGTGGTGGCGTTGGATCGCCCGTTGAAGCTCCATCCGAAGGCGCCGGAGACGATCGAAGTGGACTTCGAACGAAAGATCGAGCTGACCGTACCGGACGGCAAGATCTTCGCGCTCGAAGAGGAAGCCACGACGGTAGCCAGCGGTGGGACTCCGCACCCGCTGACGCTGCGCGTTAACCTTGGCGACTGCATCAAGGTCAATCTGAAGAACAAGATGAAGGCCAGCCGGGCGTCCTTCTTTGCGCCGGGCTTGGCGTTCGATCCGAAGGACAGCCAAGGTTTGAACGTCGGCAACAACGGCGGCGAGCAGACCGTTGGTCCTGGCGAAAGCCGTGCCTATACCTACTATGCCCATCCGGCGAACAAGGAAACGACGTCGCTGGTGTGGGATGGTGGGAACATCATCGTCAATCCGCGCAACGGATTGTACGGTGCGATCATTGTCGGCCCGAGGGGATCGCAGTATCGCGATCCTGTGACCGGGGCTGATCTCTCGCAGAAGAATTCCTGGAGAGCGGACGTCATTGTGGATGCCAGCTTGCCGGAAAACGTGGGCAAGCGAAACTATCGCGATGTGGCCCTCTTCTTCCAGGATGAAGACAACATCATCGGAACCGCGTTCATGCCCTACGTGCAGAACGTAGCCGGTTTGACGTCGGTGAACTACCGCGCCGAACCGTACAAGTTCCGTGAAGAGCAAGGCTGCTCGCTTGGGAAGATCTTCCAGCCGTGCGTCGTGGACAAGCCCGAAGATCCGGCCACGCCACTCATCGAGGCTCACGCCGGTGACGCGATCCGCATCCACGTGATCGGGGCCAACAGCGAGCAAAACGGAATGTTCGGCGTCGAAGGCCACGAGTGGCCGATCGAGCCCTACATGCCGGGTGCCGATATGATCAGCGTAGTGGAGTACGCCGGATCCGAGACGCTCGACGTCTTCATCCGTGGCGGGGCAGGTGGACCCTACCGCCAGGTGGGAGACTTCGTGTGGTCGAATGCCCGGCTACCCTACTCGCAATCAGGGCAATGGGGCTACCTCCGTGTATTGCCGGCCGGCGATTCACGGATCCAACCGTTGGGTGCTGCCGGTATGGGCACCAAGCGGGCGGAGTTGGAACTGCAGCCCCAGGCTATGCCGACGGCGATGAAGTAGCCGACCGCGGAATAGTGTAGGTCCAAGACGGGGGAGCTGCGCCGATGGTGTAGCTCCCCCGTTGCTTAAGAAGTGCTGAGCAAGAAAGTGCTGGGTGCTGAGAGGAAGCCGAAATCCGAACGCTCAGCACTCACGTCTCAGTACTCAGTACTAGAAAGAAGGGGAGAGGCTGGAATGAACATCAGAAACACGATGATTGCAGGTGTCATGGCAGCCTGCTTGACTAGTCCAGTCAACGCCTATGAAGAAATAACCGTGAGGAACGGAGGGACGCTCTCCGGTACCGTGACGCTGGCCGGTGAGGTTCCGAAGCCGAAGGGATACAACCTCACGACCCTGCCGGATCAAGTGTACTGTGGCCGCATCTCCGATGGGCATGGCTGGCGGCTGTTGCAGCCGTTCAAGGTTGATGCCAAGGGCGGATTTCGAGACGTCGTGATCTATATCGACGACATTGAGAAGGGGAAGCCATTCCATCTCAAGACTCCCAGGATCGAGGCGATCGACTGCGCATTCAAACCGTTTATGAATGTCGTGTGGGACAAGCATCAGGTCGAGGTCGTCAACATGGATCCTGCCATGCACGACATCCAGGCGTATGAAACGTCGCAATTGGGACCGCGCGTGCTGTTCAACATTCCCTTGCCGATGAATCCACGGCATCCTCGCGACATCAAGGATGCCAGCGAAGCGGCCCGCTACCACAAACATCTAGCGGGGACGCCGATGAAGCACGACGTGCATATGACCAAAGGCCGTCGTGTCTTCGTCATGCAGTGCGGGTTTCACGCCTATATGGAAAGTTGGGGGCTTGCCGTCGAAAATCCGTACTACGCCGTCAGCGATGCGCAGGGGTCGTTTACGATCGACGGGATTCCCCCTGGAACGTACAAGGTCACGGTGTGGCATCCTTTCATCGGCGGCGCGAAGGAGTACAGCGTGACGATCGAGCCGAATGCTCAGGCCAGGCTCGATGTCAAGATCGACGCACCGGTGGGGCGGCTTTATGTCAACCAGATGGTCGACAACCCGTATGTGCGGTACACGATCACCGATGATACGCAAACCCAGATCGTTCCGACACTGGAGAAACAGACGTATTGAAACTCTCAGCTTGTGCCTGTTTTGTCGTAGCCGACAGCTCCCAATAAATGGAGGCCGAACCGTGAAAGGCAAAGAAATGCAGAGATGGCGGAAAGTCGATTGGACCGTAAACGTCCTCTTGATCGCCGTTGCGTTGTTGACGCTCGCCAAGGTGGCGTGGGGACTGGATACTCAAGATATCGTCGTCGAATGGACGGAAGCGGGCAAGAAGATCGCCGCTGAGCGCGTGGCCAACTGGAAGGCCAAGGATGACATGGTGCTGGTGCCGGCGGGCGAGTTCCTGATGGGCAGCGACAAGAAACTGGATCGCAATGCGTACAAGGCCGAGATGCCGCAACGACGCGTCTACCTGGACTCGTTCGAAATCGGCAAGTACGAAGTCACCGCGTTGGAATACCTCAAGTTCGTCTTGGCCACAGACCGGTCGCCGCAGCTCGACTGGCGCTATGACGGCGGGAATTTCCAGGACACGATGGCGCACCATCCGATCATGCACGTGACGTGGTACGACGCCGATGCATATTGCCGCTGGGCCGGCAAGCGCTTGCCGACAGAAGCGGAGTGGGAAAAAGCCGCACGTGGCGAAGATGGACGGATCAATCCGTGGGGCAATCAAATTGCCGGACTCAGCCGGGCGAATTTCGGCCGCTCGGGGCTGTCTGGCCCGGTACGAGATCGTCCCGAGCGGCTGCTGCTCTATCCCCCGCTGATTTCGGTCGACAAGTATGAGAACGCGGTCAGTCCCTACGGTCTTCATCAGCAGATCGGCAACGTCGCCGAGTGGGTGGCTGACTGGTACGACCAGGACTATTACAAAGTGGCGGCGGACCGGAATCCCAAAGGTCCCGAAACCGGCAAGCATCGTGCGTTCCGCGGAGCCAGCTGGATCGACAGCAGCACCACGGCCCGCGCCGCTCAGCGCAACGGGGCGGACCCCAACACGAAGATGAACTGGTTGGGCTTCCGTTGCGCGCGGGACGTACAACCCAGTACGGGGACCCAAGTGTCCCAGATGGTCCCTTAGCAGAGAGGTGTTGTGTGATTCGATTGTTCACCATGCTGATGTCTCGGGCCGGCGAGCGCAAATCAGCTCAACGATCGGAAGGCCTGAACACTCTTCCGATCATCGCCCAGGAGGGGGGACATCATGCAGGTACGGAGAACAGGGTGGAGCATTGGAGTGAAG
>JAWOMO010000104.1:0-16781 GCA_033852435.1 Nitrospira sp.
GCCTGGTAGGAGATAACATGCCAGCACAAGAACACCACCGTTTCACATCGAGCCCCTCGCAAGTAGATCCTCCCGCTGCATCCTTGTAATTCCGCTGAATCGTACGCTGTTTTCCCAACCCCTTTCGACTAGGAAATGATGAGGGGCGGCGGTTTTTCTTATCAGCCTTACAAGGAGGTACATCGTGAATAGCTTGCTACCAGCCAGGAGGAAGAATCTCGAAGATCTGACGAAGTCGGTTGCGCGTTGTTCTCATTTCGAGAAAGCGATCCCCCCCGTGGCACTGCCGGCAGTGCGGAAATCGGTTTTATCACGTCCGACGTCGCTAGCCGTGCATCTTCTTCGCCTTCGAGCCTTAGGCCGATCCGATGCCACCTTTTGAATCTATTTTTTTGAAGGAGGCGCCGATGATCCTCAAAATTCGGAGGTGGCGTTTGGGCGAATTTAACAAGCTGTGCATCGCTTTGGTCTCTGTGGGCTTGCTGCTTGGCTGCGCGGCGCCCGTGCAGGAGACGCAGCGGATCCGGTGCACGGACCGCGACGGGCAGATCCTCTATACCGGCCCGTACAACGAGGAACGCTTAGACGGGTATCTCGTCCGCGTGGACAACTTGACGCACGCCTTCTATCCCAAGGGCATGTGCCGCGCGGACGTTATTTACAGGGCAATGGCGGAAGAACCCAGCAGATCGTCTGAACCGGCACCAGTAGTGAGCAAGTCCCCTGAACCGGTGAAAGAAGTCAGCAGATCCCCTGAGCGAGCAACTGCTGCTAGTAAATCACCGGCACCTGTGAAAGCACTCAATAAGTCGCCTGAGCCGGCGAAAGCGCTCAGCAGGTACCATGAGCGAGCGAAAGAACTCAGCGAATCCTCTGAAGAAGGAAGCGAAACTGCGAAATACCTCCACAAGTTAGCGGAAGCAGGGAACATAGATGCCCAGAACCAACTCGGTCTGCTCTACAACCAAGGCAAGGGTGTACCCCAGAACTTTAAGCAAGCGAGTGTTTGGTTTAGGAAGGCTGCGGAACAGGGGCATGCGGGAGCGCAAGTCAACCTCGGAACTCTGTACTTCCTGGCACATGGGGTTTCCCAAAACAACCAGGAAGCTTTGTTCTGGTTCCACAAGGCCGCAGCGCAACGAGATGCTCTGGCTTTCGCGAAAATTGGGCGCATGTATGAACAGGGGCGAGAAGTACCCCAGGACTTAGTCCAGGCCCACATGTGGTACAACCTCTCGGCCGCACATGGAGAGCAGAGAGCCGCAGAGGCTCGTGATGCTCTCGCCAAACAGATGACCCCTGCCCAGATCGCTGAAGCCCAGCGGCTTGCACAGGAGTGGAAGCCAAAAGGCAAATGAACGACGAATGCCACAACGTCCTCGCCTCCCCTGAGAACGCCAAGTCTATGGCACATCGAGGCCATCCTCTACATTCATGCTCGTTCGAGCAACCAAATCACCTTCATTTGAATACCTGAATGGAGCAGACAGTGTGAGTCTGACCTGGTAGACTTTTCTGACGTGGTGGTTGCATTCGAGGTGACAAGTCGTGGAGTGGATTGAGTGGTTGGCCAGCAGAGAGTTTCGCCAGTTTATCCTCGCGCATGA
The DNA here is from genome assembly GCA_033852435.1 of Nitrospira sp. Lineage (GTDB taxonomy): Bacteria > Nitrospirota > Nitrospiria > Nitrospirales > Nitrospiraceae > Nitrospira_C. The sequence continues at coordinate 1,608 of JAWOMO010000104.1, forward strand.
CCTATTCTACCCCCTTTTGTTTGTTGTGCGATTCATCGGCATTACTGCGATAGAATTGATCCGTCCAGCAAGGAAGGTAGCTTATCACCAAGTGGTGCTTAAAGATGTGACGGTATTTGTCATCTACTTTTTTATTATTTTCCCGCTAGCAGTCGACATTGATCGCTGGATTGCGATCCGTCCTCATCTCCCGGAAACGATTCTTACCATGCCTTTTCCTTTCCGTGCGGTGTGTTATTTCATCGTTGCCGATTTTGGGCACTATTGGATTCACCGATTGATGCATACAAAGCATGTGTGGCGTATTCACAAATGGCACCATGCTCCCACATACATGTATTGGCTCGCCGGTGTGAGGGTGACACTTCCCCAACAAGTGATTGTGAATCTACCGTACATCTTTGCTTGGTCGTTCCTCGGTCTTTCCCCCTGGTGGATGGAGCTGGCGATTGGGACATTTAATGTAATTCAAAATGATTGGATGCACGTGAATGTGACCTGGCGGTCAAATTGGCTGGAATGGTTTGTGGTGACCCCGCGGTATCACCATATCCATCACAGCAATAATCCTGCCCATTACAAGGCGAACCTGGCTGCACTCTTCACGCTATGGGATCGACTGTTCGGGACATACGTGGATCCGGACAGGGTGCGAGGTGAAAACCTTTCATTCGGGCTTGGTGAACAAGTGCCCTTTCTTCGATTGTTTCTCGGTGTCTAATCCTGCCCGCTTGGAAGACTGCAGACCATCGGAAGATGTACGTCTAAATAAGGTTACCGCCTGCTCTTCATCCCACCCTCAATAGCAAGTTGCAAGGTTGGTTGTTGTGGAAACTCCCGTCGATGTTGTCTGAGAGGCGCGTAACTGCGGTGCTCGTTTAGGAGTCGGCCCGACCAGTGCAACACAATTGACCCAAACCCCGAAAACTAGGCCAGAGCGAACTAGAGGAACGAGCCTGTGGCGTGGTCTTCTTGCCACCCAAGGCGGATTGAGGAGTTCGTACCATCGCGGACCGACGATCCCATTGCCACTATTGACCGAATGATTGGCAACCAACGCTTCGTGCCCATCGGCGAAATGCCAGTAGGCGAGACGATACATTAAACGGTCGCCGAGTGAATCCAATTGTTGTTTCGTCCCAAGTTGCGGGATACACACTCCACCGTTGCACGCCTCGCTGAAGGTGGCGACTGGGATGATGGCGGGGCCCGTTAAAGTCGAGTTACTCGAAGTCGTCCAGTCCACGTGGAACTTCCATGCGTGAAGATCATTGCTGCCGAACTGGGGGGAAGAAATTTGGCGAGTCGGCTAAAGGCGTGATGGTTCCATCCAAATCGGCTGGCAAGAGCCCACCGTAGAAGGTGCTCAATTGGCCGCATTGCTGGGTGACGGGGCGCGTTGCCAGGCCCGGCATCGCTGCGCGAGACCGAAAGAATCATGTCGCAATCATGACATACTGATTAAGCGCCGCTTCCGAAGAGTCCAGTGCCCTGCTGCAAGCTGCGACGAATTTATCTGGTAATGTCTCCTTCCCCTCCAGCACGTTCTATAGAAGATAGATAAGTCATCCTGCGAACAGATGAATAATACGTAGGGTTAACGCGGGCTCATCTTCATCTTTTATTCTTGTCTAAGAGAAAAACGCATTTTATCATTACCCATTGGGATTTTCCCGCGATGTCTCATTCGGGAATCGCACGCGAGGGTGAGGCAGGGGACATGGTCAGCGGCATTCTCTGCGCCGTCGTAGTCCCGGTGCGTAATTTTATAGGGTCAGTATATCGATGACCGACAGAGTGCCGCGATCGATCCGTACATTACGTGATCTGTTTATCTTCCAATGTCGTAAGAAGCCGCAGGATCTTGCCTATGCGTTCGTGCGCGACTCATTGGAGCTGGACGGACAGCTTACCTATTCGGAACTCGAGCTAAAAGTCGCTTCTCTCGCCGATCATCTGGCTCGTCTCGCACCTCACGGATCTCGGGCGCTTCTCCTGTACCAACCCGGTCTCGATACCGTCTCCGCCTTCTGGGCATGCATCTATGCCGGGTTGATCCCGGTTCCCGCTCCTCCTCCGGATCCTGTCCGGCGTAAACACAGTCTGCCACGGCTGCAAGCCATTGTCGACGATGCCCAGGTCGGTTTGGTTCTCAGCACGGTCGATATTCAGATGCATGCATCGGAACTGTCGATTGGTGGAAAAGAGAGTCATGTTGAGTGGGTTGCGACCGATCGTGCCTACGAAAAGCTCGGTACGAGTGCGACGATCAAGCCATCTGAATCCCCGCTCGCATATTTGCAGTATACGTCCGGTTCAACCGCGACACCGCGCGGGGTCAGGATCAGTCACTTGAATGTTTTGTCACAGTGCGAGGCGTTATGCGGGGTTGCGGGGGTGCGGGACGACAGCCGGTCTCTTTGTTGGCTCCCGTATTTCCACGACTATGGGCTCGTTCACGGGATCATCGCGCCTTTTTATGCCGGGATTCCAGCCTACCTCATGTCGCCGCTGACGTTTCTGAGACGGCCTCTCCGGTGGCTGGAGGCGATTGATCGGTGGGCAATCACGCATAGCGGAGCTCCGAACTTTGCCTACGAGTCATGCACCATGGCGCTCCGGCAGCAGATGAGATGGACGGGGAATCTCCGGCGATGGACTTTTGCGAGTTGCGGGGCAGAACCGATCCATGCGGGAACGATGGAAGAGTTTTCCAGGGCGTTCCACGGACACGGGTTTGTGCGGCAAGCTTTTACCCCCGCGTACGGATTAGCTGAAGCCACACTGGTCGTGAGTGCCAAGCGGGGCGGCGAGGAGCCCCTTCTGCTGAGCGTGGCGACGGACGCACTCTCGGCGCACCGGATCGTGCAAGAGCCCGCACAGAGCGGAGAGGGCAGAACGCTTGTCGGTTGTGGGCAGCCACTCCACGGTACTACGGTGCGTATTGTCGATCCTGTCACACTGGCTGAGTGCGCTCCCGATGCTATCGGAGAAATCTGGGTGGCAAGTCCGAGTACGGCCCAAGGGTACTGGTCATACGACAAAAAGGAGGGGGACACGTTTCAAGCCTCTATTCAATCGGAGAGCCATCACACCTATCTCAGGACAGGAGATCTTGGGTTTCTGTATGAGGGGCAGCTGTTCGTCACAGGCCGTTTGAAGGACGTCATGATTCTTTATGGGAGGAATATCTATCCCAACGATATCGAGCGCACAGCTCAACAGTGCCATCCCGCGTTACGCCTGCACGGAGGCGTAGCGTTTTCCATAGATGCAGGCCGTGCGGAAAGCTTGGTCGTTTTGCACGAGGTGGAACGCACTCAATCGATCGATGTCGATGCGATCGCAACAGCCATCTGTCAGGCGGTGTTGGAAGAACACGAGGTGCCGGTTGGCTCAGTGGTTTTGGTCCGGACCGGGGGATTACCCAAAACATCCAGTGGAAAGGTTCAACGGCAAGCAGCCAGGGATGCGTTTCTTTCCGGCATCCTGCCGGTACTGGGGATCAGCCGGTTTGGTGGGATTGATACAGTTGTCACCCATCCGGCCAATGATGCGACCTCCGACGGGCAAAGTCCTCGCGCGTCTTCTCCACTGGAGTCGTATATCCAACAGATCGTGGCTGCGCAACTCCATGTCGACCCGGTTCGGATCAGCGTCGTCAAACCGATCGGGACCCTTGGAATCGATTCTCTCAAGGCGGGAGAGCTGAGAAACCGGCTCGAAGAAGAATTCCATGCCGAGATCACATTCTCCAATCTTCTCATTGACTGGACCATTCGTGATCTGGCTCGACATCTCTCGCCCGGGGCATCGCATGAGACGATAAAGAGGCGACGCCCGCCAAGGGAAGCATCGGTAGTCTCACGGGCTAGTCCGTCTTCAAAATTTCCTTTGTCCTCCTCTCAACGGCGTTTTTGGTTTCTGGAGGAATTGGAGCCGGATTGTCGTCTGAATAATGTGCCGGTGGCTGTCAGGCTGGAGGGGCCACTGAACGTGCCGGCGTTAGAAGCCGGGCTCGGCTCCTTGATTCAGCGCCACGAGGCGCTGCGCTCGACCTTCGGAGTGGAACAGGGAGAGCCCTATCAACGTGTCGCAGCCTCCCAGCCGTTCGTCCTGCACCAGCGAGATCTCCGTGGCCTCGAACAACGGGAATACGAGGAAGCGCTAAGAGCCGAGTCGGGCCATCATTTTGATCTCGTCAACGGACCACTCATTAGAGCGACGCTGTTGAGGCTCACCGACGACAGGCACGTCTTGCTGGTTACGTGCCATCACCTCATTATCGATGGATGGTCGATTCGCCTCTTGTGCAAAGAATTGCCACGTGCGTATGAGGACGCCTGCTCCGGACACCCGGTCACACTTCCGCAACCGGTTGTCCAGTATCGGGAGTATGTCTCTTGGCAGCAAAAGTGGCTGAGCCGGGAGAAACGGGTTTTCCAAACAGCTTACTGGACGCGACAGCTCCACGATCTTCCGCCGCTGCTTGAATTACCAGCCGACGCTCCTCGTCCTTCCGTCGGCCGTCATCGCAGCCGGCAGGTTTCCCGTTCGCTCGATTCCCACCGGACGAAGGCGTTGGATCGATTGTGTCAACAGGTGGGCGTCACGAGATTCATGGCCCTGACCGCCGCTTTTGCCATGCTATTGCATCGTTACAGCGGATCTGACGATGTGATTGTAGGGACCCCCGTGTGGAATCGACGGGCGGAATGGCTGGAGAGTGTCATCGGTTGTCTCGTGAACACAGTGGCGTTGCGATTCGATCTTTCAGGTGATCCGACCATCGAGCAGTTTCTGAGGCATGTCAGGACCGTCCTCATACAAGCAAACGACCATCAAGATCTTCCATACGAGGAAGTCGTAAGGGCGCTCTCTCCTCAGCAAGGGGGAGAACGGCGTCCGCTTTTTACGACAATGATCGTGTTGGACGAGGATCCGACGGCCGACTTGCAGTTGCAGGGGGTACATGCGACACGCGTCCCAGTCGAGCGAGTGACGACGCCGGTGGATCTGGCTCTCATTGTGTACGAGGGGCCGCAAGGGATCGAACTGACTGTCGAATATGACGCCGGGTTATTCGAGCAGACGACGACTGTCAGATTGCTCGAGCATTTGAGCGGGATCATCGACGGGATCCTTGAACAGTCTCAGCGCCGTCTGACGCAGGTGTCGATCCTGACGGCGGAAGAGCGACACCTCCTGCTCACGGAATGGCAGGGTCGTGATGTCTCCGTCCCTGACGGGTTCGTGCACGACATGATCAAGGCCCAAGCAGATCGAATCCCGGAGGCATTTGCGGTCGTTACAAGGCAGGCTTATCTGACATACAGAGAACTGGACCGCCGAGCCAATCAGCTTGCCCAGTACCTCCGCCAGCTCAGTGTTGATCGTGGTGCGCTTGTGGGATTGTGTGTCGAACGGTCCGTCGACATGATCGTCGGCCTCTTGGGAATTCTCAAGGCGGGAGCGGCCTATGTCCCCCTCGATCCCGAATATCCACAAGAAAAGCTGGCGTTCATTGTCCGTGACAGTCGGATCGCGGCGCTGGTCACACACGCGCATTTGGGTGAGCGGGTGACTTTTACCGAAGAGCGGGTCGTCTATCTGGATAGCGACGGGCCTTCGATTACCCGATGCCCTGATGACCCCCCTTCGTCAAGGGTGACGACGGACGATCCGGCCTACGTGATGTACACCTCCGGGTCAACCGGGGAGCCCAAGGGCGTCGTCGTGACACACCGTAATCTTGTTCATTCCACAATTGCACGAGAACAGTACTATGAGGGACGGGTCGGGCGACTTCTACTGGCGTCGTCTCCCGCGTTCGACAGTTCCGTGGCAGGAATATTCTGGACATTGTGTCAAGGAGGGAGTTTGGTCATTCCCGCGGAGAGTGACCAGCGTGATCCGGAAGCCTTGGCGAGTTGGATCGCTCAGTATCGCATCACCCATGTAGCGTGGGTACCCTCCCTCTACCAGGCTGTTCTTCGTGAACATGCCGTTCCCAAGCTCTCGTCTCTTCAAGTTGTCGTTGTCGGTGGAGAAAGTCTGCCTCTCGAGTTGGTACATCTCCACTATCGGTTCCTGCCGCAGGCCACCTTATACAACGAGTACGGGCCGACAGAGACGACCGTATGGTCATGTGTTTACAGGACGATACCCCATGAAGCGGGACCACGGGTCCCGGTCGGACGTCCCATTTGCAATACCCGTGTATACGTGTTGGGTCCCGATCTGCAACCGGCACCGATCGGGGTCGTCGGCGAAATCTATATCGGCGGGGGCGGGGTGGCTAGCGGATACCTCCATCGTCCCGAATTGACCGCCGCACAGTTTGTGACGCATCCCATATCAGGCGGCAGCTTGTATAAAACGGGGGATCGCGGACGATTCCGCGCCGACGGCAATATTGAATTTGTCGGCCGCGTCGATCGACAGGTCAAGGTGAGAGGGTATCGCGTTGAACTTGGCGAGATCGAATCGGCCCTTCGACAGATCCCGGTCATTCGAGACGCGGCCGTGATCCTTCAGGACATGCCCAGTATCGGGCCCGTGATCGTCGCCTATGTAACGGGAGAGAGCCTGAGCGATTCTTCAGGCCCGAGGCTTCGCGACTACGCAAGAGAAAAACTGCCCGGGTATATGGTGCCGACGACATTCGTCATTCTGGAGTCGCTGCCGATGACCCTCAGCGGAAAGGTCGACCGGCTAGCCCTGCCGAGTCTTGCCCAAGGCCAGATCGCGGATCGTGTCACTGTCGTCGCCCCGCGTGACCAGGTCGAGGCAAGCCTGATTGAGATATGGGGAAAGATTCTCGGACGGCATATTGAAAGTATCAACGACAATTTCTTCGACCTTGGCGGCCATTCCCTGCTGGCCATGCAGTTGATTTCTCACACCCGGGAAGTGTTTGGAATCGAAGTGGCTCTGAAGCGTCTGTTCGAGCATCCGACAATCGCTCAATTGGCGGACTACATTCGGGATGAACAACATCGCGGAAGAGGCAGGGGAGCTCTTCCGCCGATCAATCCCGTCTCCCGGGAGACTCCTCTGCCGTTGTCCTACTCGCAGCAGCGGATGTGGTTTATCAATCGGTTAGCTCCTGAGGGAACGGCCTACAATATGCCGTTCGCATCGCGACAAACAGGTCCGTTGGACAGAACAGCGCTCCGGCGTACGCTCGATGAGCTGGTTCGCCGGCATGAGTCGTTCCGGACGACGTTCGCAATGACCGGACAAGGACCGGTGCAGGTCATCGCGCCGTGGCGGTCTCCTTCCTGGGGAGAGATAGATCTTCGCAGGTTGCCGATGGAGCAGCGAGTCCAGGAGGCTGTGCAAATCGTTCAGAATGCAGCGCGCCAATCGTTCGATCTTGAGAAGGGACCCTTGGTGCGGTTTCTCCTCATTCAGATCGATACGGAAGACCATATCCTCGTCGTGATGATGCATCATATCGTCGGAGACCAGTGGTCATTTGGAGTCATGGGGCGAGAATTTGCGACGTTGTACAGCGCGTTCTGCGACGGGAAGGAATCTCCCCTTCCGCCGTTACCCATCCAGTATGCCGACTTTGCCGTGTGGCAGCGGCGCTGCCTGACGGACGAATGGCTAAAGGAGCAGTCCGACTATTGGACAAAGGAGCTTGCGCACCTTCCGACGCTGTCGTTGCCGACGGATTACCTGCGACCTGCCGTACAAACGTTTAACGGTTCGTACTGTGTCACCGAGTTGCCGACTTCGGTGATCGATCGCCTGAAACAATTCAGCGCTCAGCATCACGCGACGTCATTCATGACATTGCTGGCATGCTTCCAGATCCTCTTGAGCCGGTATTCGGGGCAAACGGATATCTCAATCGGGTCTCCCATCGCCAATCGGACTCAGTTCGCGGTCGAAGGGCTGGTCGGGACTTTTGTGAATACCCTGGTGTTGAGGACCGATCTCTCCGGAGACCCGACCTTCGAAGAGGTGATTGACCGGGTCAGGGAAACGGCGCTGGATGCCTATGCCAATCAGGACTTCCCGTTTGAACGGTTGGTGGAAACCATGCAGACCAATCGCGATCCCAGCTATCCACCGCTTGTCCAAGTCCTCTTCAATGTCGGCAATACCCCGATCGGCGAAATCTTTCCGCGGGGACTGACGTGGGTGCCTTTCGAGGTTGATCCGGGCTCTGCGCAGGTCGATCTGAGCCTTACAATTGAAATGGAAATCGCGCGCAAGGCCTACCTGACTTTTAACACCGATTTGTTTGAGCGTCGAACGGCTGAGCGGATGTTGGGGCAGTACAAATTGTTGCTTCAGAGCGCACTCGCAGACCCCAAGGCCAGGATCTCCCGATTGCCGTTGCTGTCGAAGTCGGAGTGGAAACAACAAGTGCAGGAGTGGAATCGGACCAGACAAGCATATCCGCGGTCTTCCTGTTTCCATGAATTGTTCGAGGCGCAGGTCAAGCGCTCTCCGGATGCCGTGGCCTTGTCGATGGGGAGGAACAGGCTGAACTACAACGGGCTTAATGCCAGGGCCAACCAATTGGCTCGTTTCCTCAGGAATCTGGGGGTCGGCCCCGGTGTCACCGTCGGGATTTCTCTCGACCGATCGCCGGAGATGATGATTGCATTACTCGGTGTGATGAAGGCCGGGGGAACGTACGTCCCACTCGATCCGGAATATCCCCGTGAGCGAATTCATTTCATGATGGAGGATGCAGCGGCCGCCATCGTGCTCACTGCCTCCGCATACGCGGATCGGTTTGCGATGCACGGTAGCCGTATCGTGTGTCTGGATTCGGAGCAGCCCTCCCTGGGCCGGGAGCCTGACCACGATCTGGTGCCGGCTGCGACGTCCCAAGACCTTGTGTACATACTGTACACGTCGGGATCTACGGGACAACCCAAAGGCGTGGAGGTGCGCCACGGATCACTTGTGAACGTGTTGTGGTCGATGAAGGAAGAGCCGGGCTGTTCCCCACAGGATGTGTGGCTGTCGGTGACGACACTCTCGTTCGATATTGCCGGTCTAGAATTGTTTCTGCCCCTCTTGGTGGGCGCTCGAGTTGAAATTGTCGAGCGGGCCGTGGTGGTGGATGGACGAAAACTACAGGCCTGTCTCGAAGCGGTCCAGCCGACCATCATGCAAGCGACACCGGCGACCTGGCGTCTGCTGGTCGATACCGGTTGGGCGGGCAGCCCGAAGTTGACCGTTCTATGTGGAGGGGAGACTCTTCCTCGTGATCTTGCTGACAAGCTTCTTGATCGTTCAAGGGCCTTATGGAACATGTACGGTCCGACCGAAACCACGATCTGGTCGACCACGGCCAAGATTGATCGGGCGGAACAGGACATTACCGTTGGGCGTCCGATCGCCAACACGGACGTCTACATTCTGGATCATCACATGCATCCGGTGCCCGTTGGGGTTGCCGGCGAACTGTATATCGGCGGGCACGGCCTCGCTCGAGGGTACCACCATCGTCCGGAACTGACCGAAGAACGATTTGCCCCTCACCCGTTTTCCGACGACCCTCATGCCAAGCTGTATCGGACAGGAGATATCGCCCGTTATCGATCCGATGGGAACATCGTCCATCTGGGGAGATCCGATCATCAGGTCAAGATCAGGGGATTTCGGATCGAAGTGGGAGAAATCGAAACCGTTTTAAGCCGTCACCAGGCCGTTCGTCAGGTTGTGGTCGCTGCGCGAGAGGATCGGCAGGGGATGAAGCAGCTTGTCGCCTATGTCGTTCCTGTGGAAGGGCGGGATGTGGATCAGGCTGAGCTGCGATCTTTTGCACGAGCGACGCTGCCTGACTATATGGTTCCGTCGTTGATTGTGTCGATGAGGGATTTCCCGCTGACTGCCAATAACAAAATCGATGTGGAGGCATTGCCGGCACCGGAGACCCTCGGGCCATCACCTGATCAGACTCGTATCCATGCGCGCAATCGATTGGAAGTACAGCTGACGGCCTTGTGGCAGCAGGTGCTCGGGGTTCAGGATATCAGTATCAACGACAACTTCTTTGAATTGGGCGGCCATTCACTCAAGGCGGCGCAGCTGTTCTTCCTTCTCGAAGAGGTATTCGGGAAACACCTTCCGTTGGCGACATTGTTTCAAGCTCCGACTATTGCGGACCTGGCTGAGATCCTCGCGCGTGAGAATTGGACACCTCCGTGGCAATCCTTGGTCGCGATTCAACCGAGCGGATCGGCGCCACCGCTCTTCATGGTGCCCGGAGTGGGAGGGCAAGTTTTGGTGTTTGCGAAGCTCGCGAGGCTTTTAGGGACAGAACAGCCGATCTATGGGTTACAGGCGAGAGGCCTTGACGGCAAAGAGACTCCGTTCCTATCGGTATCGGAAATGGCCACACACTATGTTCGGGCAATAAGACAAGTGTGTCCCAACGGGCCGTACCGGATAGCGGGCGTCTGCACAGGAGGGTTGATCGCCTACGAAATGGCTCAACAGCTGACCGCTCAGGGACACACCGCGACAATTGTGATGCTTGACACCTGGCACCCCGACTCCTACGTGCGGTACAGGCGAAGATTGTTCAATCATGCCTTAATGACGGGTGTTATCCTGGGAAAAATCCGGACAGATATTCGTGAGATAACGAGATCGCCAATCCATGAATGGTGGCCGACCGCTAAACGGAAAAGCAAGGTACTGATGTCGTTATTGTTTCAGTCAGTCACGGATCATATTCAGGATAATGATTTCCAGGTCCAACGACTCACGCGGGCGACGATGTTGGCCGTGGCGCGCTATCGTGTGCAGCGGGTTGCCGGTCGGATCATCAATGTCGTGGCTTCGAGAAATCATGTTCAGGAAGGCATTCCGGATACGCGTCATACATGGCAGGAACTGGGTGGTAAGGACAGTTGCATCCACTACATGCCTGCCGAGAACGCGGGGCGCATGCTTGTCTCTCCTTATGTGGAGGAATTGGCTCGTCATATGGAACACCACTTCAACAATGAAGTGGAGAATCGGACAAGCAGCCTATCCCCATGCGTGAGGGGTCATTGAACAGGATGCTGCGAATCCCGCGGTTTATCTACTTTCTTGCGCAACGCTCCCGCTCCATGATGGCGGCGCTAGTGTGCGTGGGCATATTGTCAGGTTTATGCAGCGCGGCAGTGCTGGCTCTCATCCATCGAGTACTTCAGGAACACCACGGCGAAGGGGTACTGCTGGCGCTAGGCTTTCTTGCAGTGGTCGCAGGAAAAGTGGTTACACAAGTTGCGTCGCAGTTGATGCTAACCCGGTTTTCACAAGACAGCACTTTGGAACTGTCTCTGGCGCTCTGCGAGAAGATCTTGAAGGCTCCATTCCAGCGCACGGAGTCTCAAGGGCCGGCTAACATCTTAGTGACGCTCAGCGACGACGTAAGTATGCTGGCCTGGGCGATTCAATGCCTGCCTAACCTTGCCATGCATGCTGCGATCGTAACCGGCTGCGGGGTCTATCTGGCGTGGTTATCGTGGCCGACGTTTCTCATGGTTATTGGGGTCACTCTCTTGGGAGCATGGGTATACCAATGGCTTCATACCAGAGCGTTCGCGACAATTTACTCCGCTCGTGATGCAAGGGCGCAACTCTTCCAGCAGTTTCGCGTCCTCACCGAGGGGCTCAAAGAGCTACTGATGCATCGTGGGCGGCGCAAGGAGTTCCTGGAGCAGGAAATGTTTAGGGCAGCGGATCTCTACCGGCATGCAAGTATCGAGGCATCAAAACAGTACACTTTCGCCGAAGCATGGTCGCAATTGGCGTTTTACGCAATGATTGGGGTGGTACTGTTTGTGTTTCCTCGAGTGCTATCTCTTCCGTCTGAAGCGCTGATCGGATATGTCGTAGTGTTGTTGTACATGATGAATCCGATTTGGGGCATCATCGGCACGTTGCCCACCTTGGAGAAGGGGCAGGTGGCGTTCGATAATGTCCAGCGTTTGGGTGTGTCCTTGGATGAATCAATTCAAACGGGAGACATTGAACCGATTGCTGAGCCCATCGAGCGCGCTGTCGTAGAATTGCAAGGAGTGGTATTTACCTATGCGCATGATACAAAGAGGGAACATAGATTCCAGCTAGGGCCTGTTAATCTTGCGCTTGAGCCGGGAGAACTGATTTTCGTGATAGGGGGCAATGGGAGCGGTAAGTCCACGTTCGTCAAAGTTCTTGCAGGCTTATATGTTCCGCAAGAAGGAGATATTCGACTCGGAGGAGCTGTGGTCTCAGATGCCAACCGTGAATGGTATCGCGATCATTTCTCAGTGATATTTTCGGACTTCTATCTATTCGAGAAACTCCTCGGGCTAGATCAGTCACTGGTTGGCTCTCAAGCTCGAACTTATCTGTCGCTGTTGAGTATCGACCACAAAGTGGGAGTGAAGGACCGTGCTTATTCCACGACCAATCTCTCCCAAGGTCAGCGGAAAAGGCTGGCCTTGGTAACGGCCTATCTTGAAAATAGGGCTATTTACGTATTTGATGAGTGGGCAGCGGATCAAGACCCGGAATACAAGGAGATCTTCTATCGGCAGCTCCTGCCTGATCTCCGGGCGCGGGGCAAAACCGTGGTAGTCATTACCCACGATGACAGATATTTCCATCTTGGTGATCGTGTGATCAAGTTGGAGGATGGAAAGGTTGTTGAGTTTCAGACCTCCGGATTCCGCGGTGGAAAGCTGGCGAGCGGTAGTGCATGAGGGTAGGCGTGGATGCTCGACGCGATGAGACGACGGTCTCGTTTCCTTCCTCCCGGTGGATCGAGTCAGCTGATCGATGCCAGTAGGCGGAGCTTGAAGACGGCGTCATTCACGTGTGGGGATTCACTCTGGACGAGTCAATCGACTCTGCGCGCCGGTGGTTGGATACGGTAGAGTTGACCCGGGCCTCACGGTTTGTTCGTCAGGACGATGAGGTCCGGTATGTTCTCGCGCACAGTTGCTAGAGAGCCGTACTCGGACGTTACGTCGGCCTCGCTTCCCAAGTGTTGACCGGGCCACTATGACTCAAGCATCAAACCAAACATCGTCGCAATCCCCTCTGCCAAGGCACACTTCCCGATCTACTCAAGCAGGCGCATATTGGTTTCCGAGTGAGGCTACTGGGTCAGACGTGATCCTCTAATAGGCAAAAAAAGGCCCCGTGCCCAGCGCCGACGTTTTTCCCTCGAGGCCGACATAGACCGTCCTGCCAAAAAAGAACGGCAGTCCCCAGTCAAATGTATCCGTAAAAATTGCTGGTCCACCAACATTGTTTATGGCGAAATTCCCTGCAGACAGCATGGGCCGTGGGTCTGTGATCTGAAAGTTGACCAGGCTTGATGGAGACCCTGACGTCCCCATGTTGACCGCCGAGAGGTTTAAGGGAGAAGGGGAAGGACAGTACAGAAATGAGAAAGGAGGGGGACATAGCTGATTCTGATTCAACAACGACAAGTCATTGAAGAAGAGGACATTGGAACCGGAATCGATTATGCCCAAGGTGATACTCGGGTCGGGGGTAAACTGTGTCACGATTCGGCCCGATGAGTCGGTCGGCAACACCGTGACTCCGGACGGTTGGTTATTCGATGCTGTGCCGATGCCGAGGATGAGCGAACCGGTAAGGGAGGGCAATCCGCTGGTCGGCACAGATGGCAGGGCGACGATAACCCCGTTGTTATCAACGGGCAGAAGCCCGACTGGATTCTGGACCTGCGGGGGAGGTACTTTTGGAGTCGTACAAGGGAGAGACGCACAGTCGTAGTAAACCCCACCGTCTAACTGAAATACTCCGACGCCCAAGATGCCATTGTGTCCGACTTGTGAAGGATTCGCGTCAACTGAGGCTACGCCGCAGATGTTCGAGCCGGATTGTCCAGTGGAGCTCCCATCGGAGGCGTATTGCCCTTTGAAGGTCGGATCGACCACTTGGATCGGAACGGACACAGCCGGTTCCTTACCCAACATGACGTCCACGGTGTGGACGGACCCCCAGTCTATGCCGCCTCCAAAAAACATGCATTCACCGATGTCACTGGATGGGAGTGGGAGCGTCAGCGCAGAGGCAAAAATCCGGAGCCCCGAGGATCCGGTATCGACCAAAATATCTGAGATCGTTTGGCAGATTGAGGTACCGGCCTGGCAAATGGTGACTTGGGTGCAAGGGTCGTTGCGATTTGTGCAGACAGCTGAAGAGGGATTGATGGTGATGATGAGGACGTTGGGACCGGAAGGACCGGAAGGACCGGAAGGACCGGAGGGACTGGAGCCTCCTGAATTCCCACAGCCCAACAGGATGGTGACCACCATGCCGACAAGAACCGCCGCGCATTTTTGGTGAATCATTGGATCATCTCTATTGTGACTCCGGGAGGAAGGAGTGAGGGAAGATAAGCTCTTCCGCGGACATCTCCCGCATGCCCTCCCGTTTCGACCACGACATGGGGGGCTTGGATGCGGGTCTCTCTCCGCCTGAGAGGCCCGGTTGAGGCGGCAGCTGCAGATGCCGCCTGGTACTCCTGAAAATAGGCACCCAAGAGCGACACCAAGTTCGGAGGTCTTCTTCCTCTCCAGGCCACGGCAAAGACCGTATCTCCAGACACATATTCCCTGACAGTCAGGCCCGATGCAGTAATCTCCTGGACGGTGTATCGTTGGGCTGGGATCATCCTGCCTTGTCCGGCAAGCGCAACGCGATCCGTTTCCACCGAACTCGCTGCCTCCCCCAAGACGGCCCACGTTCTTGGGAGATCAATGATCGCGATCAGACTGAGTGCCACTGCTATCTCAAGAGCAAGCCGATGCTTCATGTCACCCCTCCGGCAGAAAAGACCTGGCACTATGGACCCGGATCAATTACGTTTGTTTTTGGAATCCGCGGGCTGACTCCGTATATGAGATCTTGCACACACGTTGCGCCAATAAGTGCTGGGAAGTTACCTTGTAATTGAGCCAAGGGCGTATCGGGAGAGATAATAATGATGAGAATAGAAAGAACCGATCGCATTAGTTCGGAGCATTCTGGGCTGCATGAATCCCTCTTTTGCTCACACCCCCGACACAAGAAGGGACAATGTGTCGCGTGACACTATCCCAGAAGCCTCAAGATCGTTCAATAACCCATTCAGGGTAGGCTAAACGCTAATTTGTTGAACGGATGTATTTTCCAGGGTAGGGA
>JAWOMO010000019.1:0-29338 GCA_033852435.1 Nitrospira sp.
GTCCCGAGTTCGCCGGGACGGCCTTGGATGCCTGGGCTGCCCAGCACGGTGTCCACCTGCACTTTATTCAGCCCGGGAAGCCCGTACAGAATGCCTTTATCGAGAGCTTCAACGGCAAGTTTCGAGATGAATGCTTAAACGAGCACTGGTTTCTGACGCTGCAGGAAGCCCAGTTGGTAATTGAAGCGTGGCGGAGGGAATACAACGAAGAGCGCACACACAGCGGGATTGGGGATGTGACACCCCACGAGTTCATTCTTAACCATCAACATGGGGTCCATCTGACACAGGAGTTAACTTCCGCCGCCTTGGTGTAATAAACGGGGGAAGGTCACTCCCTGCGCTGATTATGCCTAGAAGGTGTCCACAAAATCAGGGGAAGATCATGGATTTTTCGCAAACCTTGGCTGGAATAGGGCTGAGTGAGTTCCAGTGAGCTGGAGCAGGGTCATGATCGCGCTTTCCTAAGCCGCGGGTCCTACAACAAGGCATATCCCAATAGAATCTGAATCTGATTCAGGAAACAGGAAGGCTAGTTTTAGCCGGCTGGAATCTCTAAGGTCTTGGGGCCGAGATTCTTGAAGGTAATGTGAACAACACGACGCTGTGTGCAAGGATTGCCCAGTTACTGACACTCGTCTTGTCCTTAGACGTCCTCAAAACCTGTCCCCTTGCCAAGAATCGAGAAGTCGCTTTTTCTCTCGCCTTGCAACTCAGCGGCATTGTTCGAATACGGGTAATCCGCCATGCTCTGTGATCTCCATAAGACACCCGCGCATTAATTGAGACACCTTGGCACCTTCGCGTTTCGAGCACTCGCGACGAGCAGTAATCAACGACTACCAGAAAATGCCTGCTTGATCTTCAAGAATCTGCATTCTTTTGCCGTTCTTCTCTTTCTTTTGGCTCATCGCTCGTTGAACGATTCCATGGCACGACTTCTGCTAAAGCCTCACCCATATGACTCTCAGGTTCGGCGAGCTCTTCCGGCGTGCAATCTCGACGACGAACACATGGGTCATCTCTCTAGGGTTGTGTACGCTCTTCATCATTCCTTTCTCATGGGCGGAGGAAGATCTGCAGGCTCCGCTTCTTGAGCGAATTCACCTTAGCGACGTATCCGGCGTCACACCCAGCCAGACAGCCCTGCCGCTCCTGCGGCAATCGATGATGCTGTCTCTTCAGCCAACGTTTTTCACCCCGCTGGTCACACCGGGACGTCTCAAAGATGTGGTTCCTGACTCCGCCGCCCTCCGATCCAAGGGATTAAGCGCCTCATCCGCCTGGCTCGACGGCAAGCTGAAAGCCGACAGCGAGGTGGCTTTTCTGGACAGTACGCAACCTTCCTGGGGACCGCAACAAGATAGCGGTCGACGCATGTGGAGGCTGACAGTCAACGGCATGGAGGGCGCCTTTCGGTATGGCGCCTCGTACCGGACCGCAGGCAAGGCCTACATCAACGCCCCGAATCAAAGTCTCCGGGAAGTGTGGGGTGAGTATGTCTTTGGGGTTGCCCGTCTGCGCAGCTCGGTCGGCCAGACCTGGAATAACGTGGCTGGTGACCCGGCTCTGCTGCGCTTGACCCAAACATACGGTCGACTTGGGCTGGCGCTGACGCGTCCCCAGTGGCCCGAATTGACGCTGACCTACACCAGAGCGTCCATGGTGAATGCGCTGCTCTCCGGCGGGACGCCGTCACAGGATGCCGCGACCGATACGGTGGCAGCGATGCTCGCGTATACGAGACCCTTGTGGCAGCTTCAGCTCGCTTCAAGCTACCTGATGAGTGACAACCGGCTGGCGGGAGCGAGAAACACGACCGGCCTTCTCGAATCATTCACCGCGTCCTATCGTCCCTGGAATACGTTCAGCGTCACATCGTCCATCGGCTATCGGGGAGATTTCGATCAGTGGTCTGGCGCTCATTTACAGACACCGTCGGGCTCGCTCTCCCTCAATTACCGGGCCAGCCAACATTGCTATATCTCTGCGCTCGGCGGGTATTCGATCACCCATTCGAACGATGGAACCACCGATGTCGAGTCCGTCAACAGTCGAGCGCTGCTCGCTTGGACGTTTCCCACCATGGCATTCACGGGGACCCCTCCCACGGTAGCGATAGAAGCCAGCTATACGCTGACTGCCGCTCACGCTGCGGCTCCTACGGACCTTCAAGACGTTTCAGGGTTGGTGCGTCTCGTCATTGAAGAATTTTAAGACAGGACCCAGTCTCAATTGGCATTCATAAGGCACCCAAAAGTTCGACTGACTGTCGGTGACGGCACTCACGATGACGCATTCTCTAGCCGGGGTTCGTTATGGGGTGGTGGCACTCCAGTGTGCTTGGCGGCCAGCCGCGCCAGTTTTTTGTGGAGTCCGTTAAGGACCTCTTCTCGGCTGGCCCGCGGAGATTCTGTGAATCCGGGATAGTTGTCGCGATACTTTTCAGGTCTCGCCGCTTTAAGTAAAAATATCAGCAGCGTGTCGCTGTACCGCCGGATGGCGCCACAAGGCTTGCCGCCGTAGTAGACCGGCTCGAGGACGCCATCTTTGGCCCGTCGTCGCGCTTCAGCTTCAATTTCATCGATGGCAATTTCCAGGGCCTCTTGGCACGCGGCCTCGAACCGCCGATCTCTTTTGCGCCAGTTCAGGTGCGTCCGCCGGCTGACTCCTGCATGACATGAGGCCAGCGCAATCGAAGCCGTCTCCGCATAGCGCTCCAAAAACCGCCTTTTTTTAAGTGGGAACTTTGAGAACTCTTCGGCGAATTCCTCAGATTTCTCGTCGATGTTGTGTTGACCGGTAATCATGGTGCTGCCTCTTTTCGTGAGTATTATGGCTGTTTTACCTATTATTTGTCCCAGAAGAGAGTATCTCGATGCGCTTGCTGCTATCACGGTTCTGGCCAATCACACCTGGCGAACTGGGATGGGTGGGATGAGATGGCGTTCCGAAGGTGGAACACAGCGTTCACATTTGGCAACAGCGCGTCGATGTCCGAGTTGTTTGAAGGAATGCCCGCAATGAAGGGAAAGCTCGGCTTGGCGGGCGACACGTTGGTTCATGCTGGCTCCCCCGCCTCAGAATCAGCCGACTGCCCTGTATCATCACTGCCAGAATCCTGGTTGCGTCTGGTTGCGGATTTGCGGATTATTTGCCGTGTTTTGCTGCGATCTGCCGAGCTAAGTGCTGGATCTTGTTGATGGGTCAAGGGTTCCGGTGAAATTCGAAACCCGTCATCCACCCCATGCCGCTCCTCTTCCTGACAATGTATGCTTGATGGTCCCGGTGTGGCGATGCAGCTGCCACACGCTGCAGAGTACCACCAGCGACTGGTATTTCCTGAGCCTCTAGTCGGGTTTGCTGGGAGGCGGAGTGGCGGCGGAGGGTTCCCCGTGGTTGGGAACCTGAGCGGGAGCTGTGCGGGGACGTTCGAGTTTTTCCAGGACGTCTTGCTTAAGCCTGGTGGCTTCCTCGATGCGACCGTCGCGCTGAAACGTGCTGACCTCTTTCGCTTTGCGGGCATTCAGTTCGACCATGTCGACTTCGTCGCGGACGAGTTGAGGGGTCAAAAAGACGAGGAGATTGAGCTTTTGTATCTGACGACTCTGTGACCGAAAAAGCCAACCCAATATGGGAATATCCCCGAGGAAGGGAATCTTGTTTTCCGTGATCAAGATGTTGTCCCGTACCAGCCCTCCGATGACAAGCGTCTGCAAATCTTTTGCAATCGTGGTGGTTTCCATGGATCGCTTGGTGGTAGTGGGACCCACTGGTACCGAAGACGTGCCAGTTCCAATGGTTTGAGGCGCCGTGGGCTCAATGGCGGTAATTTCCTGCTTGATCTCGAGACGGATCAAATCATTTTCCAGCACTTGCGGCGTCAATTCCAACGTAACTCCCACGTCTTTGCGCTCGATCGTAACAAGAGTACCTCCCGTGATGCCTTGCGCCTGTCCGGTCGGGAAGGGAACATTCTCGCCGACTACAATCTTGGCTTTCTGATTATCAGCCGCAAGAACTTGTGGAGTGGAGAGCACATTAGTATCGGTAAGGCTGAGAAGAAATTGCATGAAAGCGCGAACGTTGACGGTGTTCAAGACCGACACGGTTCCACCGGTTGCGACGCCAACGATAGCCTGGGCGATGGTGGACAAGTCTTCCGGCGCTCGATTGAGCCCTCCAATAGCCCGCACAGAGCCGCTCTCACCGGCCGCGAGAACCTGTAGTGGATCCGACCCGATTTGTCTCAGCCGGTCGACCTCGACTTCCAGGATGACTGCTTCGACAAAGACTTGGTTGCGTCTCGTATCCAAGTCTCGGATCACCGATTGCAACTTGTTATAGGCATTCTTAGTTGAGCTGACGATGATAGAATTCGTCGGCTTGTCAGCGAACACTTGCACGGGGGCTTCGAATTCTGTCAGGGGTCGGATTGGCGGTCGAGCGCCTGGGGCAGTCTGTGCGACGGTCTGCGATCGAGCGACCAAGTTGGTCAGTACAGCGGCGAGATCGGTCGCGTTGGCGTTCTTCAACTTGTACACGAAGAGTCCGCGTTCGGGTGGGAGTTCTCCCATTGGAACGATCTGATAGCCGGGCCCTTTCGGAACCACCGCCAGTCGACTGACCTCCAGTGCTGACACGAAGAGGCTATAGGCCTGGTCCGGTGTGACCTTGGTGGGGGAGAACACGCTGATTTTCCCTCCGGCCTTCTTCACCGCATCGTCCAACACAAAGTTCTTGCCGGTCAGTTCGCTAATAAACCGCACAAAGACGTGGAGTTCGACTTCGTTGAAGTCCAGCGACACGCGACCCGGTCCACCCCCGCCACTTTCTGCGAAGAGAGGAATAGGTGCCAACAAGCCTGGAAGTAGGACTAAAAGACAGGCAATCAGAGCCCACCCTAAACGATCGTGCTGATTCGACTTGAAAAAATACATAAACAACAGGTCGGCTGGCTCGTACGAGAGGGGATTCTCGTTTGTCCTGAAAATAAAGGAAACTAACCGCAGGACCGTACCATAAGGTTATATAGAGACACAACCAACAGGCAGGATCATTTCGAATTAGCCGTGGTGGATGGCGTAGGTATCCCCTCTACATTTTGAGGATTTTCACGGAACAAATCGCTAGCCCCTAACCCATGGGTGTAAACGGGGTGGCCCACACTTCTTCCTCACCATCCTGAGTCATGCTGAGTCACGGTGCCCATTCTCGGTATGCTTGTCCATTTTTGAATCCTTTTTAAGGGGCAGTTGGGCAGCCACAGATCGCTAACTACAGAAAATTAAAGAAATATATGGTCGAACCAGAGTGTCAAGATGGCATCAGGATTGCACATCTGTGTCCAGTTTTCCCATCTACAGAATCTGTCATAGGCGGTCAGAGTGGATACCACGCTGAAACCGGCTGTGGAAGCCGGTTTGTGTTCTTAATGATCTGCTAAGGTTAATAACGTGCGGACTGACAAGAGAGCCTCGCAGAAAGCGGAAAAGAAAGCACCCTCGCGCGTTAATAAG
Source organism: Nitrospira sp. (assembly GCA_033852435.1). GTDB lineage: Bacteria > Nitrospirota > Nitrospiria > Nitrospirales > Nitrospiraceae > Nitrospira_C. The sequence continues at coordinate 5,520 of JAWOMO010000019.1, forward strand.
CGGGGTGCCGTCGGCTACAGCAAGAAAAGCGCACTCCTCGAAGAAGCGATCTCGCATATGAACACCGGCAAATATGGCCGGTCGTCCGCAGCCCTCAAAGAACTTCTCGCTCTTGATCCCCACAATACTGAGGCCCGGCGGTTGTTTGCGACTCTCCACCTGAGACTTGGAAGCTTGGTGACGGCCAGACAAGCATTCGAATCTCTCGCGAATGAAGCTATTGGACGGCAAGACTATTGGCTCGCCGAATCGCTCTTGCAAGAGTATTTGGCCGCCGGTCCCCGCTGTGTCCCCTTTCTCGAGCTCCTTGCCAACGTCTACCGGGAGAAAGGGGACGAGATGGCGGCGGTGGGCGAATTGGGAAAAGCCATCGAGATTCTTCGCGATGATCCGGACGCGGAAAATCCCCAAAAGGCCGCACAGCTCTATGCAAAGATCAGAGAACTGGCTCCAGGTAGTCCTGTCGCCATTCAGCTTGCGTCGTTGTTCGATGTGCAGACCGGGGAGTTTCTCATCCGCCCTCCAGTGGTCGAGTCTTCGGAATCCCTGCACCATCCCAACGCCGAGGCTCAGGATGATTCGACTTCCATAAAAGCAGAAACCTCGCCGTACGAAGTCATGCCATGGGAGGAGAGCGAGGGATCATCGCCACTCGCACAAGAGGGCCCATTATCGGTTGCTGCTCCTATTGAGCAAGCCGAGTTTCAGACAACGGAGGATCTAGCGGCGCAGACTGCGGTGCGTGAGGATGAACCTACGACTGATGTGCAGGAACTTTCGATCCTTTCTCCGGAGCCAACCTCCCAACCCCTAGATCAGACCGACTCGAAAGTAGGATCTGCCTATCAAAATGAAGAGGCCACCGATCAGGTTCCGCCACAGGATCATTTGGAGTCGGCAACAAATACAGGGGATTCATTGCCATCCCGTATGCCATGGGAACAGGTAGCCGATGCCTCGGTACAAATACCCGATTCTGAACCTCAGTCACCCCCAGTCCTTGAGTCTCTCCTTTCCTCTCCGGAAAACGTAGCACTACCTCCTGTAGTTCCTCTATCGCCGATGCCTCCGTCGGAGCAAGCATCAGATCCAGCACCGTTGCCGGTATCGATGGAGCCTTTATCCGAGGGTGGCTCGGTCGCAATTTCGTCTCCTATGCCGTGGGAGCAAGTATCCGATTCGTCGATACGAGTCCAGGAGATGGAGTCTTCCCCTGAAGAGACTCCTTCCGGATCGGCGGAATCGACACTCTCCGACTTCAGAAGGGAACTAGAGAATCCATTGCCTCCATTTTCGTCTGAAGCACCTCCAGCACAGACGGCGGATCCCATACTAACCACGTTTGCTCTAGACCGGGCGTCTACAGTTGAAGAGCCTCCAGCCAGCATTACCCCGCCGGAACCGGATCACCCAGTTCAAGCGACTACGGAGGTTCCTCGTTCAAGTTCCTTCTCATGGACATCGGTCTTTGATTCAGCATGGAAGTTCGGCGCGGGATCCACGGCGTCGAGCCATTCGGCTCCCTACGAGACCGCGCCCGAGGTACTCGCTGAGCCACAGCGCACCGACGCGGTTTATAAACCGGAGTCCGCAACGACAAGCTCTGTTTCGGTTGAATCGGACGTGCTTCTCACAGACGATTCACTTCCCCCAGCTGAGTCAACCAGCTCGGATCAAGTTTCTCTTTCATCTGGCCAGCCCAATCAGGTTACGGCGGTGAGTTTGACGAACGGAGAAGAAGGCCCAGCCGCCGAAAACTCTGTCACGACCGCAGTTGGCCCGGATAGCGCCCCTTCTTACCCAGTGCCGGCAGAAAGCAGGGCTGCGGATCTACCGGAATTTCTAGCTCACTCGACTGCGGATGAAGCGCTGCGGCTTTCCGTTCCTCCAGCAATGCCGGCCTCCTTTTCACCAGTTGTCGACGCGCAAGACATTCCGGAAACTGAACCAGCTGTGGTGGAGTCACCTGAATCGAGGGTTCCGGCTGAGACGGCGAGTCCCGATCCATCACCTGTCACGTTGACTCAATCCACTGCTCAGGTTGAGGAACCAACTCAGGCGGTGGGCGGAGTGGAAGCCGTGACGGAGGCTCCATCGAAACCAGAATCTCCGGCTCAGTCAGTTGAAGTGGCCTCGCATTGGAATACCGGCGAGGTGGCAGTGCAATTGCACCGCCCTACGGCAAAGAAGAAAAAATGGGAAAAGGACTCGGCAGAGGCGCCAGGGATTGCCGCTACCCCCGACCCTGCGTTCGACACTCTGTCTGAGAAGCTCTCCGAGGCGATACGAGAATGGGAATCGACTCCTGTAGAGACTGCTCCTCCTTCCATTGCACAGCCGGTCGCCGCTTCTCAACCTGATACGAGGCCGGAATGGATGCAGGCGAGCGAGCAAATCACATTCTCACGACCACATGTGGCGCCGCGTGAGGAATTGCAGAATTCTTCGTCGGCTTCGCTGCCCAGACCAGTTGAACCAATTTCCGCCCCCACAGTTGCCTCCTCAGCAGTGGACGTACTCTTTAATTCAACGGCAGGGGGAAGCCATAGCCAGAAGCAGGAACGTCTCCTGTCGTCGAAACCTCGCCTGCGCTTGGTCGCCCGTCTCCATCGAATCCGGATCGGCGTCCTGTCCTTCGTTGGTTCCTGTTTTTCGACGACCCGCTCGCTCACCTTCCTAGCCTTGGCGATTGCTGCGATAACCGGAATCGTGGCGGCTTTGGGGGCTGGCGCACTGGGTCTTGCCTGGATGGTGATGGAGGATCCTCCGAGCGTGCTCTATCAGAATTTGACCATTACTCCTCCGCGCATGATCACGGATCCCAAGAGGAACGGATATCTGTTGCTCCTGGGATTTGAGGCTCCGTCCGGAGAAGATCCGGTGCAATTCGGATATGAGCAAAAAGCCGGGGAACAAGACGTGGCTGCGTCACAGGTTTGCATGGGCGGAGATGATGCGAAAGAAGGAAGCGCCTCAGGGGGAGCGACTGGCCATGTCGTGAAGGGATGGTTCCGAAGTGCCAACCCCGTGGCGCAACTCAAAGGACAGGGGGACACGATCAAATCGTTGGCGGCTCGGGAGGCCTCGTCCCTTACCCGATACCGACAATGGTTGACGATGCCGTTCGACGATTGGGGTTATGGGCAACTGCTCAGCCCAAATTGTGATCACGTCTTACTCGCTCATCGCTTGTTCCTCTTAGAGGGATTCGCCCAGGATTCGGCCACCGGCCTCGACCGGCTCGAAACCGATATGCAGGCGTGGCGCACTGCCCTAGGGCAATCCAAAACCCTAATGATGAAGATGTTAGCCGTCGCCGCCGTGCAAGATGACGCGGCAATGGCGTCCAGTCTGCTGAGCCGCTCGGAACTCGATGGAACCTCCGTGACTCGGCTGAGTAAAATGGTGCGCCCGCTCGATCAGGTCGAACTCTCCCTTCGCTGGCCGATGCAAAGCCATTTCGTCTGGGCGACCAAGACGGTTTCCACAGAACTCAAACATGACAAGGCCAACGATCGCCCATGGTATGTGTCGCTCGTGGCGGGCATGCGGCTGCCGATCCAGCGTCGAGCCAATGCCTATGCCGAATACTATGAAGTGACGAACAAGGCCGTAGCAGAGGGCCGCTATATGAATCTGCCGAAACCGTCGGGTTTTCTCCGAACGCCCGCGGCAGGGCTGATGGATTATCTGGCCAACCCAGTCGAGCATATCGTTGGGATCGAACCACTTCTACCGTGGGATCCCTACGTCATGCGGATGTTGGAGACAGACGCGCAGCTGCGTCTCGTCGGCCTGCAGGCATGGATCAGACGAGGGCCCCAAGATGGAGACTTGCTCACCCGTTTGGCCAAAGCAGGGCAAGCCTATTACGATCCGTTTACCGGTCTCCCGATGCTGGTCAACCAACGCAAAGGTCTCATATATAGTGTCGGACGAGACGGCAAAGACCAAGAAGGCGATCGCACCGACGATGTGGCGGTAGCCATTCCCTCTGTTCCATCTTCCCTCTCGGATGGCAAGCGCTCGACGACTCCATCCCCGTCCCGCTAGAGCCGTAACCCCCTTCCTCTTCAGGGCTTTCTGATCACGCTCGCGCCAGCCCTGGGAACCGTTGCCGTCAACGCAAATCGCTCTCATGCGTTGCAATAACTAGCGGCGGGAAGCCACGATGAAAACACCGAGCAGAGACCTATGGGCGACGCGACCAGCTCTTTGCGCAGCGTGTAGATCTTCCGCTTGACCTTGGTTCCATTCGGATCAACAATCTTCGCCGTCGGACCGGTCAGGCATGCTGATTGAGAAGGTGCAGGTATGTCTGTAACGGTGGAAGGGGTAGTTGCGCTCGGTTCATCCGACACCATCGATCTCCGGGGGAGGGCTACTACTCTGGATCAGACCCGGGCTCTCGACCGATTTCTGGCTAGCATCGAGCGTCGGGCATTTCGTATCGCGCACATGGCTACAGGCGATACCGACGAGGCCTTGGATCTCGTCCAGGATGCGATGCTGAAGTTGGTGCAACGCTACGGAATGCGCGAGGAAGTCGAGTGGGGACCGCTGTTCCACACGATTCTTCAAAGCCGTATTCGCGATTGGTATCGGCGCACAAAGGTGCGTAACCGGTGGCGACAATGGCTGAGCTCCGGGCAGGATGACGAGGCCCAGGACGATCCGATCGAAGCGGTGGCCGATCAGCGGGAATTGTCGAGCGACGATCAATTGGCGCTCAAGCGAGCGACCGCCGCGCTGGATCAGGCCGTTCGAGCGCTTCCGTTGCGGCAACAGCAAGCATTTCTCCTGCGGGCCTGGGAAGAGTTGGATGTTGCGCAGACGGCCCAGGCAATGGGCTGCTCGGAGGGGAGCGTGAAGACGCATTATTTTCGCGCTGTTCAGACGTTACGCAAAGTGTTAGGAGACCATTGGCGATGAGTGCCGAATTACAGCCGGGCGACAACCAGATGATTGCCCGTGCCAAGCGGCTGCTCGATCAGAGCGCGGCCGATCTTGATCCGTCAACAACGCGCCGCCTGCAACGCGCGCGCGTCGCTGCCCTAGAAGCCAAACCGAGCCGTCGGTGGCGGATGGTGTGGGCGAGCGGATTGGCCATGGCCAGCGTGGGGGCGCTCGCGGTCACACTATGGCTGAAACAGCAGCTGCCTGAGAACCATCATGCTCCGCTTTTTGAAGATATCGACTTGGTGCTTTCGGTTGAGAATGTCGAGCTGGCGGAAGATCTGGAATTTTATCATTGGCTGGCCGATGCCGACACGACGGGTTAAATGGATCGCGGGATTGCCGGTGGTGGTCATCCTGTCGGTTGTCATGGCGGAGGCTGCGCCGCAAGGAGCAGCTAGTCCGCCGGATGCGGACTTCTTGGAATTTCTGGGGTCATGGAATACTGGGGATGCTCATCCAACATGGGTGGACCCGTTCCAGCTTGACGATCCGGTCCCTGTCGACGCCGAACCGCCGAATGACAAACAGTTGCCAGCAGACCGGCGCAATGAACAAAAGCAAACCGGAACCGATGAGACACGATCATCCAAACAGCAGTTACCCTACCCCTCGCGCCCTGAGGGGGGAGTGAGGCCATGACGCTGCTCAGAACATTGCTGGTCGTCCTAGCGATGGTGGGCGTCGCCTGGGCGCAAGCGGATAGCCAAGCGATTCCCTGGCAGCAGCTGAACCAGCAAGATCAGCAAATCCTTCAGCGGTTCAGTGACCGCTGGGATGAACTTCCTGCGGATCGGCAGCAGCGTTTGCTGAACGGAGCCCGCCAATGGTCCAACATGAACCAGGAAGAGCGCCAGCAGGCACAGCAACGGTTTCAGCAATGGGAGCAACTGTCGCCGGATCAGCGGCAGCAGCTCCGCGAGCGTTTCCAGCGCTTCCGCCAGCTGCCTCCCGAACAGCGGGAGGCCATTCGTAACGCGCGTCAGTGGTTCCGGACTCTCCCGCCGGAACGTCGGAAGGAAATGCGTGAACAATGGCAAAAAATGTCTCCGGATGAGCGACGCGCATTCCGTCAGCAGCTCAAAAAAGAATACGGCGAGCAGCAACCCCATCCCGGAGGGAATCGTCCGGCCCATCCCAGACCTTTCCGACCAGGTCATTAACTGCGAACAGCCCTCACGTTCAGGGACCTCTTCGTCTAGTCCCTTGACAGCCCGAACAGCATTCCACAGAATCGTGTTGCAACGCACTCGCACGAGAAGGGATGAGCATGCGCCACGGTGGTTCGTCTGACTGGGCTGCGCGTTTTCGGGGAGGAGTCGTCTCGCCGGGCCCGATTCCCACCCAACATGTCTCCAACGAGGAATTTCTTCCTTTGCCTCAGACGACGGAGCAGGTACGCGTGGATCGAGCCTTGGAAGAGCTGAGCCGGCAGGGCGCCAGCCGCCTGGGAATGACGCGTCGGAATTTTCTCCGTACTTCCGGTGGCATGGCCGCGGCTCTGCTCGCGATGAACTCCGTGTTCGGCCGGTTCTTCGAAGTGTTCGATACAGAACTCTTTGAACCGACAGCCTTTGCCGAGCAGCAGGGTGCGCCGTACTTCATCTTCGACGTGCAAATGCATTATGTTGGGTCGCACTATGATCCGACGAATGGCGAGAGCCGGCGCAAGGGAGCGGTGGCGAAGGAGGCCTTGCTCGGGCTTCGCCGGCGCGCGCGCGAGGCGGGGCTGAATCCTCGATTGACCGCCGATCGCGGCACGCTCGACGATTTGTCTTGGGAAAACTTTGTCAAGGAAGTTTTTCTCGACAGCGAGACGTCGATTGGTCTCATCAGCACGCCGCCGGGGCCCTATCCGCAGGACGCTGTCGTGCCTCCCAAGGAAATGGCCCACATTCGTGACGAGATCAATCGCCTCGCGGGATCACAACGCATGTTGGCTCACGGACTGGCGACGCCGCAGCTCGGTGCCGCAGATCTGGAATTCATGGCAATGCAGGCCGAGACGCTGAAAATCGATGCCTGGAAGTGTTACACCGGTTCTTGTCCGAAAGGATTCGACCGGGGCTGGTGGATGGACGATGAGAAGATCGCCTATCCCATGCTCGAGCAGGCGAGAAGGCTGAACGTGAAACGGGTCTGCGTCCACAAGGGGCTGCCGCTTGGGCCGGTACCCGACTACAACCATCCGAAAGATCTGATCAAGGCCGCCAAGGATTTTCCGGACATCGATTTTCTGGTGTACCACTCGGGGTTTAAAAGCGTAGCTGGTGTCGATGAGGGGTTCGCGAAAACCGGTGAGATTCCGTGGACGACGGAGTTTTGCCGGATGAAGCAGGCAGAGCCGGGAATCCATAACATCTATATGGAACTCGGTTCGACGTTCGGGCAACTGGTCACGACCCACCCAGCGATATGCGCTTACCTGTTGGGCCAAATCATCGAAGCCTTTGGGGTCGATCATGTGCTCTGGGGGACAGATTCCATCTGGTACGGGACGCCGCAATGGCAAATCGAAGCCTTTCGACGATTCCAAATTCCAGAGCAGATTCTCGAGCAGCGCAGGTATCAGGAACTCACGCGCGAGAAAAAAGTGAAAATCTTCGGGTTGAATGCTGCGCGGTTGTTCGGCGTCGATGTGACGGCGACCAGAAATGCCGTTCCGAAAGACTTTGTGGGCCGCCTGCGAATGAGCTATCTTGAAGAAGGGCCGGAGCCAAGTCACAGGTTGTACGGGTGGGTAGTGAAGTAAAGGGCGCGCAGTTGAAAGCTCGTTGGACGCGCATTCTGAGCGCAACCCAAGCCTATTTGCCTGTAAGTAGAGTCGATGACCAAAAGGAGATCGTGGAATGAAAAGTGAAATTTTATATCCGGGGGCCTTCCCCATGGTGCGGGTCGATTTGGCGGCGGGTGAGAGCATCAAGGCCGAGTCAGGGGCGATGGTGGCGTCCTCACCCACGATCGACATTGAAAGCAAGATGGAAGGCGGTTTTCTCGGTGCGTTATCGCGAAAGTTCCTCACCGGCGAGAAATTCTTTTTCCAAACCTTACGCGCGACGCGCGGCGCCGGTGAAGTCCTGTTGGCGCCGACTGTGCCAGGAGAAATCGTTGTCTTCGAACTCGACGGCGTGAACGAATATCTCGTGCAAAAGGATGGTTTTCTCGCTGGAGCCGAGACGATCAAGATCGAGAGGCAGATGCAGAGCCTGAGTCGCGGATTATTGGGCGGCGAGGGTTTCTTTCTGCTGAAAATGAGCGGCAAGGGCACGCTGATGGTGAATAGTTTCGGCGCGATCCATAAAATCGAGTTGAAGCCCGAGCAGGAATATATTGTAGACAACAGCCATCTCGTCGCCTGGTCGTCCACCACGTCCTACAACATTGAACGCGCGTCCTCCGGATGGGTAGCGAGCTTCACCTCCGGCGAAGGATTCGTCTGCCGGTTCCGCGGGCCCGGCGTCGTGTACATCCAAAGTCGGAACCCCGGCAGTTTCGGCGCATGGATCAGGCAGTTCATTCCTGTGTCTGAATAGCGGCTGCTGCAAATGGCCGCCCACGTCGTTCTCGGCTCGAAACGCGTTCTCAGCGTACTTCAGAGAAAACGCTTCCGGTGCAGCCTCGCTTGCCACCAGTTTGAGGAGCCGGAAGATCGTCTAACATGAGCCTTCAACCCAACGCCCTCTGTTTTGCTGCCGAATTTCCCGCGACTGGCGCGCCCTGCCATGTCGAGGTGACATCCGCTGGACTCGTACTTCATTTCGAGCCTCCCTCACCCCCCATACACGGGACCACGGTTGCGTTCGCGAATCTGACCGTGTCCGCCGGAGGCATGGACCATGACCAACTTGTGGTGAAATGGGGAGAGGAACCCTTGGCCAGGACACTCTATCTGAAAGATCCCTTTCTCATCAGCGCATTTCGGCGTGCCGCGCCACCGGAACTCACGCATCATTTCGAAGCGGCGGCAACGAAAGTTCGGGAGGCCCGCACTCATCGGCGACGGATGTGGGGCCTTGCGCTGGGGTCGGTAGGCGCGGTGCTGCTCTTTCTCTGGCTCGGATCCGACTGGCTGGTGGAGCTGGCGGTGAGTCGAATACCAATCGAATGGGAACAGAAGCTCGGCGAATCGGCGTATCGAGATTTTCTCGCGCAGCAGACGGTCATCAAAGAAGGGCCGGCGGTCGCGGCGGTGCACGAGATGACGCAACGGCTCATCGAGAAGATCCCCGACAATCCCTACAAGTTTGAAATTTCTGTGGTGAAGAGCGATGTCGTCAACGCGTTCGCCTTGCCGGGGGGCTATGTCGTCGTCTTCACCGGTCTGATGAAGAAAGCGGAGAGCGGAGAGGAAGTGGCAGGCGTGCTCAGCCATGAACTGAATCACGTCCTGCAGCGGCACGGTCTCGATCGAATGGTGAAACAACTCGGCCTGCTCGCGGTTGTAACCATCGTGCTCGGAGATCAACAGGGCTTGATCGGCCTCATGAAGCAAGTTGGCGTGGAGCTCTTGACCTTGAAATTCGGTCGCGAGCAGGAGACGGAAGCCGACCTCACAGGCCTGCAGTTGCTCCATCGTGCGAAGATCGATCCCAACGGCATGATCCGATTTTTCGAGCGCCTGTCGGAAAAGGACAAGGAGCGTGTCGAGATCCTGTCGACTCATCCGATGAGCGAGCACCGTGCTGCGCGCCTTCGAGCGGAAATCGCGGCCTTGCCGAAGCAGCAGCCTGAGCCGTTCGAGTTCGATTGGAAGACCGTCCAGGAGTCGCTGGGCGTGCACGAGGCGGTGCGGCCATGAAACGGTTACGATCCATGCGCATCGGTGTCATTGCCGACACACACGGGCTGTATGATCCGGCCATTGAAGATCATTTCGCCGAGGTGGCAGAGATCCTGCACGCCGGTGACATTGGCGGACAATGCGTCATTCAACGGTTACGACGGATCGCACCGGTGATTGCTGTTTCGGGAAACGTTGATAATTATGAAAAAAGCGGATTCCCCAGGCGGACTATCCTTCGTCGAGGCAGAACAACCATTGCCGTCTGTCACGTGTTGTACGAGAATGGACAATTGACGAAGGACGCTCGGGAGTGGCTGGATCGGGAGCAGCCGGATGTTTGTGTCTTTGGTCACAGTCACAGGCCGGCGATTGAGCGATACGGTGCGACCATGCTGTTTAATCCCGGCTCCGCAGGTCCCAGGCGGTTCTCGTTGCCGCGTGGAATCGGACTCTTGACGGTCGGCCGAGGAAAGCCCAAGCCCTTATTGATCCGATTACCGGATCGGGTGGAAGAAACAAAGAAGGTCACAACAAAACGACAAAACGAACTAAATGAATGAAAGGAGAACTATGATGAAGACAACACATCTGATGCGTATCGCAGTGACCGGCTTCGTGCTCGTCTGCTTCCTCACGGTCACAAGCGCCTGTTATGGACCGTTCAATCTGACGAGAAATATCTATCATTGGAACAGTGAGGTCAGAGGCAGCGGCGAGGTGAGCGAAAAGTGGATGAAAGAGATCGTCTTCTTCGGGATGATCATCATCCCTGTCTACATGCTCTCCGCGCTGGCCGACGCCTTTATCTTCAACTCGATGCAATTTTGGACCGGTAACAATCCGATCAAGCTGACCCGGGGACCTGACGGACTGATTCAAGAAGTCCAGCTCGGGGACCAGAACATTAACGTCTTCTGGGCGAAAGATCGCCGTTCAGCCGAACTGACTTATCAGCAACAGGGGCAGACCGTCAAAACCGCCCTGATCGTGGAAGACGGTAATGGGTACAGGCTCATAGAGGCGGGAGGAGAATCACTCTACGTAACTGAGCAGGCCTCCGATGGAGGGGTGAACATCGTGGACGGCGATTGCCGCTTAGTCGACCACATTTCCTTCGAGCGTCTCCGGCAGGCATCAAATGAACTGACACGAGCATCGTCATAGTGACGTGTCGCCAGCGACCACGCTCAAGCAGGTCTTAGGAAAGCAGGGCAGGTCTGTTCCGGCGTCTCTGAGTGGCTCAATGTAGTGATCAAGCGCATCTTAGCTCTTCGCTCGTTAGGGCCGCGCACATCTTGTCTTGCGCGTAAACAACCAGAGATGTGCATCCTCGGCCCCACGCATCAGTGGAGGACCAAGCGAATCAACACCGGCTCGGCGTGGCCCCGGTCTTCTGCGCTTCCCACCGACGACCTGGAACCACTTCTGATCTGATCGAACTGCGTCTGAGTAGCTCGAGAGAGCTAAGTCGACCGAAAAGTGTATTTTATGGCCAAAAGCCGACTTATTGGCTACCGTAAATCCTGTTTCAGCAGGAAGCATTTTATTTCTTTATGGAGATGAAGCAAAGGAGGGATTGTCCATGAACGCATGGAAGACGGCGACAGTAATGATTCTTGCGGGGCTTAGTCAGGTCGAAATCGCCTCTGCGCTTGGCAATTCAGACAACGGTCCTGGCTGTGGGCTGGGCAAACTGGCTTGGTCGGATTATGGGGCGCAGAAACAAATTGCTCCTCAGGTGATGATGGCCACGACGAACGGCACATTCGGCAGCACGACCTTCGGTATTTCTTCGGGGACGTCGGGTTGTACGAATGACGGCGTCATCATGAAAAATAAGCACGTCAACATGGCTCAAGGCTCATTCGAGAGTCTCAAGCAAGAAATGGCCCAGGGGCAGGGGGAGCATCTCACGTCGCTCGCCACGTTGCTCGGAGTACCAACCGAGAATCAGGCGGAATTTTTCTCATTGGTCCAAGAAAAGTACGTTTCGTTGGTGCAGTCCGAAGAAACTACACCAATTGTCATGCTGCAAGCGATTCAGGAGGCGATGTCGAGTCATCCGGTGCTCGCGAAGGTCGCACATCTTGACTAATCGTTGATCATGGATCAATGTGGATCCGTCGCAGAAAGAATTTTCTCAACAATTATGATTTGATGCGCTATAATCGCGCGCAGTCGCTACAGACCGGTAGCATTGATGCGCAACTCATACTAACTGAGGAGGACTTATGGTGAAGAAAGTACTGTTGTTGTCCGTCGCGGTGCTGTTCGGCATGCAAGCGGGTCTTGCAATGGCAGCCAATCCGGATACCGGACCGGGCTGCGGGCTCGGCAAGCTGGCATGGGCTGACTTCAAGAACCAGAAGAACATCGCGCCTCAGGTGATGATGGCAACGACAAACGGCACCTTCGGCAGTAATACCTTTGGTATCAGCAGCGGCACGTCCGGCTGTACGAACGACGGGCAGGTGTGGGCTGATCAGAAGGTGACCATGTTCGCCCTGCTGAACTTCGAGAATCTAACCCAAGAAATGGCCCAGGGCGGGGGAGAGCATCTTGCGTCGTTGGCCACATTGATGGATGTGCCGGCTGAACAACACCCGGCATTTTTCGCCATGACCCAGGAGCGTTACCTCTCCCTGGTTCAAGCGGGAGAAACGTCGTCAGTCGCATTCGTGAAGTCATTGAACGAGGCCATTGCGAAGAACCCTGTTCTCGCCCAAGCCTCCCTCCGCTAGTTCATTCAGCCAGGGCTCCGGTTATCAAGCCGGAGCCCTGTTCTTTTTCTCGTTTCTTCCCGTGAACTTTTCAATCGTCATCTTGTGCATGCTTGTTCTCTTCGTCGGACAAAGCGGTGCCGAGGAATCTCCTGCGTCGTCGTATGTTGAAGAACTCCAACATCGTGCACACACGCTCAAGCTCGCGGAAACGCGAGAATGGCAGTTGCTGCTTCATTATCGAGCCGATCTGTTCGGAGGGTATACGAGCGAGCAGGACGATCCGGGCTTTTTTCTGTCTCCCGAAGGGAAGACGAATCCAGCTGCCGAACTCGACGCGACGTTGAAGCAATTCTCTTCCGAGGAGTTCGTCGGGCGATCGAAGCAACCGGCCCAATGCGCGTTCATTGCCCGTTACCATTGGTTGAAGGAAACTCTTGCGTTCGACGAGGCGCGCCTCAAACCGATAAGGTGCGAACGGTTCGAGCGATGGATCGAGGAGTTCCATGCTCAATCGATCACATTGATCTTTCCCTCGGCATTTCTGAACAACCCCGCCTCCATGTTCGGCCACACGCTGCTTCGCATCGACCAGCGAGGACAAACCGAACAGACCCGCATTCTGGCCTATACCATCAACTATGCGGCGGATGTCCCGCCCGAGGCCGGCGCAGCCTACCCGATTCTGGGTATCTTCGGGGGCTACCGTGGCTACTTTTCAACCATCCCGTATTATCTGAAAGTGCAAGAATATCGCGACATCGAAAACCGCGACATTTGGGAATACCGTCTCAACCTCTCCGATGCGCAATTGCGGCGGCTCCTCATGCATGCATGGGAGCTTGGGAATGCGTATTTTGACTATTTCTTCTTCAAAGAAAACTGTTCCTATCATCTGCTGGCCTTGCTCGACTATGCCGATCCGACATTACATCTCACGGACGAGTTCTTATTCTGGACCGTACCCGCTGATACGGTTCGATTAATTGCATCGAAACCTGGACTGGTGTCCAGCATCGCGTACCGCCCTTCGCGCAGCAACCTGATCAGACGGAAACGGGAATCCTCGACCTCGACCGAACGTGCTCTGGCTGATCGCATCGCCCAGAATGTTGGGGCAGTGACGTCACCGGAGTTTGCGCAGCTGAGCCTTGAGCGGAAGGCGTTCCTGCTCGATCTCGCCTCTGACTATCTCCGATACCGGATCGACACCACCGATTCCGCACCGCCCGACCTGAGGGAGCGTAACCGGGCCGTCTTGACGGCCCGCAGCCAGCTCCGTATTCCCTCAGACCCCTTTACTGTCGTTCCGTTCGCCAAGCAGCCGGAACTCGGGCACAAAACCTCACGGGCCAGCCTGGGTGGCGGCTGGCGGAATAATGACACGTTTGAAGAGTTGACCGTGCGCGCGGGCTACCACGACCTGCTTGATCCGGAGATCGGGTACACGCCGGACGCGCAGATCGAATTGGCCTCGATCAGCCTGCGTCATTACAACCGTGCTGATGAGACGAGGATCGAGCGGGCGACCTTCGCCAACGTGCTGTCGCTCTCACCAATAGACGCCCTCTTCCATGCGCCGTCTTGGAAGATCAATGTGGGAATGAACACGATCCATTTCGGCGACTGCCAGCTCTGCAGTAATGGCGTGGCCAATGGCGGCATTGGCGCGGCAGTGGAGTCTCACTGGCTGAAGCGGGAAGTGTTGTTCGCTTTCGCGGAGGCAGAAGCCAATTACAGCCATGCCTATGAGGAAAACCATCGCATCGGTGGTGGAGGATCCGTTGGTTTGCTGACCGATCTCACCGACCGCTGGAAACTCATGGCGTCCGGAACGTATTTGCGCTATGCCCTGGGCGACAAGTCGGACGACTTCCGTTGGTTCGTGGGCCAGCGCTACACGTTGAGCCAAAACTGGGCGCTTCGCCTCGAGTACAATCACCGTGACCACGATAACGACGTCATCTTTTCCGCGCAGGCGTTTTTCTGAGTTCACCGGGGGATCGTGTGAGCCTTCTTGACCAACTCTTTGTCTATCATCCGGATCCCTGGATCGACCAAGATTGGAAAGCTCGCAGCGGCTTGCCGTTGGAAGAGGTCTGGTTTCAGGCCGCCGACGGCGCGCGGTTGTTCGGCTGGTATGTCGGGGCGTCATCGGATCACCCTGTGCTCCTCTGGTGCCACGGGAATGCGGGCAACGTCATCAACCGGCTCGACAACCTTCGCTATCTCTATCGACAGGGACTGTCGGTGTTCCTATTCGACTACCGAGGGTACGGGAGAAGTCAGGCGCTCCGCCCTAGCGAGGAGGGGCTGTATCAAGACGCGCTCGGGGCTTATGACTACCTGACTCGAACGCGGATGGTCAGATCTGAGCGGATTGTGATTTTCGGGCGTTCGCTCGGAGCGGCGGTTGCCGCAGAGCTTGCGTCGCAAAAGCCGGCCGCGGGACTCATTCTCGAATCTCCCTTTCCATCGATCGAAGCCGTGGCTAAGTATCACTATGGCGGCTTGCCGGTGCATTGGCTGCTGGGCGCGGAGTTTCGATTGATTGACCGCCTGCCCCAGCTTTCGTTACCGAAGCTCATTATCCACGGCGACAAGGACGACATCATTCCGATCGAACTGGGTCGCCAGGTGTTTGAGGCGGCCAAGCCTCCCAAATCCTTCCTTCCGATTCCTGGCGCGGACCACAACAATACCTACCAGGTTGGAGGGGCGGCCTATTTCGAGCGGTTTGCCGCTTTTTGCCGGGAAGCGATCCGCATCTAGCCGCGGTCAGGCTACCGGCAGCCCTCCGTAAGTAAGATTGTGTTGGCGATTGGCCGGAGTTTTGGTACAGTGCGGCTCGCGCCTTCCCCTGGGACCTGCTTCACCGTCCAACAGGAGGTTCTGAGCGCATGAATGGGAGGGCCGGTGACACACTCGTTCCTTGGCTGGGCATCAGGGCTCCTCGGTCTGACCGCAATTGTGCTGACCGGCTGTGCCGAGCACGCGGGTTCGGGAATGCAGCCATCGTTGGGTGGTCCGAGCATATCGCAGGATGGAGGCGCAGCCGACGCGATGGACAAGGCACCGAGCATTGAGGGCTCGTCCCATTCGGCTGCTGTTGCGACACTCGTCGCCGTTGATACTTCCCCTGCTCAGCCGGCGGGACCGGACAGCCAGCCTGAGGAGTCGTTCGATCCTTTCGCGAAGGCTGATGAGGCGGTTGGCGAAGAGTACGATCCGTGGGAATCGTTCAACGAGAAAATCTTTGAATTCAACCGTCAACTGGATCGCTTCGTGCTCAAGCCGGTCGCGAAAGGCTACAATTTCGTCGCGCCTGATTGGGTGCAGGTCGGGGTCAGCAATATCTTTACCAATCTGCGGTTCGGCCCGCGCTTCTTGAATAATGTTTTTCAGGGGAAGTTCAAGGGAGCCGGAATCGAGGCAGGACGATTTTTGTTGAACAGCACGCTTGGCGGTGCCGGGCTCATCGACGTCGCCACAGACATGAAGATCACGACGCCCGAAGAAGACCTGGGCCAAACGCTGGGGACTTATGGTGTCGGACCGGGGCCCTATCTGGTGTTGCCGCTGCTCCCGCCCTTTACCGTGCGGGATTTTTTCGGCTTTCTTGGTGATATCGCGCTCAATCCGATCAATTGGCTGGTTGCGCCGATCATTGAAGTTAACAACGTGCCCTCCTTGATCGCTCACAAGAACCGGATGACGTCGACTTTTGTGCAGAGCGGATCCCGTGTAGGTGAGATCATCAACGAACGGTCCCGCAATCTCGAAAAATTCCAGGGAGTCGAAGAGGCCACTCTGGATCTCTATACCGCCGTCCGGAATGCCTATCTGCAAAGACGCGTCAAGGCGGTCAAGGACTAAAGACACGCTGAGTGTCGAGTAGAAGAATCGCAGACGCCTCTCACCAATCAGGACTGAACGCTCAGCACTAGGAAATCACGCCCAATTCCCTGCCTACGTTTTTGAAGGCGACCACAGCTTGTTCGAGCTGCGCGTGTGTGTGGCTGGCTGACATCTGAACGCGGATTCTCGCCTGACCTTCCGGTACGACCGGGTAGCTGAACCCAACGACGTAGACGCCTTCCTTCAAGAGCCGGTCAGCCATAGCGGTAGCGAGAGAAGCGGCACCCAGCATGATCGGAATGATCGGATGTTCGCCGGGGATCAGGCGGAACCCCAGCGCGGTCAACTGGGCACGGAAGAAGGCGGCGTTCTCATGCAGCGTCGCCCTCAGAGCATCGCCTTGTGCGACGAGCGCAAGGGCCCGGAGCGCTCCGGCTGCAATAGACGGGGGGAGCGCATTTGAAAACAAATAGGGCCGTGATCGCTGGCGAAGGAGTTCAACGATTTCCGCTCGTCCCGTTGTAAATCCCCCCGTGGCCCCGCCGAGTGTTTTGCCCAGGGTGCTCGTGACAATCTCGACGCGATCGGCCACGCCGAGATGGTCGGCAGTTCCCCGGCCGTTGCGTCCCAGAACGCCGGTGGCATGACTGTCATCCACCATGACCGCAGCATCGTGGCGTTCTGCCAGCTCGACGATGCGGTCCAGTTTGGCGAGGTCCCCGTCCATGGAGAAGACACCGTCCGTCGCGACGAGGCGCAATCGGCACTCCCGCGCGTCGATGAGTTTCGCCTCCAGGTCCGCCATATCGGAGTGAGCGTATCGAAGTCTCTTGGCTTTGCAGAGTCTGATACCGTCGATGACGCTGGCGTGGTTGAGCGCATCGCTGATGACGGCGTCTCGTTCGTCCAGCAAGACTTCGAAGAGTCCTCCGTTTGCATCGAAGCAGGAGCTGTAGAGGATCGTGTCTTCGGTGCCTAAGAACGTGCTGATGGCGTGTTCGAGCCGTTTGTGCAGATCCTGTGTGCCGCAAATGAATCTGACGGAGGCCATGCCGTATCCATGGTCCTGCAACCCCATTGTTGCCGCGCGCACAATCTCCGGATGATTGGCCAGCCCCAGATAGTTGTTGGCGCAAAGGTTCAGGACATGGCCTTGCGCCACGCGGATGTCCGGCCCTTGCGGACCCAGCAGCTGCCGCTCGGATTTGTACAGGCCTCGCGAGCGGATCTCAGCAAGCTGTTGGTCGATGATTTTCTTGAGCGAGGAGTAAGCCATGGAGGTTCCAGACTCGAGTGCTGAGTGCTGAGACGTGAGCCGTCGGAAACTCTCGATACTCAGCACTCATCTCTCAGCACTGTTTCTACGGAAATAAAACCACTTTCCCGCATTGGCCGGATTTGATCAAGTCGAACCCTTTGGCGAAGTCGCTCATGGGAAACGTATGGGTGATAACCGGCTTGATATTGAGCCCGGCCTTGAACAGGCCGGCCAACCGATACCAGGTGCCGAACAGCCGGCGGCCGGTGATGCCGTGGACTCGAATGCCTTTAAAAATGATTTCGTTCGCCAAGTCGCAGGTGATCGGGCCGGTTGGGATGCCGAACAGCGTGACGCGTCCCCCGTTCTTGACGGAGCTGAACGCAAGATGCAACGCGCCAGGATTGCCGGACATCTCAAGTGACGCATCGACACCTTCGCCGGCGGTGATCTCGCGAATCGCTTCTGCAACCGCCTCCGGAGTTTCCGTGCTCACATTCAAGACGTGATCGACCCCCACCTGTTTGGCCAGCCCGAGGCGATACTCGCTGATATCGGAGGCGATGATGGTCGCCGCTCCGGAGGTGCGTGCCACCGCCGCGGCGAACAGCCCGGTCGGTCCGCAGCCGGTGATCAGCACCGTATGGCCTGTGAGATCGTCGACCAATGCGGCATCGACCGCATTCCCCAGTGGTTCTTGCACAGATGCGAGTTCCGGCGGAACAGCCTGCGAGGTTTCCCACAGGACGCTTTCAGGGAGGACGACATATTCCGCAAACGACCCGTCGCGGTCGACGCCGAGAATGCGATAGTTCCGGCAGACGTGCGCCTGTCCGGTGCGACATTGAAAACAGGTACCGCATGTCAGGTGGGATTCGGCTGCGACGTAGTCGCCTACTTTGACGAGCGAGACCGCGGAGCCGATTTCCACGACCTCGCCGCACATTTCATGTCCGATGATTCGAGGCGGGTGAATGCGGCTATGGGCCCAAGGGTCCCAGTTATAGATGTGAGCGTCGGTGCCGCAGAGCGACGTGGCTTTCACCCGGATGACCGCATCGTGGGATCCCGGTGTGGGATCAGGCCGCGTGGTGGCGGTGAGTCCTGGCTGGGGTGAGGCTTTCACAAGTGCGCGCATCGCTTTATTCTATAACAACCGAAGGATCTTGCCTAATTGTGAGAGAAAAAACGGGTTGCGCGACAGTCTGCGGCCTAGGTAGGATGCCCATTATGAAGGCTCTGTTTCATCGAAGCCTGATGCTCCTGGCAGTGGTACTCTGTGTGAGCCTGCCCTGCTGGATGTCGGTCGCTCCTGTCCTTTCTGCCCCCTCTTCCGGTCCGGCCAAGCGCTGGGCGTTCTTTGAACTCGACCAATCCGATTCAGCGGGAGATCTTCAAGCTGGAAAGGCTCTGACGCTTGCCATTACTCTCGGCGGAGTGACACAGGGGTCAATTCCCGTTGTGGCCCTCTGCGAATCGATTCTCTTTGAGCCCCAGACGGTCACGCTCGAGCCAGATGCAGAATCGTCCACACTGAAAGCCACGGTAACCCTCGCGCCGATCCCCCAAAGCCGAACATCGGTGCATCAAAAAGCGGCCCGCATTCAAGTCACGTTTGCCAGGTCCCGGCCGGATAAGCTCGAGCGATTCATGAAGCGAATCGTGTACGTCACCTTGGACCGTCAGGAACCCTCCAGCGATACCAACGAGCCTGCATCCTTGCGTCCGGAAGAGCCTCTCGTCGGCGAGTTGATCGTCGACGAAGTGCAGCCTGATGTCACGCCTGTGTCGTCAGCCCAATTGGCCGAGGAGGATCTGATGCCGCTGGCCGATCCCGGACAGGGGAAGGCCTATTGGCAGCAAGTGAGTTACTTGGTCAGCCGCAGCTGGGCCAAACAGGTCCGCGGGGTACATCGTGGATCCAGCGGTGAAACCGTGCGGGTCCATTTCAGGCTCTATCCCAGCGGGCGGGCCCAGTTGATTGAAATTGAGAAAGGGTCCGGGGCTCGTGAGATCGACGAAGCCGGCATCTATGCGGTGGTGAATGCGCAACCCTTTCCGCCGTTCCCGACCGAATTGGGGGACGACGCGGTTGATGTGCATGTGCGCATGCGGACCGGAGCGCGAACAAAATCCCGCGAGGCGCAGTCCGTTGGGAATCCTTCGTCGGGCAAGGCGGATACGTCGCCTCCCGCTTCGAAAAATGGCGCAAGGCCATAATTCGAGCTGCTGTGTTCTCAATCAAGAGGAGAATTGTTGATGCTGAAGCGCGCAATAGTGGTATGGCTTCTCGGGATGGCCTCTTTCTGGCCGGCGTTCGTCTCTGCCGAACCGGCGAGGTGGAACGTGGATCCCGAACATTCGACGATCGAATTCCGTGTCGCACACATGGTGGTGTCGAAAACGAGCGGACGGTTTACGGACTATACCGGCTTTATCGAGATGGATGCGGAGGCCGGCACCGTCAAAGCCATTGAAGCGACCATCAAGGCCGCGTCGGTGACTACAAATCACGAGAAGCGCGATACCCACTTACGGAATCCGGATTTCTTTGACGTCGAGAAGTATCCGACGATGGCGTACAAAATGAAGAGCTACAAGAAAACGGCGGATGGGTATGAGGCCGTCGGGGAACTGACGCTTCGCGGTGTGACCAAAGACATCACACTCGCGGGAACGTTTAACGGGGTGGCCAAGGATCCTTGGGGGAATACCAGAGCCGGATTCAACGCGGAAGGCAGGGTGAATCGAAAGGATTTCGGCATGGTATGGAGCAAGACCTTGGACGGAGGCGGGTTCGTTGTCGGCGACGAGGTCTATATCAAGCTCGACATTGAGTGCATCAAAGCCAAACCCTAACACCGGCAGCTTTATGAAACCGGCCTGCGAAACTGCGGTTGCCGGTTCTTGAAGGTCGTTCTGACAGGCAGACGCCAGCCCTGCTTCGAACCAACCACGAGTCATCCACTATGAACGCAATGGTGCTCACCGGCACGAAGGACGTGGCAACTCATCCCTTGCAGCGTCAGGATGTTCCGATGCCTCGGCCGGGGCCTGGCGAAGTCTTGGTCCGCCTCACAGTGTGCGGAATCTGCAGGACCGATTTGCATGTCATTGAAGGTGAGTTGGACCGACCCAAGCTGCCGTTGATTCCCGGTCATCAAGCCGTCGGGACGATCAGTGAACTTGGGCCGGGCGTCGAAGACAGAAAAATCGGGGAACGCGTGGGTATTGCCTGGCTGCAGGGCACCTGCGGCCAATGCGATTTTTGCCGGACCGGGCGGGAGAACTTATGTACGGCTGCACGCTTCACCGGCTATCAGGTTGATGGAGGTTATGCGGAGTACGCCGTCGTCCCAACCCACTTCGCCTATCCGATTCCCTCCATCTTTGCCGATGAAGAAGCAGCACCGCTGCTCTGTGCCGGCATTATCGGCTATCGGGCGTTGCGTCTGAGTGGTATTCAGCCTGGGCAACGGCTCGGTCTGTACGGATTCGGCGCCTCGGCGCACATCGCGATTCAGATTGCTCGGCATTGGGGCTGCGAGGTCTACGTCTGTTCGCTTAAGCCGGAGCACCAGGCATTGGCCCGTGAGTTAGGGGCCCGGTGGGTTGGTGGCGCATCGGATCGTCCGCCGGTTCCGCTGCACGGGTCCATCATATTTGCGCCGGCCGGCGAACTGGTCCCACCGGCGCTGGGCGCGCTTGAGCGAGGGGGCACGCTGGCTCTGGCGGGAATTCACATGAGTTCCATTCCCGTCCTCAACTATGACCGCGACCTATTCGGCGAACGGGTCCTGCGAAGCGTGACGGCGAATACGAGACAAGACGGGGTCGATCTTCTTCGAGAGGCGGCGGCGATTCCGATCAGACCTCGCACGCAACGTTTTCGATTGGAGAACGCAAATCAGGCCTTGCAGGCGCTCAAGACCGGTACGATCAACGGGGCTGGGGTGTTGGCGATTCAGTAACATGGACACGATGCCGTGCCCGTCAGCGAAGTGGAAATCACGTCCCCGCTCTATGTTAGGATGCAATGATGCGACGATGGATACTGATCGGCTTGATGCTCGGAATATGGCTGCTGTCCGGGACTTCCGCCTGGGCACTGGAATTTACGGCGGATCAAATTACCAAAATCGACGGACGGACGCGGAAAGCGTTGATCTACTATCGCGACCAGATGTGGCGCATCGAGCACCATTCGATGGGGCCGGTCAACGTCAGCATCGTCCGAAAGGACAAGCAGGTCGTGTGGCTGCTGCTTTCGCGGATGAAACACTTCAAAACAGTTCCATACGACCCGGAGCAAGATCCGTGGGTGACGGAAAAGCTGGAGGGAGAAATCTCCCGGCAAGAGATCGGCACAGAGGTACGCGAAGGACATCCGACCATTCTGTACGAAGTCACGACGAAGCATGGCGAGCGGGTGGATGTGTATTACCAGTGGATGGCGACGGATATTCATTTTCCGATGAAGTTGGCGAAGAAAGACGGCAGCTGGATTGTCGAATATCAGCACGTGAAGCTGCGTGCCGTGTCTGACTATCTGTTCAATCTGCCGGTCAATTTTCAGCCGTTGGAAGATTTCGATAAGGACGTGCCGACAGAGTCCCCGCAACAGGGGATGTAATTGCCAAGGAGGAGTGACCGTGCAGAGGAGAGGATTTGTAATTGGTCTGTTGATCATGGGAGTGCTGGGGTTTGGGAGCCTGGGGCATGCGCTGGATGTCGCCGACGTGACGAGAGAGTGGACCCCTGAAGGGAAAAAACTTGCGGCTGAGCGAATCAAGCTCCCGGCTCATGACGAGATGGTTCGCATCCCGGCTGGCTCGTTCATCATGGGGAGCGACAAGAAGGTCGATCGAAATTCCTATCAGGCGGAGTTCCCGCAGCGGAAGGTCTACCTGGATGCATACGAGATCGACAAATTCGAAGTGACCACAGTGCAATATCTGAAGTTCATCCTCGCTAAGGATTTGCCGCCGCTGATCGACTGGCAGTATGACGGCGGCAACTTTCAGGAGACCATGGTCAACCATCCCGTAATGCACGTGTCGTGGCATGATGCTGATGCCTACTGCAAGTGGGCGGGGAAGCGCCTGCCTACCTCGGCAGAGTGGGAAAAAGCCGCCAGGGGCGAGGACGGACGCATCTATCCCTGGGGGAATCAGCCAGCGGGATTGAGCCGGGCCAACTTCGGCCGCACGGGATTGTCCGGACCGGTCCGCGACCGGCCGGAGCGGCTGCTGCTCTATCCCCCGATCGTCTCTGTGGACAAGTACGAAAACGCGGTTAGCCCTTACGGTGTCTATCAAATGTCTGGCAATGTGGCTGAATGGACAAACGATTGGTACGACCAGAACTATTACAAGACGGCGCCGGACCGGAATCCCAAGGGGCCGGATAAAGGCACGCAAAAGGCGTTTCGCGGTGGAGGTTGGATCGACAGTACGCCATCCGTGCGGCCTGCGCAACGAAATGGGACTGATCCCAACACGAAAATGAATTGGCTCGGTTTTCGCTGCGCGCGGGATGTCAAAGACACTGGCGCAGCGCCCTAGGGCAAGCCGATGCAGACCAGTTTTCGGTGGGATGGGAAATACATAGAAGCGGTCAGGATATTCTGCTCTGCTTCAGGACATGTACTTGCTCACTGATTTCTTTGACGAGGATGCCCATCTTGGGGTGTGAGGGTTCGAAGTCGACGTGCAAATCGTAGTGCTTGAGGCGGTCGCTGGCGGTAGGGCCGATGGAGGCGACAATCAGGTTCTTGCACGCGTCCCTGAACAGCTCCGCCTTGCCTTCCTGCTCGACCAGCTGCATCACGTGATCGATCTGTGCGGCATTGGTAACGAGCAGCACGTCGATTTTCCCGTCCAGGATTTTGCTGATCGCACCTTTCAATGGCCCGGTGTCTTCGGGTAATGCCCAGCGATAAATCGGGACGGTAAACACCTCCGCACCTCGCTTTTTCAGATCCTCAATCATCTCCGGGTTGGATATGCCGTATTCCTGGATGGCGATCTTGAGACCTTGCACGGGGCGATAGTAGTCCAGCGTCGCAATGACGTCCTGCCAGGTATTGGGCTCCGGCACCGTGATGTTGGCTTCTACGCCGAGGGTTCTGAGAGCGGCCAGCGGCTTGGGCCCGCGTGTCACCGTGATCGTTTTTCTGAGGGCTTCAATCAACTCGGCCAACGGGTAGCGAGTCTGCAGAATTTCGAACAGCGCTTTGGTCCCC
>JAWOMO010000059.1:0-15205 GCA_033852435.1 Nitrospira sp.
GCCATCCCGCGATCCGCACAAATCTTCGTCAGTGCCGCGGTCAACGTCGTCTTCCCGTGGTCCACGTGCCCGATCGTCCCGATATTCACGTGCGGCTTCTTCCGCTCAAATTTCGCCTTCGCCATACCAAACTCCTCCCTGCTACCCAAAACCCGATGATCTGCTGCTAGTCGCCTCGATTTTTCGCGATGATTGCTTCAGCAATTTGCCGCGGAACCTGTTCGTATCGATCGAACTCCATGCTGTAGGTGGCTCGGCCCTGCGTCCGCGACCGAAGATCCGTGGCATAGCCGAACATTTCCATCAATGGAACAGACGCCTCGATGGCCTGTGCCCCCGCCCGCACTTTCATACCTTGGACTTTTCCACGACGACCGTTCAGGTTGCCGATCACGTCCCCCATGAACTCCTGGGGAACCAACACTTCGACCTTCATAATCGGCTCGAGCAACACGGCATCGGCCTTTTTGCACGCATCGGAAAATCCCATCGACGCGGCGATCTTGAACGCCATTTCATTGGAGTCCACTTCGTGATAGGAGCCGTCAATCACCGTCACTTTGATGTCGCGCAGCGGATAGCCGGCGATAACCCCGTTCTCCATCCGCTCCTTCACGCCCTTTTCAATGGCGGGAATATATTCCTTTGGAATCGCGCCTCCGACGACCTTATTGACGAACTCCAAGCCCTTACCAGACTCAGACGGCTCAACGGTCAGGACCACGTGACCGTACTGACCACGCCCACCGGTCTGCTTGATATACTTGGACTCGGCCTCGGCTTTCCTTCTGATCGTTTCACGGAAAGCGACTTCCGGCTTACCGACATTCGCTTCAACCTTGAACTCCCTCAGCATCCGGTCGACAATGATTTCAAGATGCAGTTCGCCCATGCCCGCGATAATGGTCTGCGCTGTTTCCTCATCGGTTCGCACACGGAACGACGGATCTTCCTGCGCAAGCTTCTGAAGAGCAAAACCCATTTTTTCCTGATCTTGTTTCGTCTTCGGCTCGATCGCCATTGCAATGACCGGCTCCGGAAACTTCATGACCTCGAGCAGCACAGGCTGCTTCTCATCTGCCAACGTATCTCCGGTCGTCGCCCCCTTGAGACCGACAGCCGCGACGATGTCTCCCGCGTAGACCGCATCAATTTCTTCACGCTTGTTGGCATGCATCTTCAAAAGACGGCCGATGCGATCCTTGGTGCCCTTTGTCACGTTCAACACCGGCGTGCCTGTCTTCAACATGCCCGAATAGACACGGAAGTATGTGAGCTGGCCGGCAAAGGGATCGGACATAATTTTGAAGGCTAACGCCGCAAAGGGTTCGCTATCGGACGCCTTGCGCTCCACTTCCTTATCGGTACTCGGGTCGATACCTTTCACGGGCGGAATATCCAGGGGGGACGGCAGAAAATCCACCACGCCGTCTAGTAACTGCTGCACGCCTTTATTCTTGAACGCTGAACCGCACAGCACAGGCGTTACTTTCATCGAAATTGCAGCGGCACGAATCACACGGCGAATTTCATCCTCGGTCAACGCCTGCCCATTGAGATACTTTTCCATCACCTGGTCGTCAAATTCCGCCACCGCTTCGAGCATCTTTTCACGATACTCTTTGGCCTTATCCAGGAGATCGGCTGGAATGTCTTCAATCTTGTACTTTGCGCCAAGGGTTTCGTCGTCGTACACATAGGCCTTCATCGTGATCAGATCGATCGAGCCGCGATATTCGGACTCCCGTCCGATCGGAATCTGGATCGGAATGGGATTCGCCCCCAAGCGATCGATGATGGTCTGCACGCTGAAATAAAAGTCGGCGCCGATACGATCCATCTTGTTCATGAAGGCAATGCGCGGAACCTGATACTTGTCCGCCTGCCGCCACACCGTCTCGGATTGCGGCTCAACACCTTGAACCGAATCGAACACCGCCACAGCTCCGTCAAGCACGCGCAGCGATCGTTCAACCTCGATCGTGAAATCGACGTGACCGGGCGTATCGATGATGTTGATACGGTGATCCCGCCAAAAACAGGTGGTCGCCGCGGCGGTGATCGTAATGCCACGCTCCCGCTCCTGCTCCATCCAGTCCATCGTGGCCGCGCCCTCGTGGACCTCACCCATCTTATGCGTCATTCCCGTGTAATAGAGAATCCGCTCAGTGGTCGTTGTCTTGCCGGCATCAATGTGAGCCATGATGCCGATATTCCGAGTGTGATCTAATGATGTTTGCCTAGCCACGTACAACCCCTAAAAATACACGTGCTGCAGAATGAGCCAATAATCGCTGCGATTCAGGGGCACCCCGCGTCTGCGGATCGCAGCACGGCCCAACTGCAGCACAGAACGAGACGTTACCAGCGATAGTGCGCGAAGGCCTTGTTTGCCTCCGCCATCCGATGCACGTCTTCCCGTTTCTTCACCGCGGCCCCTGTATTATTCGACGCGTCCAGCAGCTCGGCTGCGAGCTTTTCTCGCATGCTCTTGCCGCCTCGCGTGCGGGAAAATTCTGACAACCAACGAAGCGCGAGCGACATCCGTCGTGCCGGACGTATTTCAACCGGCACCTGATAGGATGCGCCACCCACCCGGCGAGACTTGACCTCTACAACCGGCTTGACGTTGTCGATCGCAGCCCGAAACACCTTCAACGGATCTCCTCCGGTCTTCTCCTGAATGACGTCGAAGGCACCGTAGCATATCCGCTCCGCCGTACTCTTCTTACCGCCTTCCATCAAAATGTTCAGAAATTTTCCCACGACCTTGTCGCGGTAACGCACGTCTGGAAGCGGCTCTCGTTGACCCAAAAATCTGCTTCTTGGCATTGTCGTGTACTCTCTTAAAGCTTCTGTATGAAGTTCTTATTTCGGGCGCTTCGCGCCGTACTTCGACCGACCCTGCTTACGATCCGCCACGCCAACCGCATCGAGCGCACCGCGCACGATGTGATAGCGCACGCCAGGCAAGTCCTTGACACGACCGCCTCGGACAAGGACGATCGAGTGTTCTTGCAAGTTATGCCCGACACCGGGGATGTAGGTGGTGACTTCCATCCCGTTTGTCAACCGTACGCGGGCGACTTTCCGGAGCGCCGAGTTCGGCTTCTTTGGTGTGGACGTATACACGCGCAGGCAAACTCCTCGCTTTTGCGGGCAGGACTTCAGCGCAGGGCTCTTGGTCTTCGCGTGGGCCAACTGGCGGCCCTTTCTCACTAATTGATTGATCGTTGGCATCGGTCGTATTCTCTCGCCTTCAGAACAGTTTAATCCCCGCTCGCACCCATTCAAGTGCAAAGCCCGCGGATTATAATGATCAAGTGCCTCGCTGTCAAGCGAGGCACAAATCATCAATGTTTATGCGCCTCCGCCATCGCCTGATGCGGCGGTAGCTCCCTCTCGCGGCAGACTTGAAGCATCCGCTTGACCTACGACAACTGGTTCGGGCTTCGGACTAATTACGAATGTATCGCGATACTCCTCGAATCCGCTGCCCGCCGGAATCAATCGGCCGACAATGACGTTTTCCTTCAGGCCCAAGAGATTATCTTCACGTCCATTGATCGCCGCTTCCGTCAAGACTCTTGTGGTTTCCTGGAAAGACGCCGCCGAAATGAAGCTGTCGGTAGTCAACGCAGCTTTCGTGATGCCCAAGAGTACGGGCTTCCCGAGTGCGGGCTTTCCGCCCTTCTTCAAGACGCGATCATTTTCTTCTTCGAACAACATCTTGCTGACTTGGCTGCCGGGCAGAAATTCTGTGTCGCCCGGATCTTCGATGCGCACCTTTCGCAACATCTGACGCACGATGATCTCGATATGCTTGTCGTTGATCGTCACACCTTGCAGGCGATAGACATCCTGCACTTCGTCGACGAGATACTTCTGCAGCTCATTCGGGCCGAGCACGTCGAGGATGTCGTGCGGATTGGCGGAGCCATCCATCAGCGGCTCTCCGGCTCGCACCCAGTCACCTTCGTGCACGTTGACGTGCTTGCCTTTGGGAATGAAGTATTCCTTCACATCGCCCATCTTGTTATCGACGAGCACTTTGCGCTGCCCCTTGACGAACCCGCCGTAGGACACCTCACCGTCGATCTCACTGATGACGGCCTGCTCTTTGGGTTTTCTGGCCTCGAACAATTCTGCCACGCGAGGCAGACCACCGGTGATATCCTTGGTCTTCGTCGTTTCTCTGGGGATTTTTGCCAGCACGTCGCCCGGATGGACAGTAGCGCCCTTCTCAACGAAGATGTGCGCGCCGACCGGCAACAAATAGCGCGCCACGGTATTCACGCCGCCCGAAACTTTGGCAGTCTTCCCGCTCTCGTCCTTGATCGACACGCGCGGCCGCAATGTTGCGCCGGAATGTTCGATGATGACTTTGCGCGAAAGCCCCGTCACCTCGTCGAACTCTTCTTTCATCGTCACACCTTCGACGATGTCGCCGAAAGCCACTTTCCCGCCGACTTCGGTCAGAATCGTCAAAGAATAGGGATCCCATTCCACAAGCTTCTGTGCCAACTCGACCCGATCACCATCTTTGATCTTAATCTTGGCGCCATACACGACGGGATACTTCTCCCGTTCGCGTCCATTCTCATCCACGATCGCAATCTTCGCATTCCTATTCATAACAACCCATTCGCCTTCTTTATTGCGAACGGCGATGCCCCCGTTGTGTACGTCGGCATTCTTCTTGGCATCGAAACTCATGAACTTCATCCGACCCGCATGCTTCGCTTCGAGTACCGTTTGCTCGACCACCTTGCTCGCCGTACCACCGATGTGGAAGGTCCGCATGGTCAGCTGCGTGCCAGGCTCACCAATGGATTGTGCGGCGATGACCCCGACCGGTTCGCCCTTCTCTACCAAGCGGCCTCTGGCAAGATCACGGCCGTAGCAGGCCCGACACACCCCGCGGCGGGACTGACAGGTCAATACGGACCGGATCTTGACCTTGTCGACTGCGGCTTCCACGACGTCCTTCGTCCGCTCCTCAGTAATCTCCTCATTGAACGAGACAATCACTTCTCCCGTCACGGGATCGCGTATGTCTTCCGCCGCCAAGCGGCCGAGGATACGTTCTTCGATCGGCTGAATGATTTCTCCGCCTTCGACCAACGCGCTCACGAAAATTCCATCGGACGTCCCGCAATCGATCTCGCTGATGATCACATCTTGCGCGATATCAACGAGACGCCGCGTGAGATATCCGGAGTTCGCGGTCTTCAACGCGGTGTCGGCCAACCCTTTGCGGGCACCGTGCGTCGAGATGAAGTACTGCAACACAGTGAGACCTTCGCGGAAATTCGCCGTAATCGGCGTCTCGATGATTTCTCCCGACGGTTTGGCCATCAGTCCACGCATGCCGCCAAGCTGCCGAATCTGCTGAGAGCTGCCTCGCGCTCCCGAATCAGCCATCATGAAGATCGGGTTGAACGACTCATCCTTAGCCGGATCTCCGCCCGCGCCCAACTCCTTCATCATTTCGCCCGCCACCTGCTCGGTGACGTGGGCCCAAATATCGATCACCTTGTTGTAGCGCTCGCCGTTGGTGATCAACCCTTCGGCATACTGCCGCTCGATTTCATTGACCTCACGCTGAGCTTTTCCGATCAATTCTTCCTTCTTGCTCGGAATGTGCATATTGTCGATGCAGATCGACACGCCCGCGCGAGTCGCATAATAGAAACCGGTATCCTTGATCTTATCCAGGAACGTGACCGTCTCCCGATGGCCGGACTGACGGTAGACGGAGTCGATAAGTTTCGTGACTTCCTTTTTCGTCATCAACTTGTTCGCATACGCAAACGGCATCCCGGGAGGCAGGACCTCGGAAAGAATGACGCGACCGACGGTGGTCTGCACCAGGTTGCCATCGATCCGGACCTTGATTTTGGCATGCTCCTCGACTTCGCGCGCATCGAACGCAATGCGCACTTCCTCGGGAGACCCGAACACCTTTCCTTCGCCCTTCACACCGACTCGTTCTTTGGTGAGCCAGTAACAGCCAAGCACCATGTCCTGTGATGGAACCGCAATCGGCTTCCCGTTGGCCGGAGAAAGAATATTGTTGATCGACATCATCAGGACGCGCGCTTCCACTTGCGCTTCGACCGACAACGGCACGTGCACCGCCATTTGGTCGCCGTCGAAGTCGGCGTTGAAGGCAGCGCACACCAACGGATGCAGCCTGATGGCTTTTCCTTCCACCAACACAGGGTCGAATGCTTGAATGCCCAATCGGTGCAAGGTCGGGGCACGATTCAACAGCACCGGATGCTCACGAATGACTTCGTCCAATACGTCCCAGACTTCAGGACGCTCCTTTTCGACCAGACGCTTGGCGCTCTTGATGGTCGTCGCCGCGCCTCGCTCTTCCAGCTTATGGAAAATAAACGGTTTGAACAGTTCCAGCGCCATCTTCTTCGGCAAGCCGCATTGATGGAGTCGGAGCTCCGGCCCGACCACGATGACTGTGCGGCCGGAATAATCCACGCGTTTACCAAGAAGATTCTGACGGAAGCGCCCCTGCTTGCCTTTGAGCATGTCGCTGAGCGATTTCAACGGCCTCTTGTTGGGCCCACGAATCGCTCGGCCGCGGCGACCATTATCGAATAATGCGTCCACCGCCTCCTGCAACATCCGCATTTCGTTGCGGATGATCACACCGGGCGCCTTCAATTCCATCAAACGCTTCAACCGGTTGTTCCGGTTGATGACACGGCGGTAGAGGTCATTCAGATCGGACGTCGCGAATCGACCACCGTCCAACGGGACAAGCGGACGCAATTCGGGTGGAAGCACCGGAATCACGTCCATGATCATCCACTCCGGCTTATTGCCGGACTTCCGGAATGCCTCGATGACTTTCAATTGTTTGGCGTACTTCTTCTTCAATGCAGCAGAGGTGGAAACCTTTGCCTTCGCCTTGATCTCCTCCCACTTCGTATTGATGTCGATCTTGCGCAGCAATTCACGAATGGCATCGGCTCCGATTCCTACTTTGTAGGAATTCGGCGCGTACTCCGACTGGAGAGTTCGAAGCTTGTCTTCCGTCACCAGCTCTTTCTCCGTCATATCCGTGGAGCCTGGATCGACGCAGACATAGCTTTCGAAGTAGAGGATCTTCTCCAGCTGCTTGAGGCTCATGTCGAGCAACGTTCCAATGCGGCTCGGTACGCCCTTCAGAAACCAGATATGTGCGACCGGTGCCGCCAGCTCGATGTGGCCCATGCGCTCACGGCGCACCTTCGACTGAATCACTTCGACACCGCACTTGTCACAGACGATGCCGCGGTGTTTCATGCGCTTGTACTTGCCGCAATTGCATTCCCAGTCCTTGATCGGACCGAAAATTTTGGCGCAAAACAGCCCGTCCTTCTCTGGTTTGAACGAGCGATAGTTGATCGTTTCCGGCTTTTTGACTTCGCCGTACGACCAGGACCGGATCTTCTCGGGCGACGCGATGCGAATCCGCATCGAATCGAACGACACCGAATCCCGTGGCTTTTCGAACAATGTATATACGCCTTCCAAGGTAGTGACCTCCTCTGATACCGGCCGCAGCCGGCACACAAGTGGTTAGTCTTGCGTCTTGACCAACTCCACGTCCAGCCCCAAACTCTGCAGTTCTTTGACCAAGACGTTAAATGACTCGGGCAACCCCGGTTCCAGGAAGGGTTCGCCTTTCACAATCGCTTCATACATGCGTGACCGGCCCGGCACGTCGTCGGATTTCACGGTAAGGAACTCTTGCAGCGTCGAGGCCGCTCCGTAGGCCTGCAACGCCCAGACTTCCATTTCTCCCAATCGCTGCCCACCGAACTGGGCTTTACCACCCAACGGCTGCTGCGTCACGAGAGAGTACGGACCGATCGACCGTGCGTGGATCTTGTCGTCCACCAGGTGGTGGAGCTTTAACACGTACATGTAGCCGACCGTCACAGGACTGCCGAAGGCCTCGCCGGTGCGGCCATCCATGAGGACGGTCTGTCCACTCGTCGGTAATTTCGCCTTCTTGAGCAAATCCTTGATTTCCTTTTCTGCCGCACCGTCGAATACCGGGCTCGCTACCTTGATACCCAGCGCCCTCGCGGCCCAACCCAGGTGGGTTTCCAGAATCTGCCCGACGTTCATACGGGACGGCACGCCGAGAGGATTCAGCACGATTTCGACCGGTGTTCCATCCGGCAAATATGGCATATCCTCCTCGGGCAGTACCCGTGAGACCACGCCTTTGTTTCCGTGCCGGCCGGCCATCTTGTCGCCGACCTGAATCTTGCGCTTCATCGAAATATAGACTTTGACGAGCTTGATGACGCCAGGCGGCAATTCGTCGCCCCGTTTCAACCGCCCGACCTTCTCGTCATAGAGCGTCTGGAGAATTTCGACTTGCTCCTTGGCTCTGCGCTCGACGTCTTCCAACTCCTTCTGCTCGTCCGGATCACTGAGAATGATGTACCGAACGGAGTCATCGGATAACCGCTTGAGGATTTCCGCGGTCAGTTTGCCCTTCTTCTTGAGAATGACATCGCCGCTCTCGGGATCCATCAAGTCCCGCCCGACAACTTTGCCGAGCAGCAGCTTCCGAATTTTCTTCGTCTTTTCTTCGTCGATAATCCGCAACTCCTCGTGATGATCACGCTGAAGCCGCATGGTGTCTTCGCTTTCGATGCTCTTGGACCGCTCGTCCTTGTCGAGCCCCTTCCGCGAGAAAATCTTCACATCGACCACAATGCCTTCGACACCCGGCGGGACCGTGAGGGACGTATCCTTCACGTCACCGGCCTTTTCACCGAAAATCGCACGGAGCAGCTTCTCTTCCGGCGTCAACTGGGTTTCACCTTTGGGCGTGACCTTCCCGACAAGGATATCGCCCGGCTTCACCTCGGCACCGATCCGGATGATCCCGCTCTCGTCAAGATTGCGCAGCGCTTCCTCACCGACGTTGGGAATGTCGCGCGTGATGTCTTCCTTGCCGAGCTTGGTATCGCGCGCTTCCACCTCAAACTCCTCGATATGAATCGAGGTAAATGCGTCCTCGCGCACCAGCTTTTCGCTCAAGAGAATGGCGTCTTCGAAGTTGTATCCGCCCCATGGCATAAAGGCCACGAGTACGTTCTTGCCGAGCGCGAGTTCTCCCTGATCAATCGCAGGACCGTCGGCCAGCACTTGCCCCTTTTTCACCGGCTGTCCGAGACCAACGACCGGCGTCTGGGTGATGCAGGTATTCTGATTGGACCGTTGGAACTTAATCAGGTCGTACACGTCCAATCCCGTGTCGTTCCGCTTACGGCCTTCCTTCGAATCGGCGCGAACGACGATCCGGGTGGCGTCCACACTTTCGACTACACCGGGCCGTTTGGCCTGAACGACGTAACCGGAATCCCGCGCCACGACGGCTTCCATGCCGGTGCCGACCAGCGGGGCCTCGGCCTTCAGGAGCGGCACAGCCTGCCGCTGCATGTTCGATCCCATCAAGGCGCGGTTTGCGTCGTCATGCTCTAAGAACGGCACCAAGGCTGTCGCCACGCTGACGACCTGCTTCGGTGACACGTCCATGTATTCAACCTTGTCTGGCGTGACAGTGACGAAATCGCCGGCGGATCGTGCTGAAACCGTTTCAGATACCAGCCTTCCGGATCCGTCCACCTTCGAGTTGGCCTGCGCGATAAGATACTTATCGCCTTCGATCGCCGAGAGAAACTCGATCTGATCGGTGACCCGCCCCCTCTCCACCTTACGATAGGGGGCCTCGATGAACCCGAATTGATTGATCCTTGCATAGGTGGCGAGCGACGTGATCAACCCGATGTTCGGACCTTCCGGTGTTTCGATCGGACAAATACGGCTGTAGTGCGATGGATGCACGTCGCGCACTTCAAACCCGGCCCGCTCTCTTGTCAGTCCACCTGGTCCGAGCGCGGAGAGACGCCGCTTGTGCGTAATCTCTGCCAGCGGATTTGTCTGATCCATGAACTGGGAAAGCTGGCTGCTACTGAAGAACTCTTTGACTGCAGCGACCACCGGCTTCGCGTTGATCAGGTCGTGCGGCAGCACGGTCTCCATATCGAGCAGATTCATCCGCTCTTTTATGCTGCGTTCCATGCGGACGAGCCCGAGCCGGAATTGATTCTCCAGCAGTTCGCCCACCGAGCGGACGCGGCGATTGCCCAAATGGTCGATGTCGTCGATTTCGCCCTTTCCCATCTTGAGGTTGACGAGATAGCGAATGACTTCGACAATGTCCTGGGCGGTAAGCGTCCGTTGCTCCAGCGGAAGATCAAGCCCCAGCTTCTTGTTCAATTTGAGGCGACCGACCGGAGAGAGATCGTATCGCTTGGAGTTCAAGAACAGATTGTCGAAAA
The DNA here is from genome assembly GCA_033852435.1 of Nitrospira sp. GTDB lineage: Bacteria > Nitrospirota > Nitrospiria > Nitrospirales > Nitrospiraceae > Nitrospira_C. The sequence goes on from JAWOMO010000059.1 coordinate 10,374, forward strand.
GCGCTCTGGCGGTTTCCACCGACGGTGTTTCACCGGGACGTAGGCGGCGATAAATTTCGACCATCGCCTCTTCCTTCGAAGCGGTGCGCTCCATCTCTAGCGTGTCCAGAATGACCGGGGTCGTCGTCGCAGCATCGAAGAAAATGATTTTGAATTCTTCGATCTCGCTCTCGATGATTTTCTCGATCATTTCGGCCGTGAGGCGCTGGTTTTTCTCCGCCAGCTTATTCTTCTTGGCATCGACGAGCTCGCTCAGTACGGCACGTCCGACTAATTCGCTCGGCGACAACGGAATCTCTTTCACCCCCGCTGCCTTAAGCTTCGCGATAAGCCCCTTTGTCAGCCTCGCCCCTTCACGCACCAGCGGTTCTTTCCCACCTTTCTCGACGACTTCCGTCGAGCAACGCATCCCCTGGTGAATCTCGGGATCGAGTTTACGCATCAACTTGCCCTTGACCACCCGAATCTCTTCAACCGGGTAATACATTTTCAGCAAGTCGTCGCTCGAAAATCCGAACGCCTTCAGAAGAATCGTGGCTGGCATCTTCCGGCGGCGGTCGATGCGGACGTAAAGGATGTCGCGTGCGTCAAACTCGAAGTCCAGCCAGGATCCGCGGTAGGGAATGATCCGGGCGGAGTACAACACTTTCCCGCTCGCATGCGTGCGCCCTTTGTCATGCGTGAAGGACGCACCGGGCGAACGATGCAGCTGGCTGACTACGACCCGCTCCGTCCCGTTGACGATAAACGTGCCGCGCTCGGTCATGAGCGGCAACTCGCCGACGTATACTTCCTGCTCGCGCACGTCCAGAACTTTTTTCTTCGGCCCCTTGTCTTCCTTGTCGAACACCACCAGCCGCACCCGCAACTTGAGCGGCACGGCAAAGGTCATCCCCTGCTCCAGACATTCGCGCTCGTCATACTTGGGTGTGCCCAAGGTATAGCTGGTAAACTCGAGGATGGCCGTATTGTTGTAATCCGGGATCGGGAATACACTGGCCAGAGCCGCCTGTAGTCCGACGTCTTTCCGTCGTTCAGGCTCGACTTCAAATTGAAGAAACTCCTCGTATGAACGCTTCTGGATCTCGATGAGATCCGGGATGTCTATGCTCGTACGAATACGAGAATAGTCTTTCCGTTCGACGAACTCTTGTAGAGTCGTTTCGGGCATTCCGCGGTCCTCCACTCCTATGGTTGGGCTTGGGGCACCCGTCCACGACGGGTGCCCGCAGATGCTAAACGGGACGAACTTACTTGATCTCGACTTTTGCGCCGCTCTCTTCGAGCTTCTTCTTCATGGTGTCGGCTTCATCCTTCGCTACACCTGTCTTAACAGGCTTCGGTGCCCCTTCCACGAGATCCTTGGCTTCCTTAAGACCCAGATTGGTGAGCTCGCGGACCACCTTGATGACCTGAATCTTCTTGTCCGCCGCTGCAGACGCCAGGATGACATCGAACGCGGTCTTTTCTTCCACCGGCGCAGCTGCCGCTCCACCACCAGCTGGCGCTGCGGCCACGGCGACCGGTGCGGCTGCCGTGACGCCGAATCTGGCCTCCAGGCCCTTCACCAATTCTGCCAAGTCGAGCACGCTCATGCCCTCGATGGCCTTGATCAATTCTTCTTGTGATAGTTTTGTGGTTGTTGCTGACATGTCCCCTTCTCCTTTCCGTTTATCCTCAATGGCTGCAATGACTCGTACAAACTTCGACAACACCGCATTCAGTGTATAAACAACACCGCGAATCGGCCCTTGCATCGCCGACAACAGCATCGCGATTAACACTTCTTTTTTCGGAAGCTTGGCGACGGCCGCCAACTCGGCGGGCTGCACCACCTTGCCTTCCAACACACCGAGCGTGATCCTGATCTTTTCCTCGCGTTTTTCCGCCGCGATGAAATCTCTAAGGATCTTCGTCGGCAGGACCGGATCGTCATAGCCGATCACGACGCCCGTCGGCCCCTTCAAGTGACTCTTCAGCCCGGAAAGGGTCGTCCCTTCAGCCGCCCGAATCGCCAACGTATTTTTGACAACCTTGTATTCCGCCTTGGCGCCCCGCAGTTGCTTGCGCAGTTCGGTGACCTGGTTCACCGAAAGCCCGGCACACTCGGTTACAATCGCCAATCGCGCACGACCGAACTTCTCCGTCAACTCCGCAACCGCTGTGGCTTTCTCTTCCTTCTTCATAATCGAACCCTTCCCCTTCTCCGCAGCGAGAACTCGACTAACTCCACTGTTTGGCAAGCGCGATGGCGTCCAACTTCACCCCCGGTCCCATCGTGCTCGAAATGGTCACGCTCTTGAGGTAGCGTCCCTTGCATGAAGCCGGCTTGGCCTTGACCACCGCCTCCAAAATTGCCGAGGCATTGTCATAGAGCTGCTCGGCCTGAAATGAAACCTTGCCGACAGGGACCTGCACGATGCCGGCCTTCTCAACCTTGTACTCCACCCGGCCCTTCCTGATTTCCGAAACGGCCTTGCCGACTTCAAACGTGACTGTCCCGGTTTTAGGATTCGGCATGAGCCCCCGCGGCCCCAACACCTTACCGAGCTTGCCGACAGCAGCCATGAGATCCGGCGTGGCGATCGCACAATCGAAATCCATCCAACCGCCCTTCACCTTTTCCATGAGTTCATCGGATCCGACATAATCCGCACCGGCCTGACGTGCCTCTTGCTCTTTTTCACCCTTGGCGAATACGAGCACACGAAGCTTCTTGCCCGTCCCGTGAGGCAACGAAGTTGTGCCTCGCACCATCTGATCGGACCGTTTCGGATCGACTCCCAGGCGGATGGCCAGATCAACCGACTCGTCGAACTTGGCGTATGCCGCACTCTTCACAAGCCCCACCGCCTCACGGAGCGCGTACTGACGCGGCTCTATCTTCTCGAGCGCGGCTTTCATTTTCTTTCCCATACGTGCAACTCCTTCTGTCTCGACATTACCCCTGGACGACAACACCCATACTTCGGGCGGTTCCTTCGATGATCTTGACCGCCCCTTCCAGGTCGGCAGCATTCAGATCGGCCATTTTCTTCTGGGCGATTTCATTGAGCTGCTTTCTGGTGATCTTTCCCACCTTGTCCTTTTGTGGCACGCCTGATCCCTTGATGATGCCGGCAGCCTTCTTCAACAGATCAGACGCCGGAGGGGTCTTCATCACAAACGTGAAGGTCCGGTCCTTGTAGACCGTGATAATCACCGGGATGATGCTGTCACCCTCTTTTTGTGTCTTGGCGTTGAACTGCTTGCAAAATTCCATGATGTTGACGCCGTGCTGCCCCAACGACGGTCCAACGGGAGGAGCCGGGTTCGCCTTGCCAGCCGGAATCTGTAATTTAATCTGCGCTGATACTTCTTTCGCCATATGCCACTCCTCTGAATGTTGAATGCTGAATGTTAAATGCGGACGATGCTCTAACCACCGCCCCTCTACTCAACATTCAACCGTGAAACCCACCCTCTAGATCCGCTCTACCTGCATAAACCCGAGCTCTACCGGAGTCGAACGACCGAAAATACTGACCATCACCTTAAGGCGGTTATGATCATGGTCTACCTCATCGACAATGCCGTTAAAACCGAGGAACGGCCCGTCGATGATGCGAACATTGTCGGTCTTAATGAACTTGACTTGTTCGCGTGGCCCTGCACTTCCCGCATCAACCTGCTTCAACAATTCAGCCACTTCGTCGTTCGTCAGAGGCGTCGGTTGCGCTCCCCCGCCGACAAATCCCGTGACCTTCGGCGTCTCCTTGATCATTTGCAGCGTCTCGTCGGCCAGGGGCGTCTCCAGCTCAACCAAGACATAGCCCGGAAAAAATTTTCGCCGTGACGTGCGACGCTTTCCATCCTTGATCTCGATGACGTCTTCCGTCGGCACCAGTACCTGCCCAAGCTTCTCCGTCAAGGCCATTTGGTTTGCGCGTTCGAGCAAACTGGTCTTCACTCGTCCTTCAAAGCCCGCGTAGGTATGAATCACGTACCAGTTTTTTCCCATGCCCACCCTCAGATCGTTGGTTGAACCCCGCTCATCCATCTACAGAATCTTCCCGACCAACCACACCAGAAACGAATCGATTACCGAAAGATAGAGCGACATGAGCACGCAAAACACAATCACGACGGTTGTCGATCCTATCGTCTCGGCGCGCGTTGGAAATGACACCTTCTTGAGCTCGGTGCGTACGTCGACGAGGAATTCCTTCACCGTATCGATCATCCGTTTAAACATTGCGCTGTCTCACTCCTCGATCATCAGTCAAGAAAACTGTCGCCCCGTTGGGACGACTGCTGCACAGGTCAGCTCGAGCTAACTTCTAAATCAAAACCAAATCCACCAAGGTGTCCATCCGTCCACCATGAACCATCATATGGCTCCCCGGCACGAGCGAGGTTGGGGTGGCAGGGGCACTAGGATTTGAACCCAGACTTTCGGTTTTGGAGACCGACGTGCTGCCATTAACACTATGCCCCTCTGCACCGCGATGGAGTCACAGGGAGAACCGCTGGCGCCGTAACCGTCCCGTGCCCCTCCGCCTTCTACTTCACCTCTTTATGGGCAATGTGCTTTCGGCAGAACTTGCAGAACTTGTTTCGTTCCAACCGATCCGGATCGTTCTTCTTGTTTTTGGTCGTTGAATAGTTCCGTTGCTTGCAGACCGTACAAGCCAAGTCAATGATTTCTCGCATCGCAATACTCCCCGGCTGTCCTGGGACAGCACGCTGCGGTTAGGCTAAGATTTCCGTGACGACCCCGGAGCCGACCGTCTTGCCGCCCTCGCGCACCGCGAAGCGCAACCCCTGATCCATCGCAATCGGGCTGATCAGCT
>JAWOMO010000116.1:0-2535 GCA_033852435.1 Nitrospira sp.
CGACAGTTCCCGATCGTCGGGAATGGCGAAGGCGTCGCGTCGTGGCTACACATTGACGACGCGGCGATTGCCACCGCTGTGGCAGCAGAGCAAGGCAATCCTGGGATCTATCTGATAGCGAATGATCGCCCTTTAGCGGTGCGCGAATGGCTGCCTGCATTTGCTCAATGGCTGAAGGCTCCACCACCGCCGCGGATATCAGTTGAAGAGGCTCTGAAAGCGAGTGGACCGGATGCGGTTTACTACGGGACTCAGATGCGCGGCGTATCGAACGCCAAGGCCAAACGCGACCTGAATTTTCATCCGCGACCCTTGGAGTGGATATCTTGACAGGAGACCGGATGGGCAAGCGTTATGCCCGGAGATTGCCATGAAAGTTGTAAAGGCTTCCGCAATCCAACTAAGTCCCGTCCTCTATAGTCGTGAGGGGACGGTCGAAAAGGTCGTCCGGAAGATTCATGAGCTTGGGCAGCAGGGGGTGCAGTTTGCCACGTTCCCGGAAACCGTGGTGCCTAACTACCCGTACTTTTCGATCGTGCAGTCCGGCTATCAAATCATTGTCGGCGGTGAGTTCCTGAAGCTGCTTGACCAGTCAGTGTCGGTGCCATCTCTTGCCACCGAATCGATCGGCGAGGCCTGCAAGCAGTCGGGCGTCGTTGTCTCCATCGGCGTCAACGAGCGTGACGGGGGAACCCTATACAACACGCAGCTTCTCTTTGATGCCGACGGCACGTTAATTCAAAGACGACGCAAGATCACGCCCACGCATTACGAGCGCATGATCTGGGGCCAGGGCGATGGCTCAGGTTTACGGGCTGTTGAGAGCAGGGTCGCACGCATTGGTCAACTCGCTTGTTTTGAGCACTATAACCCTCTCGCACGGTACGCGCTGATGGCCGATGGCGAGCAGATCCACTCTGCGATGTACCCCGGCTCCATGTTCGGCGATGCGTTTGCGCAGAAGGTGGAAATCAACGTGAGGCAGCATGCACTGGAGTCTGGGTGCTTTGTCGTTTGCGCTACGGCCTGGCTGGATGCTGACCAGCAGGCGCAAATCATGAAGGACACGGGCTGCGAGATCGGACCGATCTCGGGTGGTTGCTTCACGGCGATTATCGCACCTGATGGGAGCATACTGAGTCAACCCATCCGCTCGGGCGAAGGTGAAGTCACTGTCGACCTCGATTTCACGCTGATCGACAAGCGGAAGCATCTGATGGACTCGAGAGGTCACTACAGCCGGCCGGAATTGCTCAGTCTCCTGATCGACCGTACCCCCACAGCGCACGTTCATGAACGCGCCGCGCACCCGAAGTCAGGTGCTGAGCGAGGCTCGGAGGATTTTCTCACCGCGGTCGCCTAACCCCATGGAGGAATAGAAATGCCAACGAATCTGACTTTCGGTTCAAACGACCGCATAGGAGGAAGAACATGGCAAATCCCATTCTGGTTACCGGCGCAGCGGGCCGTGTCGCTGCGGTAGGGCGCACGGTTACCGAACTGCTGTTGAAGCAAGGCAAAGTGGTGCGTGCGATGGTGCGAAATGAAGACGAACGCGCGCAAGTGTTGCGCGATATGGGTGCGGAGGTCGTGGTCGGCGATCTGCTCGATCTCGATTCCATGCATAGGGCGTTAGGCTCACTAGAGATGGCCCGGAACAGTCGCGGGCTGAAGTCCACCTGGGAAAAATCGGAGGGGCGAAACCATGGTAGAACCCAACAACCTTCGCTATACGAAGATAGCCCTCAACGACGGATCCGGTGCGATCCCCGCGCTCGGGTTTGGCACGCTGATTCCCGACCCCGTTGCAACCCGGAACGCGACCAAGGCGGCGCTGGAAGCGGGATTTCGCGCACTCGACACCGCCGAACGTTACCGAACTGAAAAGGAGGTCGGCGAGGCGATGCAGGAGGTGTTCAAGGCGGGAAAGATCAGGCGGAAGGAGGTGTTTGTCGCCACGAAGCTGTGGAACACCAACCATCGTCCTGAACGAGTCAGGCCCGCCTTCGAAGCCAGTCGCACGAAACTCCAAGTCGACTACCTCGATCTCTATCTCATCCACACCCCCTTTGCCTTCCGACCGGGAGACGAGCAAGACCCGAGGGATGCCAGCGGCAAGGTGATTTATGACAAGGCGGTGACGTTACTGGAGACGTGGGGGGCGATGGAGGACCTGGTGGACGAAGGCACGTGCAAGGCGATCGGATTATCCGACGTCAATTTGGAACAGGTTAAAGAGATCTGTGAAGCCGGGAGGATCAAGCCTGCGGTTGTTCACGTCGAATCCCATCCGTATCTGCCGGAATGGGAACTCTTGGACTATTGCAGAAAGAATGGCATCGTGCTGCAAGCTTTCGCGGCCCTGGGGCATAGCGGCGAGCCTAAGCTGCTGGAAGATCCTGTCATCACCGCTGTCGCCAGGCGAGTCAACAAGACCCCGGCGCAAGTCTTGCTCGCCTGGGGTATCCAGCGCGGCACGGCGCTCTTGACAACCTCGAAGTCACCCAGCCGGATCACGGAGAACTTTGATGTCTC
>JAWOMO010000138.1:0-6094 GCA_033852435.1 Nitrospira sp.
TCGTCATCGACTCGAACTCATGATAAACTGGAAAAATATTGAGAAGGGTCGACCGCTCAATCGAATTAAGCCGTTGGAGTAATTTTATGAGTTATCTGCCACAAGTGGTCGAAGCACGTCACATAAGCGGATTTATCGTTTCAACTCGTTTCGATGACGGGACGGAGAAGCAGATCGATATATCCCAGTGGTTCAAAGGTCCAGTTTTCGAATCTCTTAAGAACCCAAAGGTTTTCAAGAAATTCTTCATCGAAGGGGGAACGCTTGCTTGGCCGAACGGCGTGGATATCGCTCCTGAAGCTTTATACACCGCGCATGAGTCAACAAACAAAAGGCATAACAAAAGGATGGAGCGAACGCGAAAGACACGTTGCTCATCCTAGCGTTATCCGGCGACCTGTTTGACGATTTAGCGAGTGAAGCTGCGAGCGTCTTGGCTGCGTGATTAGCCGATCTATGGCGTCTTGCTGCGTGGCATGCCATATTACATGTCATGGCAAAGGAAAGTTCGACTGCTCGAAGTGTGAAGCGCTATCGTACGAAGATGAGACGTGCTGGGTTGCGACTGTCCGACTCTGATTATTATGAAAGCAATGCAAACCGTAACGGCTGTGGTAAGCAGGACGGATCGAGGAGGAAACGCGTTATGGAAAACATTGCACTGGATTCCCGACACAAGGGCTCAGGGGTTTGCTGAGGAGTGCCACCGACAAAGCCTGGCAGCGTCCAAGCATCGGCGTGCCGAGCAGCAGGTTTTGACTTGGCTCGACGAGACCCGGGATACCGAAGGGTGGACCGGTTGAAGCGCGGCGATCTTGTGATAGTCGCGCTACCGGGCGACTACGGCAAGCCTCGTCCTGCACTGATTGTGCAGTCAGACCTGTTCAACGAGACGCACGCGAGCGTAACCGTTGTCCCGGTTACGAGCACGCTCGTGAACGCCCCTCTTTTCCGGCTTACCGTGGAACCGTCGCCGGGCAACGGCCTGCGTTCATTATTCCAGCTCATGATCGATAAAGTCACGACTGTGTCTCGTACTCGTATCGCGCAGAGTATTGGCCGGTTGGAAGATGATCTAGTGCTACGGGTGAGCCGAGCCTTGGCGTTATGGGTGGGGATCGCGACGTAGTGTCGGCGGGAGTGCCGAGATTGATCCCGGATAACCATCGGGTTGAGAAGGACGCGGAGGACCGCGCCTCTCACCCGAAACGTTATGTGCCATGACTCCCCGTAGCGATCAGAAAGTTTTCCGTACTCTAAAGGGTGCGATGCGCGGCGAAGAAACGGACGAGCCGACCTACTTCGCTTTCATGGCGAGCTTACGTATTCATGGAGATGCTTTGCCGTTCGAGGAAATCACGAGCCGATTGGGCGTCCAGGCAACCATGATACGTCGCAAAGGAGAGCGACGATCTCCGAACTCTCCTGTTTATCTGGATGACGCGTGGCATTTTCAACCAGCGTTACCGGAATCGGCACCGCTCGAACAGTATATCGACGCGCTCTGGCAGTTGTGAAACCCAATGTCGCCTATTTGAAGTCACTCAAGCAGCGGTACAAAGTTGATGTGTTCTGTGGGTACCGGTCAAACTGCGATCACGCAGGTATTGAAGTCCCACGCACTTGTTGGAACTTTTTACAGCGCTAGAAGTGCCTTTCGGACTATCTATCATTATCGCATGAAATGTAAGCCGGAGGCACATAACAATCGGCTTGAGAAAGCCCTACGGCTCTGCTCGCTGCGCTCGCGAGGCGTGGCTTCTCAGCCTTAGCGTTAGGCGGCGGATCGAAAATCCATCGCTGATTCAGACGGAGCATCCAGAATGGCTGACTTCCGGAAGCATTTTGATCCTGGCTCGTTGCTGGTGATTCTTATTACCTTCGTCCTGTTTGTGACGGCGCTCTTCACCAAGGGGTTCACGCATGACCTGCTGTTGGAGGCCGGGGTGTTTTTAGTTTCGCTCAAGCTGATCATCATGGCATACAAGAACGGTGTCGCGACGGATAAGTTGCAGGAGCGGCTGGACGGCATTGAGGCAACGCTTCAGCGGCTGGAGCAGCCTAACCCGCCGCTTGAGCCGCCGGCGAGATTGCGTGCTAAATGATCCTACTTTGCATTAGCGGCTCAGCGGTATTGCATTAGATCAATAGAACTCAAAGCGGAGGATGTCCTTGCGATGAGTGATTTAGCGAATGCGGAATGGACGACTTTCATGGCAAAGCTTAAGGCTGCAGAGGAGGAGTTCGTGAAAGGACGGCCTGCAGCATTTCAAGCTCTTTGGTCTCGTGCCGACGACGTTACTCTTTGTGGAGGGTTTGGCGGCGTCGAACGCGGATGGCAAAATGTCACAGCTCGACTGAATTGGGTTAGTACGAAATACTCGAATGGCACTCGTACCCGAGAGAAAATAAGCAGGATGGTTGGTGCCGACCTTGCTTATCTTGTACAGACCGAAATTATTCGTTCGCAAGTAGGTTCCTCAAGTGAGATGTCCACTCAGGGGTTGCGGGCAACAATGGTATTTCGCCGCGAGGCAAACGGTTGGCGGATTATCCATCGCCATGCCGATTTGCAGATGATCACACAGGCCGCCGAGATGATCATGACAACGTCCGGTCTAACGGTCGGCTTGAGAAGGATCTTCGACACGCTCGCTGCGCTCGCTGGTCTCGCCCTCTCAGCCTGATACGTTAGACTCGGTCATCGTGCTCTCTGGATGATGACAGAAGGCACACAAGTTGATATGATCGTTGTGTGAAGCCATTCCGGTGGGATCCAGACAAGAATGAACGGCTTAAGGCTGAGCGGGGCATATCGTTCGAAGAAATCGTTGCTGCAATTGAAGAAGACGGCTTGAAGGACATCTTGGTTCACCCGAGCCAGCGGCGATACCCGGGGCAGGTAGTCCTTGTTGTGGCCTATCGCGACTACATTTTTCTTGTCCCTTCAGTCGAAGAGAAAACGCACTACTTCCTGAAGACAGTCATTCCTAGCCGGAAGGCGACGCGAAATTATCTGCGGAGCGGAGAAAACGATGAAGACGATGAAGAGTCTTGACCGATTTGAGCGAGAGATACTCGGCGCATATGAAAGAGGGGTACTAGTTTCAGCTCACCCTACGAAAGCCCAGCTCGCCGCATTCCGCGAGGCGGCTCGTGCCACTTTTGTGAAGAACAAGCGCGTCAACATTCGACTCTCTGCGGCAGACTTGATGGATCTTCAGGCTCGCGCCTATGAGGAAGGGCTTCCTTACCAGACTCTGATCGCCAGCGTCTTGCACAAGTACGTTACAGGACGTTTGCGCGAGGCAAAATCACGTCTAACCACCCGCTCAACCCGGACGCGCGCAAGATCGGCGCGCGCCGGTTAGCGAGCACGTTAGATAGCCCGAAAGTCGGGAGGACGTCGATGATCGATCCCATCAGACGCAAAATACTGAAAGCGGGCGCCGCGGCGACGGTGATGGCCGCAGCGCCGCGCGTGTTTGCTCAGCAGACTGGGAACGGAGGCGCTGCCATGTCCTTCTACGAAAAAGGCCCTGTGCGTATCCGCTATCAGGAGGCCGGTTCCGGCGTCCCGTTGTTGCTCATCGCCGGTGGGGGATTAAACTCGGCGATCTCAGGCTTGACCACCGCTCCTTTTAACCCGATCGAGGAATTCAAGGGAGAGTACCGTTGCATCGCGTCGGACCTGCGCAACGCGAATACCGGCCAGTCCTCCGGCCCGCTCGAAATCGACCGGCCTTGGGATTCATTTGCCGACGACCAGCTCCGTCTGATGGATCACCTGGGCATCGACAAGTTCATGGTGCTGGGTTTCTGCATCGGTGGTCCCTTCATCTGGAACCTCTTGAAGAGGGCACCGAATCGTGTTGTCGCCGCCGTACTGGCACAGCCGGTCGGGTTCCGGCCGGAGATGCCCAACGTCATGTACGACAGCAGCATGACCGGTTGGGCCCCAGAGCTGATCAAGCGCCGGCCCGAAATCACGATGGAGATGGTCGAAAAATTTCTGACCAAGATGTACCGCAGTAACCCCGACTTCGTCTACACCGTGACACGCGATTTCGTGCGTAAGTGCCAGACGCCGGTCCTGATCCTGCCGGACGATATCCCGGCGCATCCGTATGCCGTCGCCATGGAGGCCGCGATGCTCGCGCCGAAGGCCGAAGTGAGCATGTTCCCGTGGAAGGAACCCAAGGAGCGGATTCCCCTGGTAGTGCGCCAGATACGTTCCTTCCTGCGGGCGCATCGGTCTGCTTCTGCTTAGACGGTGGTGTTAATACGAGAAGAGGGCTGGCGCTTGAAAGAGGGGTGGCCTACGAGTCCAGGGCTCTATGACCACGACGAACTGCGGAGAAGAATTTGCCACGTCCTTACTTTGGTCCGATCGGGAGAGAAGCGTGACGATCGCCGTCCAACCCGCCGCGTAAGCCGACTGAAAGATTTGCTGGTAATGAAACTATTTGGTGTTAGCGGTTCAGCGGCAACGCGTTGCCCTCACACGAAGGAAAGACCAATGGTCCAGAAAAGGAACGCCAAGAAGCAGGCAGCGAAGAAACCCGCCGCGAAGAAGGCGAGCCCGGAAGCATCCTCCGCGCTGATCGACGCCAGGATCAAAGGGCTGAGCGACTGGCGAGGCAAGACTCTCGCGCGCATCCGCGCTCTCATCAAGCAGGCCGATCCAGATGTGGTTGAGGAGTTGAAATGGAAAAAGCCATCCAACCCGACGGGGGTCCCGGTCTGGTCTCACGACGGGATGATCTGCACCGGTGAGACATACAAGGACCATGTCAAGCTAACCTTCGCCAAGGGTGCCGCGCTCAAGGATCCTTCCCGCCTCTTCAACTCCAGCCTGGAGGGCAATGCCAGGCGCGCCATCGACATCCGCGAAGGCGACAAGATCGACGAGGAGGCGTTCAAAACCCTCGTCCGCGCCACCGTGGCCCTTAACACATCGGAGTTGGCCGGTGAGGGCTAGCAACGGGTTCCAGCCGACGGTCCTCGCGCTGCGCGCTCGGGCCGTGCCTGAACCCGAACGGTTAGGCGGCCATCGCGTCTAGTGTTCTCGTAGCCTGTCGCCGTGCCCTACAACGCAGGGCCGTAGGGTCTGCGCTGAATTACGGTTAGTGTTCGTATTCAATAAGATGGTATACGCTGACGCTGGACATTGACCGACTGTCACCCACAATCCGAACTGGCAAGAAGCTCCGCTGAAGGAGGTCAACAAATGCGAATATGTGCGATATCTTGTGACCGACGTGCAGAAGGCTGTCGACTTCTATAGCACTCACCTCGATTTCACGGTCCAGCAGCAATTCCCCGCCATGGCGATTCTGACGCGCGGCGATCTAACGCTCTGGCTTGCTGGGCTCCATGCTTCGGCTTCGCGGCCGATGCCGGACGGGCGCAAGCCTGAGCCGGGGGGCTGGAATCGGTTCGTAGTGGAAACTCACGATCTGGCCGCTACGATCGCGAAACTGAAGGCTGCGGGCGTACGATTCCACAACGAGATCGTATCGGGCCCTGGCGGGAAGCAGATCTTAGTCGAGGATCCATGCGGAAACGTCGTGGAGCTCTTTCAGCCGGCCTAGCCGAGTCCCATGAAGCAGCGAGCTAGGTCACGCGGAAAGCTGCCTAACAATCGGCTTAAGACGGATCTTCGGACCCGCTCGCTTCGCCGCTGGCCTCGGTCGCTCAGCCTTGAGGTTATGTTCTGAAGCAGTCGGTTTGTCCCTTATGCCGCCCACATTTCGCGGTAATCAGAGTGGTGAATAATGATGATGTCTAGAGCGTCCCGTAAAGTCGCGTCACCGCGGGTTGTCTGCATCGAGGATCTGCGGCTCCTGGCACGTCGCAGAGTGCCCCGGGCCGTGTTCGACTATCTGGACGGAGGCGCCGAAGGCGAGGTCACCCTGCGCGAGAATTGCCGCACCTTCGAGGACGTGACATTCCGGCCGCGCCATGCCGTCGAGGTGTCGGGTTGCGACTTGCGTACTCGCGTCCTGGGCCTCGACGTGTCCATGCCCTTTTTGCTCGCCCCTGTGGGATACAGCCGGCTCATGTACCCCGGCGGCGAGGTGGCTGCCGCTCG